>JBMOPD010000107.1:0-111217 GCA_049323615.1 Bacillota bacterium | reverse complement strand
TTAAGCAGGTCTGCTGTTAGTCGTCTTGTGCAGCGGGGACGGAAGATTGCTCCCCGGGAAAAGGCCTTGATAGAAGAATTAGAATATAGTTAATATGTCAACTTGTCAACAACGTCCCCCTATACTCTATGGGGTCCACCTTATTCCGTCCCATCAAAAAACCACTCTTTTTGCCGGTGGTTTTTTGATTATACGGGAACGCGGACTCCCGGCGAATATTTAAAGTATTGGTTGTGTTATAACCTTCCCCCCGCCGGTAAAAACTAGAGCCGTTAGTAGTAATTTCAGCAGCCGGGGGATATAATGGGAACCTTTCAATTTGCCATGATGGAGGCTGCTTTTTTACTTGGAACCGCCATCATTATAATCCCCGTTTTGGGGGCAAGCGAACAGGATATGTGGATGGCGGGGCTGATAGGCTGGGTTACCGGGGTTATATATGCTCTATTCCTGAGTTTAAACAATAAAGAGCCGCAAGGCCATTACCCCCTGGCAAGGTTTATTTTAAGCCTTTATACCCTGCATCTGGCAGCCCTCGTAACCCGTAATCTGGGGGAAATATTGAACCTGTCCGTTATGCCAAATACCCCCCAGGTAGTTTTTAACACCATCCTGGTGCTTTTAGCAGCCTACGCCGCCTCCCAGGGAATAGAAGCAATCTCCCGTCTGGCAGGCCCCTTTGTATTGCTTTCTTTTTTGGCCGGTATTTTGCTGGTTGCTATGGCTATACCCGTGATGAAGCCGAATCATTTCCAACCAGTGTTTGAACACGGCTTTAAGCTGATTATAAAAGATGCCATCCCATTTATCTCTTTTCCCTTTATGGAAACCGTAGTTTTCTTACCTTTACTGAAACTGGTAAGCAAACCGCGCAAAGCGCTTCTGGGCGGGGTGCTACTGGCCGGAGCCATGTTTATGATAACTTTAATCACAATTATACTGGTATTACCACCGGAACGAATTCAATACTATATTTCTCCAACTTTTAACACCATAAACTCCATACCACAAGCCGGCTTTGTAAAAGCGATAACGGTATTGCTCTGGATACAAACCGGCTTTTTAAAACTTGCCCTGTTGCATTATGTCGTGTCAAAGCAGCTGGCGGAGGCATTCAGCCTTAACTACCGTAAAATCATTATCCCCATATCTATACTGATAGTTAACCTCTCCATCCTGGTGTATAACAATATATTGGAAATGTTTAGCTTTGCCTTTAAAATCTACCCTTATTACGCCATACCGTTACAAATAGGGATTCCCCTGTACTTCCTTATTGCCGGACGGCTCTCAAATAGAGCATCCCCGGCCAAGAGCTAGGGTTTCCCACCACTACCGCCCCGGGCGGCCGGTACCGGCAGGTGTATAGTGGCGGGGCGCGGGCTTATCCGGCCTCGGTATCGCGCCCCCGGCCGTTGTGGAGCGGTTTTCTGCCAGCGCTTTCAATATCCAGAATAAAATAAGGGCACAGCCCGCCAATCCACTGCCGAACAGAAAGACTTTGCCAATTAAGTTGAAGGCGGATACGGCGCCCGGGGCCAAAGCAAGATAGCCCAATTCGGTCAAATAAACCGGTACCGTCGAGGCCCTGCTGAAGACCACCATCGCCATTATTAACGCCATTACCAGCTTTATTTGAGAAGGCCGGACCACCCGGCTGCCCACCGCCCCCAGGGTGACCCCCACAATTGAGCCGAGGTAAAGCAGCAGCGGAATCCTCACGTCGACGTAGCCGTCCACGGCATAAAGAAAGGTTCCCTGCATTCCCGAAAAAATAGCCAGGAAAATCCCGGTCCCCGCCGCCACAGGGATAGGAACCCCCAGCAGGTAAACCATGGCCGGGATACCGATAAAACCTCCCCCGCCTATGGTTCCGGCCAGAAAACCGGTGGCAAACCCCACCGCCAGGGCGGGCCAGAGGGATGCCCTGGTGCCGGCCACTTTAAAATAAATGAGCGGGGGCAAATTGATTCTTTTTACCCAGCCGGCGGCTTTGCCCGTCCGTGGCCCCCGTCCTTGTTTGCAGGCACGCTGTTCAATTATGTCCCGGAATATAAAAACTGAAACCCCGGCCAGGATGAACACAAAAATTATACTTATGTACAGGTTGGAAGCCGCCACCCCGGCTGCGTCCAAAATCCTCTTGTTCACGGTTACGGCCAGTTTTACCCCGGCAATAAGGGCGCTGAACATTATTAAACCCAGTTTTTTATCAACACCCCCGAATTCGTCGTACTTTATGCTGCCAATTACGGACTTGCCGAATTTGTGGGCCATGTTGGCCGCCACCGCCATTATGCCGGGTATCCCCAAACTCATCATGGCGGGCGTCATTACGAAGCCCCCACCGGTTCCCAGAAAACCACTCAACAGCCCCCCGGCGAAACCTATGCCCACCAGTGAGAGGCCGGTTTCCGGTGTTATATTTATTAATTGGATTTGCTCGGCGGAAAATAAAACTTGCCCGGCCATGATTCAACTACCCTTTCTCCTTATCCTTTAACTTCAGCGCCTTTTCTACGGTTTTCCTGGAAATAATCAAAATAGTGTTGCCGTATAAAATTGCCGCAGCTAATGTTATAATCATCGAATACATTGCGCTAATGTAACTTTTTCCGGACATAATAACTAAAAACACTTCATTATTTGAAAAAAGAAAGAAGTACCCCGCTATTGTTCCCAAGCCCCACAGAATCAATGCCGGAAAGCTATCTATTTTCAATAATTTAGTAACATATCTCATGTTCATACCCCCTTATTTTTTATAAATATACGCCGGGTCACGTGTCAGGTAAATGTTTTATCCTTTAATTACCTCCTGTAAATGGCGAAAGTTTCACAAATAAGTATCATGTACTTTCAGGTAGTCGAATGTTTCACAAGATTGGTATTTATGTTTTTCGTGTAGTTATGTCTTGTCACTATTAGTTCCACTTATTGTTAATATAATGATTCCTTATTAAATTTAAAAATAAACCCGCATAACCTTAGCCCAGCACCTCTGAGCTGGTGTTGCTGCCGGCGTGGGTGATCTGGATGCCGATCCTGGCGCCCCGCCCGTGCACCTCTTCCACCAGCCTTTTCAGGCCGGGCACCGGGACATCGTCATGAATGCCCAGCTGCTTTTTATTGGCCCTGCCGGACGGTTCCACTGGTGGTGGCCGATATGGTCCGGTCCGGGCTTAATATGGAGTGACGGTGTTCAGTCAGTAAAGAGTTTACTCTTCCATATAACTTTTATACTCCGTTTTGATCAGTTGTATTGCTTCCTCGGCGCTGCCGGCGGATTTAAGCAGCCCCTTTTCCCGGTATATTTCAAACAGCCCGCCCGCATCAAACCGCAGCAGTATTACTTTTTTCCGGTTTTTCAGGGCCAGCGCGATTTCCGAAATGGTCCCGGCCTTTCCCGGCAGGGCCACCACCACGTCGCTGGACAGCACGTTGATATAGTTCCGCCCGTCCCCCATGCCGGTGGCAATGGGAATGTCTATGTACCGGGAAGCCAGGCCGCTTCCGGTGTCGGGCAGTATGCCCACGGTCAGGCCCCCGTTTTCCTTTGCTCCCCTGGCCGACGCCTCCATCACGCCGGCGGCCCGGCCCCCGTTTAATAGAACCCATCCCTCTCCGGCTATCAACCGGCCCAGGCGGTGGGCCAGCCTGCAGTCATCCGGGGAAGCCCCCTCACCGCCCCCCATAACGCCCACGATAAACTTGCGGATAATGACCACCCCTTTTCCGGCAAGTTGTTTATCTTATTTTATACCATTCAGGAAATTCCCTGTCATTTTATATTGCTGACGGTAAAAAATGGCGTTAAAATGAGATTCATAAGCAGTGCCCGGGACGGAAATATTTTTCTACAAGTATTATTGCAGAGGTTGCCACGGACCACCGCCGGAAGAGTGCTGGACAACGGCAGCGGCCTTAAAAAGGCTAAAACAGAATTGATAAAGGATTAGTAAAAAAAATGAGTGTTATACTGGTCCACGGTGGCGTGGAGACCAGCGACGCCCCCTCTTACATCAAAGTGCTGCAGGAAGCGGCCCTGGCCGGGTTCAGGGCCCTGGGAACAGGGCACCTGGACGCCGCCGAGGAGGCCGTAAAAGTTCTGGAAAAGAGCCCCCTGCTCAACGCCGGCTACGGTTCGGTACTGAACCTGGACGGCGAGGTGGAAATGGACGCCTCGGTAATGGACGGCGCCACCGGCAGGTTTGGGGCGGTGGCGGCCATCCGGGAGGTGGCCCACCCCGTTTCGGTGGCCCGCCGGGTGCTGGAGGATACCCCCCACGTGTTTTTAGTGGGCCAGGGGGCCACAAAATTCGCCCGCTCCCGGGGTTTCCCGCAGGCGGACTGCGTGGCCCCGGAGATGCTCCAGGCCTGGCAGAAGGCCATTGCATTGAAAGACCAGGGAAGTCTGCCGGCGGTAAGCCTGTTTACCGGCCTGCCGGCGGAAAACCGGCAGGCGTGCGATACCGTGGGCTGCGCGGTCTCCCACCAGGGCCGCACCGCGGCCGCCTCTTCCACCGGCGGGTCCTTTTTGAAGCTGCCCGGCAGGGTGGGCGATACCCCCGTGATCGGGGGAGGAATTTACGCTTCCCAGAGGTGTGCGGTGGTGTGCACCGGGCTGGGCGAGGCCTTTATCGAGACGCTGACGGCCAAGTACGTGGATTCCCTGCTGGCCCACGGCCTGCACCCCCAGGAGGCGGCCGAAAAGGCCATGGCCAGGCTGGTTGATAAAAAAGGGGCGGCCGGAGGGCTGCTGGTGGTGGACAGCCAGAACCGCTACGGAGCGGCCTGTAACACCCGCACCTTCCCGGTGGTGCTGCTCATAGACGGCAAAATAGTGGATGATTTTAAACCTGGAAAATTAAAAGGATAAAACATAAAAACAACAGCGGTGGTCCGTAAGACCACCGCTGTTGCTTTCATATAGGTATTGATCTCTGTGGCTATTTCAAAAATACGTACCTCTCCAGGCTGCGGATCCACGGGGACCAGGACGAATTTTCACCGGTGGTTTCGTCCAGGGTCCTGGAAAAAATGTCCACCACCGTGTCCAGCATGTCCAGCAGGTGAATTACCGCTGCTTCCATGAATTTGGGCTTTTTGGGGGACTGCCACTCGTACATGCCGTGGTGGCTGGTGATAATGTGCAGTATTTTCAGGCGCAGGCTTTCGGGAAAGGGATTGTCCTCCCCGAGGCCCCTGATCCTCCTGTCCACCTCGCTGACACCCATCACTATATGCCCCAGAAGCCTCCCCCCGTCGGTAAAATCAATGTACCGGTCGTACCTGTATTCCTCAACCTTCCCTATGTCATGCAGTATTGCGCCGGCCAGCATCAGGTCGCGGTCCAGCCTGGGGTAAAGCCTGACCACCGCCGCCGCGGCCCTGGCCAGGTTCAGCGTGTGCTCCAGCAGGCCGCCGAGGTAGGCCTGGTGGTTGGCCTTGGCCGCCGGCGCGGCACAAAAGCGCCGCCGCCACTCCCCGTCGTCAAAAAAGCTCAGCAGCAGGGCCCTGAGATGGAGATTATTTATGGAGTCGATCATCCCCCTCAGTTCGGCCAGCATTCCAGCAGTATCCACGGGGGAAGAGGGCAAAAAATCCCCGGGATTAAATTCGCTTTCGGAACAAACGCGGTATGAAGTGATGTTTAACTGCAGTGCGCCGTTGTATTCCCTGGCGTCGCCCCGCACCTCCAGCAGATCGCCGATATTTAAGCTGCTGTGGGCCTCTTCGGCCTTCTCCCAGATCTTGGCCTCCACCTGGCCGGTGCTGTCCCCCAGCGTCAGGGTCAAAAAATGCCCCGGCCTGCCTTTGTACGGAGTAAGCCTTTTGGCGTTGATAATAAAGCTGGAAATCAGCTTCATCCCGCTCCTCAGGTCCGTCACCTTAACTCTTGTCAACCGTTCTTCCTCCCCGGGTAAATTTCCGCGCCACTACTCCCTGAGCATCCTCAGCCGGAGCGCACAGGCCTTTTCCTCGACATCCTCGATGCAGCCGATAATCTCCGGGCAAAGGTAGCTGCACACCGCCACCTCGGGACTGACCTGCTCGCGGTCAATTATTTTTTTTATTTCCTCGGCATATTTTTCCTTAAAATGATTTTCCAGTCCGCATTTCTTTTCCATAAGAAGCCTCCGGCAGCCAATTTAACTGATTAGCTAATAGCTACAAGCTACTTGCACATTCGGGAACCATTCTCAGATCATCCCCGCCCGCAGGGAGGAAATTGTGCCGTCCAGCCTTCCCTCGCTCTCCAGGCGGTGCCTTACGGCCTCCACCCTGGCGTACCTGGCCTGGTCGGCCTGGTCGTCAAGCCTCCGGTACAGCCCCCACCGTTTACCCAGCCGGAAATTCACCCTTTCCTTTTTCGGCAGGGAAAGATACCTGTCAATCACCGAGAGCATGTATTCCTTCTGATGAGGGAGTTTGCCCCGCACCTCTTCCAGCAGGTTCAGCATGTGGTCGCTGACCACCTCGCTATTTATGCCCTCCAGCTTTTCAATCATCAGCCTTTCCCCGGCCACTATCTCGTCCTCTGTCTGCTCGACGAACTCCCCCGCAACCAGCTTTTCATACAGCGGTGTTCCTTCGGGCACGGCCAGCGTGCGCAGCCTGATGAAATCCGGGTTTATCTCATTCAACACCCTAGCCGTTTCCAGGGGGTGCTCCTCCGGCCAGAGCCGGCCCCCCATCCCCAGTATGACGTACTCCGATAGTGAAATCCCCGCTTCCACCACCCGCCTGCCGGCTTCTATGTGATCCCTGGCGGTGGCCCCCTTGTTCATGAACTTGAGCACGGCGTCGGATCCCGACTCCATCCCCACGTGAATCCGGTTTAAGCCCGCGTCACGGATTTCCTCCAGCTCCCGGGTGCTCTTCCTGGCCAGGGTTTTGGACCTGGCATACGAGGTTATCCTTTGCACCGGGGGCAGCTTTTCCCTGACATACCGTATCACTTCCACCAGTTCGGATGTTTTCATAATCAATGAGTTGGCGTCCTGAAAAAAAACGGCGCCGCCGCCGCGGTACAGCCAGGAGGCCACGTGTATGACCTGGTAATTGCCGGTCCGGTATATGTCCGACAGAACATGATGGTTGACCTCACCACCATAACCGAGTTGGAAGGACCTCTCTCTTATCCTTTCAACGATCAGGCAGACGCTGTCCACGTCCCTTTTGATCTCATCAACAGGCCGCCTGGAAAACACCTCACCCTTGTATGTACTGCAGAAATCGCAGCGGTTCCACGGGCAGTTCCTGGTCAGCCTCAGCAAAAGGCTTTCCGCTTCGCTGGGGGGCCTGATGGGACCCTGTTCAAAAAACATGGCGGGCCAACTCCTTCAAGAGGGAATTCAAAAATGGGGAAATTCCTACCTCCCGGGATCTTATTCAACAACTGACGCCGCTGTTCCTCCTCGCAGCGGGTATTCAACCATTCTTTCCTCTTCTATGGCTTCGTCGTTTATTACATTATAAGATCGTATGACTATCCTTGTTTCGGGATACCACTCCACAACCGAAAAGCCCGGGTAGTTGCCGTCCCTGATCCTCCCGGACAGGGTGGGGCCCTGCACGGCGTAACATTTTTCACCGTTTTTGGCCAGCTCAGCGGCGGCAAAGCTGTGCTGGTGCCCCCACAGAAAAAGGCCGGCTCCGGCGGCCATCAGTTCCCCCCTGACGCTGTCGGCCCTGAACATGGCGCTGTGCAGGTTGTCCGCAAAGCGGACCAGGGGGTGGTGGCAGAATACAACCTTAAGGTGTCCGGGGGGCGTTGCCTGCAAGATTTCCCTTGCCCTGGCCCGCTGGTGGCGGTTCAGGTAGCCGTTGAAAAACCTGGTGGGACTAATCCCGTGGGCCGAATTCAGACCCACAACGACGCAGCCCGGCCCCCTGACACAGGGCTCGATGGGCCTGTCGATTATTTTTATCCAGCGGTGGTACTTTCGGCCGATAGCCTGCCTTCCCATGGACATTACATTGCCCCAGTACCCTATGTCATGATTGCCCGGGACCACCGCCATCCTGATCCCGGTTGAGCCGACCTCCCTTATCCACCGGGCGGCCCTCTCATACTCCCTTCTGCCGGCCCTCCCGGTCAGATCGCCGCTGACCAGTATGTAGCCGGCGTCCTGCCGGACAATCCATTTTTTCAGCAGTTCGGATCGCTTCAGGGAGTCATTTTCCCCAAAGTGCAGATCCGTCAGGTGAACCAGCTTAATTTGCGGCGGCGCCTGCCTGTACTCCGGGGGAATGGACAACTCCTCCTTTGAACACCGCAGGCAAACCCGGCCGTTGCCGGCCAGGTGTTCCCTGTGGGTCCTGTGCAGGCAGACCGCACACCTTTTTCCGCCGCTGCCTTTATAGAACCTGGGTATCCTTTCCCCACAGACACGGCAGTATTTTTTCAGTTCATCCCGGTCCCCCATGCCCTAAACCCCCGTTTACAACTTCCACCCGCCGGCGCCCCTATACAGATCTCTTGACAACCCTGCTTTTAGACTCCCATAATTTCCACCAGGGCCTTTTTCTCCCGGCCAGGTTCACCACCGCCCAGTCTTTGTTTGCGGCAACCGGCGGCCGGGGTTTTTCCTCTTCAGCAATGTCCGCCGGTACGATCTGTTCCTCTTCCGCGGGATGAACCGGAATCTCTTCTTCTACAGCCTTCCCGGCGCCGTCCCCTTCCTCTCCGGCCTCAACGCGGTCCTCCGGCAAAAAGGGACATTCACCATACTGAACTGCGGCATAATCTCCCCCGGCCGCCCCGGTTTCTTCCCTTTCCGGGTCCTGCGGCCCTTCGGCCCCTGCCGCCTGCCCGGCAGCCGGGGAACGATCCTCCTGCCTCATGCCGGCCAGGGTATCTTTGAAAACGGACAGCTCCGCCCTTAATTCCTGAAGTTCTTTTATGGTGCGGTTGAGCATCTCTCTTTCTTCCTTGTTCAGTCCGAACCGGAACATATTACCCCCTCCATTTGATGGCAGTACTAATAATATTTGCCATATAAAGCATTACTCCTGCTATTTGCCGGAGGGGTTATGTCCGTTAAATAACCGTGTCAGGTGCCGGGCCTGTTTATACCGGTAACCTTTTTTATGCGGTTCCGGTACGATGCCGGGCCGGTATCCCAGACCGGGCGGTAACCCCTGGGGCTGCTGCCCGGAACGAAATACCTCTTTGCCACTCCCTTGATCACTTTCCTGGACAATAATTTTTCCCCCTTGCTGAATTCTGGATTCCACCAGTATTTTTCCCTCCTTGACCGAAAAGATTTATCAGCAAATGATGCCAACCCGAGCAGGAATTTAAGACCTGCCGTAGAAATAAAAAACTGAAATTGGATAAAAAATTTGATTTGGATTGATAGAAGGGAGAGGTCAATCATGACTGCCGAGCAGAAGAAATTTAAATTCAGCTTCCGGATCAATTCCGCTGACTGCATGGCCTGCGCGGCCTGCGAACTGGAATGCAGGGACAATGCCATTTTCATCGACGACACCGTAAACTACGCCATCAACCAGGACAACTGCAAGCGCTGCGGACGCTGCCACCGGGCCTGCCCCAGCGGGGCCGTCGAGAAGATTATGAACGCGTAAAATTGCCAACAAGCCCCTGCCGGCTGGTAGGGGACATTTTTAATATATCAATGATATATGGGGGGAAATGTATGCCGTCGGATTGTGGCAGTTGCGGGAGCTGTGGCTGCGACTGTACCGCGCCTGAATATATAAACCCGGATGGATATCCCGCCGTGAAATGCCCCACCTGCGAAACCGAGATTATCATATACGGTGAGACCCCTAAAAAGGTTTCCTGCGGGGAGTGCGGGACCATCATCGAAATAGTGCCCGTCCTGCTTAATTAATCAATTAAAACGCCCGGCGCTTGCCGCAGCTTTACGGCAAGCACCGGGCGTTCAAGGTTGTCGGCGTAGAACTATAGGTAAAAACAGCTCTGCCCGATGAACTCCCTGATAATGGAGTTGGAGGGCACTTCATCGCAGTCGATGGTGTTGAAAAAGCCCAGTATCCTGAGCAGCCGCCTGGCTTCGGAATACCGCGGGGATTCCCTGGTAATCCCCTGCAAAAGCGGCTCGGTATAACCCTTTAAAACCCCCAGCTCATACACCAGGGCGGAATTGAACATTATGTCGGCCTCCTCCTGGAAGGGGAATATATTCCTCTCCTCCCCCCGCCTCACCATGGGCCATCTTTCCAGTGTCTGGTCGGCGCTGTAGCCCCTGTGGTTGTAGTCCCTGACCATGCGGCGCAGCAGCCTCAGGTCGGTAGTGTGGATGCGGTGCTGGTTGTCCAGGGACAGGTGGGTCAGGGCGCTGACATAGATCTTGAACTTTCTGCCCTTGGGTATGGAGGCCGTCAGCCGGTCGTTGAGCCCGTGAATGCCCTCGATAATAATCAGGTCGAAATGTCCCAGCTTTAGTTTGTCACCGCGGTATTCCCGCCTGCCGGTTTTGAAATTGTAATAGGGGAGTTCTATTTCCTCTCCCTGGATGAGCTTGATCAGGTGCTCGTTGAAAAGCGCCCGGTCGATGGCGTCCAGGTTCTCAAAATCATACTGCCCCTTCTCGTCCCGCGGAGTTTGCTCCCGATCCACAAAATAGTCGTCCAGCGACACGGCCACGGGGTTGATGCCGTTCACCCTGAGCTGCACCGAAAGCCTCTTGGAAAAG
The DNA here is from genome assembly GCA_049323615.1 of Bacillota bacterium. GTDB lineage: Bacteria > Bacillota > Desulfotomaculia > Desulfotomaculales > Desulfocucumaceae > JBMOPD01. The sequence continues at coordinate 100,526 of JBMOPD010000107.1, read as the reverse complement.
GTTGTTTTGCCGGAGGAGGAGGGTCCGGCGATCAGGACGATCCTGGTCCGGTCGATGTTGGCCCTGATCATGTCGGCAATCTGGATAATCTTCTTCTCCTGAAAAGCTTCGGCCACCCGGATCAGGTCCCCCGGGTCCCCCCTTTCCAGGATCCTGTTCAGCGAAACGGCGTCGCGGACATGCAGGGTCTTTTCCCACTTGTCGGCCTCAAAGAAAACGTTGGCCAGCTTTCCCTGCTCGATGTACACCGGCAGCGACAGGGGGTCCTCCGGGCGGGGCAGTTCCAGGATAAAGCCGGGCAGGTAAAACCTCAGCCGGAAAACCTTAAGCACGTTGAGGTCCGGAACACAGGGCCCCAGGGCGTAGTCATAGCAATCGCCGCACCTGATTACTTCCACCTGGGGGGAATTCCAGTAGCCCAGCAGGTCCACCTTGTCCTTCATCCCCCTCTCCCCGAAGAGCCTTGCCGCCTCCTCCCGGGTCAGGACGGTCCTTTCGATGCTGCCCCCGCCGTTTATAATGGCCCGCATCCTTTTCTCAATCAGCTCTATATCACTGATTTTAAGCGCCCTTTTTAATTTAATTTCCCCGTAAATGGCGTTGGCCAGGGAATGTTCCACAATCACCCGGCATTCCGGAAAAACCTCCAGGGCGGCCCTGGTCAAAACCATTATCAGCCCGTTCTGGTAAATCCTCATGCCGTCCTCGCATTCCAGGTCGACGAATTCCAGGGTGCAGTCCTCTTCAATCCCGGCTTTCAGGTCCTCCAGGGAATTGTTTATCTTTACCGCCACCACCGGCGTCCGCCTGGCGGCGGTGTCAAACTTCATGGCCTCCTCGGCCCTGGCGCCCGCAGGCAGTTCAAACACACCGGATCCGGAAATATTCACCTTGACCATTTTTTTGCCAGGGGTGTCCTTCAGTTCCAGAGCTGTCATACGCCTACCCTCCGGATGTCAAATATATTTCAAAACCTTGTTCGGATAACCATCCAACTGGTTATATAATTATATTAGTTTTTTATACATATTTCTACACCCAAATGAAAAGCGCCGGGATTTCTCCGGCGCCGGGAACCCTTGTTTTTAAATGCCGGCTATCAGCTTTTTCATCGCCGCGCTGTATTCATTTATACTGTCGGTGTTGGCTAAAAAGTTCCGGTTCAGATCGGGGTAATCCGGCAGTGAGCCGGCCATGGGCAGGTTGAACTCCTCGGCTATCTGCAGCGGGGTATCGTCAAAAAAGGCCGGCTTTTTGTTGAAAACCACCTTGAAGTGTTCCATCCTGCAGCCGGCGTCCCTTAGCCTTTCCATGACCATTTTCACTTCGATCACGTCATAACGGTAGGTGTCGGTCACCAGCAGGACGGTGTCCACAGCGCACAGGACCCGGATAATATAATCCCTCACACCGCAATTAAGGTCGAAAACCATAACGTCGAAATCGCACCGGGCCAGGGCGTTGAGAATTACGCCCACCACCTCGTGCATTTGTTCCGGGATGCCGGCCTGCTTGCAGGACAGGACCCTTAAGCCGGTGACATGGGCATGGGTATAACCGAGAACTTCCTCCGGGCTGTATGTAATTTTATACCATGGGGTCTTTCTCAGTTTTTTGACAATATCTTTTACCCAGTGAGACAAGTCTTTTTCGCCGCTTAATCCCATTGTATAATGGAAGCCGCTCCTGCCCAGGGTAAAGTCCACCAGCAGAGCCTTTTTACCTTCAATCTGGCAAAAGCCGGCCAGTTCCTTGGCGGTGGTTGACTTCCCCGAACTTTCATTGACGCTGTAAATAGCGATCGTCCTGGCCCCAAAGTGTTTATCCATATAATACCCCCATTTTCTCAGGCCTTTAGTCATATTTAACCCCGGCGCCGTTTGTTTGTCAACTGATAAACTGCCTTACCGGCCTTCTTTGTGCATGGACGCAACCCTCAAATTGGCCCCCTCCGTGGGCTCCACAGCTGAAAAAAAACCGGTCACTACCGATATACGGCATTTTAGGTCAAAATTATTGGAACCTGTAAGAAGTAATAATATAATTAGTTAAAGTTTGTGTTAGGGGGTATTTATATGACTCCCGCCGAACAAGCCGAACATGCTGCAGAAGCGATTACCGCCATACTCTCCAAGTACGCCGATCAAATTGATTTGCTGGACATTATCGATATTGTCGACAACCTCAGGATACTCCTGGAAAATATAAAGGATGGGAACCAATAAAAATAGATAAATAAAAAAGTATGGAGGGTGAAGGGAGCGATGGAGTGCGCCACAACTATGCACGCAGAGGTAAGGGAACTGGAAAAACTGATCGCCCGTATCGAGGGCGTCAGCGATGTCGTTGTTATCCCGGTGCAGCAGTCTTCCGGAGGTGAGGTGCTGAAGGCCTTTGTTGAAGCCGAAAACACCGGCCAGTTAAGCGCGCAGTCAATAATCAGCTACTGCCTGAAAAAATCAGCCCGGGGCAAAGCCCCTGCCAGTGTAACATTCTGCAAGATTCCGCGTACCCCTTCAGGCAAGGTGGCCAGGCAATTTTTGTTGGAACAGTGCGCCGGTTAGATTAAATTTAGCCACAGAGGTCACAGAGGTCACTGAGGTCACTGAGAATTAGAAGTTGAAATCCAGAAGTCAACGTCAGAATACAAGGCACTCTTTTATTCATTGTATCACTTTTCGAATTCTGACTCCTGACCCTGGATTTCTTCTTTTTATACCATAATTAATTTGCTCTGTGATCTCTGTGTTCTGTGGCTTATATTTATTTTTGCCCGGCCGGCCTTACATCCTAAAGCCTTCCTCCTGCATCTCCACGTAATGGGAAATCATGTACCTGTATATGCCCTCAATCATGTCCGGGTCCGCCCCCTTTGCGGCGGCATGGGCCCGGACCCGGCGCACCACCTCCTCTTCCCTGGCCCTGTCCCTGACACCGGCCGGGCCGCTTTTCAACTGCCCTATCTTCCCCACCAGTCTTGTGCGCATACCGATCAGCTCCACTATTTGCCTGTCCACCATGTCAATTTCGGCCCTCAATTCCCCGATGGTGTTATTCTTTTCACCGGCACCGGCCGGTTCCTGGCAGGCTGCCGCGTTGTCCCTGGGATACGACCCCAGGATTTTAAGCCAGGCCGCCTTGCCGGCTATGGCTTCAATGGCCCCGCTCACCGCGGCCTCGCTGCGGTGGCCCTCCAGGTCCATAAAAAACAGGTACTGGCCCAACCTTTTCTTTACCGGCCTTGATTCAATCCTGGTAAGGTTTATATCCCTCAGGGCAAATTCCCTGAGAACGACGTACAGGGCCCCGGGCCGGTCCTTAACCGCCACAATCAGGGAAGTCCGGCAGCGGGGGCTGCAGTCGGCGTCATTCCTGCCCAGGACAATAAAGCGGGTGGCGTTTTCAGCGCAGTCCTGTATGCCTTCCGCCAGCACTTCCAGGCCGTAGTTACCGGCCGCCAGCCGCGTTCCTATGGCCGCCCAGGGTTCCCGGGAGGCGGCCACAATGGCCGCCGCCCGGGCGGTGCTGGCGGTTTCCTCGGTTTCCCGTCCGGGCAGTTCCCGGGCCAGGTACTCCCTGCACTGGGCCAGGGCCTGGGGGTGGGACAGCACCCGGCTGATCCGGCTTTTTTCGGTTCCCGGCCTGACCAGCAAATTATGGTGAATATTCATGATTACCTCGCCGCAAAACATTATGCCGGGGACCTGGGCAACCAGGTCAAGAACCTGGTTAACCGCGCCCTCGGTGGAGTTTTCCAGCGGCACCACGGCCTCGTCCAGCTGGCCGCTTTTCACCGCCGCCACTATTTCCGGCAGGCTGTGGCGGCAGACAAGCTCCACCCGGTCATTGCCCCGGTATTTCCTGGCCGCGGCCTCGGTAAAGGTCCCCCGGGGGCCCAGGTAGCCTACTTTTTTCAACAGTATCCCCCCGTCTCTCAGGCCACTCTGCCTACCGCCGCCGCAACGGCCTTCAGCTTTCCGGCCATTATCCAAAACTCCTCGGGGCTGAGGGACTGCGGGCCGTCACACAGCGCCTTCTGCGGTTCCGGGTGCACCTCTACCAGCAGGCCGTCGGCCCCGGCGGCCACCGCCGCAAAGCTCATCGGCCCCACCAGCTTCCTCATGCCGGTGGCATGGCTGGGGTCCACTATCACCGGCAGGTGCGACAGGCTTTTTACCAGCGGAACCGCGCTCAAATCAAGGGTGTTCCTGGTGGATGTCTCGAATGTTCTTATGCCCCGCTCACACAGCACTATGCCGGCGTTGCCCTCGGTGGCTATATATTCGGCGGCCATCAGCCACTCCTCCAGGGTGGCGGAAAGGCCCCTTTTCAGCAGCACCGGGCGGCCCGCCCGCCCTACGGCCTGCAGCAGGCGGAAATTCTGCATGTTTCTGGCCCCGATTTGCACCATATCCACATACTTCAGCGCCACCTCGAGGCTGTGCAAGTCCACCACTTCGGTCACGGCGGCCAGCCCGTACTCCTTTGCCGCCCCGGCCAGGAGCTTCAGCCCCTCCTCCTCCAGTCCCTGGAAGCTGTATGGCGATGTCCTCGGCTTGAAGGCGCCCCCCCGCAGTATTTTCGCCCCGGCGGAGCTGACCTCCCGGGCGGCGGCGTACATCTGCCCGGGGGTTTCCACGGCGCAGGGGCCGGCCATGATCACTATTTCGCTGCCCCCGATTTCCACGTGGCCCACCCTGACCACGGAGTTTTCGCCCTGGGCCTCCCTGCTGACCAGTTTGTACGGCCGCATTATGGGGACCACGCCGATCACCCCGGCCATGCCTTCCAGCCCCAATGAGGGTATTACTCCCCGGTCCCCCACCGCGCCTATCACAATCCTTTTTACCCCTCTGATCAGGTGGGCCTGAAACCCGTGTTTTTCCAGTCTTTCCACCACAGCGTCCACATCTTCCTGCGGGCTCCCGATATCCATTACTATAATCATAATTTTCCCCGGATGTTTTTACTCCAACACCGGGCTGCCTCCTTTTCCAATTTTTCAGGCTGTCGGCTATAAGCTGTCAGCCATCAGCAGTGAGATCCATTCAAGACATTCTTCAGGCGGGGCCGGCTAAAAAAACCGTCTTCGCTCATTTATCCCACCCCCTTTAAATCAGGAAAGCCTGCAACCACCCCACAGGGACGAAATCGCAGGCTTTTCGCGGTACCACCCCGTTTGGCCCTGGCCGGGCCCCACTCGATGGGTATCATGGCGCATGTTTCCCGGGATAACCCGGATCAAAACAAAAAGCTTTCCTCCCTAATCCCTAGGGACGGAAAGCTTTTTAACCTTTTCCGTGTTACCACCCTAATTGGCGCGCACCGCCGGTCAACACGGCACGGCGCACCCACTCTGCAAGGTACGGGAACATGTTCCGATACCCCTTCCCTCTAACGCGGGAAAACAGCGGCCCGGCCTACACACCGCACAGGCGGCTTCAGCCTGCATCTCCGGAGAGAACTTCACCCGGTCATTCCCTGAAGGCGCTTCCAGTCGCCGACGCCTTCTCCCTGTCAAGGATGTTTCCGGCCTACTTTTCTCCTTCACAGATTTTCTGGTCATCTTTTAATTATAATAGTAATATACTATCTGAAGGGCAAAAAAGCAAGTTCAATTCTCCGGTTTAATCCTGTTTTCCCTGGACGGGCTTGCTACTCGGCGCAAAAATCCAACCACTCATTAAACTTTTACAGCTTTTTAACCGATTATTTATTGTGCAGTTAACAAATATAGCGTATAATCAAGATACTCGTTATTTTTAACTGAATAACGATGTTCAGCCAATTTTGAGAGGGGGGGTGTAAAATGACAAAGGAGCTTATCGATCAAATACTCAGGGATATCGGCCTGGAAAGTATTGACATCGAGCCGGAACCTGAAGATTATGACAGGTGCGACGGCACACATCCGGCATAAGTCCAGTTTATGGAAAAATCTATGATTGGAGGGTAAAGCCGGTGGAGCAGAAAAACCAAGGCAAATAATCGGGGGCAGGTATAACGAGGGATAATAACCTTCTACCTGCCCCCGATGCTTTTTATGAACAAGCTTCAACTGCCGGTGCGCCGGTACGGGCCCTTCACGAATCAGCCTATAGCTTCGGCCAGTTCCATGCTCTTCACCGATACCCCGCTTATTTTTTGCAATTCCGTTTCCATACTGCGGTACTCGTTCTCATCGGCCTGCATGGTCAGGGTAATAATACCCCTTTCCCTGCCGGGGTCCGGTATGCCGCACCGCATCAGAATCCCGGAACCGTACCTGGTCAGCACTTCCTGGACCGCGGGGGCATGCGCCGCCCTTCCATCCACCAGTATGCCTACTATTCTTATATCTCTGCCCATGTGACAACCTCCGTAAATTTTTCGCCGTATATTATACCCGTTTTTTGTTCTTTTTATTGCTCGTACCAGCTTATTTTTTTGGGGGCCATAATTTTAATGATGATTACCCCGGCCACAAAGCCGCCTATATGGGCCCACCAGGCCACCGTGTTGGCCGCCCCCCCCAGGGACGCGGCGCCGTTAAAGAGCTGCAGGATAAACCACATGGCCAGGAATATTACCGCCGGAATCTCGGCCAGGGTGAAGAAAAAAATTATCGGTATCAATGCCAGTATCCGGGCCCGGGGGAAGCTGACGAAATACGCCCCCAGAACCCCGGCTATGGCGCCGCTGGCCCCGATAATGGGCACCTCCGAGGTGGGGTTGGCCAGGATATGCGCTATGCTCCCTATAATGCCGGCCGCCAGGTAAAACAAGAGATAGCGCAGGTGGCCCAGGCGGTCCTCCACGTTATCCCCGAATACCCACAGGAAGAGCATGTTGCTCAGCACGTGCATCCATCCGCCATGCAGAAACATGGCGGTTATGAATGTGATCAGCACCGGGTCGAGGGCAGCCCCGGTAACCATCAGGTGGATCACATTGGACGGGATCACCCCCAGGGTATAAAAAACCTCGTTCAGCAAGGCCGGGGGTAATATTATTTCCCTGATAAACACATACAAATTCAGCGCTATCAGCAGCCAGTTTATGTATGGAGACCTCCTGGGCCTGACACTGTCCCTCAGCGGTATCACGAAAAAACCTCGCTTCCCAGAAGAATGCAGATTTAACGGGTCAGAATCCAGAATCCAGGAGCCAGAATCCAGGAGCCAGAATCCAGAATGAAAAGACCAATTTAAGAACTCATAATTCTAGTAAAAAGTGCTTAAGCGAGTATACTCTTTTATTGTTTCCCCTGTTAGGTAATTTCTTTCCGGTAATATATGGGGAACCTATTCATATTATTATATTTTATTATAAACTGTTTCTGCATACTTTTTTTTTCAAAATAGTAATGCCACCGGCAAACAACCGGCAGCTTACGATTTAATTATTTTGATGTCGGGTATTTCATGCAAATCCATTCTGGAGTCTGGATTCTTAATTCTGGATTCCCGCTTAAAATGCCTGCCCCAAATCAAGGTATTACCTTGTTCAGCGGGTACTCGATCAAATCCTGGGCGCCCATCCTCCTTAACGGCGGAATCAGGTCCCTGACCATCTTTTCATCAAGGACCACCTCCACAGCCACCCAGTCGCTGTTGTAAAGCTGGGAGATGGTGGGGTGTTTCATGGCCGGCAGGACGGACAGAACGCTGTTTATCTTGTCCCCGGGCACGTTCATCTTCAGCCCCACCTTTGATTCGGCCCTCAGCGCCCCCTGCAGGAGCACCGCCAGGTTTTGGAGTTTTTCCCGCTTCCAGGGATCCTCCCAGGAACGGCGGTTGGCGTGCAGCTTGGTGGTGGATTCCAGAATGGTGGCCAGAATCCGCAGGTTGTTTGCCTTCAAAGAACTTCCGGTCTCGGTGATATCGGCAATGGCGTCCACCAGGTCAGGTACCTTTACCTCGGTGGCCCCGTATGAAAATTCCACGCTGGCGTTGACGCCGTGCCGGGCAAGAAACTGTCTGGTCACCCGCACCAGCTCGGTGGCAATCCTTTTCCCCTCCAGGTCCTTCACCGACTTTATGTCGCTGTCGTTGGCCACGGCCAGCACCAGCCTGATGGGGTTGTTGGTCTGCTTGGAATAGACCAGGTCCGCCACTTCCACCACATCGGCCTCGTTTTCCAGTATCCAGTCCAGGCCCGACAGCCCCGCGTCCAGCACCCCCTCATTGACATACCTCGGTATTTCCTGGGCGCGCATGAGCACCACTTCAATCTCCGGGTCGTCAATCCTGGGGTAATACGACCTGCTCCTCAAGGTCATGTTAAAGCCGGCCCTTTTGAAAAGCTGAAAAGTGGCCTCCTGAAGGCTTCCCTTGGGCAGTCCCAGCCTCACTACATTCATTATAACAACCTCCGCTTTTATTTATGATGTTAATATATTATTACTTTATCATATTAAAGATTACCAGCTAGTATAAACCCCCTGCCCGGGAGTGTCAATAGCTTTTTAAGCATTCATCCTGTCTCCTGTATTCATACCCTAAAATCCATCCCCAATTCAAAGAAATACAGATAGCGCTCTTTCACCGGCCGGCCGGTGAGGGATTCCACCGCCCTGGCGTAAAAATCCACCTGGACCCTGTATTTTTCGGCCAACTGGCCGGGGTCCCGCCCGTTTAACCGGTCTGTTTTGTAGTCTATTAAAAGGTACCCGTCCCCCTCTTCGGCCAGGCAGTCTATAACCCCCTGCACCAGCACCCTTTCACCGGAGTGGCTGTCCCCCAGTTCCGGGTAAATTTCTCCGGCGGGAACCGCCAGGCTGAAGGGAACCTCCCGCTTCACCGAGCTGGCCGCCAGCATCCTTTTCCCGGGCCCGGACAGGAAAAATTCGGCTATCCTCCGGCAGTCCACCACGGCCGCCTGGTCCTCCGTGATCAGTTCTTTCTCCACCATGCGGCCCACCTGCTCCAGGACGCCCCCGGCATCCAGCCTCCCCCCCAGGTCCAGGTGGCGCATCACCATGTGTATGGCCGATCCCTTTTCGGCCGGCGTCAGGTCTTTCCTGGCGCTCATAAAGGCCGGCCTGGCGTACGCCGGTTTGAGGAACCACAGGTTTTGGCCCCCGGCCAGGTCCCCCGCCTCCTTTTCAACGGCCGGAACGGCGGTTCCGGAGGCTTCCTCCAGCCCGGTGACCGAGATCTTGGCGGGTTTCCCGACTGCCCCGCGGTGGGGGTACACCCAGGAAAGCCTCTGTTGCACCACCCCGGCGTATTCGCCGCCGGCTTCCACCTTTTCTCCCCGCCTGATCCTGCCGGCCAGGGCGCTCCCTGTAATGCCGCCCCGGCTGAACACCGCGGTTTCATCAATGTCGCCCATTTTGCTGATGCTTATTACCCATTCCTGCTCCCGGCCCCTGTCATCATGCCGGCCAGCAGCCTCTTCGCCCAAATCCAACGCCCGCAGCGGCCCGCCGTCCCCGTGCCCGGCCAGGGCCGGGCAGATCCAGTCCAGGTACGACCTGGCGCCCAGTATATCGGCCGTGGAAAGACCCCTGCCGGCGCACCCGGCCCACATCCGGGCGGAGCGCCGGAGGTCGGCCGCGGCGCCGGCCAGTACCAGCTTCTCCCTGGCCCGGGTCATGGCCACGTACAGCACCCTCATTTCCTCGGCCAGGGCCTCCCGGCGCAGCCTTTCCCGCACCGCCAGCTCCGGCAGGGTGGGGTAGGTGATCCTGGCCGCCGGGTCCACCAGCGACGGGCCGAAGCCCAGTTCCCTGTGCAGGAGGATGTTGCCGTGGAGGTCCTGCAGGTTGAACTGCTTGCCCAGTCCGGCCACTATCACCACCGGGAATTCCAGCCCCTTGCTCTTGTGAATGCTCATTATCCTGACCACATTCTCATTTTCGCCCAGGGTGCGGGCCCTGCCCGGGTCTTCACCCTTTTCCCGCATGCGGTCGATAAACCTTAAAAAGGAGAAGACGCCCCTGAAGGTGGTGGCCTCGTACTGCCCCGCCCAGTGGTGCAGGGCGCGGAGGTTGGCCTGGCGGTCCGCCCCTCCCGGCATGGCGCCCGCATAGTGGTAAAATCCCGTTTCCCGGTAAACCGTCCAGATCAGGTCGGTCATGGCGGCCCTTCGCCCCAACTCCCGCCACCTGTTCAGGGAAGCGATAAACCCTGACAATTTTACGGCCAGTTCACCCCCGGCGGACTCTGCGGCGCACACCACCGCGTCCCACAAATCCCCCGTCTTCCTGAACATCCGCACCGCGGCCAGCTCCTCTGCCCCCAGTCCTACTATAGGGGACCGCAGCACCGCCGCCAGCGGAATGTCCTGGCGGGGATTGTCCACCAGCTTCAGCAGTGAGACCATGGTTTCTATTTCAGCCGCCTGGAAATAGCCGGCGTCCGGCTCGGAATAGGCCGGGATGCCGGAGTTTTTCAGCTCGTCAGCGAAAACGCCGGCCCATCCCCTGACGGTCCTCAGCAGGATGACAATGTCCCTGTACATCACCGGCCTCATTGCTTTCAGGCCGTCGTCCCAAACTGTGAACCGGCCGTCCATCAACCCCCTGATCCGCCCGGCTATCAGCCTGGCCTCGGCCTGGACGGCGCCCGGCTCCTCCCGGTCCGAAAAATCTTCCGCATCTTTCTCCGGGCCCTCTTCCTCCCCGGCGCCCCCATCTTCCGGCGTGGGCCGGCTGCGGTCCAGGAGCAGCAGCTCGGCCCGGCGGCCCCGGGGAGCATTCTTTTCTTCACCGCTGAATACCGCGGCCCCGTATACCAGCTCGGCCCCGGGGTCATAGTCAATCTCGGCGGCCTCCCGGGTCATTATCCGCCTGAAAATGTAATTGACGGCATTTATGATTTCCCGGCGGCTTCTGAAATTTTTGGACAGGTCTATGCGGCGGCACGGTCCGCCCACCTGGACGGGATAATCCCTGTACTTGGCCATAAACAGCCCGGGCTCGGCCAGCCTGAAGCGGTAAATGCTCTGCTTCACGTCCCCCACCATGAACAGGTTGGGATCCCGGTCGGCGGGCCTGGCCACCAGGTTGATGATGGCCTCCTGGACCGGGTTGATGTCCTGGTACTCGTCCACCAGCACTTCATCGAACTGCTCCCGCAGTTCCAGCGCCACCGCCGATGGGCGCAGTTCTCCCCCGGCGCCCCTTTCGGCCAGTATCTGCAGGCAGCAGTGTTCCAGGTCGCTGAAGTCCACCAGCCCCCGGGACAGTTTGGCCAGGCGGTAGCTTTCCGCAAACTCCGACACCAGTTGGGCCAGGGCCCCCATCAACGGGGCGATCTTAACCATGTCGGCGGCGTGGTCGGCCAGCGGGCGGGACAGGCAGCCTTCGGCAAGGGACTTTATTTTTTTCTTCACCCTGTTCCTCAAGTCTGCCACCAGGTTCTTCAAACCCTCGTCCACCCCGGGCCCGGCGCTTTTCAAGCCGGCGAACCGGCATTCCCGGAACGACCGGCAGGCTTCATCCCACCCCTTTGCACAGGCGACCGCAAGATCCCGGATCATCGCTATCTCTTCTTTTATAGCCGGAGCGTACCGCGCCGGGCCGCCGGGCTTCAGGCAAAGTTCCAGGGCCATTTCCATCTCGGCGGCCGCGCCCGCCAGCGTTCTCCCCACCCCGGCCATGACGCCGGAAGCATAACGCCTTAATGCGGCCTCCATTCCCGGCCCGGGATCAAACCTCCCGGCCGCCTTTTTCAGCCACAGCTCGGGGTCGGGGTTGCTCCGGGAAAAGCCGTATATCCTGATCACCAGGTCCATTAACCCTCTGTCGTCCAGCTCACCGCCGTAGCACTCCACCAGTTCCTTAAACCCGCTGTCCACCATGTCTTCATATTTTGCCTCCATCAGCTCCTCGAACACATCGGCCTTCAGCATCATCGACTCGGTCTCGTCGGCCGGGCGGAAGCCCGGGTCCATGTCCAGGCGGTAAAAATACTGTTTTAAAATATCCATGCAGAAGGAGTGGATGGTGGATATCCTGGCCCTGCTCAGGAGGGCCAGCTGCAGGCCCAGCCTGCCGCCGTCGTCCCCCGCGGACAGTTCGGCGGAGATGGCCGCCGCTATCCGCTCCCGCATTTCGGCGGCGGCGGCGTTGGTAAAGGTGACCACCAGCAGGCGGTCAATATCCACCGGGCTGCGGCTGTCCTTGATCCGGCTCAATATCCTCTCCACCAGCACGGCGGTCTTGCCCGCCCCCGCCGCCGCGGAGACCAGCAGGTTGCAGCCCCTGGCGGTGATGGCGGCCCACTGTTCATCGGTCCACCTGCCCGGCGAAAGCTTACTCATTTTCTCCACCCCCCAGGACGGCCGACATTTTTTCCCAGACCTGGCCGTCATCCATGGCCGGCGGGATCCGGTACCGGTTCTCGGGCAGCAGCGGGTCGAACCGGCAGACCGCCTTGAACTTGCAATAGCGGCAGGCGCTGTATTTTTTTAGTTTAATGGGCTGTATGCCCACCTGGCCGGAGAAGATGGCCTGCCCCACCCGCCGGTACAGATCCCTTAAATACGTTCTCAGCAGGAGGAAATTTTCTTCTGTCACCACCGGGCTGTTTTTATAGAACTCGCCCCTGGAGTTCAGGGCCACCGGGATGATGTCCGAGTGCCCCTCCATCTCGGCGTCCAGCAGTTTAACCAGGTCCGGGTCGGCCAGCACCAGCCCCCTCATCCTGAGCCTTTTCAGCGTCATTTTTTCAGCCTCTTCACCGGTTACCGGGCCGTCGGTTTTAATCACCGGGTCGGCCACGGTAAAATAAAATATACCTCCCGGCAGCCCCTCCCCGCCGGCGATCCGGCCCCAGTTGGCCACGGCCACGTCCAGGTAGGCCGGCAGCTGTATGTTGACGCCGTGATAAACGCCCGCCAGGTCGATGTCGTCGAACCCGGACTTGTAGTCAATGACAATGATATGGTTGCCCTTCTCCCAGCGGCAGGCATCCACCCTGTCGATACGGCCGGTTATTTCCAGCGCCTTCCCCCCGGGGAGCCTGATGCTGACCGGAGGTAGTGTTTCCCCCGGCCCAAAACCCACCTCCAGGGCCACCGGCCTGAATTTCCCGCGCCTGGCCTGTTCCGCCAGCACCGCCGCCGACCGGGCCAGCCGCCTCTTCAGCCTGGTCACCAGGTGGCGGTAGCGGGCGCTGCTGAGGAGAATTTCATTTTGCAGCCCGGGCGCTATGGCGTCCACTATCTCCCCCATCAGCCGGGCCACGGTTTCCCTGTCCAGCTGGCCCCAGTCCAGCGACTGGCGGCGCAGCCGCCCGGCAAACAACTTGAGGGCGGCGTGGAAAAACTGCCCCATGTCCGGCGGCGTCAGCTTGTAATGCAGCCTCTCCCTGAGCTTGATGCCGTGGGCCATAAAGTGGGCGAAGGGGCAGGAACTGAACCTTTCAATGCCGGAAACACCGGCCTTAAGTTTATCGCCGTATAATCTTGCGGCCAGGCCGGGAGAAAGGCCTCCCTCCGCGTTGCGGTGAAAAAGCCCCTGCCGGACCATGGCCAGGCCTTCTCTGGAGGACTGGTCCCCGGCGTACCAGTTGTAGACATCCCACCAGAGATGGTGATTTTCTTTGCCCGCCAGGTATTCCCTGAGCCGGGAGGCCAGGTAGCCGAGGGTGCGCGTCTTCTCGGCCACGAATTCCAGGTCCTCTTCCCCCGCCCCGGCGGGATCCACCGCCACCTGATGTTCCCGCACCCCCGGCAGCAGTTCCCTGGCCCGGCGTACAATGCGGGAAGGGAGCATGGAACGGCCCTCCCCGTCGGACGTGCAGTAGCTTATCCACAGATAGTGAGAGGCCCTGGTCAGGGCGGTATAGACCAGAAACTGCTCGTAAAAAACATTTTTCCGGGCTCCCGGGGCCAGCTTGACCCCCGCCAGCTCCAGGGCCTCCCTTTCGGCATCGGTGAGGGGGCCCTCCCCGGCCGGCCTGGCCGGAAATATCCCTTCATTGACCCCCAGCACCAGGGCGGCCTTGATCACCGGACTGCGGGAGCGGTCCAGCGACCCCACGGTCACCTGGTCCAGGCCGGGCGGGATCAGGCCCAGGCGCAGGCTGATCAGTCCGGACTCCAGCACCGCGGCGAATTTTTCCGGGGAAGTGGCATCTTCCCCGAAGGCCGCCACCGCCTGGTCCAGCAGGTCCACCACCTGGCCCCAGATGCGGTCGTGCTCCTCGGCCTGGGCCAGGTTTTGTTCGGCCCCGGCCCGGCCGCTCCACTCCACCAGCCTGGACGGGACATCCAGTTCCACCAGCAGGTTAAAAAGGGCCTCCGCCATGGACCTGAATGTCAGGCGTCCCTCCTGCCGCACCCGGCGGCAGAAATTTACCAGCGCCCTGACACCTTCCCGCCTGGCCCGGTTTACTCTCTCCAACAAGGCCCTGTCTTCGGCCGGGGCCTCCCCGCCGTCCAGGGAACTGCGCATGAACCGCCAGTCCCCCCCGTCGGTCCAGGCCGTGCCCCGGATGCCGTGGGCCAGTACATAGTTTTCCAGTATGTCCACCTCTTCCCTGGCCACCGGCACCAGGTCGGTCTTTAAATACCTGAACACCGGCTCGTAGGACCAGCCCGAACCGGCCACCTCCAGCGCCGACCTGATCAGTTCAACCAGCGGGTGGTGGGTCACAGATCCCTTGTGGTCGATAAAAAACGGTATCCCGTAATCCCTGAACACCGTGCTGACCAGCACGTGATACAGGTTGATGTCCCTTACCAGGACGGCGATTTCCCGCCAGCGGTAGCCCTCGTCCCGGCAAAGCCTGATTATTTCCCTGGCCGCCGCCTCCACCTCGGCTCTCGGCCCGGCCGCCGCCACCAGTTTTATCTCCGGGCAGTCCCCCCCGTAGGGATGGCTGTCATTGTCAAAAAAGTGTTTTTCCAGGTATTGAAGGGACGGGGCATGGCCGAACCGGTGACAGCGGTCCAGGAACACCGGCTTTTCCAGAGGGATGCCGTTTTCCAGCGCTATTTCTTTCAGCCTTTGCACGGTCTCCCCGGTGGAATAAAAAACCTCCCCCTCCCCGGGAGTCCTTTCCATCACCGGCCGGTCCGCGCAGACGGTAACGTTTACCCGGCAGGCCACCGCCATCAGTTTCTCCACCACGGCATACTCCTGGGGAGTGAACCCGTTGAAGCCGTCTATCCATACCTCGGCCCCGGCCATGGCGGGTGAGAGTTTAATCCTTCCGGCCAGCAGGTTCATGTAATCGTCGGGATCGATATATCTTCCCTGCAGATGGTTCTCCAGGTCCGCATACACCATGTCTATGTCGCGCAGCTTTCCGGAAATCCTGTCCTTGACCCGGCTGCCCAGGTTCTCCGCCACCCTGGACAGGTCACCGGGCGAAACATTATACAGCTTCAGTTCGGACAGAAAAGAGGACATCACATCGGTAAAGCCGGGCTGTTCGGCGGCCCTGCCGAATACCGTCAGTTCCTTCTTCCTCCGCTCGATAATGCCCCGTACCAGCATACGCTTCCCGAGATCCCCTATATGTACCCTGGAGGCTCCTCCCGTCTCGTTCAAAACCCTCCAGGCCAGCCTGCGAAAGCTCAGCACCTGGGCCCTCAACAGCCCTCCCGCAGGAATTTTTAAGGCCAGGGCCAGTTCATTCTGATACGTGGCCTGCTCAGGCACCAGCAGCACCAGCAGGTTTTCCCGGCCGTCCTTAAGCCGCTCACATATTTCCCGGTAGCAAAGGCCGGTTTTTCCGGACCCCGCACGGCCCACAATAAAACGAAGGCCCAAGCAATCACATCCCCAAACATCTTAATTCCTAATCCCTGACCCCTAAGTAATTACTGCTATTAAATAATTCTACCAGATTCCCCTCCGTCCTCCATTCCCTGCTAAGTTCATGTCACACTGATTTTTTTCTGGTGTTCAAAGCGCCTTTTTTGTATAATGTAGTCAGGTGGTATTTAATGGTATATTTGATAATAGATTCCATACACTATTCCGACCGGCTGGGGGTTGTCAAGGCGCTCCGCTGCCTGGAACAGATACTGCCGGAACCCGGGGTCAATATCACCTATTTCTGTATAGGTTCCGACCTCAGTACGGGGGACTGCTTCGGTCCCCTGACCGGAACGCTGTTAAAAAATATGGGACTGAAAAATGTGATCGGCTCCCTTGACGATACGGTTAATGCCAGCAACCTTGAAGAGAGACTGCTGCAGGCGCCGAAGGACAGTCATATCGTGGCCGTTGACGCCACCATGGGTCATTACAAAGACGTGGGCACTTTAAAATTCATCAGGGGACCGATCAGGCCCGGCGCGGCCATGAAAAAGGAACTGCCCCCGGTGGGTGAAACATCGGTGGTGTTTAACGTGGCCCCTTTCGGTATCGCCAATTTTCTAACCCTGGGCTGCGCCAGCTTTAACAAAGTGTGGCTGGGCTCAAACCTGCTGGCCAGGGCCATAAGTGTTGTTTCCTACAGGAGAAAAAAAATAGCCGTCAGCCATCGGCTGTCAGCACTCTGAAACTAACTCCTGAACTCTGTGTTTCCTCTTTAATCCCTGTGTTCTCTGTGTTAACTGGCTGACTATTTAATTTCCATTACCGGCCGGGAACCACTGCCAAACACCATGTTAGCCTTGTAAGAAAGCCTGTGTATGGCCTTGATGTATCTTATGGTTTTATTCCTGTAACGCATCACCAGGGAGTGCGTTTCAGCCATATCCCCTCCCAGCATGCGCACCCCTTTCAGCAGCTCCCCGTCGGTGACGCCGGTAGCCGCAAATATGGCATCGTCTCCCTTTACCATATCGTCCATGTAAAGTATCCTGCTGCAGTCCGTTATGCCCATCTGGGCGCAGCGGGCCCTGTCCTCGTCATCCTCGGGCCACAGCCTGGCCTGCATTTCGCCTCCCAGGCATTTCAGGGCCGCCGCCGCGATCACGCCTTCCGGGGCCCCCCCGATGCCCAGGCACAGGTCGACGCCGGTATCCGGTATGGCCGTGTAAATGGCCGAGCCGACGTCTCCGTCGCCAATCAGCCTCACCCTGGCCCCGGCCTTTCTGACAGCCTCGATCATCTCCTGGTGGCGGGGGCGGTCCAGGATCATCACGGCGCATTCCGATATTCGCTTGTCATTGGCCTTGGCCACTATCTCCAGGGTTTTTTCAATGGGGTCGTCGATATGTATCTTCCCGGCGGCCCGCGGCCCCACGGCTATTTTCTGCATGTAAATGTCCGGCGCGTGCAGCAGGTTCCCCTTGTCGGCTATGGCCACCACCGACAGCGCGTTGGGGAGCCCCTTGGCCAGGATGTTGGTGCCCTCCAGGGGGTCGACGGCCACGTCCACTTCCGGGGAAGGCGCGTTGCCAAGCTTTTCGCCTATATACAGCATTGGCGCCTCATCCATCTCACCCTCGCCGATGACCACCGTACCGTTTATAGCCACGGTGTCAAACATGGCCCGCATGGCGTTTGTTGCCGCCTCATCGGCCTCATTCTTTCGTCCCCGGCCCATCCACTGCGAAGCGGCCAGCGCGGCCACCTCGGTCACCCTGACCAGTTCCAGAGTCAGTTCGCGGTCCATAAAAATTCACTCTCCCGGCGTTTTTGATAATCGGATTGATAATTATATTGTAGCACATTATTTTGTTAGGATGGATCTAAATGATAATTTTTTTTAAAATGTGTCATACCATTTGCCGGTTGCCCCCGGTTTCTCACCGGAAAAGCCAGCGGCGTAAAAAAAGCCGTTCTGTTAAAAATATATTACAGCCAGTCAGGAGGAATTGAATTGAGGCGTATTTTTTTTGTCCTGGTGTTGACCTTTTTCCTGCTCATCCCGCCTGACGGGGCCTGTCCCGGCCACCCCGGCGCTGCTGCGGCATCCCGGTATGAATTTGACAATATTGCGGTCTTCTGGGTAAGCGGCAGTCAGCTGAAGGCTTTAAACCTGGTCAGTATAGACCGCCGCAAAGGACAGGTGGGTATAATCGCCATACCCACCTGCACCCTTGTATCCCTGAGCCGGGACGGCATCACCGTAGCGGACCTTTACTCCCAAAAAGGGATGGCCGGGGTGATGGAAAACCTGGCCGTAAATTTTCAAGCACCGGTAAAAAAATATATACTTGTCCCCCAGCAGGGCCTGGAGAAATTAAGCCGCTGTACGGGCCGCATCAATGTAATGGGGAAGAATACCACACTGCGGGATGTGTTTGAGGGAACCTACGTGGACGGCCCGGTTGACCTGCAGGTAGAAATAAGGTCCCTGGCCGCCGGTGTGATCAAACCTTCGGTACTGGCCCACCTGCCTGAGCTGCTCTTTATTTTTGTCACGGAATTCCAAACCAACACCGGACTTGGCGATCTCCTCAATGTATACAGTTTTGTCTGTACGGGAGGCCCCGGCGTAATCAAGAAGAATCAGCTCCCCGGCACACCCTGCTGGTTTGGCCCCCAAAAGGTGTGGCTGGTTGATTCCCAGACCTGGAGGAGCGCCATCCGGGCAATTATGCAGCAAAATTAGATGAAGGGAGGCGGGGATCCGGCAATACGAAAGGACCCCACCTCCGGTTATAGCCTGCGCCTGATTAAAAAATGTCTTTCCGGCCGGCGTTTTCTTTATCGTTGTTCACCTGGTGGTGAAAAATAGCCTCCAGGTCATTTATGTCGTACTCTTTGTTGTCAATTTTCAGCTGGCTTATCACCGACCGCACTCCCCTGGCCCTGGAGGCTGCCCGGATGGCCGCCTTCTCTTCCTCCGGCCCGTCCACCGTGCCCATCAGGAAAACATTTCCCTTCACGCTCTTCGCCCCCACGCGGGCCAGGTTGACGTTGGGATCGGCATTGAGCTCCTCGCTGACTTCTTCCATAACGTCCTCGTCTATTATAGACCCGTCGGTGCTGATGGATACACCGTTTTCAAAGCCCTTTAAACTTTTAACGCCCGACATGATCTGGTCCACCTGTTCCTTTTCCGCCAGTGTGTCAACAATCCCGGTAATCTGGGCCACACCGTCGTTCACCGAAACCTTGAGATTGTAATTTGCCGTCCTTGGGTCCGAGTCAAGGGCTGCCTGGGCCAGCCTCCTCAGTTCCCGGTCATTATACATTGGACTTCGCTCCTCACAGGTATTTTTGCTAATGATTTTTACCAAATACGATCTTTATATACGGAGGTTTAAAAAAACAGGGATTGGGGGACTGGGAATGCCTGAAATTACCCGGATCCTGCCAATATATGCCTGACATAAAAGCAAAGCCAGGAAAAACACTATATTAAAGTATCAAATAAGGGGGAATAATTGTGCGTGAAGGTTTGGTACCGACCGTCCTTGGCACCGCCGTAACCGCCACCGGCCTTGCGCTAAGAGGTGTCAACCCGGCCCTGGGATGGGGAATCGCCGGATTCGGCCTTGCCCATATACTTCTGGGAACCATAGACCTGATAGAGCATTCCCCGGATTACGACTACTAGAAAGCCGGGAGGGAGGGCTTTAAGCCCTCCCTCCCTATTTGAGTCCGGCCATGATCATCCGGGTCACCTCACCCGGCGCGCCGCTGCCTATGATTATGTCCCCTACCCGGGTAAGCGGCATCACTCCCACCAGCGCGTTGGTGATAAAACATTCCTCCGCCCGGGCCAGTTCGGCCGGGTCAACCCTTCTCTCCTTCACCGGCACCTGCATGGAGGTACATAATTCAAGCACCCTCCGGCGGGTAATGCCGGGCAACAAACCGCTCTGCAGGTGGGGGGTAATGACCTTTCCCCGGTCCACCAGGAAGATATTGCTCACCGAGCCCTCCGCCAGGTCCCCCGAGGTATTCAAGAAAATCGCCTCGTCCCAGCCCGCCGCCACGGCTTCACGCCTGGCCATAATGTTTTCAAAATAATTCAGGGTCTTGTGCCTTACCAGGGGAGAGCGGTTGTTTCTCTTAATGGTGGAAAATCCCGCCCGGATGCCGGTCCGGTACTGGTCCTCACGATACGGTGATTTCCTGGCGGTTATGAACACCGCCGGCCTGCTGAAGGCCCCGCCGGCGGTCAGGGTCAGGCGCAGGCCCCCACCGGCCATGCCGTTTTCCTCCGCCGTCCGGGAAGCCATACCGGCAAGTTCCTCCTGCCCGAAGGGAACTTCCAGTCCCAGTTCCCCGGCCGAGGCGAACAGGCGGGACAGGTGCCGGTCCAGCAGCCGGGGCCGGCCCCCGGCCACCCTGATAGTTTCAAACAGTCCGACGCCGTACAAAACGCCCTGGTCAACCGCCGAAATAACGGCCTCTCCCGCCGGCACAAACTCTCCGTTGAGACAGATGACGCCCCCTGCTTCCATCGTTCCAATCCCCCTCCAAATTCACATCAGGGACGGTTCTCAGTGTGAATGTTTCACATTGGGGACGGTTCTCAGTGTGAATAAGCTGGTTTAAATTCACATCCAGAACCGTCCCCGATGTGAATTTTCGATGTGAAAGGCGAAGTTTATCGCAGCCCGTCAAGTCCCAGCGCCCTGACCAGGGCCTTGGCCTTGTCCAATGTTTCCATGTATTCCGCCGGGGGGTCCGAATCTATGGTGATGCCCCCTCCCACCTGGAAATATATTTTATCACGGGTAAAAACCAGCGTCCTGATCACTATGTTCAGGTCGGCGTCCCCGTTAAACCCCAGGTACCCTATGGAGCCACAGTAGATCCCCCGCCTTACCGGCTCAAGCTCCTCAATTATTTCCATGGCCCTGATCTTGGGCGCCCCCGTTATCGATCCCCCCGGAAAGGACGCCTTTAAAAGGTCCACCACGCCTTTCCCGTCCTCCAGCCTGCCCGTCACAGTGGACACCAGGTGAAAAACCGTGGGATATTCCTCCAGCCGGTAGAGTTCCGGAACGTGAACCGAACCGGGAACACATACCCTGCCCAGGTCGTTTCTTTCCAGGTCCACGATCATTACCAGCTCAGCCCTGTCTTTTTCACTGTTCCACAGTTCCTCCCGCCAGTGGCTGTCTTCCCCGGGGGTTTTTCCCCTGGGCCTGGTGCCCTTGATGGGTCTTGTTTCCACCATTCCGGCGGAGACCTTCATGAACCTCTCCGGGGAAGCGCTGACCACCTGCAACTGACCGCAGTTGATAAAGGCGGCCATGGGCGCCGGGTTGATCTTCCTGAGGCGGCGGTATACCTCCCACGGGTCTTCTTTCCTGGGCAGGCTGAAGCGCTGGGACAGGTTGACCTGGAATATATCCCCGGCGGCGATGTACTCCCTGGCCCTCTCCACCACCGCACAGTAGCTTTCCCGGTCAAAGTCCGATACCAGACCCGTGGGGTCCTGTTTACCTGTCTCCTGTGCCGCCTCAGGCCGCACCCCGGCAGCCCGGGACATTTTAACGCCCTCCAGAAGCCTGTCCTCCAGCCAGGCCAGGCGCTCTTCCGCCCGGTGCGGCAATGCCGCGGCGCCGGAAGCGGAAAAACCCGTGGAGGCAATATAAACCGCCCCGGCCAGATGGTCAACGGCCGCCACCGCATCGTAAAACCCCAGCCAGCAGTCCGGAGCCCCCACATCGTCGGCGGCCAGCGCCGGCAGGTCTTCCAACTGCCTGCCCAGGTCATAGGCAAAGAATCCGGCCGCCCCGCCGGGAAATGGAGCCGGGTACCCCGTCCCGTCCATCCTGTACTGATTAAGCAGGTTGCCTATGATGTCCAGGGGGTTCCCTTGCACGGCCTCAATACTTACGGCGTTGGGGCCGTTCCTCTTTTCAATCCTTACCCGGCTTCCCCGGGATGTCACGATCAGAAAGGGGTCTGCGGCAATAAATGAATACCTGGACAGGCCTTCCATGATCATCCCGCTGTCCAGCAAAACACTGCCGGGCTGCCCCGCCAGCCCGCCGAAGAGGGAAACGGGGTCGGGCTCCACATCCAGCCTCTCAAGCAGAAACGGCTTCAAGACAAACCTCTCCCATACCCAAGAAATTGGCCAGCATCTGTTTGCCGTGCGGGGTCAGAATGGACTCGGGATGAAACTGAACGCCCTCGACATAATATTCCCGGTGCCGCAAGCCCATAATCTCTCCGGCGTCGGTCAGGGCGGTGACCTCCAGGCAGCCGGGAAGTCCCCCGGGGCTGACCACCAGGGAATGATACCTGCCCACCGTAAGCCGCTGGGGCAGCCCGGCAAAGACTCCCCGGCCGTCGTGCCTGACTGCCGAGGTTTTGCCGTGCATGGGCCGGCCGGCCCTGATTACGGCCCCGCCGAAGGCCTGCCCGATGGCCTGGTGCCCCAGGCACACCCCGAGGATTGGTATTTTCCCGGCGAATTGCCTGATCAGTTCCAGGGATACTCCGGCCTCATCAGGCGTGCAGGGCCCCGGGGAAATAATGATATGGCCGGGGTTCATCCTTTCAACCTGGTCCGGCTTAATCCTGTCATTGCGGTACACCGCCACCTCCCGGCCCATTTCCCGCAGGTACTGGACAAGGTTGTAGACAAAGGAATCATAATTGTCAATCATTAGGATCAAGCAAAACACCTCCGGAAAGCTGTCAGCTAATAAAATAAAAAAGACCAGCCTTAATACGCCGGTCCTCACCCCGAAAAGCTCCGAGTCGTCTCGTCTCACCTGATCTCGGCTTTTGGCTAATCTCCGCTCTGCTTTATACTTTTCGAAAAAAGTTTATCATCCAATTGGACGCCGGTCAATAATCACATTGGAATTTACAGCCCCGCTTTTTTGTTATAATGTTATGGTAGAAAACATTTCCAGAGAGTTTAATCCCTTCCCTGCCGGTTACCGCCCGCGGTCCGGCTATCCCGGGCCGCCGGGCAAAACACCGGGAAATAAAAGGAGGACCGGATATGAACGTTAAAGTAAACAACACCATGGTGGTGTTGCTCCGGGGGGATATAACCCAGGCGGACACCGAGGCTATCGTCAACGCCGCCAATTCGTCCCTGCTGGGGGGAGGCGGTGTGGACGGGGCTATTCACTGGGCCGGCGGCCCTCAAATACTGGAAGAATGCAAGCAGATCAGGGCGAGGCAGGGCGGCTGCCCCACCGGGGAGGCCGTCATCACCGGCGGCGGAAACCTGAAGGCCCGCTATGTCATACATACCGTGGGCCCCATCTGGAAGGGCGGGCAAAACCGGGAAGACGAGCTGCTTGCAAACGCCTACCGCAACTCCCTTAAGCTGGCAGTGGAAAAGGGCGTCCGCTCAGTTTCCTTCCCCTCCATCAGCACCGGCGCCTACGGCTTCCCCACCGAAAGGGCGGCCCGGGTGGCCGCCGGCACGGTAAAGAAGTTCCTCGAACAGGAAGGCGGCCTGGATGAGGTGCGGTTCGTGCTGTTCAGCGACAGGGACCTGAATATATACCAGGAGGCGTGGAAGGAACTGGCCGGGGGCGAATGAAAGCAACCCCGCCGCAGTTTGGCGGCGGGGTTGATCTTTGCCCGGTCCGGAACTTCATTATAAAGCCTGCAGTATCACACACTTCAAATAGTGAGTTTCCGGGGATGCCAGGAGCATGGGGTGATCCCGGGCCTGCCTCCTTACCTCCACCGCCCTGGCCACCCTGCCGGCGTCCAGGGCGGCCTCGTTGATAACCTCCAGGAAAAGCCCCTCGCTCATATGGTACGAGCACGAGCAGGTAACCAGGAACCCTCCCGGCTGCAGTATCTTAAAAGATCTCAGATTGATTTCTTTATAGCCCCTGATTGCTCCTTCCAGAGCCTTCTTCGACTTGGTAAAGGCCGGGGGGTCGAGGACCACCAGGTCAAACCTCTCACCGGCCCGGTCAAAGGCCCTCAGTTCGTCAAAGCTGTTGCCCTCCCTGAAGGTGCAGACACGGTCAACCCCGTTCCGGGCGGCATTCCTGGCCGCCACCTCCAGGGCCGGGCCGGAGATGTCTATGCCCAGCACCTCCCTGGCCCCGAACCGGGCCGCATAAACGGAAAATGTGCCGGTATGGCAGAAACAATCCAGCACCCTGGCCCCGGCGCACAGGTTTTCCAGGGCCATCCGGTTTTCCCGCTGGTCCAGGAAATAACCGGTTTTCTGCCCCCCGGCCAGGTCAACCTCAAAGTTGAGGCCGTTCTCGTTTATCTCCACCGTGGTTTCAAACCCGGCGCCGATAAATCCGGCCTGCAGCGGCAGGCCTTCCAGTTCCCTGACGCTGACATCATTCCGCTCATACATTCCCGCCGGGTTGATCAGTTCCTCCAAAATCCCGGTGATGGTCTCCTTATGTATGTCAATTCCCAGGGCCAGGGTCTGAATGGCCAGGTAGTCGCCAAACTTGTCCACCACCAGGGCCGGCAGGAGGTCGGCTTCGGCAAATACGACCCGGCAGGCGTTGGTGTTCTTAACCACCTTCTGCCTGTACTCCCAGGCCGTTTTTATTCTCCTCCGGAAGAAGTCGCGATTTATCTCCTCTTCCCTGTTCCTGGTCAGGATCCGGACCAGTATCTGGGAGGCCGGGTTGATGTAGCCCCGGCCCAGAAATTTTCCCCGGTAATCAACCACGTCCACGATATCGCCGGGGTTGAAATTTCCCGCGATATCGAAAACCTCCGTCCCGTAAACCCAGGGATGTCCCCCGGCCACCCTGGCCTGCCGGCCCCTGGCTAATTTTACAGTGGCCGTCTCTGTTACCTCCCAATTCGGTCGTCGATCGTCTGACGTCAGTCGCCGGGATAAAAACATTACTGACAACTGACGACCGACGACGACTTGCGACTGACCGTTATTTCTGACCTGCAAGCCTCTCTGCCCGGCTTTGAACCTGCCGGTATACCTCTTCCTCGTCAATGGTCAAAACCTGCCGCCCCTCCATTACTATCCTGCCGTCTATAATCACGGTGTGCACGTCGGAGGACTGGGCGGCATAAACAATATGGGCAATCCAGTCATGCCTGGGGAAAAGGTGGGGCCTGCGGGTGTCCACAAGTATTATGTCGGCCTTATAGCCCGCCTTAAGCAAACCTATCTCGTTCCCCTTACCCAGCGCCTGGGCTCCTCCACAGGTGGCCATCCGCAGAGCCTGGAAGGAGGGCAGGGCCAGTGGGTCCATGGTGCTTACCTTCTGCAGCAGGGCGGCGCTGCGCATCTCCTCCAGCATGTCCAGGTTGTTGTTGCTGGCCGCCCCGTCGGTGCCCAGCCCCACCGTGACACCGGCCTTCAGCATGGCGGTGACAGGCGCCACACCACTGGCCAGTTTCATGTTGCTTTCCGGGTTGTGGGCCACCCCCACCTTCTTTTTGGCCAGTATTTCTATATCCTCCCCGTCCACATGCACGCAGTGGGCGGCCAGCACCGGCAGTTCAAAAAGCCCCACGCTGTCCACCAGCCGGATTGGAGACATGCCGTACTCTTTGGCCAGGTCATCTATTTCGGTACGTGTCTCGGCCAGGTGTATATGTATCCCCACGTTCAGTTCCTCAGCCAGCTTGATTACCTTCTTCAGGTAGTCCGGCGGGCAGGTGTACGGGGCATGGGGCCCCAGGCTTACCGTGATCCTGCCGTCGGCCCGGCCATTCCAGCTGGAAATGAAATGCCTGCTGTAGTCGATAGCCGGCTCGGCCTCGGGGCCGACACCGATCATGCCCCTGGACAGGTCGGCCCGCATCCCGGCCTTCTCAACAGCCCTGGCCACCTGTCCCATGTGAAAGTACATGTCGGCAAAGGTGGTGGTGCCCGACCGGATCATTTCCAGGCAGCACAGCAGGGTGCCCCAGTATATGTCCTCCTTCTCCAGCTTCGCCTCCAGGGGCCATATCTTCTCTTCCAGCCACTTCATCAGCGGCAGGTCGTCGGCGTAGCTGCGCAGGAGCGTCATGGCGGCGTGGGTGTGGCTGTTTACAAACCCGGGCAGCGCCAGCATTTCCCCGGCGTCCAGGGTCCTGTCCGGCACAAAGCCGGCCGGCGCCGACCCGGCCGGCCCCACGCTGACAATCCGCTGTCCTTCGATGGCGATCTCCCCGTTTGGGATTATATCGTCATGGTCTGTCATGGTTATTACGGTGGCGCCCTTGATCAGTATTTTGCCCATAAAAACTTCTCCTCCTAGTCTTGAGAACAGCCGCAGCTGCAACGCGGCAGATGGACTTTCCGGGCGGCCTCCTAGCCATGGTTCCAGCTGCAGATGTAATCTTCCTGCTCCCTGGACAGGCTGTCGATTTCAATGCCCAGGGACTTAAGCTTAAGCCCGGCCACCCTCCTGTCCAGTTCCGGCGGCACGTCGTACACCCGTTTTTCCAGCTTCCCGGCGTTATCCAGCACGTACCTTGCGGAAAGGGCCTGCAGGGCAAAGGACATGTCCATTATTTCAGCCGGGTGTCCGTCCCCGGCGGCCAGGTTGACCAGCCTTCCCTCGGCTAAGAGGTATATTTTCCGGCCGTCCGGCATGGTAAATTCTTCAATGTTTTTCCTCACGGTTTTCCTGTCTACGGCGGCGGCCGCCAGTTCCGGCTTGTTTATCTCCACGTCGAAATGCCCGGCGTTGGCCAGGATGGCCCCGTCCTTCATGCGGCTGAAATGATGTCCGCGCAGTATATCCCTGCAGCCGGTGACCGTTATGAACATATCTCCCACCGCGGCCGCATCACTGCTGTTCATTACCTGGTAACCGTCCATGTATGCCTCAATGGCCCGTACCGGGTCAACCTCGCAGATTATCACCCTGGCCCCCAGGCCCCTGGCTTTCATGGCCACTCCCCGGCCGCACCAGCCGTATCCCAGGACCACCACGTTTTTGCCGGCCACGATCAGGTTGGTGGTGCGCATGATCCCCGACCATACCGATTCTCCGGTGCCGTACCGGTTGTCGAAGAGGTATTTGCACAGGGCGTCGTTAACGGCAATCATGGGAAAAAGCAGCTTGCCGGCCTTTTCCAGCGCCCGCAGCCTTATTACCCCGGTGGTGGTCTCCTCGGAGCCTCCGATGACATTGGGAACCAGGTCGGTCCTGCGGGTGTGCAGCATGTTCACCAGGTCCCCGCCGTCGTCAATGATAATCCTGGGGCGCGTCTCCAGGGTTTCCCAGAGGTGGTTGTCGTATTCCTCCGGGCTGGCGTCGTACCAGGCGTAAACGTTTATTCCCCCGGCGGCCAGCGCCGCCGCCACGTCATCCTGGGTGGAAAGGGGGTTTGAGCCGGTGATGGCCACCTCGGCCCCGCCCGCCCTTAACACCTCGGCCAGGTATGCCGTTTTTGCCTCCAGGTGGATGCTCATGGCCACCCTGGCGCCGGCAAAGGGCTTCTCCCTTTCAAACTCTCCCCTGATTACGTTGAGGACCGGCATGTGGACCTTGACCCAGTCAATTTTCAGCCTGCCCTCCGGGGCAAGCCCGATATCCCTGATTATATAATCTTTCATGAACCGTTCCCCTTCCCTTGTTTCCCAATTCCCGGCTTTAGTTCCAACTCTTTCAAGGCCTTTTCGTACGGCGGCCGGGCTATGCCCCGGTCGGTAATTATGGCGCTTACCAGCCTGGCCGGTGTGACGTCAAAGGCCGGGTTCCAGACCCTGACCCCTTCCGGGGCCATCCTCTGCCCGGCGATATGGGTTACCTCCTCCGGGCTCCGCTCCTCTATGGGTATTTCGGCTCCCGACTTAAGCCTCATGTCAACGGTGGAAAAAGGCGCGGCCACATAAAAGGGTATCCCGTGCTCCCCGGCCAGAACGGCCACCCCGTAAGTCCCTATCTTGTTGGCCACATCACCGTTGGCGGCAATGCGGTCGGCGCCCACCACCACCAGGTCAACCATTCGCAAGGCCATCAGGTAACCGGCCATATTGTCCGTGAGCAGGGTCACCGGTATACCCTCCCGGACCATTTCCCAGGCGGTAAGCCTGGCTCCCTGGAGGAGGGGCCTGGTCTCACCGGCATAAACGCTCACCTTTTTACCAGCCTCGTGGGCCGCCCTGATCACCCCCAGGGCGGTGCCGTAACCCGCGGTGGCCAGGGCCCCGGCGTTGCAGTGGGTCAGAATTCTGGCCCCGTCCGGTATCAGTTCCAGCCCGAACCTGCCCATCCTCCTGTTGCCCTCCAGGTCCTCCCGGTATATGCTGTCCGCCTCGCGAATCATTATCCCGATCAGCTCTTTAGGTTCCGCCGGCGCTGCCGAACGTATTCCGGCAAGCATCCTTTCCAGCGCCCAGTTAAGGTTCACCGCCGTCGGGCGGGTGGAAGACAGGTAAGCAGCTATTTTTTCAACCCCGGCCATAAATTCACCGGGATCATCGGTCTTAAGGCTCATTGCCCCCAGCACCAGGCCGTAAGCTGCAGAAGCCCCGATGGCCGGGGCCCCTCTTACCGAGAGCTTTTTTATGGCTTCGGCCACCGTCAGGTGGTCCCGGCAGCGGATATATTCAATGCAGCCGGGCAGTTTGGTCTGGTCCAGTATTAACAGCTCGCTGCCCTCCCAGCGCATGGCATCCACGACAAATCCCCCCCATTTCAGTCATCGGTCGTCAGACACCGGTCGTCAGTACCATTATGTACCAGGTGACGGTCAAATATCTTCCCTTCCCGGCGACCGGCTACTTACGACTGACGTCCGATTTTACCGGCCCTTCTTCCAGGGCATGGTGACATGAACAGGTCCGGTCCGCATCCAGGCCGGATACCGCCCGCATAACCAGCCCTCTTAATTTTTCGGCGTTCTCCGCCATCATTTCCACAACTTCCTGGTGTGAAAGCTTGCCGGGTGAAATGCCGGCGGCAAAATTGGTCACCATGGCAATGGTGGCGTAACAAATCTCGGCTTCCCTGGCCAGTACAACCTCGGGAACGCTGGTCATGCCCACCAGGTCTCCGCCCAACTGCCTGAACATTTTTATCTCCGCCGCCGTTTCAAACCTGGGACCCTCGGTGCAGACGTAAGTACCGGCGGGGTGGTGTTCCATCCCCATTTCCCCGGCAGTGGCCGAAAGCAGTTTCCTCAGTTCGGGGCAGTACGGTTCAGTCATATCCAGGTGCACCACACCCTCCTCAACAAATGTCGAGGGCCTTCCCTTGGTAAAGTCCAGGAACTGATCGACAAAAACAAACTGCCCCGGCTTCATGTCCGGGTTAAGTGAACCTACTGCGGCAGTGGCAAAAATGCTTTTTACCCCCAGTTTTTTCAGGCCGGCGATATTCCCCCGGTAGTTGACCAAGTGCGGCGGCACCGAATGGTCTTTCCCGTGCCTGGCCATGAAGGCCATTTCCATGTCCCGGTAAGTGCCGATAACCGCATGTACGGTCCCGTACGCCGTGGTAATTTTTTCTTCTCTTATGTTTGATAATATCTGGGGATCGTAGACCCCCGTTCCTCCGATAATGGCTACTTTTACGGTCACTGGCAGGCCTCCCAACCTGTTTAATCTATCATGCTTGATAACTTTTACCGGTCAGGAAAAAAGAGCCTCAACGAACTCATCGGGGTCAAAGGGGCGGAGGTCCTCAAGGCCCTCGCCAATCCCGATGAATTTCACCGGAATATCCAGGGTCTGCCTGATGCCTATGACAACCCCTCCCTTTGCCGTCCCGTCAAGCTTGGTCAGCACAATGCCGGTAACCCCGGTTGCCTCTCCGAATATCCTGGCCTGGTTGATTGCATTCTGCCCGGTGGTGGCGTCGAGCACCAGGAGAACTTCATGGGGAGCCCCGGGATTGTCCCTGGTAAGAACCCGGCCGATCTTTTTCAACTCTTCCATCAGGTTACTCTTTGTATGCAGCCTCCCGGCGGTATCCACCACCAGCACACCGGCGTTTCTCGCCCTGGCGGCCTGCAGGGCGTCAAAAACCACCGCCGCCGGGTCGGATCCTTCCTGGTGCCTGATCACATCAACTCCGGCCCGGTTTCCCCATATTTCAAGCTGGTCAATGGCCGCGGCCCGGAAAGTGTCGCCGGCGGCAAGTATAACCTTCTCCCCGCCCTTTTTAAGATAATGCGCCAGCTTGCCTATGGTGGTGGTTTTGCCCACGCCATTCACCCCCACCACCAGGATTACTGTGGGATTCCCCCCGTTATTGAGGGCCGGTGAATCCTGTCCCATTACATTACGGATCAGTTCCTTCAGTAAAGGTTTCAATTCAGCGGCGTCACTGACCCGGCGTTCCCTGACCAGCCTGCGCAGGTCCTCCACCAGGCGGAAGGCCGTTTCGGCCCCCACATCGGCCCGGATAAGAATTTCCTCCAGTTCCTCGTACAATTCCTCATCTATGTTTTTTCTCCCTGTAATCAGGCTGTCGATTTTCTCCACCAGGCCCTGTCTGGTCTTGCCAAGGGACTGTTTAAGCCTGCTGAATATACTCATTTTCTGTTAACCTCCGTCTTATTCCAATCCCCAGTCGACAATATTGTCCAGGGCGTTCCGGGCGGCCTGCTGTTCCGCTTCCTTCTTGGAATGTCCGGTCCCGGCGCCCATCTGCCTGCCCATGTATACCACCCCGGCGGTAAAAAACTTGTCGTGGGCCGGGCCTTCCTCTTTCAGGATCACATAGTTCACCGGATGGCTCGATTTCTTTTGTAATATCTCCTGCAGCTCGGTTTTATAGTCTCTTTCCACCCGGCCTTCCAAAACATCGGAGATTATTTCCCGCAGCCGGCTCAAGGCAAATTTCCTGGCGGCCTCAAGGCCGCTGTCCAGGTAAATGGCCCCCAGCAGCGATTCGTAGGCGTCGGCCAGTATTGAGGGACGGTCCCTGCCCCCGGACCGCTCTTCTCCCTTTCCCATAATCAGGCAGGGTCCAATGCCCAGATCCCTGGCCACCCTGGCCAGGGACGGTTCGCAGACAATGGACGCCCTCAGTTTGGTGAGTTCTCCTTCGGAGCCGGACGGGCAGGTATTATACAGGTAATCGCTGATGATCAGTTCAAGGACGGCGTCTCCCAAAAACTCCAGCCTCTGGTTATTTTTCGTCTTCTCTTTCTTTTCAAAGGAAAAGGAACTGTGAGTGAGGGCCATATAAAGCAAATCAATGTCTTTCCACGCAATTCCGATTTTTTCGCGGAGTTCCTCAATCGCTTCCCGGTGAGCCATCCTATACACCCCAAATTTTCCCGGCAATATTTTTTATCCTGATTTACTCCGAATATTTCTTAAAAACCAGGGTGACATTGTGACCCCCGAAACCAAATGAATTTGACATGGCCACCTTGACCCCGGACTTCCTGGCCTGGTTGGGCACGTAATCCAGGTCGCATTCGGGGTCGGGATTTTCCAGGTTTATTGTCGGAGGTATGACGCCCCTCTCAATGGCCAGCAGGCATACCACGGCCTCCAGGCCGCCCGCCGCCCCCAGCAGGTGGCCGGTCATGGACTTGGTTGACCCCACCGCTATCTTATAGGCGTGCCGGCCGAAGACCTGTTTGATGGCCAGGGTTTCAAGCCTGTCTCCCAGAGGGGTGGCGGTTCCGTGGGCGTTCAGGTAATCAACCTCCCCCGGCGCCAGGCCGGCGTCCTTCAGGGCCAAATCCATTGACATGGCCGCCCCCTTGCCCTCGGGGTCGGGCGCGGTAATATGGTGGGCGTCGCAGCTGCTCCCGTAACCCACTATTTCGCCGTAAATTTTGGCGCCTCTCCGCCTGGCATGATCGGCGGTTTCCATGACCAGGAAGCCGGCCCCCTCCCCCATCACAAAGCCGTCTCTCCCGGTGTCGAAGGGGCGGCAGGCCTTTTCCGGTTCGTCATTGCGGGTGGACATGGCCTTCATGGAGCAAAAACCGGCGGTAGCCATGGGGGTGATGGGCGCCTCGGTGCCGCCGCAAATCATTACGTCCGCCTGGCCGCGCTGCAGCAGGCGGTACGCGTCTCCAATGGCGTTGTTGCTGGAGGCGCAGGCGCTGGTGGTGATCAGGTTGCAGCCCCGGAACCCGTACGTTATGGCGATCTGGGCGGCCCCCATATTGGCAATCATCATCGGGATAAAAAACGGGCTGACCCTTCCCGGGCCCTTGTTCAGCAAAACCTTGTGCTGTTCTTCCAGGGTTTCTATGCCGCCTATACCCGACCCCAGGATTACCCCCACCCGGTCCTTATTCACCGAATCAACATCAATTCCGGCGTCCTCCAGGGCCATTTTTACGGCCGCCATGGCAAACTGGGTAAAGCGGTCCATGCGCCGGGCATCCTTTTTGTCCATATAATTTTCCGGAACAAAATCCTTTACCTCGGCCGCTATCTTTGTGCTGTATCCCTCGGTATCAAACCTGGTGATGGGACCGGCTCCGGACCGGCCCGCCACAAGGTTTGACCAGAATGCGTCCAGGCCTATGCCTACCGGGGAAACCACACTCATGCCCGTGATCACTATTTTGGGTATCAAAAAAACACCTCCACCGCCACAGTAACATATTGCTTAAAAAAATCCCGCTCAGGCGCGGGACTTTTAAATCTACTGATGTTCCTTAATATAGTTAACTGCCTCGCCGACAGTGCGAATTTTCTCTGCATCCTCGTCCGGGATGACTATATCAAATTCTTCTTCCAGGGCCATCACCAGTTCCACTATGTCCAGCGAATCGGCCCCCAGGTCCTCGATAAACGATGATTCCATTGTTATGTCACTTTCGTCAATACCCAGCTGCTCGGAAATTATCGCCTTAACTTTTTCAAACACTGACACAGGTTCACCTCCCTTCCCGGTTGTAAAAAACTTTTACATAGCTAAACCGCCGTCCACCATGATTACCTGTCCGGTTATGTACGAGGCGGACTCTCCGGCCAGAAAGACCACCAGCGCGGCCACCTCCCGGGGTGTACCCGGCCTTCCCGCCGGTATATCCGCCAGCAGCCTGTTTTTAGCCTCCTCCGGCAGGGCATCGGTCATTTCGGTGGCGATTAAACCGGGGGCCACGGCATTTACGGTTATACCGCGGGACCCGAACTCCTGGGCCGCCGACTTGGTCAAACCAATCAGCCCGGCCTTGCTGGCCGCGTAGTTGGACTGCCCGGCGTTACCCGAAACCCCCACCACCGAGGTTATGTTTATTATCCGTCCCCACCTGGCCTTCAGCATGGGGCGGATGGCGGACTTTATACAGTTGAATGCGCCCTTGAGATTTACCGATATGACCGCGTCCCAGTCCTCTTCCCGGATCCTGGGGATCAGGTTGTCTTTTGTTATCCCGGCGTTGTTTACCAGGATGTCCAGCCGCCCGAACTTCTCCAGGGCGGCGTTTATCATTCCGGCGGCCTGGGCCGGGTCGGAAACGTCGGCGCGAAAAGCGAAAGCCTCCCGCCCCATGGCCCTGATTTCATCCACCACCGACCCGGCCTCGGCCTCCCTGCCGGCGTAATTTACCAGCACATCGGCCCCTTCCCGGGCCAGGGCCAGGGCTATGGCCCGCCCGATGCCCCGGGAAGCCCCGGTAACTATGGCAGCCCTGCCATTAAGATACATTTTAGCTAACCTCCCTTAAAGTAGCAAGGGCTTTTTCCAAAGAAACAATATCATCCACGTTAATGACGTTCACGTCCTTATTGATTTTCCTGACCAGGCCGGTAAGGACCTTGCCGGGGCCAACCTCAACGAACAGGCTAACCCCGTCCCGGACCATCAGCCCGACGCTCTCTTCCCAGCGGACGGGGCTGTACACCTGCCTGACCAGCAGTTTTTTAATCTCCTCCCCGCTGCCGTGGTAGTTCGCGGTTACGTTTGAAACCACCGGCAGGGCCGGGGTCCTCACGTCGGCGGCGGCCAGAACGGCCGCCAGCCTGTCTCCGGCCGGCTTCATCAGTGAAGAGTGAAACGGGGCGCTTACCGGAAGGGGTACGCACCTCCTGGCCCCCTTTTCCTTCAGCAGTTCCACCGCCCTTGCCAGGGAACCGTTGTCGCCGGCGATAACCACCTGGCCCGGGCAGTTGAGGTTGACGGCCTCCACCACCCCTGGGCCCTGCCTGCTTACCGCGGAGCAGATTTCCGCAATCACCCCGGTTTCCAGGCCGATAACGGCCACCATGCCGCCCTCCCCTAAAGGCGCCGCCTCCTGCATGTATTTGCCCCGCAACCTTACCAGCCTCACGGCGTCATCAAAGTCCAGGGAACCGGCGGCCACCAGCGCGGTATACTCCCCCAGGCTGTGCCCGGCCGCCACATGCGGCCTTATCCCCAGTTCCTGCAGTACGGCCAGGCAGGCCACACTGACTGTCAGAATGGCCGGCTGGGCATTTACCGTTTTCTTCAACTCCTCCTCCGGACCCTCAAAACACAGGGCAGCCATGTCCCAGCCCAGGGCCCTGCCGGCCCGGTCGAACACCACAGCAGCCGCCGGGTGCTGTTCATATATGTCCCGGCCCATCCCGACGTACTGGGACCCCTGGCCGGGGAATATAAAGGCGCACTTACCCATTACCGTTCACCCGCAATCTTGCCCATTTTGGACATAATCTCCCGGGCCCCGGACATGATTTCCCCGATAATCTCCCTGGCCGGCTGGATTTTTGCAACCATGGCCGATACCTGGCCGGCCATCACCGAACCCATTTCCACATCGCCGTCCACCATGGCCGCTTTCAGGCTGCCCACCCCGATCTGGAGAATCTCATCGGAAGGGAGGCATTTTGCTTCCATCTCCAGAAACTTTTTGCTCAGCTTGTTTTCCAGCACCCTCACCGGGTGTCCGGTACTCCTGCCGGTCACCACGGTGTTCCGGTCCCTGGACTTGATTACCATCTCTTTTACATTTTGATGGATGGTACACTCCTGGGCGCACATGAACCGGGTGCCCATCTGCACCCCCACCGCTCCCAGGGCCAGCGCGGCCACAAAGCCCCGGCCGTCAAAAATACCCCCGGCGGCAATAACGGGAACATCAACGGCATCCACGATCTGCGGCACCAGGGCCATGGTGGTCAATTCCCCGACGTGCCCCCCGCTCTCCATTCCCTCGGCGATAAGGGCGTCAACCCCCGACCGCACCAGCCGTTTGGCCAGGGCCACCGAGGCCACCACCGGGATTACCCGGATCCCCGCTTCCTGCAGGGAAGGCACGTATTTACCCGGGTTTCCCGCCCCGGTGGTTACCACCGCCACCCTTTCCTGCCGGATTACTTCCATTACCTCGTCCACAAAGGGGGACAGCAGCATCACATTGACCCCGAAGGGCTTACCGGTCAATTCCTTTGCCCTTCTGACC
The DNA here is from genome assembly GCA_049323615.1 of Bacillota bacterium. Taxonomy (GTDB): domain Bacteria; phylum Bacillota; class Desulfotomaculia; order Desulfotomaculales; family Desulfocucumaceae; genus JBMOPD01. The sequence goes on along the minus strand of JBMOPD010000107.1, from coordinate 65,497 downwards.
TGATCCCTCACCCACTGGGCCGGGGCCTGCCCCGAGCCTATAATCCCCAGCCCGCCGGCCTCGCTTACCGCGGCCGCCAGTTCGGCCGTGGAGACCCAGGCCATCCCCCCCTGCAGGATGGGATATTCAATTCCCAAGATGTCACACAAGGCTGTATGAATAATGCTAGGTTCCCTCCCCTCTGAGCTGTCTCCTGTCTCCTGCATTCTTTCGGTAATCATACCAGCGCAGGACGGCCACCGCCCACGTAAGGCCGGCCCCGAAAGCGGCCAGGACAATATTATCCCCGTCCTTGATTTTTTTCTGGTCCACCGCCTCCTCCATGGCCATCGGTATGGAGGCCGTGGAGGTATTGCCGAAGCGGTCCACATTGACCAGTACCCTGTCCATAGGCAGGTCCAGCCTCCTGGCGGCCGCCTCTATAATCCTGATATTGGCCTGGTGAGGAATCAGGAAATCCACGTCCTCCCTGGACAGCCCCGCCTCTTCAAGGGCCTCCAGCGACCCGTCCCCGCATGTCCTGACGGCAAATTTGAACACCTCGCGGCCGTTCATGCGCACATAATGCTGCCTGTTGTCAACAGTTTCCCTGCTGGCCGGCATCCTGGACCCGCCGGCCGGGATATACAGCAGGGGGCCGCCGGAACCGTCGGCGCCCAGCCTGTTCCGGATCAACCCGTAACCGTGGGGAACCTGCCCCACTACCGCGGCGCCGGCCCCGTCGCCGAAAAGCACACAGGTATTCCTGTCCTCCCAGTCCACTATCCGTGAAAGTGTTTCCGCCCCGATTACCAGCACATATTTATACATTCCCGTAGCTATATACTGGGCGGCCACTGAAAAGGCGTATATAAACCCGGTGCAGCCTGCAAGCAGGTCGAAGGCTCCGGCTTTGGACGCTCCCAGGCGGTCCTGAACAATGCAGGAAACCGCCGGAAAAAAGCTGTCCGGGGTGTTGGTGGCCACGATTATCAGATCCACATCACCGGGTTCTACCCCGGCATCCTCCAGTGCCCTCCGGGCGGCCTCCAGGGCCAGGTCCGAGGTGGCCTGTTCGGGGGCCGCTATTCTTCTTTCCCGTATCCCGCTCCTGCTCACTATCCACTCGTCGCTGGTATTTACTAAATCTTCCAGTTCTTTATTGGTTAACACCCGGTCCGGAACATACGATCCCAGCCCAAGTATTCCGGCCCCGAACCCGGTTTCAGACATCACTGCATTCCACCTTTTTTAGCAAGCTGCTCTCTATGTTTTCCCTGATGGCGTCCACAAGTCCGCATGATACCGCATTGGCGGCCACCTTTATGGCATTTTTTATGGCCAGGGCCGTCGAACTGCCGTGACACACTATAATCACCCCGTTGACACCCAGCAGCGGAGCACCCCCGTACTCGGCGTAGTCAACCCTTCTTCTTATTTCCTTAAGGGCAGGAAGCGCCAGGGCGGTGCCCATCTTGGACAGCCAGTTGCGGGTCAGTTCCTCCTTCATCATGGCCAGCAGCGCCATGGCCAAACCCTCTCCGGCCTTCAGCACCACATTTCCCACGAACCCGTCACAGACCACCACACTCACCGAACCGCTGAAGAGGTCCCTGCCTTCAACATTGCCGATGAAATTTATACCGGCATGCTTTAGCAGGCGGAAAGCCTCCAGCGTCAGCTCGTTGCCCTTGGATTCCTCCTCCCCCACGTTCAGGAGGCCCACCCGGGGATTCCTGATCCCCAGGATTTTTTCGGCGTAGAGAGATCCCATGATCCCGAACTGAAGCAGGTTTTTGGGCTTGCACTCGACATTGGCCCCCACGTCCAGCAGCACGGTACCTCCCTCTTTACCGGGAAGTACACTGGCAATGGCCGGGCGGTCTATGCCCTTTATCCTCCCCAGTCCCAGCAGCCCGGAAGCCATCACAGCCCCGGTGCTGCCGGCTGATACCATGGCCCCGGCGGCCCCTTCCCTGACCAGCTGTACCGACCTGACGATGGAAGAATCCTTCTTGCGGCGCACAGCCGCTGCCGGCTGCTCTCCCATGGCAATGGCTTCGGTGGTGTGCAATATTTCTATCCGGTTGTTGTGTTCCTTGCCCAGTTCACTTAAAATTTTATCCCGGTCGCCCACCAGTATTATTTCTATGCCATCCCGGCTGGCTTCCAGAGCGCCCACCACCACTTCCCGGGGGGCATAGTCGCCCCCCATGGCATCCACCGCGATTTTCATCGCCGCCAAACCTCCTCCGAGATGACGAAAATGAGGTATCTCCCGGTAAAAACCAGTTCATCCCTGACCGTGGATGAAACCCTGACCATGCACCTGTTTCCACTCCTCCTGCTTATATATGCCCTGGCCACCACCCTCTCACCGCTGAAAACCGGCCGCTTGAAGCTTATTTTGCTGGTCCCGGTCAGGGCCACCTCGGCGTCGATAAGGGCCACCGCCAGCGAGTTGGCCTGGGCAAAAAGATAATGCCCCTGGGCCACCCTGGTTTTCTTCAAGGTCATCCGGTCGGTTATGGTGAGAACCGAAATACCTGAACGACCCACTTCCAGATCCACCAGCTCTCCCGTCAATTCGTCCGCGCTGATGGACCGGATCTGCTTGAAGACCCCGCTGGCCATAGTTTTTATGCGGGATCTCATTTCGGGTATTTTCAGCTCTGATCTGTCCAGGCGTATGGTCTGTATGCTGACCCCCAGTATCTCCGCCAACTCCTCGTCGGTAAGAAAGGGGTTGCCGGTAATGTATTTTTCCACCAGCCGCTGCCTGGCAGACCTGTTCAAGCTGTTCCCGGGCATTATTATCACCCAAAAACCACTTTTAGTACCAGGTACTAAACAGTATTATATCCCGTCTGGAAAATAAAAGCAACATGAAAACCGGCATTTTGTGCATCAATCAATCTGCTAATATTTACCATAATAATGCCGGAAACAAAAAAATATTCCCCAAACAATATAAAAAGCCCGCAGGTTTTTTCTGCAGGCTATCCGGGCAATTATTTGGATTTAGCCTTTATTACTTCCCTGTTCTTGTAGTAACCACATGCCGGGCAAATCTTGTGTGAGACAATCAGCTCGTGACATTGTGGACACTTTACCAGATTGGGGGCTTCCAGGTTTACATTAGCCGCCCTGCGCTGTCTCCCTCTCTGTTTTGAGGCTCTTCTCTTAGGAACTCCCATTTATATTCGCACCCCCTTCAAAAAACCGGAATTGGGAATTGGGATTTAATCCTGATTTAATTTTCTTTCTCCAGCAATTTCTTTAATACTTCCAGGCGCGGGTCAATATTATCCACCAGGCAGTCACAGTCTCCCCGGTTTAAATTTGTCCCGCACTTCTGGCACAGGCCCCGGCAGTCCTGGCGGCACAGAAGCTTCATGGGCAGGGAGGACAGCAGGGCTTTTTCAACCTCGGGGGTGATGTTCAGATTGTCGCCCCTGAAAGGCACCCAGTCCTCACCGGGTTCCACATCCTGCTGTGACTCGTTGTAGTACACCTCGTCCATTTCCGCCCTTACAGGCATGTCAAAGAGTTCCAGGCACCGGCTGCAGGCAACCTTTACATCGGCCTCCAAAAATCCGCCCAGTTTCAGGGCACCGCCGTCATTAACCAAAAAGACATCCAACCGGAGGGGATTATTGAAAAAAACCCGGTCATGCCCACTCTGTATGGGCTCCATCCGGAAGTTCGTCACCAGGCGCTGTTCTTCGCCGGGATTATTTTTGATCCTTGATATGTCCAACTGGATCATGGACCCACTCTCCACACCACAAAAAGAATTATATAAAAGCGGCGCTTATCTTGTCAAGGATTTCATATTCCTTATCCTGCCTTAGTATAAATCATTTAAGAAAAGTTTTCCAGCCAGCATTTACAGCGGGGGGTCCTGATGACAGTATCGTCCATTGCCGTAATCCTCTTCATAATAGCCGCCATTTTCCTGTTTCCGGCAATATGTCGCGGCGGCAAGTTTAAAACTAACAAAAAACAGGTGGCCGGATTTTTCTGGACTGCCTGCGCCCTGGCCTTTGTCATCGCCATGATATCTCAGCCCAGGGTGGCCTTCGACGGCGCCACCACCGGTTTAAAAACCTGGTGGAATATAGTATTCCCATCTCTGCTCCCTTTCTTTATCGCATCGGAACTGCTGATGAGCTTCGGCCTGATAAATTTCATGGGAGTTTTAATGGAACCCCTTATGCGCCCCCTGTTCAACGTTCCCGGCTGCGGGTCCTTCGTCTTTTGTATCGGCTACACCAGCGGGTACCCAATCGGGGCCATGGTTACGGCCCGCCTCCGTTCACAGAGGCTCTGCACCCGCATTGAGGCCGAAAGGCTGGTCTGCTTTACCAGTAATTCCAGCCCCCTGTTTATGATTGTGGCCGTTTCGGTGGGTATGTTCGGCCGGCCCGAACTGGGGGTGATTATAGCCGGATCCCATTACCTGGCCAACCTTACCCTGGGCCTGGCCCTGCGTTTTTACGGCCGCCATGACCCGGAAGCGCTCCCGTTAAGGGGAAATCCATACAATAACATATTTGCGCGGGCACTCAGCGAAATCACCGGCGCCTGGCAAAAGGAGAGCCGGCCCATGGGAAAAATCATCGGCGACGCGGTGCGCAACGCCGTCAACAACCTGCTGAACATAGGCGGCTTTATAATACTGTTTGCGGTAATTATAAGAATTCTCACCGCAGCCGGGGTCATTAATCACCTGGCCGAACTGCTGGGCACCGTGCTGGTGCCGCTGGGGTTCGCACCGGAGGTGATGCCCGCCCTGGCCAGCGGGTTTTTTGAAATGACCATCGGGTCAAAGATAGCCAGTGAATCAGCGGCCCCGCTGGCCCAGCAGGTGACCGCGGTGGCGGTAATCCTGGCCTGGAGCGGCCTTTCCGGGCATGCCCAGGTGGCCAGCATGATCAGTGAAACCGATATCAGGATGCTCCCCTTCATCTGCCTGAGGCTGGCCCATGCCGCCCTGGCGTCGCTTTACACCATATTTCTGTTCGGACCGGCCATGCCTCTGGCCGACAGCCTGGCCATTCCGGCCATGGCCGCCCTGGAGAGGATGCAGGAAAGTCCTCCGCTGCTGACGAGCCTTCAATTCTCGGGAATTCTGCTGCTGCTGACAATATCGGCACTTCTTATTTTGTCACTAATATACTTCACCTTAAAGAGGATAAAAATCTATCTGTAAAACAGGCTCCTCTTTCCTTAACCCGCGCCAGCCCGTCAAATGGCGCAGCAGGGTCTGTCATTGCCTGCTGTCTTACCAATTCTTTCCTGAGAAAATTTGTCCTTGACACAGGATTAATCTGAATATACATTAAATTTAAAAAAGATTATACTACCCTGGTAGTAATAAAATAAAAACATTAATCAGGAGGGATAAATGTGTCCGGAGAACTTGTATTCCTTATATTTTTTATCATCTTCGCCGGAATTCTCACCTACGGCGGATGGCTCACCAGGCGCTGGATTAACGACTCATCCGACTTTATCCTGGCCGGCCGGGAAGTAAGCCTTTTAATCAATGTCTTCGGTGTGGCCGCCATCGGGTTTGCCGGCACCAGCATAGCCCTGGGGCCCGGGCTGGCGGTAAGTTTTGGTTTTTGGGGGTCAATGTCCTGGGCCGCCATCTACTCGCTGGGAGGACTGGCTCTGTATGGGCTTTTATTCACCACCTTCATCAGGCGGTGCGGGGCCCAGACCCTGCCGGAATGGCTGGAAATGAGATACGGCCCTGACGTCAGGCTTATCGTCACCATTACCACCATACTGGGTCTGATCGGAATCCTGGCCAACAACGTGGTTTCCATGGCCAGTGTGATCACCGGCTATGTGGGCTGGCCGCTGTTCGTTTCAATATCACTGTGCTTCCTCATTTTTATGGCTTTTTCGTACTTTAGCGGCCTTTGGGCGGTAACGCTGACCGATTTTATCCAGATGATCATCGGTCTGGTGGCCATCCCGCTGTTCATTTTTTCCCTGATTAACACTTATGGCGGAGGTGAGTGGCTGGCCAAGAGCTGGCCCGGGCCGAACTACTGGACGGCAGGGATAAAAGGCGCCTCGGTGCCGGTTTTAACCCTTAAATACCCGAGCGTCCTGACCTTCGTTTTGCTTTTTGCCTTCTTCCTGGTTTACGGCAACAACTATTACTGGCTGAGGGCCGCTTCCTGCCGCAGTGAGAGGGCAGCCCGGTTATCTTATGTCTACGCCGGCATTATACTGGTTTTTGTTATCTACGTGCCCCTGGCCTTTATTGGGGTCTATGCAGGCGCAGCCCATCCCGCCACCTTTGCCCCGGTGGGCAAGCTGCCTACCACCGCAGCATACGGGTTCCTGCTGAAGGCCCTGCCGGCCGCCCTCAGTTCATTCCTGCTTATCGGTGCGCTGGCCGCCTCCATTTCCACGGCCGCCACAGCACACATCGGGGCCACCGCCACCGCCACCAGGGACATCTACCAGAGGATAATCAGGCCCGGCGCCGACTCCCGGCAGGTTCTGGCAGCCTCCAGGGTAATCCTGCTCCTGCTGGGCTTTTTAACCTGGTTCCTCTGTTTTTACCCCGGCGGGCCAATCTACCTGTTTGCCTTCGCCAATGCCTGGCTGGGCCCGCCCTCGGTGCTGATCCTGCTGGGAATATTGTGGCCCCGCTGTACCCGGACCGGGGCATTGTGGGGAACAGTGCTGGGCATGGCCACCATGGCGCTGTTTACCCTGCTTGAACTGACCAAGATCTATGCTATTTCAAACATCATGCATGTGGGAGTGGCCGGCCTGATCGCCACCCTGTTTCCGGCCGTGCTGATTTCCCTGGTTACCAAGCCCAAGTATTACGGTGACCCCGGCTTTAAAGGCCAGGAAAAGGCTGAGCTGGACGAGACCGATTACAAGGTCCTCGATCTGATCCGCTACGGATACCGCTACATGTCCGAAATCACCGACGCCCTGAAAACTGACTCCAGGGTAAGCAACCAGTCGGTGGAAAAGCTGGACCGGGGAGGTTATATAAAGAGGCAGGGCAAGTGGGGTTCGGCCTTCTATACCTTCGCCATCACCCCTCTGGGGGAAAGTGTCCTGCCCCAACTTGAAGAAAGCCAGCGGGAAATGGTCAAGGACGGGATAATGCCGGATCACCTGGATGTGCTTAAAGCAGCCGGCCAGGAACCTGAAAAAATAACCCGCCTAACCGAAGAAAAAGGCTGGAGTTCCCTTGAACTGGCATCGGTGGTTTCCCACCTGATTAACCAGGGCTACCTGAAGGAAACGGGTATTTGGCGCAGAATTCTACTACTGACGGAAAAAGGGCGCCAGGTAATGCAGAAATACCCAAGCCAGGCGTAAAGCTGAATTTCATTTTAGCCACAGAGGACACAGAGACCACAGATCTGGACTCTGGATTCTGAATTCTGGATTCTGACAAGGAGGTAGATCATTAATGCCAAAAAAAATTATCGACCTCTCCGTGTCCATTGAAAGCGGCCTGCCCAGCGACCCGGAAATGATGATACCAAGCATCGAGTACATGAACCACGAGCAGGGCGCGGACAGTATGTGCGTTTTTTTCCCCACGGCAACCAGGCAGGATCTGCCCAAGGGGCTGGGGTGGACCATAGAGTTTTTGAAACTCTCCACCCACAGCGGCACCCACCTGGATGCCCCCTGGCACTACCACCCCACCATGGACGGGGATGACACCAGGGCCTATACCATAGACCAGGTTCCGCTGGAGTGGTGCTTCTCCGACGGGGTTATGCTGGACCTCAGCGACAAGCCCGACGGCTACCTGGTAAGCGCCTCCGACCTGGAAGAGGCCACAAAAAAAATAGGGTATACCATCAAGCCCCTGGACATAGTGCTCATCTACACCGGCGCGGCCAAGGCCTGGGGAACACCGCAGTACCTGGTGAAGGGCTGCGGTATGGGCCGGGAAGCCACCCTGTGGCTGCTTAACCAGGGAGTGCGGGTTACCGGCACCGACGCCTGGAGCTGGGACCGCCCGCTCCCCATAATCGCCAAGGATTTTGAAAAGTCAAGGGATTCATCCATCATCTGGGAAGGCCATTTCGCCAGCATAGAAAAAGGGTACTGCCACATGGAAAAACTGACCAACCTGGACCAGTTACCCCCCACCGGGTTCAAGGTGGCCTGCTTTCCGGTCAAAATCAAGTCCGCCAGCGCCGGCTGGGTCCGGGCCGTGGCAATCATAGACTGAAAAAATTGGGCACAAAGAACACAGAGAACACGTGATCTCTGTGTTCTCTGTGGCTCATTGGGTTTCAATTACTTTTGTTCAGCGGAAGGAATACCTTAAACACACTTCCTCTGCCCACTTCGCTTTCCACCTCGATTTTCCCGCCGTAATCCCTGACAATGCTGTAGGTCACGCTCAACCCGAGACCGGTTCCCTCGGCCTTGGTAGTAAAGAAGGGGGTTCCCAGCTTGCCCAGGTCTTCCGGCTTAATCCCGGAACCGGTGTCGGACACCTCGATAATTAAAAACCCGTTGCAAAGTTCGGTGCTTATATTTAAAATCCCTCCATTGGCCATGGCCTGTATGGCATTGTTGCAGAGGTTAAGGAGTACCTGTCCAATCTGAACGGGATCAATTTCCATATCAATATCGGCTGCCGTAAGGTTCTTGATCAAGGTTACGTTCTTTTGAAGCGCGTATGGCGATAAGGAATTACAGATTTTGTCCAGTGTGCTGGCCAGGTTTATCTTTACTTTTTCGGTTTTCCTCGGCCTGGCCAGCTGCAGCAGGTCAATGATAAGCCTGTTCATCTGGCGGCAGTTATCGACGATCTCCTGCTGGTAGTAAAGCATTGATTCTTTTAAACTATCGTTTCCACTGATTTTCAGTATCTTGCTCTTGGTTACCTCTGCAAATCCGGATATTACAGTCAGTGGATTCTTAATTTCGTGGGCGATCCCGGAGGTCAGCTGCCCTATTACGGCAAGCCTTTCATTTTCTATTAAATTTTCCTGTTTTTCTATGAAGGTAGTCATGTCCGTGGCAACCGAAACCAGGCCCGTAAACTCTCCCCTCCTGTTCAGGAGAGGTCTGTTATTAATGGACAGGGTCTTTTTCTTTTCAGACTTGGTGGTGATGGTTGCCTGAAACTTATAGGGACCTTCTTTATATTTGGACCCCTGATAGGAAATATCGCCGCTTTGAAAATTCAACAGGTTTTGAATCCTTTTAACGGGCTGGCCGATTACCTGGCTTTCCTCCAGCTCGCACAGTTCCAGGAATTCCCTGCTGCATGCCACCACATAAGAATCCTTGTCGGTGATGACCACCGCCGATAATATACTGTCCAGAACAGTCTGAAGTGTGACATTTGCCTGAACAAACCCCTGCTCCGGTGTCTTTTCCCTTATTACAGTTACAACACCATCAACAAGGCCGGCCTTGACCAAAGGAATATGGTAAAGCTCGACAGGCCTTATTTCATTGTATTTGGTAATAACATGCACATCATTTTCCGGGCCGCTGTTTCCATTATCCCTTTCTTTACTGTCAATAAATCTAAAAAGCATTCTTTCGGCTTCATCCCTTTGAAGCCCCAAAAGCTCTTCCCGCTCATAACCCGTGATCCAAAAAAAACTATCGTTTACAAACCGGAGAGCCTTATTTTTATTGTAAAACAGCACCCCGAAGGGCAGTATGTTCAGAATCAACAGCAGGAATTCCTTGTTCTTTAACGCTTCCGTGGCCCTGGAGATTAACTTTTCCTGTTCAGTAATCTTTGACCGGTGGGATACATCCACTGCCGACCCCACTATATATCTTACGGAGCCGTTGCCGATGGTCAACGGAAAACAAACAATATTAAAGGTATTAATGCCGCCTTGCTGGTCAGTTAACAACAAATTGCCCAACCGCACCGTTCTCTTCTCACTACCGGCTTTATAAAGAACTTCCCTGAGTTTTGACGTCAAGTTTGAGTTCGAAAAAACTTCGTCTATGGTTTTACCTATAAGTTCATCTTCGCTAACCTCTCTGTCCAGCAGCAGGGAAACAAACTCCCTGTTGCTGGCACTGTTTGAGGCAATATAACATAAATCAGGATAGGAGACCATAAAAATAGGTGTTTCAATAAAGTTAAACAGTTTCAAAAAAAGACTTATGATGTCATCCATTTTTTATGACCTCACATCATTTACTAGTTGTTGCATTCTTTAACTATTAAAAAAATCCTTTGTAGAAAATCGTAAAAGTTAGTCGAATTATGAAAAAATTTACGAAGATATGCAAATCACAAAAAAGAGCAGGTGTGTTAATCCTGCGCAAAATCCAGATTATCTATTGCCGTCTTATTCAGGAGCTGAAGGCGCCCCCGGCTTCAAGATTATTTATTTCTTCGGCACTTAAACCTATTTCCTTCAGCACTTCGGCATTATGACCGCCCAGGGCCGGTCCCTTGGCGGCTGCAGGCTCCTCAAGGCCCGGCCCCCTGACCGGGCAGTTAAGCTGAGAAAGAGCAGTCCCGTTTGATGCGGTGGAAACAATCACGTTCCGGTGCCTGGCCTGGGGATGGTCGAGGGATTCCCTCAGGGAAAGGACAGGGGCCACGCAAAGGCCGGACGGCGCCAGGATATCCATCCACTGGTCCGCCGTTTTGGTTATAAACAGCTGTCTTAGCTCTTCCTTGGCCTTTTCCGCTTCCTCCCCGCAAGCAAACTGCTTGTCGATCAGGTGTTCTTTGTTGAGCATCCGGCATATGCCGGCCCAGAAATGGGGCTCCACGGCGCCGATGCTGATATACCTCCCGTCGGCCGTCTGATAAAGGTTATAGGACGGCGCGGCCCCGGAAAGCATCCCCTCGCCGGCCCCGTATTCAAACCCCGAAAGAAGAAAGGAAGCGTGAATATGCTGCCAGGAAAAGCAGCTGTCATACATTGATATATCCAGGTACTGCCCCTTATTTTTAACCACCCTCTGCCAGAGGGCGGACACTATGGCCAGTGCGGCCAGGGTCCCGGTGGCCGTGTCGGCAATCAGCACCGAAGGCATCACCGGAGGCCCTCCCTTTACCCCCGTCATATGCTGTATTCCGGTCATACTGATAATGTTGAGATCGTGACAGGGCACATCCCTCATCGGCCCGCCCTGGCCGAACCCGCTGATGGAGCAGTAAATAATCCGGCCGTTGACCCTTTTCACCGCCTCATAGTCAACCCCCAGCCTCTTCACCACCCCCGGCCTGAAACTTTCCAGGACCACATCGGAATGTTTGGCCAGCCTTAAAAAAATGTCCCTCCCGTGGGGATTTTTCAGGTTAAGCTTGACGCTTCTTTTCCCCCTGTTCAGCTGGTGAAAGAAAGGGTCATTCAACACCCTGGCCTGGTCGCCGATCCTGGGTTCTTCTATTTTAATCACATCCGCTCCCATATCACACAGCAGCATGGTACAGTACGGCCCCGGCAAATTCATGCTCAGATCCAGGATCCTGACTCCTTCAAGCATACGTCCCACAGCGTCCTTCCCCCCGGCAAAGTATTTCAATTAGGAAAATTTACCTGAATATGAATATTTAACACCGCGTTTAAAATTCCTGCCCCAACCACCGCCCATAATCCGCAAATCTGTTCAAATTACGGCGGGCAGTACTTTATAATACCCGTTTTCTAAACAAACAGCCCATAATTTTTTTCTTCCGTGATAAAACTGAGAAACTCTTCGGCCAGCGGGCCGTCCAGGTTATTCTTCACCCTGGCCAGGTAAAGGTATCTTTTCATATCAAAGGGCGGCGTTATTTTCTTAATTTTGCCCAACTCCAGCGCGTCCCTGGCCGCCCAGCCGGAAACAACGCTAACACCCAGGCCGGCCTGGACGGCGGTGATTACAGCCATGGTGCTGCCCAACTCCATGGTCAGGTTTATCCGGCCGGGGTCTATTCCCTTTTCACTGATTTTCTGCTCAAAGGACCTTCTTGTTCCCGATCCTGCCTCCCTCAAGATAAACGGCTCCTGAATCAATTCCCCGATGTCGACGGCATTCCTCTTTACCCAGGGGTGCCCGGTACCGGCTATCAAAACAAGCTCGTCCGGAATCCAGGGCTGGCATGACACCCAATTGCCGGCGGCCACCGAGCCGGTTATGCCGATGTCAATTTCCCGGTCCTTCAACCACCGGAAAACCTGGCCGCTGCCCGCCACCCTGAGGATGACGTTGATGCCGGGATACTTTTTGCGAAAACTGCCGATCAGCAGAGGGATCAGGTATTCCCCCGGAGTGGTGCTGGCGCCCACCACCAGATGGCCGGTTTTAAGGCCCTGCAGGTCCTCAATCCCGGCCTTTATCTTCTGATACCGCATCACCATTTTTTTTGCCTCCGGGTACATAAGCCTCCCGGCCGGAGTGAGACTCAACTTTTTATCCTTTCTCTGGAAAAGGGTTACCTGCAGGTCCTCCTCCAGCGACTTTATCTGGAAGCTGACCGCCGGCTGGCTCATGTACAGCTTGCGGGCCGCCGCCGTGAAGCTCTGCAGCTCCGCCACCATGATAAAAGTCTCCAGGTGCTTTAAATTCATGCAAAATCACTCCAGTTATTGACTTAAAGCTTAAATGTTTAATATATTCTATCATTTTTCTATAAATTTAAATTTCCGAGGTTCCCCTGGTATTGAGATACGACTTGAAGCAGGGTGAGAGCAAAATAAAAGTATTTAAAACAATCAGGGATTACTTCAGGTTGTTTTTCCTTCCCCGCCAAAGGTGCAGACTGGGAAGGGGGCTTAAAATCCAAGAACCTTCTTAACTTTAAGTACTGTGTCCTTTAATAATTGAGACAAATTTTGAAAGCTTTTTTTATAAATATTTAATACCTCTTTAAGTTGACTGACCGGGTTTTCCACCTTCCAGCTCTTCTCTTCGGTCATTCCCACAATAATCCCGCCAATACGGAACCAGTACGACAGGTACCTGTAAAAAGGTAATATAAATACTATCCACCATATTTTTTTCAGTTCATTCCGAAAATCCCTGTCCACCCTTTTATAGGCCACCAGGAAATAGGCCCCGTCAAGTATGGTGTAGCACACAAAAAGCCCCATCATTGCAACCAGCACCATGGACAGCGAATATCCCAAAAAGTAAAGGAAAGGAATCAGGAAGGTCCATGACAGCCTGGAAAACGCCAGGGTATGGTCGGAAATGAGGATGCGGCAGGTAAAATCCCAAATAGCCTTCCAGGCGCCGGGGATTTTCTTGTTATACATGGCCACAACCTCGACCTCCCCCCGCTGCCAGCGCACCCGCTGGGAATAAAGGCGACCCAGGGATTCAATGGGTTCCACGTAGGCCACTGCCCTCGGTATACAGCCGATACGCCCCATTTTTTCCTTAACCTTATCCTTGTTTCTGATTTGAAAGGTAAGGTCGGTATCTTCCGATACCGTTCGCTCCTGGTAAAGGAAAGATTCAAGAATAACGTCCCGGCGGAATGCCGAAAACGCGCCTGAAAGAGTAAACAGGGTGTTTGTTATGGTCTGGTAGCGCCGGCCCACATCAAAGGCTATCAGGTATTCAATGACCTCGCAGTAGTTAATAATGTCAATAAAATTAGTGCTCTTACCCAGGACTTTATCCACCCTGATGGAAGCGGTGGCTGCCACCAGCGAGTCGTCATTTTCAAAGGCCTGCACCACGCGGAAAATGGCCTCCCTGTCCAGCCAGGTATCCGCGTCAACATTGATCAGGTATGACCCGCGCCCGGAGTATATGCCGGTATTCAGGGCTATTGACTTGCCGGGCCGGTCCAGGGAGGTCCACATCAAATTGATGTCCTGGCGGCTTTGCTGGAATTCGCTGAATACTTCAAAACTGTTGTCATGGCTGCCGTTGTTAACACAGACAACCTGTATGAACTGTGACGGGTAACTCTGGTCTGCTATAGACTGCAGGCACTTGTATAGTGTCCCGGCCGAATTGTGCACCGGCACCACGATGGTTACGTAGGGATAATAACTTAAGTCCCCCGGTGTCTCATCTTCATCTTTCATATGTACAGACAGGCTGAAAAAATAAATTACGGCTGTGGAGATGTCAAACAGCAGCGGCGCCAGAAGCCAAATGCCCCAGAAGAGAATAAAGTTAAGCGTTCTGTCAATAAAAATTTCAAGCATTTTCCACATTCTCCCTGGCTTTCATCAGTGACGGCCTGGTAAACACATGCCAGTACAGGGCAATAATCAGGAAAAAGAAAAACAACCGCCCAAGCAAAGTATGGGCTATAAAAATCATACTCCTGCCGCCCCAGTGAATAATCATTATGATTAACATAAGGCGCAGTACATTAATGGCGTAAATCGAGACAATTCCCGCAACAGAAAACAGAATTCTCCTGGTGGGAGTGTAAAGGGGGTAAAAAAGGAGCAGTCCCAGGAAGATACATGTCTCCAGTAGACCGGAACTCTCAATGTCGATATCGATGGTTGTCCAGCTGTTGTCCACCTCGATTAACACCAGCAGTGTGCCAGGCGCCTTGTCAAACACATATGTCTTAATATCAAGGTAGTTTAAAAGATAATGCAGGATCATTCCGGCCTGGTGCTCCAGCTGGTACTCAGCAACTGAACCGCGCAGGAGCAAAATCAAAAAGAAAGTAAAACCCACCGCACCCCACATGTAATAAAAAATCCAAATCCGGTGACGGCGAAAAATAAACACCACCGGCAGCCAGATTAAAAAGGCTATGGCAATAGCAAGCCTGCTTTTTACTTCAACCGGAAAAGGAGCCCACTGGTTATCGCCCCGGTCGGGCAGACGGTCTGCCCCGCCCCCGATGCCGGACAGGTAAAACCTAACCGGCTGGGCCGGATAAATATTGAGTTCTTCCATCGGTATATAAAATTCAAACCGCCTGCCTCCTTCCCGGATCCCTTCCCCCCATTTTCCACGATAATTTGCCAGCGATCTGCCGGTCACGGTATACAACGCAACCGTCACTTCCCCGTTGTCTATATGATCGATTTTATAAACCACCTCGGCATATTTATCAATGTTATCTTCATAACGGTCGTTACCGTCAATGTCAAAATAGAGCCGGCAGGTAAAGCTGCTGCCGACACCAGCTGGTTCGTACCTCTCAATCATAAAATACAATCTATGGTCATTTTCATTGGTGCCCCAGAAAATCGCCTTAAAGTCCTCACCTTGACGTCCGTCACCCTGCCCGTCGGACAGAAAGGCCCGGCCCTTCCAGTCATCAAACCTGCCGTCCAGCTTAAACTTTTCTGCCGCCCAGGATCCGGCCGGTAAAAAAAAGATTGCCAGGAAGAAGAAAAAAAGGTTTATCGTAAAACCAATTTTTTTTATCATTTAGCCAGCCATCCATTTTTCTTATTATAAATGTAAAACCCGGTCAGTACGATCACGATGGAGAATATTGACAAGGCCGCCCCCCACCGGTAAACAGGAGTCTTTACCAGGTAGATAATAATTTCATGTCTGCCTGCGGGAAGGTTCAACAGCAACAAGTTTTCAAACTTCGACCAGGGCAGGGCCACCCCGTCCACTTCCACCCTGATCCCTTCCATGGCCGCAACCGGCACTATAGCCTCAATGTTCCTTTCCGCTTGATAACCCATCACATAACCGTTTGTAGAGGCCTGGTAATATGTCAGCGGTATAACTGGTCCCAGGGTATAGTCCGTTTTCAAACCAAAAATATCCCTCATCATGTACAGGGCATTTAAATCTCCGGTCAGGAAAGAGTGGTAAGCTATGTTGCCACCCAAAAAGCCTATCTTGTGGCCTCCAACCAGCTTATAGCCAAAGACCGGGGCCTGGTTGCCGTAGTAGGTAAACTCCAGTTCCACCTTATCCAGCAACAACGGTACATAAGACCTCCACAACGAAATTTCCTGAGAAAACGGCTGTAAAAAGATATTCCTGCCCCCACCAAATACAGACAGTCGTTCCCGCGGGGTAACTGCTTCACCGTAAACACCCAAAAATTCAGGCTGTTTGGACAGAACACTTTTTGGCATTCCTGACAGATCAATGAACACCCTTCCACCGGCGGCGGCATAACTGGTGACAATTTCTTCAGCCTTTGTTTTTGACCGCCACTCTGCACCGGTAAAGATTACAACCGGGTATTTTTTTAAATACTCCAACTGGTAATCGTCAATATATTTGGAAAAACCCATCTCCACTTCGGGAAACTGTAGCGCCAGCACCCCCGCATATTTGCCTGCCACCAGACACCTGTTCTGCTTCTCTATCAGGTAGGGGCGTTCCAATCCGCGCCAGATACTGATCCCTTCAAATGAAACCTCACGCCTGTAGCCGGCGCGTAAAGCAGCATTATTAAAAGCTTGCGGATCTTTTACCTCCTTGTCATAAACAATCAGATCCGTAGCCCCAAGGTAGACACATGACCGGAATAGAAAGGGATAAAACTGCATCTCCAGGCCGGTATTGAGGAGCATAATATTATTGGATGTCACCGCTCCCTGCCAGGCCCAGCCGAACACCTGCTCCCTTTTGGCTGTATCTGAAAACAAGAAAGAAGGTACGGAATCAAGCCGGCCCAAATCAATTGTAGCTACCCGCCAGCCAGATGCAGTTTTTAAAATCTCGGCGCTCATCATTACGCAGGGTGACTTGGAAACGGTATATGCCAGCAACCGTACCGAAAACAAGCAGTCTGTAAAAATTACGGCGAATAATCCGGCAATTAGTAAACCAGTGGTAAAAGATGATTTTAGTAAGCGCTGCCGCCATTCCGGCAGATTAAATGTAAGGGATGAAGCCAGAATCGCCAGCGCAGCAAAGCTTGAAAACCGCAGCGGCCAGAGTAAGTGGCTCAGGGGTAGGGTTATATAAAAAAGGCGAAATACAGGAAAGGTTATCAGTACCAGGATAATGCCACATATAGCCAGGCTTTTGGCCCAGGGCGGCTTCGACCTGAATGAATAAAGGGTGGCCGCCACCGCTATTAAAATACTTGTTCCCCAGTAAAATGTTAAGTGGTTCTCAAAACGGTAAAGGGGGTTAAGTGAAATTGCAACAGGAACAAACAGTATGGAATTCTTCACGGCTTCCGGATCTATGTCGGTTATCCCGCCGGTCATACTGGGCAGAAGCCACCAGGCTGCGGTAGCGATCCCGCCGGTGAGAGCCAATATGCCCCGGAGAAAGTCATTTAATCCACAACCGCGAAAAACCCAGAGAAAAAAAGCAAACAGGGTCAGACACAGGCAGTATACGGCAGCAATCATGGCGTGGCATATAACCGCCAGGTGGATCAGTACCACAGTAAAAAAAACGGCGGCAAAAGACTTCCTTTTTTCCAGGACGTTCAGGAATAAGACAAATATCAGAGGTAACAGCGCGGTGGCCAGCACCCGGGGCAGGTTCCCCTCCAAAAAAGCCACCCGCACGTTGTCAAGCCACACCACCCATATGGCGCCGGCCATGGTGGCGGGCCACAGACCCATCCGCCCGGCCAGGAAAAGCCAGGACAGCCCGCCAAGCAAGGCGCAGAAAACAACAAAAAGATTACCCGCAATAAATATATCACCGGTGACAGCCCTTATAAAAGCCAGTACGTAATAGGGCAGGGGCGCCCAGTAGCGGAAAGGCTGGCTGCCGTTATACCAGTACTCGGTGAACTGGGGGTAATAATTGCCTTTCAAAATTTCATTATAAAGGTATTCAGCCTTGAACAGGTGACCCCAGCTGTCCGATCCCCAGGGGTAATGCCGTTCAGGGGGCGGGAACAGAACACTGTAATATGCCAGGAAGGCCACCAGGGTTATTATGGCAAAGGAAGCCGCGTACAGGCGGAAGGAATACCTGCGCCGGGCTATTGTTTCCGGCAGCCCGGGAGATGTTTGGTCCGCCACCCCGGTCTCCTGGCTGTCGGTTAATTCAATGAAAGCCGGACTGTGTTCTCCGGCAGCGGCTACTTCCTCCTTGTCTACGGATACTTCTTCAACTTTACTGCCGGCGATTAAGGCGTCTATATCCGGGTACCGGTTTTCAACCTCAATCCCCCTGGTGGGCGTTTCCCATACGGACACCTTGCCCAGACCGAGGCCGATTTCCAGCATGGCATCCTCAAGCCGGTTAAAAAGGTACAGGGCAATATTTTCTGTGGTGGGCTGAACTCTGTTGAAGGGGTGAACATCATTCAACACTACACTGTCAAAAGGGGCCAGTACTGATTTGATAGCCTCGAATATTTTGGCAAAGGCCACCATGTCGGTATTTTCCGCCGGGACCTTGACCTCTATCTGTATTTGCCAGGAATGGGAGTGCACAGGACCGGCTTTCTGTCCGAAAGATACGAAATGCCGGGCGTTAATAAAGGAGACCAGCTTGATTGTATAGATGGAAGAATCTTTCAGTTTAAGTCCTTTAACCTTTACGTCAAAATCACTTTCTTCAGGCCGGTGTCTGACGGGTTCCCTGTCTTCTATTTTTACATTGCCCGATTTAAATAATTGGTTGAAAGAGTCCAATTCATTTTTAAGATCGGCAATTTCCTGCTCGATAATATTTATTTGAGCTTTTCTTGAGACAACAACGGCTTCGGCGTCCGCTAAAAGGCGTTCAGCCTTTAAACGGGCGGTATTTTCGGTTTCCCTGGCTATTTTTGTACTTTCGGCCAGTGTTAGTTCAGTGCTGTAAACCTCTTCTTTTTTACGTTCAATATTGTTAATTAACTCTTTGATTTCCTGATCTTTTAAATCTTTAAGGTGCAAAATATCCTTGAGTTCTTTTTCCAGTTGTTTTTCCAGGGAAATAACATCATCCTGTTGCATGTCTTTATCAATAATGTTGATCTTCTCCTTTTAAGAAGAAAAATCCTTATTTTTAACTGGACCCTGTGTTTTTTCTTTAACAACCAGAGTGGGGGTAAAAGGTGCTTCACCGGACGGCACCTTCATTGTCTCCAGAGAAAGTTTATACTCATCCAGCATGCCCCTGAATTCTTCCCTGAAGCGCTCCACCTTAACCCGCAAAAGTTCCAGTTCCTGGAGTTTCACCTTCAGCTCCTCCTCCGATTTTTCAAGCATCATGCGGGCTTTTTCCCTGGCTTCCTCCTCCATCCTCTGGGCATTCCTCTGCGCTTTGAGCATTACCTCGGCAATCATATGTTCACGGTCCATGTACTGGTTTAACTGTTTTTGCAATTCCGCAGCTTTTTCCTCTGATTTTTTCAGCTCTTCCCTGGCGGCGCTTACTTCCTCCTTTAAAGCACCGATCTTTTGCTGGTGCTCACTGTCGATTCGCTCAATCTCATTAATAACTTGTGCGGGACTAAAACCCAGCAGTGATCTACCGAACTTAATAATGTGCACTTTTTCATTCCTCCCAAAAACAATCTCACTGGCAATACCCATACTTTTAACGCTGTAGAGCATTTTTCCCGTCAGGGCCCGGTAATGGTAAGCAGGTCTGCGTCGGCATACTGGGCGGCAATCCTGCTTTTCGCCGCGGGAGATAAAACCGGTTTCCGCAACTTCGTAATCTAAAAATTAATCTTCATTAAAACTCATAACGTAATAATTATATAATTTGTTATTATATTGTAACAAAAATTAATAATTGGTCAAATATAATTTTGTTTATCTTGATATAAAAATAAATATATTCAACATAAAACAATAATTTTTTAACTGTAAGCGTAGTTATCATCATGCTTACAAATAACTTTGGTCTAGGCTGCCGGTTACTCTAAAAAGACTGAAGTACTCAATGTAAAGGTTTTTCCCGGATAATGGTGTCTGACATGGTAAGCAACGTTAACATCCTTAGAAGCAAGCCAACAGATTTAAAGCTGTGCTCAGCATCTAAATTCCCTGTATTAACTAAGTTTTATATATAGATTTTACAGCAACTTTAGTACTGGATATAGGCTATTTTAATCTTTTCTTTAAAGCCCGGTTTTTAAATCCAATTCTCCCGCCGCCAACCGTTGATAAATATCTCCCATGAGTACACCACATGGCTATCCAACACCCGGAAACTGCTTTTGAACGCTTGTCCTTAACATATTTTACTTATTCTGCTTATACCTTCTATGGCATATTTTTTATAAAAATAGGAACTATAATATATACCAATTCAGAAGGAGGTGAAATCTGTTGGCAAAGGCAACAGGTATAGTACGGAGAATAGATGATTTGGGCAGGGTGGTTATTCCTAAGGAACTTCGCAGGACCTTGAAAATACGTAATGGGGACCCGCTGGAGATATATGTGGACAGAGCCGGACAAATAATGCTGAAGAAATATTCCCCCATAAACGAACTGGGGCAGTTTGCGCAGGAATACGCGGAATCGCTTAATGAGGCCCTGGGCCACGCGGCCATAATAACCGACAAGGACAGCGTGGTGGCGGTTGCGGGGAAAAACACCAGGGACTTGTTAAACCAGACCATTGGCAGCGCCGTTGAAGAAGTAATGGAGAACAAAAGGGCTGAGGTCTTTACCGCTCCGGTGGCGGTATCGGAAGACCAAAGGTCGACTTTCGAATCGGCAGTAATCGCACCGATTATCTCCGAGGGTACCTCCATCGGCACCGTAATCATAGCCTCCAGGGAAAAAGTACAGATGACCAACCTGGAAGCCAAACTTGCAGAGACCGCCGCCGGATTCCTGGCCAGGCAAATGGAACAATAAAAAAACAAATCCCCTCCCAAGGGGATTTATTTTGTTTTAAGTCAAAACGGCAAGATAATCCGGGTCGATCAGGGTTTCCGCTATATTTTCGCTCAGCGGGGGGCCGTACGCCAGCAGGTACAGGTCCGCCAGCTCTGAAATCAGCGGACTCCTGGGATTGGTCCCGGTGACCTGGTCGTCAAAGGCCTCCTCCGCCATGTGCGGAACCATGCCGGCAAAGCTGTTTTCACTGATACCCAGTCCCGCCAGGTTGGGGGGCAGGTCAAGTTCTCCGGCAAGCCCCCTGACCGCCCTGATCAGTGATATCACTCCCTCCTTCGGGGTTGCCGCCCCAAGCCCCAGATATGAGGCAATCTCCCGGTATTTGTCCGGCGCCCGGAAATACTCATACTGGGGGAAAGGGGCGAACTTACTGGGCGGACTGGCGTTGTAGGCAATCACAAAGGGCAGCAGGACGGCGTTGGCCCTCCCGTGGGATATTCCAAACTGCCCCCCCAGCTTATGGGCCAGGCTGTGGTTTACCCCCAGGAAGGCATTGGTAAAGGCCATCCCGGCAATGCAGGAGGCGTTGTGCATTTTCTCCCGGGCCTCCCTGTCCTCCGGGTTGTGATACGACCGGGGAAGGTAACCGAACACCAGCTCAACGGCCTTAACGGCCAGGGCGCCGGTGTAATCCGAGGCCATTACCGAGACATATGCCTCCAGGGCGTGGGTAAGCGCGTCCATGCCGGTGTCGGCAGCCACTTTGGGAGGCATGCTCATGGCCAGGTTGGGATCGATAATGGCCACATCGGGAGTCAGTTCATAATCCGCCAGCGGGTACTTGATGTGTTTACCCTTGTCGCTGATTACGGCAAAAGCCGTCACCTCCGACCCCGTCCCGCTGGTGGTGGGGATGGCCACAAAAACAGTCTTGCGCCCCAGCTTGGGAAACTTGTAGGTGCGTTTTCTTATGTCCAGAAACTTCAACCTGAGAAATTCAAACTCAACCTCCGGGTGTTCGTAAAAAAGCCACATGGCCTTGGCGGCGTCGATGGGCGATCCGCCGCCCAGGGCGATAATGGCATCGGGCTTGAAGTCCCTCATTTCCTCGCAGCCCTTTTTGACGGTATCCAGGGAGGGGTCCGGCTCCACCTGGCTGAAAACCCGCACCGAAACCGGGTTATTGCGCTTATTGAGGTGATGCCGCACCTTTTCCACCATGCCCAGCTTTAAAATCACCGGATCGGTGACAATGAAAACCCTCTCTATTCCCGGCAGCTTGCTGAGATAGCTGATTGAACCATGCTCAAAGTATATCCGCTCGGGAACCCTGAACCACTGCAACTTCTCCCGCCTGCGGGCCACCCTCTTGATGTTGATCAGGTTGTCCACACTGACATTGGAAGTGGTGCTGTTGCTGCCCATGGACCCGCAGCCGAGGGTGAAGGACGGCACATTGATATTGTACAGGTCCCCTATGGCCCCGTGGGTGGCGGGGGAATTGACCATGATCCGCCCGGTCCTGATGCGCCGGGAAAACTCCTCTATCACCGCTTCATCCTCCGAGTGTATAACCGCCGAGTGGCCCAGCCCCCCGAAGGCCACCACCTGCTCGCACAGGCCGATCCCCTCACCGGTGGAGCCGGCTGTATAAAATGAAAGTATCGGGCTTAACTTTTCAATGGAAAGGGGGTGGTCCGGACCCACACCCTGCAGGGGGGCCACCAGCACCTTTGTATTTGCAGGCACCGACAGTCCGGCCATGGCCGCAATGGCCGGGGCGGACTGTCCGGCCACCTCGGGATTGAGGGAACAGCCGTCCTTTACCACCAGCCGCTCAAGTTTGCCCACTTCCTCCGGGTTGAGAAAATAACAGCCGAATTCTTTCATTATGGCAATTACCCGGTCTGAAACTTCCCTGTCCACGATAATCGACTGTTCGGATGCGCAGATCAGGCCGTTGTCAAAGGTTTTGCTCATTACCAGGTCGGTTGCCGCCCGCCTCAGGTTGGCCGTTTTTTCAATGTAGCAGGGAACATTCCCCGGGCCGACGCCGAGGGCGGGCTTACCGGTGCTGTAAGCCGCCCTGACCAGCCCGGCGCCACCGGTGGCCACGATCAGGGAAACCCCCGGATGTCTCATCAAATAGCCGGTGGCCTCTATGGAAGGATTTTTTATCCAGGAAATACACCCCCGTGGGGCGCCGGCGGAAAGGGCCGATTCCAGCATAGTACGGGCGGCCTCGGAACTGGACCGCACAGCCCCGGGGTGAAAACTGAAAACAACCGGATTCCTTGTTTTTATGCAGATCAGCGATTTAAACATGGTGGTGGAGGTCGGGTTGGTCACCGGCACCACGGCCGCCACCACCCCCACCGGCTCGGCCACCTCAAGATAGTCCTCTTCCTCGTCCTCCCTGATAAAGCCTACGGTTTTCTTGTACTTGATACTGTGGTAAACAGATTCGGTGGCAAAAATATTCTTGGTTATCTTGTCCTCGTATACGCCCCGGCGTGTCTCTTCCACGGCCATCTTGGCCAGCAGCATGTGCTTGTCCAGTCCGGCCAGGGCCATGGCGTGGACTATTTTATCCACCCTTGCCTGGTCATAGGTTAGGAACTCCTGCGCCGCCTTTAGGGCCGCCGACACCAGCCGGTCTATTTCCGGAAAACCGCCGTTTTTCGGGTGTTCATCCAATCTTGCAGACAAATCTGATCACCTCTCCTCACCCCATTATTCCGCATTTATACCGGGGTTATGCCGCAACTTGCGCATACCCGGCCCCATTGGGGGAGATGATATCTGAGATTACTCTGGTAAAGGAGCATTCCCCTTGAGCACCATGTGTCCGGTATGCAACGGCCTTCTTAAATCAGGCCCCCGCTGTCCCTGCGGGGAGGAAATGGTTGACGCGGGGACTGTCACCGACTACCTCGGCCCATACAGCCCGTACTTCAACACCAATTTTGAATCGGAGTGCTGCGTCCACCTGTTTACCTGCCCGGCCTGCAGCAGGGACAGCCGGTTTGCCTTCCGGCTCAAAAATGTATAAGCAGGGATCAGGAATTAGGGGGTTTCATTCCCCAATTCCCAATTCCGAAGGCTTGTACCTGATAGCTTTCAAAATTTTATTCAGTATCTGCCTCATCTCTGATAAAATAATTTTGTATTCAATTCCTTATTCCCAATTCCTGATACGGGGGCTGGCAGGTTGAATTTCTGGAAGATAGTCTTTCTATCATTAATATTAGCCATTATTCTGGCTACGGCGCACATGGAATACAAAAACTACCAGCAGCAGGTCAACGACCCGAAACACTACGATATTATAGGCAACTGACTGCCGCCGGTTCAGCAGCCCTCGAAGCGGGGCTTCTTTGTGTCCTGTGAGGCGGAAGACAACAAAAAAGGATGCAAAATCCGGTAGCAATATTAAGAAAACCTTTAATTTTTACTGCATGGCCAGTTTATTAACTTGCCATGCTTTTTTTACGGGAAAGTTTTTTATATCCATAGTAAAATTTTGGTTTTCTTGAGAAGGAATACACAAACCTCTGTCGAAATAAAAAATTGTCGCTTAGCTGACAAAACGTAATAATTTCAATTTACACCCATATATGTAAGCATGGGAGGTGATGGTGGCGGCATAACTGCTGATTAATGGGAGGTGATGGACAAAGTCTTTTCCTGCAATTGTTTTTTTAGCGTATAGAAAAACTAAACAAGGAGGGAAAAAAACAATGTCTTCACCAGCAAATGCTGGAGGTTCCAAACTACTTAAGCTGGAGGACTGGTGGGCGGTCTGGATTGGACTATTCATCTTTATTCTGGGCCTGGGTCCAATCTTCGGATCGGAACTGTTGGGCTGGGTGGTAAAAACCAGCACTTACACAGACCTCTCCAAAGCCCTGGCGCCGGTATCCAAGACATATGCCAAGACCATGTCCGGCTTTACTTCTTTAATTTTAACCTATCTTTTCCTGCTGGCTATCACCACCATTGGCGCCAAAGCCATGGGTGCGAAGGTTGGCCGGTTTATCGCCGGTTTCACAATCATCTTCTGGATCACCTACGCCTGTATCATCATAGGGGAGTATGCCTATATAGCTGCATCTCCCGACAAGCGCGCGGCCTTTAAAATACCATGGTCCCTCGGTCTTGGGGAAATGGGCCTGGTCTTTGCAATGATCGTCGGTCTTATTATCGGCAACTTTTTTACCGGGCTGGCCAAGTTCCTGGAGGAAGCGGCAAAACCCGAGTGGTACATCAAAACCGGTATCGTTATCCTGGGCGCGGCCATCGGCATTAAAGCCCTGGAGCAGGCCTCGCTGGCCAGCACGGTGTTCCTCCGGGGACTCTGCGCCGTGGTGGAGGCCTACCTGATTTATTGGCCGATAGTCTACTTCGTATCCCGCAGATATTTCAAGTTTACACCGGAGTGGTCGGCCCCCCTGGCCTCGGGGATATCGATCTGCGGTGTGTCGGCGGCCATCGCCACCGGCGCGGCCATTAAGGCCAGGCCCGTGGTGCCGGTTATTCTCTCGGCCGTCATCATTGTCTTCGTGGCGGTGGAAATGCTCATACTGCCCGCGATGGCCGCGGCTTTCCTTTACCAGGAGCCGATGGTGGCCGGCGCCTGGATGGGCCTGGCCGTCAAGAGTGACGGCGGCGCCATAGCCAGCGGCACACTGACCGATGCGTTCATCAGGGCCAAGGCCCTGGCGGCGCTGGGTGTTAAATACAAGGAAGGCTGGATACTGACGGTCACCACCACCACCAAGATATTCATCGACATCTTCATCGGGGTGTGGGCCTTTATTCTGGCCATCATCTGGTCCGTGTTCCGCATCGACAAGAGGAACCATAATGAAAATGGCGTTGAAAAAGGCCAAAAGGTTTCCCCTGTAGAGATCTGGGAACGTTTCCCCAAATTCATCATCGGCTTTGTGATCACATTGCTGGCACTGTTTTTAATCGGACTGGCCAGCCCGGACATCGTCAAACCCGCCAAGACCGGGGCAGACCAGGCCAACGTCATAAGGAGTATTTTCTTCGCGCTGTGCTTCTTCTCCATCGGCCTGGTCACCAACGTCCGCAAGCTGTGGGCTGAGGGGATGGGCCGGATTGTGGTGGTATACGCTGTCTGCCTGTTCGGTTTCATCCTCTGGGTGGGCCTGTTTATCTCGTGGGTCTTCTATCATGGCGTCATGCCGCCGATTGTCCAGTAATTCGAGGGTCAGGCGAACCAGTTCAAGGAGGTGGATTAAATGTCCGAAATCAGCCCAAAGGTAGCGGAAGAGCCGACCCAAGTCTCGGCCATGCTGGAGGCGGAAGAGTGGTACGACCTGCTCCCCATCGAGAAAAAGCTTATTGCCTGGTCCCTGGGCATAGGAGTAGTACTGCTGATCATCTTCATTTTGATATTCGTGGTCTTTAAGTGACCAGCCGCAAGGCTGTCCGTTTTATACAGAAACAGCCAACCGGCCCGCCGGCGGAAAATTTTCCACCGGCGGGCCGGCTTTTTTCCAGGAGGCTTTGCAAATTTGCCGGAGAGCCCGCAAAAGGAAAAGTATTTTATTTGTTGAAATATATATTATATGCAGCCGGGCAGCCTTAACCCGTTCGGAAGGTTGCCTTATTTATGGTCTAACGAGGAGCAGCAGGAATAAATGAAGAGAATAGGGATTGACATCGACGGTGTTATCGCCGATTCACAGGCGGTCATTATCAGAAAGCTCAACCAGCATTTCGGTAAAAGCTACACCCTTGCCGATTTTGTCAATTTCAGGCCCAGAAAGATGTTCGGCATCAACCGCAAGCAGCTGGACGATTTCATCATGGCCAGGGAGCTTGAAATTATTATGGAAACCGATCCCTTGCCGGGTGCCGTGGAAACATTGAGGGAACTGAACGGACGCAGCATTTACCTTATTTCCGCCAGGTCGCCGGCCTATCACAGCCAAACCCTGGAGTGGCTGCGCAAATTTGATGTCCCCTACGACGGAATCCGGCTTCTGGGGCAGCATGATAAGCGCAGGTCCTGCCTGGACCTGGGTGTTGACATATTTATCGAGGACAACAAGAAAAATGCCATTCAGGTCAGTTCATGCGGTATCCCGGTTCTGCTGATGAACGCCACGTACAACCGGGGCAGGCTCCCTGAAATGGTAACCAGGGTGTTCAACTGGGATCAAATACGGGAGCACATATCAAAAAAATGTTAAGCCATGATACCGGAGGAAACTGACTTGAATAAATACGAAAAAATCGAAACCAGGGCCTATATCGCCTACCTGGTGGTTTGCATTGTCTGGGGCTCCACTTACCTGGCCATCCGGATAGGGGTAAGCGACCTGCCTCCGGCGCTGTTTGCCGGAGTCCGGTTCTTAATCGCCGGCAGTATAATGCTGGCCTATGTGTATCTTAGAAAGCTCAAGCTGCCGCAGTCAATAAGGGATTTGAGGGTAACCGCCACGGTGGGGCTGTTTCTCCTTTTCGGGGGAAACGGACTGGTGGTCTGGTCGGAGCAGTATATACCCTCCGGCCTTACCGCGCTGATCATTTCCACTGTCCCCCTCTTTGTCGCCACAATAGATTTCCTTTTGCCCGGAGGAACCCGGATGGGGTGGAAGGGCTGGGCAGGGCTCCTGCTGGGCTTTTCCGGAGTGGCGTTCCTGGTTTCACCGGGAACCGGATTTCAGGAAGTGGACCTCCGCGGCGTGGCCGGAGTGCTGGGAGCCTCTTTCCTCTGGGCGGCGGGCTCGGTATATTCGTCGAGGAACCCCGTGTCCGGGTCCATGCTGGCCATATCGGCCCTGGAAACGCTGACGGCCGGTATCGCCCTCTCCCTCACCGGGATTATTGCCGGCGAGCTGCCGCGCTTTGACCTTACCCTGGAGGGCGCCGGTGCCCTGCTTTACCTGATTTTCGCCGGCTCCATTCTGGGTTTCAGCTGCTTTGTATACATACTTAAGGCAATGCCCCCGGCCAAGGCCGCCACCTACTCCTATGTCAACCCGGTGGTGGCGGTGTTCCTGGGCTGGCTGATACTGCACGAAAGTATAACCATACGTGAAATCACCGCCACCATTTTTATCCTGGCCGGGGTCATGCTGGTACAGACGGCGAGGTTTAAAACCTCTGCGGTCAGTACCCGTAAGTCGGAATCCAAAATCAAGGAGTCGGCAGTTTAATAAAATTGATTTCCCTGAGGTTATCAATTCTGCTCATTTTTACCGCCCCGCCGGAGATGGTGTAAATAACATCCTTAATATAGGCGGCCCTTCTAACCGGCTCCCCGGCCCCATAACCCTGGTGGTCAACCGCGGCCCGGTGGTCTATTTTGCCCTTAAGGCTTATACCTTCGGCCAGGGAAATGTTAAAAACGTACATCCCCTGCCAGTGCCCGAAGCGGGGCACGAGGCCTTTTCCCTCGTAAACCGGGAAGTTTTCCTGGTAGGAAACCGGCAGCGCCATCAGATTCCTCTCCCTGCTGAACAGAAAGGCCTTGTGATTCCTGGAAACCTCGGTATCTGAATAGGCATGGTCCACTACATACTTGGAAACCTCAACGGGCCTGGCCGGGTCGCTGACGTCAAACAGGGCAATCTTTACACCCTGCGGCCTTACGGGCGGAGGCGGGACAATTTCGGGCAGCAGCCTGCGCCCATCCGGCCCGGGCATCGGTACCGGCAGCGGCACCGGCTCGGGCGCCGGCGCCACTTCCTTGCCCACACCGATGAGGTGGTTTTCATCATACGGGTGCAGGTAATCGGAGTAGCCCGGTATTTTTAACTGGCCCAGCACCCTGGGGTTTTCGGGGTCCTTCAGGTCGATGACAAACAGGGGGTCTATCCTCCTGAAGGTGACCAGGTACACCCGGCTACCCATAAACCTGGCCGAATATATTCTCTCGGTTATGGCCAGGCCCTCCAGTTTACCCACCACATTCAAATTTTCGTCCATGACGTATATGTTATTGCGGGTTGCCTGGCCGTCATTCAGCAAGAACCCCTCGGATGTGGTGGCCACCCTTAAATATCCGTCCTGATCGTCCATGGAAAACTGGTTGAGCAGATGTCCGCTGACCTCCCCGCGGCACCTGTATTCAATGCTTTCATTTTTGACCGAGAATTTATATATGACCGTTTTATTTCTTTCCCTGGCCATATCCCGGTAAAACTTCTGGCGCAGCTGGCCGATCTTCTCTTCCAGCGCCGCCGCTTCGGCGTATTCCAGGCCGCCTATGTATTCCTCCAGCACCTGCTCCGCCTGAAACAATTTTTTGTCAGGGCCATCGGACGACTCCCCGATAGCTCTGAGCTTCCCGGCTGCCCCGCCGGCCACCAGGGACGCCAGCCCGTCAATGAACTTATTGACAAAGTTACCCATGTCCGGGGTCTTGATACCGGTAAGATAGAGGTTTTCCGGGGAGGCATAGACATTCTGGGACGTTCCGGTGAGAAAGGCGCGGCAGGTGGACTGCTGCCCGTCATCGGCCATGTTTACCGCCAAAATCATGGTGTACCGGTAAGAGTAGTCGGGATAGTCAAAGTAATGTATCTCGCCGGGCTGTACCTCCCTTACCCGGTTGTTCTCGGTCAGCCGGGGAAGTTTTACGTCATCGGCCTCAAAGCCCACCGGCATGTTCAATACCAGAAAAACATAGTTCCCGATCATCCTGGAGCTGACATAATCGCCCTCCCAGGCCAGTGTTCTTACCTCAACAGGATTTTTACGGTCGGCGATATCATAAACCTTTACCCGCATGCCGGGGGCGGAAAATGTTCTGCCAATCACCATCAGCCTCTCCCCGTTTAAAAACATGCCCAGCGGGTGCCCGTCAAAGCTGGTGGAGGACAGAAGCCTGGCCTTTTCCGCCGGATAGGCGTCAACAATGTGGACCCGGTTTTCCGAGGCCAGGTACAGGTACCTGCCGTCGTTTTTTATAATGTCGGCCTCGTCTACCCCTTCCACCTGAACATTTGTGGTGGAGTATGCGTCATCAGACCTGGCGGGTGCGGTGGAGGCCGCCTCCTTTCTAACGGGTGCGGTTTCCTGGGCAGTTACGGCTGCCCCCATATCCAGTCCTCCCCCGAGGCCGGGCAGCATTCTATAGCTATACTGCATCAGCTGCCTGTTGGCCCTTATGTATTCGGCCAGCTGCTGTTTGCTGGAAAAGGTTTTAGGCTCTTTGGCCACCGACTGGCGGGGGTAAAAATACTGGCCGAGCATGGCCACCGCCATAATAATTAAAATAACGGTCAACACCTTCTTATTAATCATCTTTTTCCTCCTCACTCCTGAAAGGAATTTCCTTCTTAAACCTATTGACGAAAAAAACACCCCGGTGGTTCGGCAGCCGGCAAAAATTTTAAAACCCCTGTGCCGTCGGCGCAGAGTAATCAGTTCCACCGCTGACCGCTGAAAACTGACGGCTGACGGCTCAATTTGTGAAACATTCGCCTAGTCAAATGGAGTTGCAAAACAGGAACAGGACTCGTTCAAAAAATAAACGGAGCCTGAGGTTTAAAGCCGTTCCGTCAGTATGTTTTGCCTGCCGGACCAATACCCCGGTGCACCGGTGAATCACTCTTGACGCTCCCCGTGGGGTGTTGGGAATATGCAAAAAAAAACAATAAACATTGACGATTGAGGAGATATATATTACCTTTCATAAACTATTAACTGCTATTTGCCGTTAAAAGCTCCTCATGGCATATCTTGTGCATTATACTTTACTAAAGTATTCTGACATTTATTAACTATCATTGTTTTATGAATTTTGCATCCTTATGTAAAACCAGCTCAGCCGGCTTTGCAATGAGTAATTATTGCCGTCACCCGGCGGGGTCTTTTATTAAACCGCGCAAGAGACGGGTCTGGATATTAAACGTGGGGAGGTGTTTGGCAGGCAGTCAGATTAAGGTGATTCAAAATAAAAATAAAAAAGGGGTGACTGAATTTAATGAAGCGTGTTTTAAAGGTTTTTCTGGCACTGGCCCTCGGCCTTCTCCTGCTGGCGGCAGCCGGGTGCGGCGGGTCAAAAAAAGAAGAAAAGCAGCCCGGCGGCGGGTCAGGTGCGGCCAAGGAAGTGGTAATCGGCTATACCGGTCCTCTCAGCGGTCCAGGCGCTGAATACGGCCAGGACTGCGTCACCGGAATTGAAATGGCCATCAATGAAATCAACGCGGCCGGCGGAATTACGGTTAAAGACCAGAAGTACAAGTTTAAACTGGAAAAGCTGGACGATATGGCCGACCCGACCAACGCCGTGAACAACGCCCGGAGGTTGCGCAACCAATCCAAGGCCCCGGCTATTTTCAACCCGGTTTTCAATACCATTGCCCCGATGCTGAAAATAAACGAGGAGAAGGGCAATGAGTTCCTGATGATGGCCTATACCAGCACCCCCCAGGTCGTTAAGCTGAACAACAAGCTGGTGGTGGCCATCCCGCCCCCGTTCACCGCGTACGTCAAGTCCTTTACCGACATAGCCATGCAGAAGGGCTGGAAGAATGTGGCCATGGTGATAACCCTGGGCGCCTACGGGGATGAGTGGCGCAAGGACTTCAAGGAATACTGGGAGAGCAAGGGCGGCAAAATCACCGCGGATAAACCGGCCAACTACTACACCGAAAAAGACTTTTCCTCCCAGCTGACCGCGGCCCTGGCCACCAAGCCCGACGCTCTCCTGATCGGAGGCCCCTCGGCCCCCACCGCCCTGGTAATTGAGCAGGCCCGGGGCCTGGGCTTCAAGGGCGGGTTTATACTGATCGACCAGGCCAAGATGGACTACATTGATAAGATGGTCCTGAAGGGAACAAAGCTGATGGAAAACACCATCGGCGTGGCTGCGGTGGCCCAGATCCCCACCGCCGCGGCTCCGGCCTTTGACAAGAAGTACAACGAAACCTACAAGAGAATGAACACCTGGGAGACCGTGCTGAACTACGGCGCCATGCACGCCCTGGCCAAGGCCATGGAGGCCGCGGGCACAGTGGAGGACGCCGTTGCCATCCGGGCGGCCTTCCCGAAGGTCTTCCCCACGAGCGGAGACAAATACCCCAGTGAAGTCTACGGAATCTCCGACAAGGGCCGGCTCAACGGATCCGCCGCCGTCCAGATAATCAAGGACGGCAAGTACGGCCCGGCAACCCTGTATTTATTCTGGCCAAAGGATGAAAAAGAATTTAACGATTTCAAATCCAAGGTTAAAATTACCGGGGCAGAGTTGAAGTACCTCAAGGTAGACGAGTAAAAACCCATCCCTCCCCCTCCCCCTTGCCGGGGCGGGGGCAGGGATGAAAAATTAAACGGCTGTCCGGATCACAGGGCCCGCCAGGCCCGGAAACGGGCCTGCGGGCCCTGGCGTTAACTGGCAGTGAAACACACAGGCTTGAATAACTAGAAGGAGGCCATATGGAACTTTTTTTGCAGCAGATTTTCAACGGCATAATGCTGGGCAGCACATACGCCGTTGTAGCTCTCGGGCTCACCCTGGTATTCGGCATACTGCACATACCCAATTTTGCCCACGGCAGCCTCTATATGCTGGGGGCCTACGTGTGCTTTTTCGCCATGACCAAGATGGGCTTCGGATTTTGGGTCGCCATGGCTGTAGCGGTTGCTGTCCTCGCTGTGGTTGGAATTGTGGTGGAACGGCTGGTTTACCGCCCCTTAAGAGACCAGCCCGAGATGAATTCCTTCATTTCAGCCCTCGGAGCGCTGACCATCCTGGATGCCGGGGTGATAGTGATCTGGGGACCCCAGGCCTACCGGGTTCCCAACCCTTACCCGGGCACTGTGGAATTGCTGGGAATTACCATGACCCAGCAGCGCCTTTTGCTCATTGTCTCGGCTATTATCCTGATAGTGCTTCTGCAGCTTTTCATTAAAAAGACCACACCGGGAACCACCATCGAGGCAGTGGCCCAGAACCGCGAGGGGGCTATGCTGGTTGGGATCAATGTTAACCGCGTTTCCTCCCTGACCTTTGCCATATCGACCGGGACTGCGGCCGCGGCAGCCTGCCTGGTGGCCCCGATTTTTATGATATCCCCGGACATGGGGACCAACCTGATCACAAAAGCCTTCGTCATTGTCATACTGGGCGGCCTGGGCAGCATTCCCGGGGCCATTGTGGGCGGGTACATTCTCGGGATTATAGAGGCCCTGGGCGGCGGCTACATCTCTGCCGACTACAAGGACGTATTCGCATTCGGCGCCCTTTTACTCATTCTAGCAATTAAGCCTACCGGGCTTTTCGGCAGGGAGGTGAGCTAGGTGATTTTAAAATTCGCCAGGCAAAAATGGTTCTACCGGTTACTGCTGGCGCTTTCCCTGGTTTTTCCCCTGCTGGTTACTGACAGGTACGTATTTCAAATAGTGACAATGAACCTCATTGTTGCCATTGCCGCCCTTAGCATGAACCTTATCCTTGGCTACACAGGCCAGCCTTCCCTGGCCCACGCCGGCTTTTTCGGGATCGGCGCCTACGGGGTGGGCCTGATGACCAGGGCGGGCCTTTCTTTCTGGCTGGCCCTTCCCCTGTCGTCCATGATTGCAGCCCTGGTGGGCTTTTTTATCGGGCTGCCCACCCTGCGCACCCGGGGGGCGTACTTTTCCATCGCCACCCTTTGTTTCGGAGTGATCATCACCATAGTGGCCGGAAACTGGACAACACTTACCGGAGGCCACACCGGCATACTGGGAATTCCCCTTCCGAGCCCGATACCCTTTCCCATAGCCGGAAAAATTGAGTTTACAACCCCTGCAGCCCAGTACTACCTTGTACTGGCTTTCCTGCTGCTGACGCTCTTTGTCATGCACCGGCTGGTCTATTCGCTTCATGGTTTGAGCTTCATGGCCATCCGCAACAACGAAACCCTGTCCGAGGCAGTGGGGATAAACACCTTTGCCACCAAGATTCTTTCCTTCACGGTAGCCAACTTTTTTGCCGGAATGGCCGGAGGAATTTACGCCAGCCTGATCGGAAGCATCAGCCCCTCGACGACGTCCTATGTATTAACTTTCAACTGGCTGCTATTTATCTTCATAGGAGGTGTCGCCACCCTGGCCGGTCCCATACTGGGGGCCTTCGTCATTCCGGTAGTGATGGAATACCTTCAATTCCTGGAGAATTACCGGCTGGTCATCTTCGGCCTGATGCTTATCCTGATCATCATCTATTTCCCCCGGGGAATTATAGGCGGGATAGAAAACCTGCAGAGAAGGGTAAATTCATACTACAGGCGCAGGAAGGATGGTGGGGAAAAAGTTGTTACTGCAAGTGGAAAATCTCACCAAGCGGTTTGAAGGGCTTGTGGCGGTCAACAGCGTGTCCTTTGGGGTGAACCGGGGAGAAATACTGGCCATAATCGGCCCCAACGGGGCGGGCAAGTCTTCCCTCTTCAACCTGATCAGCGGCATCCTCCGCCCCACGTCCGGGCGAGTGTACCTTAACGGCGAGGACATCACCGGCCTGAAGCCCTACCGCGTGGCCCGAAAGGGCATTGCCCGGACATTCCAGACCACCACCCTTTTTGACCAGCTCAGGGTGTTTGATAACCTGGCCCTTGGTTACAAAATGAGGACCACCAGCGGCTTGTGGAGTATTATTTTTCACACCCCCCGGTGGAAGGGGGACTGGAAAAAGACCACTGAAAAGGTCATGGAAACCCTCGCTTTTATAGGGATGCAGGAAAAGGTTTATGACTTCGTGGCCACCCTTACCCAGGAGGAAAAAAAGCGCCTGGCCATAGGTGTGGCCCTGGCCGGCAATCCCTCGATAATACTCCTTGACGAGCCTACCGGAGGCCTTATCCAGGAAGATACCGACTCCATCACCAGCCTGATCAAAAAACTCAAGGAGTCCGGAATCACAGTCTGCCTCATCGAGCACAAGATGAGCATGATCATGGACCTGGCCGACCGGATTGTGGTACTAAACTACGGAAACAAGCTTGCCGAGGGCACACCCCGGGAAATCAGCACAAACACCGAGGTTATCGAGGCTTACCTGGGGAGGGAGTACAGTGCTTAAACTCAACGACGTAACAACGGCCATCGGAGGATTTGAAGCCATCCGGGGAGTATCCATGGAAATAAAACAGGGGGAATTTGTAGCCCTGCTGGGAAGCAACGGGGCCGGAAAGAGCACCCTGTTCCGGACTATTGCGGGGGTTTTAAAGCCTTCCCGGGGAACGATAGAGTTTAACGGCAAGCAGATCAGCCGGATGCCGGCTCACGCCGTGGTCAGCCTGGGGCTGTCCCTGTGCCCTGAAGGACGCCAGCTTTTTCCACAGCTATCGGTGTATAAAAACCTTATACTGGGAGCCTATACCCGGCGCAAGAACCGCAAAGAAGTAGAGCGGAACCTGGATCAGGTTTACGATCTTTTCCCCATCCTAAAGGAAAGAAGCAGCCAGCTGGCCGGAACGCTCAGCGGTGGCGAGCAGCAGATGCTGGCCATCGGCCGGGCACTCATGTCCCAGCCCCAGATGCTTCTTCTGGACGAACCGTCAATGGGGCTGGCTCCCCTGGTGGTCCAGAAAATCGGAGAAGGGATCAAGACCATCAACCAGTCGGGAACTACGGTTTTTCTGTCGGAACAGAACGCCCACGTGGCTTTAATGATAACCCAGCGCGGCTACGTGCTGGAAAACGGCCGTCTGGTTCTTGAAGGACCCAGCAGCGACCTGTTAAACAACAGCCAGGTGAAAAAGGCTTACCTGGGGGCATAGCTTAACTGTACACGCTAAAGGGCGGTTACCGACGGCGGGTATGCCCCAGGCGAAGTTTGTCACGGCCCGTATAGTAAAAGCCCGGAGGGGTGGCCTTCCCCCTCCGGGCTTTATCTTACCGCGCTATTTTCCTTTCTGGTCTATCTTTTTCATTTCCTCTTCCACCAGTATTCTGCGCAGCAGCTTGCCCACCGCGGATTTGGGCAGTTCGCTTCTGAATTCCACCGCCTTGGGGGCCTTGTATGCCGCCAGCCTTTCCTTGCAGAAGTCGATGATCTCCTTGTCCGTTGCTGTCTGCCCCTCTTTTAGAACCACGTAGGCCTTGACCGTTTCCCCCCTGTAAGCGTCCGGTATTCCGGCCACCACTGCTTCCTGGACCTTCGGGTGGGAGAAGAGAACCTCTTCCACCTCCCGGGGGTAAATATTGTACCCCCCTGCCAGAATCAGGTCCTTTTTGCGGTCCACTATGTAAAAATACCCGTCCTCATCCATTTTCGCCATATCGCCTGTGTACAGCCAGCCATTGCGCAGTGTTTTTTCGGTCTGGTCGGGCATGTTCCAGTACCCCTTCATCACCTGGGGACCCCTGATAATCAGTTCTCCCACTTCACCGACGGGCATAACCCTTGTACCCGTCTCAACGTCCACGACGGCGGCATCTGTGGCCGGATACGGAACCCCGATACTGCCGGGCTTCCTGACATCAGTGAAAATGGGGTTGGAGTGGGTGACCGGTGAGGCCTCTGAAAGCCCGTAACCTTCGCCCATAACGGTATCCGTACCCTCAAAAAGCTTGTCGTAGCTGTGCCACACCTCCAGCGGCAGGGGCGCGGCCCCGGAGTTGTACACCATCACATTATGCGGGTCTTTAAAAGCCGGGTGGTTTCTGATGGCCACGAACATGGTGGGTACCCCGGGGAAAAAGGTGGGTTTTAACTCGCTGATAATCTGGCAGATTTCTTCAGGAAGGAACCTGGGAACCACGATCATGGTCTTCCCCCCGGCGATGGCCAGGTTCATGCAGCAGCTCATCCCGTATACGTGGAAAAAGGGGAGAACGGAAAGAATAAGTTCTTTCTTTTCCTCCCCGACAAAAAAATAGTCAGTCTGCATGGCATTGGAATAGAGGTTGGAATGGGTGAGCATGGCTCCCTTGGAAACACCGGTGGTTCCGCCTGTATACTGCAAGACCGCCAGGTCCTCCAGCGGGTCGATCTCAACGCCGGGCGCCGGGTCACGCTCAGCGGAGTAAAAATCGGGGAACCAGAGTGTATCGTCCGGCATGGTTTCAGGCTTGCCCATGAATCCCGTCAGCATGACCTTTTTCAGCGGCGTATCGGCGCGCACATTTTTAATCCTCGGGTAGAGATCTATGTAAGCCACCATCATGGTGGACCCGGAATCGTTTACCTGGTGCTGGATCTCCCTCTCCACGTACATTGGGTTTGTATTGACTACTATGCCGCCCAAGCTCAGAATGGCATAATAGGCGATTACAAAATCCGGGCAGTTGGGCAGCATAACAGACACCCTGTCACCCTTTTTGAGGCCCAGGTCGTGGAAAGCCGAAGCCGCCCTGTTTACACAGGCTGCCAGCTGGGCATAGGTCATCTTGTGGCCGAAAAAGATAATGGCTGTTTTGTCTGGATATCTTTGGGCCGTCTGATACAGCAGGGTATGCAGTGGCTTGGGACTGATCTTTAAGTCCCAGTCCACCCCCCCGTTTTCATATACCTTTACATAGGGTCTGGGAAAATCCATACAAGCACCTCCGTCAAATATTTCTTAAATGTTTGAACTTGCAATGTGCGTGCCAATCTTTTAACTTAATTGTACTGGCACCCCGAGGCCTTGAGCTTGCGCCACAGGGTTGTCCGGCTGATACCCAGAACCCTGGCCAGGTCCCCTTTCGAATTTGGAAAAAGGTTGGCCAGCTGCCCGATAATCTGGTTCTCTATCTGCTCAAAGGTTCCCAGCTCGACCATGATGCGGTGTTTGCCGGCTGTTTCCGCCTTGTCATCACCGAACAGCCTGTTTACCAGGCTTTTCAGGGTGGAAAAGTTTTCAAAGTCGTCTTCGCCGATGGCACAGTATCTTTCCACGAAATTTTCCAGTTCCCTGACATTGCCGGGCCAGGAGTACCCTTTCATTTTTTCAATGATATGCTGCGGGATATCGCAGGGCACCCTTTTTTCTTCCCGGCGGTACAGGAAGTGACGGAAAAGCACGGGAATATCCTCCGGTCTCTTTCTGAGGGGCGGAACTTTCAGTGGAAGCACATTCAGCCGGTAGTAGAGGTCTTCGCGGAAGCTCCCCTTCTGCACCGCCTCAAAGAGATTGCGGTTGGTGGCGGTAATAACCCTGACATCCACGGGTATGACCCGTTCCCCGCCCACCCTCATCACTTCTTTTTGCTGAATGACCCGCAGGAGCCTGGCCTGAAGCTGCGGCCCCAGTTCACCGATTTCATCCAGAAAGATGGTTCCGCCGTGGGCAATTTCAAAAAGACCCTGCTTGCCCCCACGCCTGGCCCCGGTAAAGGCCCCCTCCTCATAGCCAAAGAGCTCACTTTCCAGAAGAGTCTCGGGCAGGGCCGCGCAGTTGATGGCCACAAAGGGACCGTTTCGCCTGTCACTTTCATTGTGTATGCTCTGGGCAAACAGCTCCTTGCCGGTACCGCTCTCGCCGCTAATAAGAACGGTGGACTGGGTTCTGGCATATTTCCCGGCCTGGTTGATGGCATCCCTGATCAGGTGGCTGTCCCCGCATATATCGGCGAAGACGTACTTGGCCACCAGGCCCTTGGTAAAGAGCTTCTGTCTTATTTTTTCCTCCATCTGCCTGATGGTGCTGACTACCTGGAAATTGACGACCAGGCACTGCCCGCCGCCCATCTTGATGTTAACCCGGTTGACCAGCAATTCCTTGCCGTCATCCAGCTTGACCAGTTCGCCGTTTATCTTCTGGCCGTCCTGGTATATGCTTCTGAGCACGTCATTATCCAATAAACTGTTGATATTCCGCCCCAGCACATCCCTGGACCTGACTCCCAGCAGTTTCACGGCCACGGGGTTGTAAAAAAACACCTTTCCGGTCTCGTCCAGGGCCAGCACCCCGTCGTTGATACTGTTCAGGATGGAACCAAGGCGGTCGGTAAAAAGCCTGTTCTCCCTGTTCAGTTCAGCCATCCTGACGGCGTTGACAAAGGCCTCACGCACGGGCGCGTAGCCGCTGTGCACGAAAATGGCGTTGACGTCCCATGCCCCGGTCTTGGCGGCAATGCACGACCCGGTGGCGATAAGGGTCTTTATCCCCTCCCGGCAGGCCAGCTCAATGCTGTCATTGAGTTCATCGTTATCCCTGTAATAATAAACCTTGAAATCAAAACCCAGTATCTCCCTGAAAAGGTCAAAATCATATATAGCCGGCCTGTGGTCATAGGTAATAAAGGCCATCGACTCCCCGTAAAGGCTTCTGGCCCGGTGGAGGGTCTTAATTATATCAAAGTCGGTGATCTCCACGCTGGATACCGGCAGCCCCACCTTCCGGGCCACCATTTGGGCCGTGGGGTTTCTGACCACAATGGCCTCCACCAGACCTTTGTCCATCCACTTCCTGGCTATCTCCACAGCCTCATCAAGAATGCTCTCAGCCACAATGATTTCCACATTGTCAAACTCACTGCCGATTTTTCCGGCCAGTTCGGAAAATTCAGGATATGGTGAAAG
Organism: Bacillota bacterium; assembly: GCA_049323615.1. Classification (GTDB taxonomy): domain Bacteria; phylum Bacillota; class Desulfotomaculia; order Desulfotomaculales; family Desulfocucumaceae; genus JBMOPD01. The sequence goes on along the minus strand of JBMOPD010000107.1, from coordinate 26,395 downwards.
CACTCCCAGTTTAATTTTTTTCATCACCCACCCCCCGCTTCGCGATTCGAAATTCGAGGTTCGATATGTGTTGGAATTGGCCTTCGCTAATTCCTTTCACTCGAATTTCGAACTTCTAACCTCTAACTTCGAGCTTGGGCGGCCCCTTAGTAGCCGCGCCTGGTTAACATATCCGTGTAATCGTAAAAGCCCTTTCCGGTCTTCCGCCCCAGTTCGCCTTTGACCACCTTTTCCACCAGGACCGGCGACGGCTTGTAAGCGGGGTCGCCGGTTTCCCTGTAGTGTTCCATGGCTATGGTCAGGTTGAGGTCAAGCCCGATCAGGTCCATCTGGCGGTAGGGCGGTATGGTGTGCCCCAGACCGTACTGTACGGCTTTGTCTATGTCCTCGATGGAGGCCGCGCCCATATCGTAAAGGAAAAGGGCCTCCCGGTGAGTGGCCGCAAGCACCCTGTTGATAAGAAAGCCCTTTATTTCCTTCTGCAGCAGGAAAGGCATCTTGCCCATGCTGCGGCACACCTCCACCACGGTGCGGGCGGTTTCTTCCGAGGTGTGGGGGCCTTTGACCACCTCCACCGGCAGCATGTGCACCGGAGGGTTGAAAAAGTGCATGTTGCAGACTTTTTCCGGCCTGCCGGTGGCGTCGGCTATCCTGGAGGAAACTATAAACGAGCTGTTGGTGGCCAGGATGGTATGATCCGGGCATATCCTGTCCAGGCGGGAAAACATCCTGCGCTTCAGGTCCAGTACCTCCGGTATGGATTCAATGACCAAATCCGCCCCGGCTGCCGAACCGTCAAGATCTGTGGTAAAAACCAGATTATCCCCGGCGGCTCTGGCCACATCCCCGGTCAACTTTCCCTGGGCCACCCGCTGCGGAAGGTAGGTTTCCACGAATTTCCGGGCCCTGGCCAGGGGCTCTTCGCTGCAGTCCGCGCATTTCACCGAGTATCCCGCCAGGGCGGCGGTCAGGGCGATCTGGTGGCCCATGGTGCCGGCGCCCACCACCACGATATTGTTAATTCCCTGAACAGTCAATTAAACCAGACCTCCAGCTCAGTTAATCCTTTATACCCGCCAGGTGCTTGGCGATCTTCTTCTTGGCGTCCATGTCGTAGGTGCCCATGATGGCTATCTTCTCCATAATGGGCGAACCACCGCCGTGCAGTCCGGCCACCTGCATCACCCCGGAATGGGCGGAGCAAAGGGTATCGCTCAGCAGGCGGAAAAGCCGGTGCTGGTTTTCAGCGCTTATTTTGGGGTTGCGCATTATATACTTGTTGAGAAGCGGCCCGGTCTCGGGGTTGTAAAAGTCCTCCTCGGGAGGCAGGGTGGCCGGGAGGCCGCCGGACAGGTCGGCCAGAATCTCGTATTCGTGGTACAGTTTCACCCCGGCATGGTAGCGGGCCACATTGGCAAACACCACGTCCGGCACGCAGGTGCCCGAGGCTGCCTTTTTGGCCTTCACCGCCGACGCGATGCCGGCGCCGTAAACCAACTCGGCCACGGCCACCATGTCCGCCAGTTTGTCCCTTACGTGGGGCGCCTTCTCGATGCCGTTGTATTCGGCCACCAGGGCGGCCTGGCCCATTATCACGTCGGTGGCTGCCGGCTTGCAGCCGGTATAGCTGTGCCGGTGATAGAGAGCGAACATCAGGGCGAGCATACCTCCGAACTGGTATTCCCCGCACAGGAAAACCCTCTCCTTGGGCACAAAGACATCCTCGAAGATTACGAAGCAGTCGGCCGACCCAATCACCTTGTCGGTTTTTAAATACTTGCGCTCCCTGGGCATGGTGGCCCGGGTGACCAGTTTCACCCCCGGGGTGTCGGCCGGGATGGCGAAGGCCACCGCGTAGTCGGCATCCTTCTCGGTCAGCATCCTGGTGGGAACCACGATAATTTCCTCGGCGTAGGGAGCGATGGTAATGTGGTTCTTGGCCCCCCGCACGATAATACCGTCGTCCCGCTTTTCCACTATCCTTACGTAAAGGTCCGGGTCGGCCTGCTCGTAGGGCCGCTTGGACCTGTCCCCCTTGACGTCGGTCTGGGCGCAGCAGGCCACCATGTCGTTCTCCTGGAAGTATTCCAGCCACTTCAAAAACCTCTCGTGGTAATTGGTCCCGAAAACATTGTCACAATCCTTTGTGACCACCGACAGGGCGTTGGTGCCGTCAATCCCCATGCACCGCTGGATGCAGCCCCCAACCTGCTGGCACAGCAGGCGGGTCATTTCCTGCTTCTTCAGCAAGTCGTCCACGCTCTGGTGCACATGGGTGAAGCGGTTGATGGTCTTTCCGGTCAAGTGTGACCTGGCGGTCATCAGATCGGCATACTTGGGGTCGGCAGCAAAATCAAAGGTGGTCGAGATAACGTTTATTCCTCCCATCAGGCGGGGGTCGTCCCTCTGTATAACTTTGCCGTTCATGTAAACATTGGGTCTCATTTTACGGAGGCTTTCCAGGTACTGCCGGGATGTGCGCATAACTTTTCCTCCCTTATGATATTTTTAATATCAAAACCTTTGCCAAACCCGTGATTGCCAACAGTAAAGCAATCTCTGTACCAGTACAAAAAAGAAAGGGTAAATGCCCTCCCCGAGGGATGAAAAAGGATCGGTTGACACCGATCCGGCAGAAAATCAAATTCACTTGATCCCTTTCAGGTTGATGATCATTTCAATGTTTATATAATTAACATGCCCGTTAAATTATTTAACAAAATGCTACTATGTATTGACCGCCTTTCCACTGCAGTATCCGGTGAACGGTAATATACCCGGGCTAAGACGACCAAATTCCGGTTTAAACGGACGTCAGCTTTTCCTACTTCCCCCTAAAGTTGGGCGGCCTCTTCTGGAAGAAGGCCATCGGTCCTTCCTTGGCGTCCTCGCTGGCAAAGACCGTGGCGCTCCCGGCCCCTTCAACCTTGTAAACGCCCTCCTCCAGTGTTGTCTCCAGGCCCTTGATCACGGCCTTCAGTATTTCCCGCTGGGCAATGGGAGCCCCCGCAGCCAGCTTTTTGGCCAGCGCCTTGGCCTCATCCACAACGGAGCCGGCCGGGACCACTCTGTTGACCAGGCCGTAATCCAGCGCCGTTTTGGCGTCTATGGGTTCTCCGGTAAGGATCATCTCCAGCGCCCTGGTCTTGCCGATATACCTGGGCAGCCGCTGGGTGCCGCCCCATCCCGGGATAATACCCAGCTTAACCTCAGGCAGCCCCACCTTGGCATTGTCCGCCATTACCCTCAGGTGGCACGCGCAGGCCAGCTCCAGGCCGCCCCCGTAAGCGCTTCCCTGCAGGGCGGCGATAACCACCTTGGGGTAATTCTCAATCTTGAAATAAACATCGTTGCCGTTGATCCTGGGGGCGTTCCCCGCCTGGATGCTGGCAAATTCGGAAATATCGGCGCCGGCGCAAAACAGCTTTTCACCGGTTCCGGTAATGATAATTACCCGCACGCTGTCGTCTTCCAGGCTTTCGTCCAGCAACTGGTTCAGGTCCCTCAGCACACCCTGGGCCATGGCATTGGCGGGCGGATGGTTTATTGCCGCCACCACAACCCCGTCATCCTTCTCCACTACCAGTTTTTCATAGTTATAACCCATTTTTTACTCCCCCTCGCGGATTTTAATTATTTACCCTTAAAAACGGCCTCCCTCTTTTGTAAAAAAGCGCTGACACCCTCCACAAAATCTTCGGTGGCCGCCGCCTTTGCCTGAAATCCGGCTTCCATCTCCAGGCAGCCGTCCAGGTTCATCTCCAGGGACCTGGTAAACATGGCTTTGATCATTCCCTGGCAGCTGGGACCCGAAGCCAGCCTGGCCGCCAGTTTTTTCACTTCGGCCGCAAACTCCCCGTCCGGAACCACACGGTTGATCATGCCCAGCCGTTCGGCCTCGGCGGCGCTTATCTTTTCTCCCAGCAGCGCCATCTCCATGGCTTTTTTGGGCCCCACCAGCCGCGGCAGGAAATAGCTGCCCCCGGCATCCGGCACCAGGCCAATCCTTACAAAAGCCTGGACAAAAATGGCGGACCCGGCGGCAATGACAAGGTCGCAGGCCAGGGCCATATTGCAGCCCGCCCCGGCGGCAACGCCGTTCACCGCCGCTATTACGGGCTTCTCCATCTCCCTGATGGACTTAATTACCGGATTATACCTTTCCTTAAGCGTCCTGGATATATCATCGGGATTCTTGATGGAGCCAGCGCTCAGGTCGGCCCCGGCACAAAACCCCCGCCCGGCCCCGGTGAGCACAACACACCTGATACCGCCGTCATCTCTGCACTTGTTAAATGCACCGCTTAAATCATACACCATCTGCCGGTTTATGCTGTTCAGGCTGTCCGGCCTGTTCAGCGTTATGGTGGCCACTCCGCCGCTTGATTCATACATTATCGTTTCGTACATAATTTAATTTACCACAACCTCAAAAATTTTTTAGAATCTTTCCATTCAAAATTCATACCGGAAAAAGTCATTAACATTATTGCCACTGCGCCAGCTTCAATCCGCAGCGCCTGTTTCCTTATTTTACTACCCCGGCCCTCATTTTCCTGCCGCCCCGGAAAATAAAAATCTGTCAGCCAGCCTCCAATCCTGCATTCCTTATTTTGTCACCACATATTCAGCCTCATTGTGAAAATATGCATAAAAATAAAAAGCCCTGTGCTATATTACACAGGCATTAGGATGAAACTCTTTTCACTTGCTGCTTAAATTATTGACATTTCCGTGTGTTAGCCTTATACAACGGGACCGATGATATTAATGAACAATATGCCCGAAAGCACCGAAACTGCAAGATATCCGGCTATATCCACAACCAGGGAGCATATTTCCTCCATGTTCCAGAACTTGTGCTTGTGGTGACTATCTATTAATTCCCTCACCACCCGCACCCCCTGTATTTTCTCTTGTAATATATTATACAGGTTATTTTTTATAATGACAACTTCAAATATAGCCTTCCGGCAATATTTTTTTAACTATTCTAAAAAGGCGAAATACTGCGGTAATAATAGCGGCCGGGAGTTTTTAGCGGAGCCCGTTCAGAACCGGCTCCGGACACCCGTCGGCAAGAAATTATTGATCCTGAAGGGGCGAAGTGTTTTGTCAAGAACATAATTCTGATATAATTAATCCGTTATTGTTTTTAATTATTAGAAACTCTTTATGCCTCAATCGTCTCTTTTTACAAGGGTTGCAGCCATTTAAGCTCAAGTTTAAAAGGTAATCAAGCCTATTTTTCTAATATTTATATAAAAACAGCCCCCTTAAAACAGTCACCGGCGCCGCCCTGGTATTTAAAAATGCTGAAAACACTGCATTTTTTTATGGTTTTTCCTTTCCCCCCGGTCTGGCATCAATCTTGCGAAATAACAAAAACAGCTTTTTCAAAGCGCCGGTATAAGTTTTAAAAGGTAAGGAAAGGAGACAGACATGCTGGTACAAAAGATACTGACCAGAAATCCAAGGGCCGAACTGTACTATGACCTGGTTGAGCTGTTTACCGGCCTGACGCTGGTAGGGTTCCTGTGGACGCACATGGTATTCGTGTCCACCATCCTGCTGGGAGTGGACGTGTTCAATGCCCTCTCCAAGGGACTGGACGACTATTACCTCTCCTACGTGGGCATACCGTTCATAATTGTCATTTTTGTCATGCATATTCTTGCCGCCGGCCGCAGGCTGCCCACCCGCTACCAGGAACAGAAAATAATCTGGCGGCACGCCAGGATGCTCAACGGCACCGACACCTGGATATGGGTGTTCCAGGTCATCACCGGGGCCGCCATATTTGCCCTGGGCAGCATTCACATGTGGATGGTGATCACCGGCTGGCCCATCCGGGCGATAACCAGCGCCGACCGGATGAATTCCTTCTGGTGGTTTTACCTGATCTTGCTCCTGCTGGGTGAATACCACGCCGGCTTCGGCATATACCGGCAGTTTGTAAAGTGGGGCTGGTTTCCGAGAAAGCCCCTGGGTTACGTCACCAAGGCCATTACCGTAATCATCCTGACCCTGGGCCTGGCCGCCCTGTGGGTACTTTTTCAACTGGGAGGTGCGGCCTGATGGAAAACTATACAACCATTGTCACTGACGTTCTGGTGGTGGGAGCCGGGCTGGCCGGCGAAAGGGCCGCCATAGAGGCCGCCGCCCGGGGACTTGATGTAATCATACTGAGCCTGGTGCCGCCCCGGCGGTCTCACAGCACCGCCGCCCAGGGAGGCTGTCAGGCATCTCTGGGTAACTGCGCCATGGGCAAGGGCGACAGCACCGACATTCACTTTGCGGATACCGTCAAGGGTTCCGACTGGGGATGCGACCAGGACGTGGCCCGGCTGTTCGTGGAAACGGTGCCCAAGGCGGTACGCCAGATGTCTCTCTGGGGCGTCCCCTGGAGCCGTGTAGTGGCCGGGAAAAAGGTGCTCCCGGACGGCAGGGAAATTGAAGACACAAAAGATAAGGAGGGCCTGATCACAGCCAGGGATTTCGGCGGCACGGCCAAGTGGCGCACCTGCTACACGGCGGACGGCACCGGGCACACACTGCAGTACGCCGTGGATAGCGTGGTAATCAAGCTGGGCATCACCGTCCACGACCGTACCGAGGCCATCTCCATCATTCACGACGGGGCCACCTGCCTCGGCGTGGTGGCCAGGTGCCTGAGGACGGGGGCGCTGAGGATATACCTGGCGAAGTCCACCGTCATCGCCACCGGGGGTTACGGAAGGCTCTACGGGGCTTCCACCAACGCCATCATCAACGAGGGTACCGGCATGTCCATCGCCCTGGACACCGGCATTGTGCCGCTGGGCAACATGGAAGCCGTTCAGTTTCACCCCACCGGCATGGTTCCGGTGTGGATACTGATTACCGAAGGGGCCAGGGGTGACGGCGGTTACCTGCTGGACAAAAACCACCACCGCTTCATGCCCGACTATGAACCCAAGAAAAAGGAGCTTGCCTCCCGGGACGTGGTTTCCCGCCGGATGATCCAGCACATCCGCAAGGGACTGGGTGTGGACAGCCCTTACGGGCCTCACCTGTGGCTGGATATAAGGCACCTGGGGGCTAAGCACATCAATACAAACCTGCGGGAAATCAAAAATATCTGCATGAATTTCAACGGCATCGACCCGGTCAAGGACCTGATTCCGGTGCGGCCCACCCAGCACTACAGCATGGGCGGCGTTAGGACCAACATCGACGGCGTGGCTTACGGGCTGAAGGGCCTCTTTGCGGTGGGCGAGGCGGCCTGCTGGGACCTGCACGGATTCAACCGGCTGGGTGGCAATTCCCTGGCCGAAACCATTGTCAGTGGCTGGGTAGTGGGCCAGAAGGTGGCCGAATACACCCGGGGCGCCCAGCTGGATTACTCCTACAGCCTGGTGCAGGGGTTTGCCAGGAAACAGCAGGAGCGCATCAACAACCTGATTTCCGGCCTGAACGGCAAGGAAAACGTGTACCAGATCAGGAAGGAAATGGAACAAACCCTGATGGACTACGTGGGCATATTCAGAAACGGCCCGGACCTGGAGAAGGCCGTCAGCAAGCTGCGGGAGCTGCATGAAAGGTCTCAAAAAATAGGCCTGCGGTCCGGCGGAAAATGGGCCAATCCGGAATTAAGTGTGGCCCTGCGTATGCCCGGGATGCTGCGCCTGGCCCTGTGCATATCGTACGGGGCGCTGACCAGGACCGAAAGCCGGGGCAGCCACGCCAGGGAGGACTATCCCAAGCGTGATGACGTCAACTGGTTGAAACGGACCCTGGCCTACTGGAAGGAAGGCAGCGACCTGCCCGCACTCCAGTACGAGCCGGTAAAAATAACCGAACTGCCTCCGGGGGACCGCGGCTACGGCGAATCTTCGGCCTCCTCGGCGGACGGAAATAAGGCAAACTGACAAGGAGGGCAAAATGAGCACTAAACAGCGCAAGTTCAGTATCTTCAGGTACAACCCCAATACCCCGGAAACAAAGCCCTTCATGCAGGAATACATCATCGAGGAAGCACCGGGCATGACCATCTTCGTGGCGCTGAACAAGATCCGCGAGGAACTGGACCCCTCCCTGATGTTCGACTTCGTCTGCCGGGCGGCCATCTGCGGGTCCTGCGCCATGATCATCAACGGCCGGCCTAGGCTGGCCTGCAAAACCCTGGTCAATGATTTAAAAGGAACCATCACCCTGATGCCGCTCCCGGTTTTCAAGCTGATCGGCGATCTTTCGGTGGACACCGGCACCTGGTTCCGGCAGCTCTCCATAAAAACCGGGGCCTGGATCCACAGCGAGAAGGAATTTGACCCCGACGCCGTGGAGGAGCGCATGGACAACCAGGTGGCCCTCAACATATACGAGGCCGAAAGGTGCATTGAGTGCGGCTGCTGCATCGCGGGGTGCGTGACGGCCAACATCAGGGAGGATTTCCTGGGGGCGGCCGGGATTAACCGGGTGGCCCGCTTCATGGTGGACCCCAGGGATGAAAGGTCGGGAAAAGAATACTTCGATGTAATCGGTTCCGATGAGGGAGCTTTCGGCTGCATGGCCCTCATGGCATGCGACGACAACTGCCCCATGCAGCTGCCCCTGCAGCAGCAGCTGGCCTTCGTGCGCAGGAAGATGGCGGCCTTCGGCCTGCTGCACAGACAATGAAAATCTTTGGCCGGGGGTGCGGTTTCCAGCCGGGCTCCCACTCCTGCGGCTGAACCGGCTCTATGCTCGTCGCTTACGGTCATGCCAACCGCCCTCAACTCAGCGTCCTGCTTCGGTTCGGGCTCCCGGCCGCGTCCTGCGGCCGGGCCGGCATTCCGTATGCTCCGTCGCCAAGAGCCGGATAACAACCTCCGGAACCCCCGCTTCCGGCTGGAAGGTCCTCCCCCCTCCGTACACTCCGGCATGGAGGGGGTTTCATCTGCAGAGTGCGGCTTTCACATTCTGTCTCCTGTCTCCTGTCTCCTGTATTCCGACCCCTATTTACCTTCAGGATAAGCTAATAATGATCCTCCCGTCGAGAGCCACCACCCCCTGCGGCGTAGCCAGCAGGGGGTTTATATCCACCTCGGAGATCTCCGGGTGACCGGACACCAGGTCCGACAGGGCCACTACGGCCCTCACCAGGGCATCCATGTCCGCCGGCTCCTTTCCCCTGGCCCCCTTCAGCAGCTGAAAGGCCCCGGTCTCCCTGACCATCTCCAGGGCCTCGGACCCGGTAACCGGAGCTATGCGGAAAGCCACGTCCTTTATAATTTCGGTGTAGATTCCGCCCAGGCCGAAAACCAGCACCGGCCCGAACTCTCTGTCCCTTTTGGCTCCCAGTATCAGCTCCACTCCGCCGCTCAAGCATTCCTGGATCAGCACTCCCTCCACCCTGGCCCCCGGCGCCCTTCGCCCAACCTCGTCCATCATTGACCGGTAAGACTGCTTCAGGTCTTCCTCATCCCGTATACCGAGCCTGACTCCCCCAGCCTCGGTTTTGTGGACCAGCTGAGGGCTGACCACTTTCATGGCCAGGGGATAGCCGATATCCCGGGCCGCCTCCAGGGCCTCTTCCAGGTTACGGGCCAGTCTTCCCCGGACCGCCGGAATGCCCGCCGAGTTCAGCATATCCATGGCTTCCCCGCCCAACACGGCCCCCTTTCCGCCTCCTGCCCCCGACAAGGCGGCGGCATATTTGCCGGGCCTGCCGGCGGCAGAAAGGCCTTCCTTCCGGATATGGCGATAATAGCGGTAAAGCTCCCCCAGGGCCCTGGCCAGCCTTTCGGGAGATGCAAAGACCGCCACCGGCCCGCTGCTTTCCAGCAGTTCGGTCATCTTTTGCCTGGCCGAGCCGAAAATCCACAGGGCCACCGGTTTATCCGGCCGCTTTCGGGCCGCCTCCAGGAAAAAATCTTCCCCGTAAGGAAATCCGCCCCCCGCCGTGTGGTGGGACGCCGTGATGCAGACCATCATGTCCACTCCGGGATCGTTGAGGACATACTCGAGAACCGGGGGGTAAACCTGCCCGAAACCGTACATCATCACCGACGGCCAGACGTCTAACGGGTTGGAGACCTCCAGCCAGTCGGGGAAAACCCTGCTTATCTTATCTACTGTCTCCGGGCTCAGTTTGGCCGGGACCAGGCCGTTCCGCTCCATGGCATCCAGCAAGGCTATACCGCCGCCGCCGGTAAAGGTAATGACAGCCACCCTGTTGCCGGGTGCGTTTTTATACTTGGCAAAGGCCTTATTGAAATCCCTCAGCTCGTCAAAGGATTCCGCCCTGATGATGCCGGCCTTTTTAAATGCCGCCTGATATACGTGGTCCTCACCGGCCAGGGACCCGCTGTGGGATCCGGCAGCCCTTGCGCCTTCCTCCGACCTGCCGGTTTTGTACACTATAACTGGTTTTTTACGGGTAATTTCCCTGCCCAGGGCCACGAATTCCCGGCCACCCCGGATACCTTCCATGTGCAGGTTAATGACCTCAATCCGGTCCTCCCGGCCGAAAAACTCCAGCACCTCGTTAAAACCGATGTCCGCCGCATTTCCGATATCCACACCGTATCCGAACCCGCCGAATATATCCACCTGACCGTTAAGGAACATGCCCGACTGGCAGATAACCCCCACCGGCGAAGATTTTGTTGGTACATTCACAAAGGCGCTGGTAAAGTTGTCAAAATTATTGATCACCCCCAGGGTGTTGGGGCCCATCACCCTGATCCCGGTTCCCGAAACCATATCCATGATCTGATCCTGCATTTTCTTGCCTTCCGGGTCGGCATCGGCAAAACCCTGGGTAACGATAATGATGGCTTTTACCGGCTTTTTCACACACTGGCGGACCAGTTCGGGCACTGCCACTCTTCCCGTGGCAATGACCGCCAGGTCAACCTCGCCCGGTATGTCCAGGATGGACGGATACGCCTTTATGCCCAATATCTCCCCGGCCTTTGGATTGACCGGGTATATCTCCCCCCTGCACCCCTTTGCCTTCATCACCTCGATAATGTTAAAGCTCTCCGGCCCGGTCCTGGTGGAGGCGCCGATAATAGCCACCGATTCAGGCTTTAAAAAATAATCAAAATAGTTTTTCATTTTACAGTCTCCCCATTGTTTTTTTGCCAACCCTATTTGCAATTTTGATACCAGGGTCATTGGGGAGGATAAAAAAGGATCTGACCCCTTGATGTAGAAAAAATACAGGTATTGAAGGGAGGATATTGCATATGAAGGTTATATTTCACTGTCAAAACTGCAACGAACAATTCAGAATACAGGTGGAAAACTTGTCATCCAAACAGGAAATAAAATGTCCCAATTGCAATTACAATCTTATGGATTACAACGGCGTCCAGACCCTCTCCTCCTCACTGGAGGAAACCCTGGCCATTATTGAAAAATACAAAAGAAAATGCCTTATCTTCATATGGGACGACGACCTGGTGGAAATGCACGATCACAGCCACGATCACTGCCACTGAGAATAAAGCCTTAAGCGGTACATAATAAGGTAACCAGGGGTAAATAAATATATTTACTATGAGCGAGAAAAAATTATCCGCCTATCAAATTGCTTCGGCCTACATCGGCGTTACCATCGGAGCGGGGTTTGCTTCGGGCCAGGAGGTGCTGCAGTTTTTTTCCTTTTTCGGCCCGGCCAGCTTTGCCGCCATTTTATTAGCTTCCTTTCTTTTTTCCTTCTTTGGGATACTCATCCTTAACTCCGGGGCCCGCCTGAAGGCCAATTCCCACCGGGAGGTGGTCACCCATGCCGCGGGTAAGATAGCGGGTGTGGCGGTGGACATAATCATCACCTTCTTTCTTTTTGGTTCCTTTACGGCCATGCTTGCCGGGGCGGGAGCTTCCATCAACCAGCAATTCGGCTTTTCTCCCCTCTACGGTGCGGTGTTTATGGCTTCCATAGCGCTGGCCACCGTCCTGTTCGGGCTGTCGGGAATTGTATCGGCCCTGAGTTTTTTGGTGCCCGTAATGATTGCAGGGATTATTGCAGTCTTCGGGGCCGTACTGGTTTCATACCCGTCAGAGTTCAGGTCGATAGGGCTGTTCGCCCAGCCGTGGGAGGCGGTACTGCCATTTTGGCCCCTTTCCGCAATGACGTATGTATCCTACAATCTTGTTGTGGCGGTGGCAATCCTGGGGCCAATGGGCAAATTGGCCGGAACAAGGGCCGATATCAGGAAAGGGGCTCTGGCCGGGGGTACCGGCCTGGGTATAGGTATACTGGCCATAAACCTCTCCATGCTTCTGATCCCTGAATCCTTCGGCTATTCCATCCCCATGAGCTATGTGGCCGGCCGCTTCTCCCCGCTGGTGGGGTCGGGGTACACCGCAGTTCTGCTGGCCGCCATATACACCACAGCGGTGGGGGGGCTGTACGGGTTCAGCGCCCGTCTTACCGACCCCGCTTCCACCCGCTTTAAAATGCTGGCGCCCATCATTACGGTGGCGGCCATCGTAGCCAGTATCATCGGGTTTACAAACCTGGTCAGGTTCATGTACGCCGGGGTGGGCATCGCCGGGTTCATCCTCCTGGGCGGGCTGGCCTATGAGTATGTGCGCTGGAGGCTGCACCCCGGGACAAATCCGTTAACATAACCGCTGCCGGAAAAATGAGACGGCAGTCCCACTAAATCTATTAGTTTGGACCCATTCATAAATATCCCGCCGGGTATAGAATGATAGTGAACCGGGGGGTGTTTTTATGCCCAAAGAGGAATACTTTTCCTTCTCCTTAAATAGCATTAATTAACCAGATGCTGTTGAAAGGAGTGGGCAGCCCGTGCCCGGTAAAAAAACCAGGGAAAAAAAGCCGGAACAGGACGGGGAAAGCAAAATCCGGCAGCTTTTAAAGCGTGAACTTATGAAGTGGTACTGCAACGCCCTGTATTCAGGCAGGATTAAGGCAGGTAAAAATCATTCATCCTGTTCGGCCAAGAAAGCGTAGTCCCAAGAATACAGGAGTCAGGAGTCAGAACCCGGAATAAGAACATGACAGTTTTCCAGGCCGCCACGCGGCTATTTTTATTCTGAATTCCGGATTCTGGATTCTGAATTCTGACCCTTAATTCTGGGCTCCTTGTTGATGTAGCAGGTTTTACCACATTTTTGTCGAACTATGAAAAAGCTGCATAAAAACGGAGGTGTTAAGATGATTATCATAGGCTGCGGCAAGTGCGGCGGGAAATACCAGATCATCGAGAGCAATTTTGACCACAACCAATGCCCCAGCTGTGGGACAGAAATGCCGGAAAAGTTCAGGTCATCCGTCAGGAACTTGATTGACGAGTCCCGGAACCGGCCGAACTGGAAACTGTTCATTGACCTGGGCAACATGTTTAACACCGAACTGACTATAAAATCAAGGCTGTAAAGATGTAAACAATTAAATTGGAGTGTTTTGTATGTGGGTAATACAACCCGGGAGCAAGTCCTATACATTTGGGCTGGACTGCGTGGTGCCCAATGACACTGCCTCCGCCGACGCCAAAAAGAAGTTCTACGACGCTGTTTTAAAAGCCCTGCAGGAAAAAGGGTATAAAACCTTCAACAAAAAAGTAGCCGTTATTGCCAGGGTTCAGCGCAGCAGTGTGAAAGAGATTGACCCTGATAACATCTCCAAAACATTGCTGGATGCCCTGCACAACTGGAGAAAAGTGAACCAGTACGACGTCCAGGCGGGGCCAAAACGCCTGATTGAGAACAACACCTCGGCTTATGTGGCTTCATATACCGTGGAAGTGCAGAAAGGATCCAACCGGGTGGACTATTACATATGGGAAGTGGGGCCCATAGGCTGGTAAAAGGTTATTGCCAGGCGACAAAGGTTATTAAGGCGGCCGAGACCACGGCGGCGAATAACAAATTGGCGTACCCAACCTCCACCGGGGTTTTGCCCGCCACGCCCGCCACCACCAGTGTAGTCCCCGACAGGGGGGAAACGGTAGCCCCCAGCGACCAGCCCCCGATCAGTATAAGGGCCAGATGGGCGGGATAAATGCCCAGGGCGGCGGGATCCAGCGAGGCGGCAAAGGTGGAGACCAGGATCATGGGATGTATGCCCACCAGGCTGGTCAATATTATGCTCATCAGTATTGTCAGGACGATGGACGCCTTGGAATGGCCGGAAAAATGCATTATGTAATGGCATAGTTTTTCAGACCAGCCGGAAAAGGTCAAAGCACTGGAAAAAAAGCCGGCCGCCACGAACAAAACCACCTCCCCGTCGTACCTGTTGATTTTATTATTAAAATAATCAAGATAGCCCTTTTTAATGGTCTCTTTTTTGCCCAGCAGGAATAACCAGATCACGGGGAAGGCCAGGGCGATAACGGGCACCGTGCTAATGACCGACAGATCCGTTTTGGTTTCAATCAATATTATAATCAGCAGGAAAACTACCGCAGCCGCCGCCAACTGCCCCAGCTTGACCCTGTCAATATACGGCCGGCACCCTCCGGAAGCCGGTTCCGGCTCCTCCACCCGGCCCTCCCTGCCGGACAATTCCACTGCATACCCCACCAGCAGGCCCACAACGGCAATCAGTAGACCCAGGTGCACGTAGTTTTGCCAGGGCACGTTCAGGTAGCCCAGGGTAAGCGCCGTGGCAACCATATTGGGAGACCAGAAAAGAGCCATGCCGAATCCCCTGGAAATGCTTTTGGCCAGCGTACCGGGATTGTCATGCAGTTTGCCCCGGGCGGTAATTTCATGGGTCAGGGGAACGGCCCCCAAATTCAAGAACACCCCCAGCACATGGGCGAAGAGGGCAGGCACCCAGTACATCTGGTACCTTCTCGCCATATACTTTGCGGCCAGGGCGTCCAGCACCCCGACATACCCGCCAAACCTGAGGGGGACCCCCAGCAGGGGCACGGCGATCAGCAGGGCCAGAAGACTGGTGTTCTTGCCCATGGCCTCAACCCAGTACAGCCAGCCGCCCCCGGAAACATATATCAGGTAAGCGCCGGCGACAAAAAGGACCATACATATGAACCTGGTCCCGCGCCCGGTAAACGGCAGGCTGATCAGGACAACCGCCACGGTTATATAGTTGATCATAACTCTTAAATATGGGCCGGGATAAATTACATTGATGACAAACACTGCTATCATCAACGTAAGAATTGCACTCTTTATATTCAGGATCTGGCTGTCAATTAAGCTTTTCTTCCTGGACTGAACAGTTTCCAATTCCTACCTCCGGATATGGCGTTAAATTGTCACTAAACTTTATTATACTACCAACCCTCCCTGATTCCCAGCCCACGTATTGATATAACCTCATCGGGAAAGGATAAATCCGTAAACAGACTGCCCGACGCGGGTATAGTTTTTTCAATTGGTTTAGGCACCGTGGAAAAGGTGGAATTGCATTGGGCGTCCTGAACAGTTTTTTCAACCCGGAATCGGTAGCCATTGTAGGCGCTTCAAAAACGCCCGGAAAAATAGGCCATGCCATAGTAAAGAATATATTGACCAGCGGTTACCGCGGGGGCATATACCCCATAAATCCCCGGGAGTCCGAAATCGAGGGGCTTAAATGCTATCCCGAGGTAGGCGCGGTGGAAAAAAAAGTGGACCTGGCGGTAATATCGGTGCCCGCGGCCGCTGTGGTAAAGGTGGCGGAGCAGTGCGGCCGGGCCGGGGTAAAGAACCTGGTGGTGATATCGGCGGGGTTCAAGGAAGTGGGCAAGGAAGGGCTGGCCCTGGAAAAGGAACTGGTCCGGATTTGCAATTCATACGGGATTCGCCTGCTGGGTCCAAACTGCGTGGGCATGATGGACACCCACGTGCCGATAAACGCCTCATTCAGCGAAGTTTATCCCGCCACCGGCGACATAGCCTTCATTTCCCAGAGCGGGGCCATGCTGGTGGCCATACTGGACTGGAGCAGGGCGAAGGGCCTGGGATTCAGCAAGATCATCAGCCTGGGGAACAAGGCCGACCTCACCGAATCGGATTTTATTGAAGACGCTGCCGGCGACCCCAACACCAGGGTGATACTCTGCTACCTGGAGGACGTTGCCAACGGCAGGCACTTCCTGGAGGTGGCCCGGCGCTCAAGCGCCAGGAAACCGGTAATTATATTAAAAAGCGGCACCAGCCAGGCCGGCGCCCAGGCCGCATCTTCACACACGGGGGCGCTGGCCGGCAGCAACCTGGCCTACAATACGGCATTCAGGCAGAGCGGCATCATCAGGGCATCCACCATGGCCGAGCTCTTCGACCTGGCCGTGGCCTTCACCAATCAGCCGGTTCCCGGCGGGGACCGCGTGGCCGTGGTCACCAATGCGGGCGGGCCGGGCATCGTAACCACCGACCAGATTGAAAACCTCGGCCTGGCCATGGCCCGGTTCCAGAAAAAGACCATCGATGCCCTGCGCGCTGGCCTTCCCGAGGAGTCAAACGTATACAACCCCGTTGACGTGCTGGGGGACGCCAAGGCGGACCGCTTCAGCCTGGCCATGGACAAAGTGCTGGCCGACGGCAATGTCGACAGCATGGTGGTGCTGATCTGCCCCACGGCGGTAACCCAGTACGAAGAAACGGCCAGGACCATCATCGAGGCCCACCGCTCCCACCCCGGCAAGCCGGTATTCGCGGCTCTAATGGGCGGTGAAGCCATGGCCGGGGGCTCCAGGATTCTGTCCGAAGCCGGCATTCCCTCCTTTACCTTCCCGGAGACCGCGGTATCGGTAATCAGCGGCATGACCGGGTACTCCAGGTTAAGGCAGGGAGTTTCCGGGGAAAAGCCTGAAAAGGTTGCCGGCACCCGCCCGGACCTGGTAAAGGATATACTGCGGCGGGTAAAGGCTGAAGGGAGACTGGTGCTGCTGGGCAGCGAGTCGGCCTCGGTGGCGGAGGCCTACGGCATTCCGGCGGCCCCGGTCAGGCTGGCCACCACGCCGGAAGAAGCGGTAAAAATTGCCGGAGAGATTGGATTTCCCCTGGTCCTCAAGGTGGCCTCACCCAAAATACTGCACAAAACCGATGTCGGGGGAGTCAAGATCGGGATTAAAACCAGTGACGAGGTAAGCCGCGGCTTTATTGAAATAACCGAAAACGTTCACCGCTACCTGCCCCAGGTGGTTATACACGGCATCGAGGTCCAGAAAATGATGCCCCCCGGCACCGAACTGATCATCGGAATGTCCAGGGATGTCCAGTTTGGGCCGCTGATGGCCTTCGGGCTGGGCGGCATATACGTGAACCTGCTGAAAGACGTATCCTTCAGGCTGGCCGACGGGCTGACCCGCCGGGAAGCGGCTGCCATGATCAGTGAAACCAAGGCTTACACCCTCCTCAGAGGCTACCGGGGAGAAGAACCGGCCGATCTAAACGCCATCATAGATATCATTTTACGGGCGGCAGCCCTGGTCACTGATTTCGCCGAAATCGCCGAAATGGATATCAACCCCGTATTTGCGTACAGCAAGGGAGCTTCCGCCCTGGATATAAAAATAACCATATCGTGAGGTGCTTTCAGGTGCAGAGCCTATTTATAATGGGTACTCCCAAAAGCGGCAAAACCGCCGTTTCCGTTGGACTGGCTCTTAAATTCCAGCAGCAGGGATGCAAGGTTTCTTATTTCAAGCCGGTGGGCAGCGTTACCGGGACGTCAAGGAGGGAAGACGAGGACGGGATTCTGATGAAGAGCGTCCTCAAGATGAGCCATTCCCTGGAGGACATCGTGCCCTTCACGGTGGGCCCTTCCTACCTTTCCGGCAGCCGTAACTGCGCGTCGCTGCAGGCAATTTTAAATTCCTACCGCAAGGTATCTGAGGGGGCCGACATAGTCATCGTGGGAGGGGCGGCCTTCCCCCACATCATGGGGTGCGCCGGCCTTGATTCCATAACCCTGGCCAAGGAACTTAAATCCACGGCGGTATTCCTGATTCATATAGAAAATGACTTCAGTGTCGATAACGCTATTTTTGTCAACAGCTACCTGGAATGCCGGGGCATCCCGGTGGCGGGGAATATATTCAATAATGTGCCGAGGCTGCTGCTGGCCAAAACGGAGGGGGTATACCAGCCCCTGATCGAGGAGAGGGGATACCGTTCCCTGGGCATAGTGCCCCACCGGCCCGGGATCGCCTCGCCCACGGTGGCCGAATATTTTGAAACCCTTGGCGGCGAAATACTTTCCGGGGAAGAACACCTGGACCGCCTGGTGGAAGACGTGATCATCGGGGCCATGACCATTGAAAGCGCCCTGGGGTACCTGCGCAGGGCCCCCAACAAGGCCGTCATAACCGGAGGGGACCGGGCCGATATCGCCCTGGCGGCCCTTGAGACCAGCACTTCGGCCCTTATACTGACAGGGGGCCTTTACCCGGATGTCAAGGTAATCGCCAGGGCCAGCGAAAGAGGGGTACCGGTGCTGCTTGTCCATTATGACACATACACAACCCTTGAGCGCTGCGCTGAAATTTCACGGCGCATCCGCCCGGAAGACCGGAAAAGCATTGAAATGGCCCTGGAAAACGTGGAAAAATACATAGACTGGAATGCGATACTGAAATTCTTATCCTGAAAATCGTCAAAAAAACAGAACATCTGACCTTTGGCCAGATGTCAACAAGCCTGATAGCTGACAGCTGATTTAGCCTGTCTTTTTCAATCCCTTTAATTCAGCCCGTCCATCGCGGATTTCCGACATAATCTTTTCAATTGTCTTTTCCAGCTCAGTTAAAATCTCATCGGCATATTCCCTGGCGCCCTGCCTAATCTCACGGGAGATGCCTTCGGCCTTCTCAATGGTTTCCTCGGCTTTTATTTTGGCCTGGCGGGCGATCTCGCTTTCATCTACCCGCCTTTCCATCTGCTTTTGAACATCTTCCATGATCCGGCCGGCTTCCTTCTTAGTCTCGGCCAGAACCTTCTCGCGCTCCTGGATAATCCATTTGGCCTGGCGGATTTCTTCGGGCAGCGTGGTCCTTATCCGGTCCAGAGTGTCCAGCAGCCGGTCCTCGTCCACCAGCACCCGCCTGGTCATCGGAATTTTGATACTGTTCTCGATTATTTCCTCCAACTCGTTGAGGGCATTAAACAGTTCCACCCGTTTTATACCTCCTGAGTCTTTTTTTGCAGGCCTTTAAACTTTTCAACCAGCCTTTCCTCCACCAGGGGAGGAACCAGGCCCTTGACACAGCCGCCGAACATTACTACTTCCTTTACCGCACTGGAGCTGATAAATGAGAATTCCGCCCGGGTCATCAGGAATATTGTTTCCACTGAAGGGACCAGTTTTTTATTGGTAAGGGCCATCATAAACTCATTCTCAAAATCCGAGATTGCCCGCAGTCCCCTGATAATGGCCTGGGCTTCCTTCTGTTTGGCAAAATGTACAGTCAGCCCGTCAAATGAATCAACTAGTACATTGTAATAGGGCTGGAGAACTGCTTTAAGCATCTCTTCCCGCTCTTGAACCGTAAAAAGGGGCTTCTTATTGGCGTTTCTGGATACCGAAACAATTACTTCATCGAATAAGCTGGCTGCCCTTTCGATTATATCCAGGTGACCGTTGGTTACCGGGTCAAAGCTGCCCGGATATATTCCAATGCGCAAGGGGTAATATCCACATCCTCTCCTTCAATTTATTGGAGGCCGGAACTTATTCAGCTTGTTGATAGAAAGAAATAACAGTATCTCCGTATCTCTCTTTTCTTACCAGTGGATAACCCATTATCCCGGAAGGCAGCTCCACCCTTTTGCTGCTTTCCGCAATTATAAGGCCGCCCGGAGATAATAATCCCAGTTCCAGCACCCTGCTTATCACCGGAACTTCAAAGCCCATTCCATAAGGGGGATCCAGGAAAATGACATCAAATTTTTCCTTTGTTTCTTTCTGGCTGCCCAGTTCGGTCAGGGCCCGGTACACATCCCGGGCCATTACCCTTGAATCGCCGTATAACCCTGAAATTTTAAGATTTTGTATAATAGTCCGGGCAGCCCGGGGGTCCTTTTCCACAAACACAGCTCTCAGGGCGCCACGACTTAATGCTTCGATGCCGATATTGCCGGTACCTGCAAACAGGTCCAAAAAAATAGAATCTATAATATGGTTACCCAGTATGTTGAAGAGCGACTCCTTAACCCTATCCGCGGTAGGCCTGCCCTTCCAGCCGGGAGGCACTTTCAACAGCCGTTTCTTTGCACTGCCGGCAATAATTCGCAAAATGCTCCTGCCTTTCCTAAATAAACCAGCGTATACCGAGTTTTATTATAGCATAAACACTGAAAAAAAACAAAATATGCAAAAAGGTTCCCGATTTGTATCCGGTATCATCACTTAGGTCAAAAATATGCCGGATTATATGCCGGCAAGGGCTGCCAGGAAGCCGCTATTTTTTAAAGACTTAGAAAAATAATGGTTGACAGGCGATTGTGAAACATGGTACTTATTAAAATGTAAATGTTTTTACTTAATTAAACGCGGTTACTAAAATGAAAGGAGGAACCACAGCACAGTGTTTGACTGGTTTAACGATGCGGTTCTCTGGGCATTTCACAAGTCCAGGATTACCTATTCTTTCATTGTAATTTTCGTAATGGCCGGGCTGGGCGCCATAATAGGGCTATGCGCTGATTTATTTGTCAGGGCGTTTGGCTTAAAACTTGATAAATATACCGACAACCACGTTGAATAACAGGGCGGGGTTATATATTTGTCTTGTATATTTAAGGTCTGGGCACAATTTCGCCTGTTGTTTTATTTGAAAGGGGAAACACCAATATGTATATGCCCATTTCGGGAGAAACTATATCGGTGCTGCCGCTGATCATGATCGGCTTTTTCGTGGGGGTCATCGGCGGCTTCTTCGGCATCGGGGGAGCCTTTATGGTTACCCCGTCATTGAACATTTTCGGTTTTCCGATGGCTTACGCGGTAGGTACCGATATGGCCCATATGCTTGGCAAGTCCATCATCTCCACCTTCAGGCACTGGAAGTTCGGGCACGTGGATGTGTCCCTGGCGGCGCTGATGATTATAGGAACGGCCGCAGGAGTTGAGATAGGCGCCCGGGTGGTAATGTGGCTGACCTATATAGGTTTGGCGGACCTCGTTATCCGGTACGTATACATTGGCGTGCTGATTTCCCTGGGCGCCTATATGCTCTGGCAGTACTACGACGCCAACAGGGTAAGCATGAAAGAGCACCGGGTGGTCAAGGACCTGGTGGGCAACAGGCTGACCCGTTTCCTGCAGTCCTTAAACCTGCCGCCGATGGTCCATCTGAAAAAGAGCCGCATCCGCATTTCCCTGTGGATTATCCTGCTGGTGGGTCTCTTCACCGGCTTTCTGGCCGGCTTCCTGGGAGTGGGGGGCGGCTTCGTCAGGGTTCCGGCCATGATGTACATGATTGGTGTGCCGATGAAACTGGCGGTCGGCACTGACATGTTCGAAATTGTGGTGAGCGGAGCCTACGGTGCATTCACCTATTCCATGAAGGGCGTGGTGGAACTGTACGGCGCCATGATTATGCTGGTGGGCGCGGCTGCCGGGGCCCAGTTCGGGACAATCGCCACCCGCTATGTCTTCGGCATCAAGATGAGGCTGTATTTCGCCATCTGCGTCTTTGGCTCCGCCCTGGGAGTGGCGGCAAAGCAAGTGTCATACTACAAGCAACTGGCCTACCTGACGGCCATGAAGGCCCATCTGGCTTCCCAGGGCATGGATGCCGGTAAAATTACCGGCATCCTGGAAAACAGGGAACAGGTCCAGGCCTTACTGGCCACCAACCCTGCCTGGCAGCAGCTTGCCGCCGACGAAAAAATGTGGAATGCCCTGGGCGGGGTGATTATGCTGGGCCTGGCCGCAGGTTTGAGCGCGATCATCATATCGCTTTTCATTCGCGGTGTTATAATCGAGAAAAAAAGAGGTGTCGTTTTGGGGGCCTGAATGTTCCTGGAAACATCTTGGGGCCACTTTACCATTATTTAAATCCTGCCGGGAGGCAGGATTTTTATGTTTTGAATATACCACCCATACTGCAGGGAAACATAGAACCTAGCAAAAACTTTAGTTTTAACCAATAAGGGGGGAAACAGTTGGATCTCGAATTTTTTAAACATTTCAGTATCAATGTTGACCTGGCCCTGGAAGCAAGGGAAATTGTACAGGGAAAAACAGGCCAGGAAATCCCGGGGGTGAGGGTTGACCGGGAAACTTACAACCATGCCTCGGTAACCATTGTGATCATAGAGGAAAAATCGGCGGAAGCGATTATGGGAAAACCGGTGGGGACATACATAACTATCGAGGCTCCCGAGATCGGCGGCAGGGATCCGCAGGTGCACCACGACATCGGCCTGGTGGTGGCGGATATGCTCAGCCGCCTGGTAAATCTGCCCATACCATCAAATATTCTCATAGTGGGGCTGGGCAACTGGAACGCCACCCCGGACTCCCTCGGCCCCAAGGTGGTAAGCCAGACCATGGTTACCAGGCATATATTCAACTACGCCCCGCAGGAACTGCAGCCCGGAATGCGGTCGGTCAGCGCCCTGGCGCCGGGTGTGCTCGGCATAACGGGAATTGAAACGGCCGAGATAATAAAGGGAGTGGTTGAAAAAATAAGGCCCGAACTGGTCATTGCCATTGATTCGCTGGCGGCCAAAAACGTGGCCCGGATTGCCACCACCATTCAGATTGCCAACACCGGCATCAGCCCGGGCTCCGGGGTGGGCAACCAGCGCATGGGAATAAATGCGGAAAGCCTGGGTGTTCCGGTTATAGCCATCGGTGTGCCCACGGTGGTCCACGGGGCGGTTATCGCCCAGGATACCATCGAACAATTCACCGAACAGCTCAAGGACAATCCCTCCCTGTACAAGCTGTACAGCATGTTAAACCCCAACATCGCCCAGGAAGTCATCCGGAGAGTGCTGGAACCCTTCGGTGGACGGCTCATGGTTACTCCCAAGGAGATAGACGACCTGATCCAGAGAACTGCAAAAATAGTGGCCGGCGGCATCACCAAGGCGCTTCATCCCAACCTTCCCCCGGACCGCTATGAATACTACCTGCATTAAAGCCGGCCTCATAAAAACCGGGTGGCCCGAAGGTCACCCGGTTTTTATGTTTGTATCTTATTTACTGAGGTCTTTCCAGATTTACCGCCGAGGTGGCTCCGATGGCTCCGGCGCCTTGTTGTACAAGGGCGGCTTCTCCCAGGGCCACCAGCCTCTTGGTTATGTTGCCCCCAACGTATCCGTTTTGCCTTGAAGTAAGCTGGCCCTTGTCAATTTGACCGTAATTGGAAAGGCCCAGCTCGTTGGCGACTTCAAATTTCATTGCATCCAGAGCGTTAGAGGCCTGAGGTACCACATGTTGGTTGGTGTTACGAGGCATTCTGATTAATCCCTCCTTTTGTTTTGTTGATAATATTTTGTCCGGTTAAATATCAAAAATACATAGTATTAATTGGTTTTCTGTGAATTTATTATATTGAATTTCCAATCCATAATTTTCACTCCAGTTTTTTGTCATATGTCAAGTTTATAAAGTAAGGCATTACCTGGCAAAGGTATCACATGCTTACTTTTTAATTTAATTTCTGTCAAATAAATTTATTACAGATAGATATTGGTGCTGTAGTTTAATTTTATTTTACATAATTTGATTTTTATATTATTATTTTAAATAACTTTTTTATACCATCATGATTACCTCCCGCGATCCGCCCCTACTTATATATACGCAGTGGAATTACCCAATGGACAAAAAATTTAATCCCCGGAACCTGTTACTGATTTCCCGGACCAGTATCCTGTTTTCGGGTTCCTTCATTTCGGGGTCCTCCGCCACCAGCCGGCGCGCCTCTTCGGCGGCAACTTTCAGCGCTTTGATATCCCGCACCGGGTCGGCAATCCTGTATAAAAAATCCCCCGACTGCCGGGTTCCGAATAACTCCCCCGGCCCCCTCAGCTCCAGATCCTTTTCCGCCAGTATAAATCCGTCCGCTATGGTCTTCATGGCATTCAGCCTGAACACCGATTCCTCGCTCCCGGCATCAGATATCAGGCAGCACCTGCCGGGGTGACCGCCGCGGCCCACCCGGCCCCTCAGCTGGTGCAGCTGGGCCAGGCCGAAACGGTCCGCGTCCAGCACAACCATTACCGTGGCATTGGGGACATCGACCCCCACTTCGATCACGGTGGTGCTTACCAGCACGTCAATCAGGCCTTTCCTGAACCGGGACATCACCTCTTCTTTTTCCACTGCCTTCAAGCGGCCGTGCAGTATATCCACACGGCACCCGGCCAGGGGCCCGCCGGCCAGGTATTCCTTGAGATCAACAGCCGCCCGGAGGTCCGTTTTCTCCGATTCCTCCACCAGGGGACAGACAATATAAGCCTGCCGGCCCAGGGCAACCTCCTTTTTTATCTGGCTGTAGACCAGTCCCGACTGACCTTTCGGGTATACCCGGGTCTCCACCGGCTTGCGGCCGGGCGGCATTCCCCTGACGGTGCTTATGTCCAGGTCTCCGTAAAGGGTCATGGCCAGAGTTCTGGGAATGGGAGTGGCGGTCATCACCAGCACATCGGGGCTCCGCCCCTTTCCCCGGATGAGCGCCCTCTGCCTGACGCCGAAACGGTGCTGCTCATCAATAACCACCAGGGCAAGCTGTTTAAATTCCACATCTTCCTGGATGATGGCGTGGGTGCCCACCACCACCTGTATCTCACCGGAGCGGATTTTTTCAAGCAGCGCATCCCTCTCCTTTTTTTTCATCCCGCCGGTGACCAGGCCCATTGATATCCCCATTTTGTTAAAGTACCCGCCAATGTTTATGTAGTGCTGTTCGGCCAGTATTTCGGTGGGGGCCATCAGGGCGGCCTGATGGCCCCCGCTGACTGCCTTCAGCATGGCCAGGGAACAGACCAGTGTCTTACCCGATCCCACGTCCCCCTGCAGCAGGCGGTTCATTGGGAAAGGCCCCTCCATGTCTTCTTTGATCTCCCGCCAGGCCCCGGCCTGACCCGGTGTAATCCGGAAAGGAAGCCGGGCCAGAAAAAATTTTTCCATTTTATCGTCGGTTGAGTGGACATGTGTTTTGTGTTTTGACCTGGCCCTCCTCCCGGCCAGGGATATGATCAGCTGGTGGATTAAAAATTCCTCAAAAATAAAGCGCCTTCTGGCCATCCTCAGTTCTTCAAAGGAATCCGGGAAATGTACGGCGTGCAGGGCGGGTCCCAGTTCGGGCAAAACATACCTGGTCAGCATGTCCCCGGGTATGAATTCTGAAGCCCTGTCTCCCCATTCATCCAGGGCGGTTTTAATTATTGACCGGATCAGCCTCTGGCTCAGTCCTTCTGTCAGCGGGTAGATGGGCACAATGCGCCCGGTGTTGAGCCTGTCGTTTCCGTCTTCCACCTCATAGTCGGCGACCTGAAGCTGGATTTCGTTATAAAAGCGGTTCACCCTGCCGGTGGCCAGTATATGGGTTCCCGGCGGAAGCCGCCGCCTGACAAAGGGCTGGTTGTACCACACACCCACCAGGCGCCCGGAGCCGTCGTCAATAAAAATTCTGGTGATGGTTAACCCCCGGCGGGGCTTTTTTTCCTCTCCCCCGGTGACCACACCCTTTATGGTGGCCTGTTCCCCGCTGTTGTACGCGCTGGCCGGTTTAAACCGGCTGCGGTCGTCGTAGTCCCTTGGAAAATGGTAAAGAAGATCCCCCACGCTGCTGATCCCCAGTTTTCTCAACAGGCGAACCCGTTGAGGCCCTACATTCTTCAGGTACTGTATGTCCTTTTCCCAGATATCGCCGCCCCGCACCGGCAAAACCCCCGCATAAATCCGGAATTGGGAATTGGATCCCCAATCCCTAATCCCTGCATTTATTTTTTCTTTTTTTTCAATGTAAACTGAATTCCCTGGTCCGGGTCGCTCCAGAAGTCCACCAGGCGGAAGCCCTCACCGATAAGCCTGCGGCACTGCCTGATGGCCTCTTCCATGTGATTGAGGAATAGCTCCCCCGTTTTGTCGCCCAAGTCGGGGATGTTGTCCAGGGTCACCCTTTCCTCGATGTAGTCACCGGTGTCAACCGGCTTTTCCACTTTGATTTCAGACATTCATAATCCCCCCATTCCCGATAATGCTTAATTATATAAGGCTACTGGATTTACTGTCAATAAACGGAATAGACAGTTAGCCCCCTGCAAACTTATCAATAAAAAAGCCGCCCTTGCGGGCGGCGCCGCTGTTCCAGCGGCGGGAATCCAGAATTCAGAATCCAGAATCCAGAATGCTTACAGCCTTTCCTAAAGCCCGGCTCCTTCTTTTGGGACGTACAATATTTTAGAGGTTGCTATCGAAAGGGAGAAGGCATCAATCGAGCGATATTACCGGAGACTGTTACAGTCTCTTGCGAATGAG
>JBMOPD010000106.1:0-111675 GCA_049323615.1 Bacillota bacterium | reverse complement strand
CCTCCGGTATTTCACCCGTATCCCCCGCGATACCCCTCAGTGGAAGAAGCACTACAAACGCCGAACCACTGATGAAAGGTATTTTAAGCGGCTTAAAGAGGACTATCTACTTGAACGCAAAGGTAAGCTCCGCAGCTCTATGATCTGGTATTTCAGGGCCTTTGCTGACAGCATGTGCATACATATCGATGCTTGGGTCAGACACCTTAAATTTGATATCCGTCCAGTAATCCTGCAATGGCAATGTGAAGTTATTTCCCAGGCAGCTTAGTCTTTCGGTTTTTCTCTTGTTAGGCCCCCTTACTAACCCCAGTTTTTACCATAATCTAGGGTTCTTTGGTATACCCATTTTTAAAACCCTTCTGGCTCTGTTGCTGTTCCCTTTCACTTTTTGGGCTTACGTCAATAACTCTTGCTGCATTTACCGAGAGGTTACTTATTGCTGACGGACACCCGTCCGCCTTTTGAACTTCTATTTATATCTGCTTCAAATCCCCCGCCGCTTTAACCCTTACTCGCGTGGCGTTTCCGGGCAGATATGCCAGCGGCACATCCTCCACTTCTACAATCTGTACCGTTGAGGGCTCCGCACCGGCCTTAACCGCTTCGGCAACAGCTATTTCCTTGGCCTGCCCCAAGGCTTCTTCCCTCCCAATCTCGCTTAGGGAGTAAACCCGCTCCACCTGCCCGCTGACCTGGGCGATGGCGGCGCCGAGGGCGTTGGCCACATCAAAATTGGACGGGCGGAGTATTTCCGAAACTCCTTCTATATCATCGGTAATTAAGATGCTCCCGCCTCCCACAAGGATAAGCGGCACAGGGTCGGCAGACAGTTTCATTTTGTCAATGGCCTCATTCACCAGCGCCATTATTTTATTTAAAGTTTTCCTGGCAAAATCTTCTTCGATATGACTGACCCCGGCAGGGTCGCCAATCTCGGCCAGCCCCAAGCGCACGGCGATATCTGTGGCAGTCAGTGTGTTTCCGCCAAATACCAAAGCTTCCTCCGTTAAACGGTAACCGACACTGTCAGGGCCCACTTGAATCTCCCCGCCCGCCTCCCGGATAACCGTTCCGCCTCCCAAACCGAAAGAGATCAGGTCAGGCATACGGAAATTGGTGCGCACTCCCCCGATTTCCACTGCCACCGAGGACTCGCGGGGAAAGCTATTGACAATAACCCCAATGTCACTGGTGGTTCCTCCGACATCCAGGACGATGGCATTATTGTATCCGCTCAGGAAAGACGCCCCCCGTATACTGTTGGTCGGCCCGCAGGCCACTGTAAGTATGGGGTAACGCAGGGCGTAATCAATTGACATCAGCGTCCCGTCGTTCTGACACAGGTATACGCTTGCGTTTTTCACTCCTTCCTGCTCCAGGCCGGACTTAAAACCCAGGGCCGTGGTTTTGGCCACCTCTGACAGCGCGGCGTTAAGGATAGTGGCGTTTTCCCGTTCCAGGAGGCCGATAGAAGCTATCTCGTGGGACAGGGAAAAGGATATATCACCCAGTTCTTCCCTTAAAATTTCGGCCGCCCTCTTCTCGTGGTCCGCCGTTATAGGGGAAAAAACTGAAGTTACGGCCACGGCATCCACCTTTCCTTTGAGGGACCGGGCCACATTCCTTACTTCATCCGGATTGAAGGCTGCGATTTCACGGCCGTCAAACTCATGCCCGCCGCTCACCAGAAAATAGTCTTCCCCCACCGCCCGAACCAGCTCTGAAGGCCAGTCTATCATAGGGGCAATGGCCATTGTGGCGGGTTTCCCGATGCGCACTATCCCCACCCTGCAGAGGCGCTTACGCTCGACAATCGCGTTGGTACAGTGGGTGGTCCCCAGCATGGCATAGGAAATTTGGTTTTTATCAATTCCGGACTTCTCCAGTACTTTGTTTATGGCTGAATAAATTCCCGTGGTCACGTCCTTGGTGGTGGGAGTTTTTACTTTTTCTACAAGATTTAATTTGTCATCGATAATGACGGCGTCGGTATTGGTACCGCCCACGTCAATCCCTAACCGGAAACCCATTATCTCTTACCTCCCCCTACCAATTCTTCGATCGGCACATAATCCACGTCATATTTGAAATAACGCGGCCCTACCGTCTCCAAACCCATGGGTGTGCGCCACTTGGGGTCGCATGGGATACCCAGCACCAGCACGCGGTGACCGTACCTGAGCCCTTCGGTGGTGATGGGAACGGCTGTTTCCAGGTTAACCATACAAATCAGGTCGGGCACTGAGGCCACAACCTTATTCCCTCTGACGGCGACCAGGTTTTCATTTTGAAACTGTATTTCCAATACCTCGCCTTTGTATTCTTCCACCCCTTCAATCCTCGCCTCGCCCCGGGCAAAACCCCCTATGGTGCGCCGAAGAACATCGGTCACCTTTCCTTTAAACAATTCAAAGCCGCCCGTTACCTCCAGAAGGGCTTTAACCGGATTTTCACCCATCCGCCGGGCGTCTTGGATAGCACTGCCTATTCGCCCGGCATAGGAGATGATATTTTTAATGGCGGACTCTTTTAACAGTTTTCCGGTCATGGGATAAAGCGCGATCATCACTGACCCTCCCATAACAACAGTGGCATTTCGGGCCAGGTTTTCGGTCCAGTAGTTGTTAACGGTTTCCAGGATCAGCATGTTTCCCTTTTCATCAGTAATAGCCATGGGGGTAGCCGAGACCCCGTGAAGGTGAAAAGTAACCATTTGCAACTCGGGGAAGGCTCGTCCCATGCCGTCGCAGTCCACCAGCGGCAAGCCCAGGCCGGCAGCCACGGCAATGGGGATCATGGAATTGATACCTCCGGCCTCAATGGGGGTGGTCGCGAAGATCTCTTTACCAAGGTAGCTTTTTAGCCCGTCAAAGGCCCTAAAAATTTCTTTGCCGCTTGGTATTTTTTCCACCATAACCGTTGGCGCCCCCATCATAGCCGTAGGGACCACCGCCGCGTCGTCCGGCACATCTTCCGGGTCCATCAAGTTAACGGGGCCGTACTTCTTGATCGCCTGCAGGGCCATGAGTTTACCGATATGCGGGTCGCCACCCCCGCCGGTCCCCAAGAGAGCAGCACCCATGGCAATGTTTTCTAACGCCTGCTCATCGATTTTGACCATTCCTTCTCCTCATCCTCCTTTATGCTGTGTATTTATGTTTTAGTGGCTTTTACCCTTAGATATCTTTTCCTTCCACCGCCGGGGAAACCTGTTTCCTTAATACCATGGCGATTACCAGGTAACAAAGCATGGAAACTATTATACCGGTTACCGGCGCTACGCCGGCCTTAATGGTATTGGCGGCAACAACCCCCAGCAGCCATGATATAATGCCTCCCCAGTTAACACCCGGGTACTTGCTCCACCTTGAAGCAATACCTTTTCTTACAATCCAGTAGTCTGCTATCATAACCCCGGCAACCGGAGGGATACCGGATGTCAATAACATGAGATAGTTGATAAAATAGTCGATGATCCCCGCTACCGCCAGTATGGTTCCCAGGGCGCCCGCGACACCGGTGGCCAAAGCCCTTTTGGAGTCGCTTAATTTAAACATACTTGTGATCGCCAGGCCGCCCGAATATGCGTTGACCGTATTTGTTGTCCAGGTGGCAAGAATAAGAATAACCAGTCCTGCTGCCGGAATACCCATCTTCGTTAAGACCATCGTTATATCATAGGACCCCGCCACAACCGCCATCACAGAACCCATCAAGAGCAGTGCCACCCCGGCCGGCCACACACCGACAACCGATGACAGTACAGCATCTTTTCTCCCTCTGGCGTACCTGGAATAGTCCGCCGCAATTACACCCCCCACTGCAAATGTGCCAACCGCCAGGGCGATTCCCTGTACAAAGGGGAAAGGTGACGGCGGCTGATAGTTGGCAAGCGTTTGAGTTCCGAATTTGGCAATGGCCACATATGTTCCGTAGATGGCTAATAGAACAAGTGCCGGTACCGCGATGTAGTTTAAGTATTTTAAGGCGTTAAATCCAATTATTGCCGTGGCCAGCATTATTACTCCCCAAACCAGGGATGACACCCAAACCGGTATGTTTAAACCCACCCATTCATTCATGATACCGCTGAAGGCAGCCCCGCAGACATTGGCCTGTACGCCGAACCACCCCAGACAGCCTATAGCGAGAACGAGTGAGGTTAGAACCCTTGCACCGGATTCTCCAAAAGCGGAACTGGCATTAACCACCGTAGGCCTTCCCAGGTCGGCCCCTTGCATTCCCTGGAAGCTCATAAATGCCACAACGATTGTGTAACCTATAACTCCGGCGAGAAAAGCATTCCCCAACGACAACCCGGTTATTAAAGCCCCGCCCAACATTAAACACGGTACACAAATCATTACCCCAATCCAGATAAGCGCTATACTGAACCATGGCTGCCTGATGTCCTGCGGAATTGCTTCGAGTGCGTACCTTTCAAATACATCACCTTTTTGTCCATTATTGTCCATACTCATAATTTCAATCTCCTTTTCTGTTTCTTTTTTTCTTGTTTCTTTTTCCGCTCCTCCTGTTCCATCACCTCCCCAGGGAGCGAAAACGAAAGCAATTTGGCGCCTCCAACTGCAACGGCGGGGACGATATGTTTCAACCGGCTAAAAGACTTTAAATCCGGCCTTATGGCATAGATACAGCAGTGCTTTCCGGATCCAGATGGTGTGAAAAATTGCACTAAGCAATATTTTCTGTATATTTCTCTAAATTTAAATTGAGGATAACTGGAGTAGCAAATGAAAATAGCAATAACCGTACCACTATTTTTATCAGGGCAAGTTTTTTGATATATTAAAAATTCTTTAATTAGTGCGGCAAAATAATGATATTTCTGCAGCTTTGTCAAACTGACACCGGCATGACCGCCTCCAGTCACCTATCCCCAAGCAGCCCGGGGTACAGCTCTGAGTCATTTTTACGTGTACTGGATTTATTTTTATCATTATTTCTAATGTTTTCTCTTGTTTTTACAATTGCTTGCTGATAGACTAAAATATGATAAATGCAAAAGGCCATGGTGATTGACATAATGGATAGAATAACAACTGAATCTGCCCTGCAAAACCTGGCTACGTTCTTTAACTGCCAGATCCTTTGGTGTGACGCTTCGCAAGTCCGCAGTATTCACAGTCCTGAAAACCTGAATGCAAAAAATGCCGTTCCTTCCATCGCCCACATTAAAAGGCTGTTTTCTTTTTCCCACCCTGTAACCAT
Organism: Bacillota bacterium; assembly: GCA_049323615.1. Classification (GTDB taxonomy): domain Bacteria; phylum Bacillota; class Desulfotomaculia; order Desulfotomaculales; family Desulfocucumaceae; genus JBMOPD01. The sequence goes on along the minus strand of JBMOPD010000106.1, from coordinate 106,440 downwards.
AAGTAAAGCTCAGCATGCCCTTTGTCATGCCTGCCCGGACCTGGAAGCCTGCCCATGGTTCCATGAGTTTTTTGTTCCCTGCGGTACTTTGGAGGAACCAATCGGACTGGTATGGCAGTTTCACCGCCCTTCGCCGATCATTGACTCTCCTTCCTGGCTTAAGCTGGCCATTGATTTTTCCCGCCTGTTGGCACTAAATGAAAACCAGGAAAGAAACCAGCTTCTTACTGAATTTTTCCGCCAGTCCACCGAACTCTGCGGACAATTGCTTGAAGAGGGGTTTGTCCTTTTCAATAAAAATGGTGAGCCGGTTTTCCAGAATCATATAGCCGGCGAATTAAACCTTTACCAACATTTTCAGGAGAGCGGCAATGTACAGGCAGCGAATAGACTTAAGGAGAAGAAAGAATCATGTCTTACCCTGAATGACCCCGGCCCTTTAACGGTAAAGCTGCGCTCCATATACTTTGCCGGGGAATATTTAGGAGGGGCATTATTTACGACGAAAGACACAAGAAAGATTAAAAACGGCTATTTTCCGGCTCCAAGAAAGCCCATGGACTTTATGAATATTATAGGCAAAGACCCCCGGTTGCTCAGAGTCATTTCTGTCGCCAATCAGGTTGCTCCTACAGACTCCACTATACTTCTCCGGGGAGAGAGTGGAACGGGAAAGGAGATATTTGCCAGGGCCATTCACCAAAGAAGCTTGAGGAAGGAAGGGCCGTTCATAGTTATCAACTGCGCCGCCATCCCGGAAAACCTTTTGGAAAGTGAACTTTTCGGATATGAAGAAGGTTCATTCACTGGTGCCCGCCGGGGAGGCAAGCCCGGCAAGATGGAACTTGCGCACCAGGGGACCATATTTATGGATGAAATAGGAGATATGTCACCGTCTCTTCAGGCCAAACTGTTAAGAGTACTACAGACAAAACATATCGAAAGAGTAGGGGGAACCTCCCCGATCCCCATTGATGTCCGTATTATAACCGCAACCCACCAAAATTTGGAAAGCATGATTTATTCCGGCCGTTTCCGGGAAGACCTGTTCTACCGTATAAGCGTCATTCCCATTACTATTCCGCCACTAAGGGACAGGCCCGGAGACATTGAACTCTTACTTAACTACTACGTAAGAAAGTATTGCATACTTCTAAATAAAGAATTTAAAACCTTTTCCTATGATGCTTTGGCGCTTTTAAAGTCCTACTCCTGGCCCGGCAACGTCCGGGAACTGGAAAATGTGGTGGAGTACAGTATCACCATAGACGACAAAGAAGAAATAGTTGTAGAAAGTCTGCCCCTCCAAATCCGCCACCTTTATACACATGAGACTCAACAAGAGAAGGGAAAGGGCAGCACTTTCAAGCCCAGCCGCGATGAATTGGCCGAACTTCTAACCCGCTTTGGAAACACTACCGAGGGAAAAAAAGATTTGGCTCAATACCTGGGTATTAGCCTGGCGACCTTATACAGGTGGATTAAGAGGAACAAACTTTAACAAATGGAGTACAGGAGAGGAAAACAAAAATGCAGATTATTGACCAGGACTGGATACAGCCCCTTCATTTAGGTGGTGTTTTTCTAGGATCAGGAGGTGGGGGTGAATCTAAAATTCTCACTTTCCTCCTGAAAGAACTTCTTGCCAGGAAGCAGGTTATACATTTAATTGGGCTTGAAGAGCTTGAGCCGGAAGAATTATATGCAGCGGTGGCTATGATGGGCTCACCGGAACTAATGGAAGAACATTTCCCTACGGGACAGGAGGGGATTAACGCTATAGAACAGCTTGAGTTCTTGACGGGCCGGAGGTTTAAGGGGCTTATGACAGTAGAGGGCGCCGGGGTGAACATCCTTTACCCTCTCTTAGTTGCCAGTAAAATCCAACTTCCCCTCATAGACGCGGATGCTATGGGACGCGCGTTCCCGGAACTGCAAATGACTGCCTTTAACTTTGCCCAGATCTCTGGTACACCGATGGCAATGATCGATGGGCGGGGACAAAGCTACGATTTTTTTGAAAAAGATAATTTCCTGTTGGAATTGAAGACCCGCCTGGTAGTAAGCGAAGGTGGCGGAGTAGGGTTTTTTGCCGGATTCCCCCACAAAGGCAGCGTTTTAAAACGTATCCTGATTCCCCGGACAATTTCTTTTGCCGCCGAAATAGGGCGTGTCTTTTTGAACCCCGGATCATACTCAAAAATGCTGGAAGATCTGATCCTCGTCACCAAAAACTCTCTATACGGCAGTTGTATAGAGTTGTTCACCGGCTCGATAAAAGAAAGGGGAAAGGTGGAGGCACTGAGCTGGCGGGCTATCACTATTAAAGGAAGCGGTTACTACGCAAACGAAGTGTTCAGGATTTTAATGCAAAACGAGAATCTTATCGCCTACCGTCAAAACCGGGTTGCAGCAATGGTGCCGGACCTGATTTCAATTATTAACCTCGAGACGCTCAAGCCGGTTAATGATTATGATCTTGTTCCGGGTATGGAGGTATCCGTGATCGGCACCCCGGCCCCATTGCTGCTGAAGACAAAAAAGAACCTCAATGTAGTCGGGCCGCAATGTTTTGGCTACAAGTCCGGATATGAACCGCTGGAAAAGCTTTATTTCTCATATTATTACAATCACTCCGGCGCCTGATAAAACGGCCGGTATGCCGGTAGCGGCTCAATATTCCTTAAGGAACGCGTAATGAACCGGACTCTACTGAAGTCAGTGTGGGGGCAAAAAAATGAGAGGCAACCTTGTTTTAATCTGGCAGGAAGAGAATGTGGGGCTTGTTTTTGGCCAGGAAAAAATTGTTCTGGCGGCAGAACAATTTTCTTTGGCATCCCGGCAGGACCTGAAAGAAATTATAAAAAGGTTTTTGGCGGGAAACAGTCTTTCCCCATTTAATATTAAGAACGTAATAGTTGTGGCTGACCTGACAGCATTACTCCCCCAAAAGCTGCAGGAAGACTGCCTCTTCGGATACCTCAGAGTTACTCCCGCTTCCTTTGAATTCCCCCCGGTCACTCACCTGCTCCGTGACAGCGCCTTAAAACTAAAATATTTTCATCTACCATTACCGGGCCACCCTGAACACGGAACACAAATAAGCAAAGCCCTTTCATCTTTATCCGGCCTTTCGGTGAAAAGCGTCGCTATAAACAGTACCTTTTCCCTGATCGACCCTTCATGCGAAAAACTGCTTATTGAAGAAGGAGAAAAACTTTTTCCCGGCAGGTTCTGTTTTTACCCTTCTTACAACTATAACACTCCAAACTTTCTTTTAAGAGAGAACGTCCTTTTAATCAATTTATTTCTTTCAGGGCCGGTTGAGTCTTTTCTGTCCTGGTTAAGAAACTCTTTTGGGGATTGCTCGGTTACGGTTCCTTTTTATTTTTTAAAGGGCGACGGCACCCTTACCACCATTAGTACAGTAGAAATAAACCCATTGTTGACATGGCAGTCCAATCTTGCTTCACACCTGCTTGGCGGCAGCTGCTGGGCCGGTCGGGGAGAGGCTATTATTCTCGTTCAAGAAGAGCCGGGCCTATGTATAGGTCTAACCGAAAATTTCCTACCAAAACTGGCCGGCAGTATCAGTAGCTTTCACGGTTTGGAACTCCCCGGCAAATACCCTTTGAATATCCACCTTAAAGAGATGCCCAATAATCTAAAATGGGAGGAAACGCTGGAATTTATAAATCCCTTCCCCGGGCCTATCCCTGTGGTGTCCTTTGTACCTTACATAAAGGTTTCCCCGGTTTTTCGTTACCCTCTTGTCTCAATTCCGGCCGAACCCTGCGTACAGGGAAGCGGAGCGCTAACTGCTCCCTACAGGCTGGAGATAGAAAAAGTCTCTTTCTTTTCTCAACCCCACCAATCACAGGTGGAAAAACAGGAGCTATGGGATATTGCCCTGTGGCAGATGAATCAGGGAGGGGTCCAGTTGGCTGAAATTAACCACCGGTACGAAGAACTTTCCCTGAGGTACCTGCCCCAAAACCCGTACCTGCTCAGGTTGGTAGTTTGGGGAAAGTTAAAATAAAACCGGGCTGCGGCTAATTCTGTAACAGCTTAAAACGTACCAAAAAAGTCGTCCCCGTGGAACCTGTTGCGAATTTAATGGTGGCATTATGCCTTGCAGCAATGCCATAACATACAGCCAGCCCCAGGCCAGTTCCCTGCTCTTTGGTGGTGAAGAAAGGAGTTCCAATCTTGTCTAGCAGGTCGGGTTTGATACCCCTACCTCATCCCGTACCAACAAAACCACTTCATCACCGTCCGTTAATGTTCTTATAGTCAGTCTTCCACCGTGTTCCATTGCTTCCAGCCCATTGCGAACGAGATTGAGGATAAGCTGGCGTATTTCTTTCTCGTTCAACAACAGAACGGGTATATCCCCGAGTTTCAGTATAACGTCTATGTTTGAATTGGTGGCGTTGGCTGTTATTAGCGGAGACAGTGCCTTGACTATCGAATTAAGGTTTTGTACCTCTAAATCAACTGACTTGTTCTTGCCCAGTGAGAGAAATTCTTTAATTATCGAATATGGCTATAAAGTTAGGTCAGAATAAGTTACCGTTTTTCCAACAGAGCAAGCTAAATAGTCGGTCAAACAACTGGCTTTCCCAGAACCTACTGTTTAATTTCATAAGTTGTTTTCATTATCTCTGTGGCTAAATTAAATTTATTGCGGCATGGAGGCCTGGAAATAAAAAGACAGAGAACTCAAGTAAGCTCTCTGTCTTTTATGTCTTTTAAGGCTTTTATCAGTGGGCGTTGCGCCTGCCGTGGCCACCCCGCGGAGGACGGTTATCCCGTTCTCTCCTGGGTGGGCCGCCCTGTCCCCCCACCGCCTCCAGTTCACCGGGCTCCGGCGGAACGGCCTCCTTGCGGGAGAGCTTCAGGCGGCCCTGGTTGTCGTAACCGGTGGCCTTGACAAGGATGGAATCCCCTTCCTTGACAATATCCTCGGTCCTGGCCACCCGGTGGTGGGCCAATTGGGATATGTGCACCAGGCCTTCCTTGCCCGGCAGCCCCATAACCCCCGGAATTATCTCCACAAAGCAGCCGAAGTCAGTCACCCTGGTCACTTTGCCGTTGTATATTTCACCCACCTGGACCTCCTTGGTTATCCCCTCGATAATGGCCAGCGCCCTTTTCCCGGCCTCGGGGTCCACGGCGGCGATAAATACACGCCCGTCGTCCTCAATGTCGATCTCCACCCCGGTCTCCTCGACAATCTTCTTGATTATCTTTCCGCCGGGACCGATGACATCCCTTATCTTGTCGGGGTCTATACTGGTGTGTATTATCCTGGGGGCGTAAGGTGACAGCTCCTCCCTGGGCCTGGCTATCACTTCGGTCATTTTGCCCAGGATGTGCATTCTGGCCTCGGTGGCCTGGGCCACCGCCCTTTCGAGAATTTCGGGTGTGACCCCGGCCACCTTGATGTCCATCTGGAGCGCGGTAACACCGCTGGGGGTGCCGGCCACCTTAAAGTCCATATCGCCCAGGTGATCCTCAATCCCCTGAATATCCGTCAGGACGGCTATCTGGTCGCCCTCCTTGATCAAGCCCATGGCCGCCCCGGCCACCGGCGCCTTGATGGGCACCCCGGCGTCCATAAGGGCCAGGCAGCTGCCGCAAACGCTGCCCATGGAGGTGGAACCGTTGGATTCCAGCACCTCTGACACTATCCTGATGGTGTACGGGAAGGTTTCCTCCGGCGGCACCACCGCCTCCAGCGCTCTCTCGGCCAGAGCCCCGTGGCCTATTTCCCGCCTGCCGGGCGAACGCATGGGCTTTGTCTCCCCGGTGCTGAACGGGGGAAAATTGTAGTGGTGCATAAACCTTTTAGTTTCCTCAATACCAAGGCCGTCCAGGCGCTGTTCGTCGGAAATGGCCCCCAGGGTAACCACCGACAGCACCTGGGTCTGCCCCCTGGTAAACAGCCCTGACCCGTGAGTCCTGGGCAGGAAGCCCACTTCCACCGTGATCGGCCTTACCTCGGTGGTAGTGCGGCCGTCAATACGTATTTTATCGTTAAGAATCATTTCACGCATTGATTTTTTCTCGGCCGAGTCAATGACATCCATTACGGACGGCCCCTGCTCCGGGAAGGTCTCGGCAAACTGCAGGAGAATTTCTTCCTTCGTCTGGTCAAGGAAGGCCTCCCTCTGTTTTTTGCCCATCTTTTCCTCAACACAGCGCCTGACCGCCCGGGCCATTTTTTCCAGGGCGACGGGCAGCACCGCTTCCTCCACCTCGGGTTCCACGGCGGCAATTTCGGGTGTTATTTTCTCCCTGGCCAGTCCCATGGCCAGCGCTTCTTCCCTGAATTTTTCAATAAAGCCCACAATTTCCCTGACTTTTTTATGCCCAAAGGAGATGGCCTCCAGCACTATCTTCTCAGGCACCTCTTTAGCGCCGGCCTCCACCATCATAACAGCTTCCGCCGTCCCTGCCACCACCAGGTGCAGGTCGCTTTTTTCGCTTTCGCTTAAGGTGGGGTTGATTACCAGCCTGCCGTCCACGCGCCCTACAATGACCCCTCCGATGGGCCCGGCAAAGGGTATGTCGCTGATGTGCAGGGCGGCCGATGCGCCCACCATGGCGGCGATTTCGGGGGCGTTGTCCTGGTCAACCGACATAACGGTGGCGATTACCTGTACCTCGTTCCTGAAGCCCTTCGGGAACAGCGGCCTGATCGGGCGGTCAATCAGCCTGCCGGACAGAACCGCCTTTTCACTGGGCCTTCCTTCCCTTTTGATGAAGCCTCCCGGTATCTTGCCCACCGCGTAGAGCCTTTCCTCATAATCCACCGTGAGAGGGAAAAAATCAATGCCTTCCCTTTTATTTTTAGCCATGGTGGCGGTTACCAGTACCACGGTATCGCCATACCTTACCAGTACGGCGCCGTTGGCTTGCTTGGCCACGCGGCCCGTCTCCAGGAACATGCTGCGGCCGGCTATTTCAATTTCTCTTACCAGTATCGGTCCTTCTAACATTAAAGCAAATCCTCCCAAATCGTTATAAAATTTAACAATCGCAAGTTATTCTACATATTTCATAGTATTTCCTGCTGTAGATTTTAAAAAACCTTCCCAACGTATATTTAAAGGGTTTTACCGGCCCTTTTACAAAAAAAAGCGGAAAAAGATTTCCGCTTTCCTATATCCTCCCTATTTGCGCAGTTCCAGTTTGTCTATCAATGAGCGGTAGCGGTCGAAATTTCTGTCCTTGAGATAATTCAAGAGAGCCCTCCTCTGTCCGACCATCTTTAACAATCCCCTTCTGGAATGATGGTCCTTTTTATGGATCTTCAGGTGCTCCGTAAGAGTTTGAATCCTCTTGGTCAGCATGGCTATCTGCACTTCCGGAGAGCCGGTGTCACTCTCGTGAAGCTTATACTCCGAAATAACACTCTGTTTTACTTCCTGACTCAATGCCATTTTAAAAATCACCTCCTAACTCCGGATAATCGCTGCCGGCCAAGTAAACCGCCGGAGAACGAATTCCCTAGCCGGCAGTTCGCGGGCTATCATTTCCCGATAATTGTGATCACCAAGCGACCTCCCGGTATGTCCTTGGCAACTATATCAAACATACGCCCCGATTTGGCGAAAAACCCCCTGAATCTGGTGGCGGTTGGTATCCGCCCGGGGATACCGCCGGCGGCGTTGTTGATATCCTGAATAGTGATCCTTTGCTGGCGCATATCTTTAAGGCGTTTGCGCGCGTGGTCGGTTATCAATACCCTCATAACATATCCGGACCCCGCTCAGCATCTGCCGGACTTAACGGCCGTACCTTCTTCTTCCTGGGCCAGGAACGCGTAAAGGGCGTCCTGAAATGCCACTAGCTTAAAGTCTTCAACATTGGACCGGCTGTAGATGTTTTCCAGTTCCTTTTTTAACTTTTGAAAGTCCTCGCTAAGGCAAATTAACGCAATCTGGCTGAGCCACTCCTTGATTTCTTCTTCAGGAGAATCCAGTTTGGGGACCCTCATCCGGCAAACATCCCCTTTCAAACTCCTGTAGAGGCACCCATGCGGGTTCCTGTGATAAGTTTACCACAACAAGCAGTACAAGTAAAATACAGGGGTGCTTTATTATTCTAATTATCTTTTTAATGCCCGGGTTTATTCTATTCAGTGAAGGCCGCCCTGGCCCGGCTGATGTCGCTGCGTATCTGTTCCACCAGTTCCCCCGCGGAGGAAAACCTTTTTTCATCCCTTATGCGGCCGGTGAGAAACACTTTGATATGCTTTCCGTACAGGTCCGAGTGAAAGTCCAGCAGGTGTACCTCCAGGTTGGGCCTGCAGTTGTACCCGTGGAAGGTCGGTTTTATCCCTATGTTTGCCACTCCCAGATAATCATCCCCGTCTACCTGTACCTTGGCGGCATAAACCCCGTTGGCGGGTATCATCAGGCCCTCCTCCAGATGCAGGTTGGCGGTGGGAAAGCCCAGTGTCCGGCCCCTTCTTTCACCGGCCACCACTACCCCCTCCACAAAGGGGTAGTAACCCAGGAACTTTTTGGCCGCGGTTACCTCGCCATCGGCCAGCAGGCTGCGGATCAATGTGCTGCTGACCGGGACCCCCTCCACGGTCACCCGCGGCACCACATAAACCCTGAAACCATGCCTTTTGCCTCCCTCCATAAGGGTTTCCGGAGTACCCCTGCCGCCCCGGCCGAAGGTATAGTTATACCCGACAAGAACGGCCCTGGCGTCCAGTTCCCTGACCAGTACCTTTTCAATAAAATCCTCCGGACTTAAGGAAGCGAATTCCAGGGAAAAAGGCACCAGGAGCAGGACATCCACGCCCAGCTGGCCGATAGTTTCCTGTTTGGCCTGCTGGGTAAGCAGCCTGGGGGGAGCTTTGCCAGTCAGCACCTCCATGGGGTGGGGGTTAAAGGTAAATACGGCCGAAGTCCCTCCGATTCTTTTAGCCTCCTCCACCAGACCCGAGATCAACTTCTGATGTCCCACGTGAACCCCGTCAAAGTTTCCCAGTCCGACAACAATGTTTTTGTGCTTATGCTTAATGCCTTGCCAGGTCTCGTATACCTTCAAAGTCGCTCTTACCCCCATATTGAGATGTAATCGGACATCGATTTTATCATACCAGCACTTTCTCCGGCTTAAAGCTTATCCTTCCTTTATCGTCGGCCGCCGCCCTGGCCACCGCCAGGACCCTGCCTTCCGCCGTCAGGGTTACCATGTCTCCTTGCCGGACGCCCTCCGGTGCATTTCTGACACCCGGCGGGTGCAGGGTGGCGCCGGACCGTACGGAATTAACCGCTCCTTCATTTATTTCCACCGCCGGAAAAAAAGACAGCGCTTCTTCCACGCTAACCACGGCTTCCGGCAAACGGTCCCGGCCGGCCAGTTCTTTTAATTCCTCCATTGTACTGGCGCCGTTTATCAAAAATTTGCCCACCCCGGTACGCAGTAAAAAGCTCATATATGCCCCGCATCCGAGCCTTTCACCTATATCATGGCACAGGGTCCTGATGTAAGTTCCGGCGGAACACCGGACGTCCAGGAGCGCCCTGGGCCTTTCCTTGCAGCCGTACCACTTGACCATTTCCAATGAATATATTTTAACCGTCCGGGCCCGGCGGTCCACCACCACTCCCTGACGGGACAATTCGTAGAGTTTTTTACCCCGGTGGCGTACCGCCGATGTCATGGGAGGCACCTGGCTTACGGCCCCGGTGAAAAAAGGCAGTATCCCGGCCACCAAATCCCTTGAAAAACCGCCGGGTATCTCTCCCTCCCGCAGTTCTCCAAAAGAATCACCGGTGGAGGAAACCACCCCAAAGGTGATCTCGGCCCGGTATTGCTTGTCGTGGTCCAGGTATTCAATCAGCCGCGTCGCCCTTCCGCAGCAGACCAGCAGCACTCCCGCAGCGCCGGGATCAAGGGTCCCGGTATGTCCCACCTTTTTAATCCCGGCCAGCCGGCGGATGTAATTGACCACATCGTGGGAAGTCATCCCCGGCGGCTTTAAAATATTAAGCAATCCGTCCATCTATTTTGAACCTGCTCCGGCAGCGTCCCTGATTGCTTCATCCACCACCATATCGATAATCTGCTTCAGATCGCCCTTCAAAACACACCCGGAAGCCCGGGTGTGACCTCCTCCGCCAAGCCTGGAGGCAAGCCGGTGCACGTCGGCCTCCCCCTTGGAGCGAAAGCCCACCTTGTATCTCCCCGGCTCGGTTTCCCTGAAAAGTATGGCTATCTCCACTCCCTTGATGGTCCGCACAAAATTAATCAGTCCGTCAGTGTGTTCTTCCCTGGCCGAAAATCTGCTCAGCAGCTCTCTTTCCACAACCACCCAGGCCACTTTGCCGCACGGGCTTATTTTTAACTTTTCCAGGGCGGCTCCCAACACCTGTATGGTCTGCAAGGGCTTTTCCTCGTACAGCCGGACATTAATCATGGCCGCCGGAATACCGGTTTCCATCAGCCGGGCAACCCTTCTCAGGGTCTGCGGGGTGGTGTTTTCATACTGAAAGGACCCGGTATCGGTAACTATGGCCACATACAGGCAGGTGGCCACCTCCCTGTCCAGGCCGGCGCCCATCAGATCAATCAGGTCCATTAATATTTCCCCGGTGGCCGCCGCGTGCGGGTCCAGATAGTTATAGTGGGCAAAATCCGATGAATTTATGTGATGATCTATGTTAACGACCACCAGTTTCCTGTCAAGATACCGCCTTAATGCGCCAAGGCGGTCCGGCACCGAACAGTCAAGCACCACAAAGACATCAAAATCACCGCCAACATCGCCGCCCGTATAAAACCTGTCCGCCCCCGGCAGGAAGAGCATGGTATGGGGCAGAGGATCCGGACTGGCCATGGTTACCTTCTTGCCCATTCTTTCCAGGGTAATTCCCATGGCGGCCACAGACCCCAGGCAGTCCCCGTCGGGAACAATATGGCCGCACAGCAGTATCCTGGAGGACCTCATGAGAACGTCCGAAATTTCCTGCAAACTACTCATTGGCCCTTTCTCCCTCGCCGCCGCCCTTTACCTCCTCCATGAGCTTAATCACCCTGGCACCCCTCTCAATGGATTTATCCAGTTTAAAAGAAATTTCCGGAGTGTATTTAAGCCTGATCCTCCTGCCAAGCTCGGACCTTATATACCCTGCAGCCTTGTTGAGCACCTCGCCGGTGGCTTTCTGCTGTTCGTCACTGCCCAGCACACTGGCAAAAATCCGGGCATAACGCAGATCCGGGGTTACATCCACCATGGTAATGGTAACAAAACCAAGGCGGGGATCTTTCAGCTCATTATGCAAAATGTCAGAGATTTCTTTTTTAATAGCCTCTGCTAACCTTCCGGGCCGGTGAGACAACCGGATCACCCCCCGCATGCTAATGAGCATACCTTACCGGTCAGGAATTAGGAATTAGGAGTTAGGGAGGTACTTCGCCAAGCCCCCCAATTCCCGATCCCTGACCCGGGTTGAATGCTTACTTACCGATCAAGCTAATTCCCGCTTTATCTGCTCGGTGGTGAAGGCCTCGATAATATCCCCTTCACGGATGTCCTGGTAATTTTCCAGGGTCAGGCCGCACTCATACCCCTGCATGACTTCCCTGACGTCATCCTTGAAACGTTTTAAGGAGTCAATCTTTCCTTCATATACCACTACACCGTCCCTGATCAGGCGAACTCCGGCGTCCCTTGTGATTTTGCCCTCCAGGACGTAGCAACCGGCAATGGTGCCCAGTTTTGACGCCTTGAAAATTTTGCGGACTTCCACTCTGCCGAGGACTACCTCCCGCAATTCAGGTTCCAGGAGACCGCTCATGGCAGCCTTTATATCGTCTGTGGCGTCGTAGATCACCCGGTAGAGGCGTATATCCACCTTTTCGTTTTCCGCCGCCTTGCGGGCGTTGACATCGGGACGCACGTTAAATCCGATAACAATGGCGTTGGAAGCTGTGGCCAGCATAATGTCGGTTTCGGTTATGGCCCCAACCCCGCCGTGAATAATTTTTACCTTTACCTCGTCGGTGGACAGTTTTTCCAGGGCCTGCGTAATGGCTTCCACGGAGCCTTGAACATCCGCCTTGATGATCAGGTTGAGTTCCTTGACCTGGCCCTCCTGTATCTGCTTGAAGAGATCATCCAGCGAAACCCGGCCGGCCGACACCTTCAGCTCTTCCTGTCTCTTCCTGACCACACGTTTGTCAATGATCTGCCTGATGGTTTTTTCATCTTTGACCACGTAAAAGGCGTCACCGGCCTGAGGCACGTCGTGGAATCCCAGCACCTCAACGGGAGTGGAAGGACCGGCCTTTTTAATGCGCCTGCCCTTGTCATCCATCATGGCCCTTACCCTGCCGTATGCGGTTCCGGCCACAACGGCGTCGCCGATATGAAGGGTGCCGTTCTGTACCAGTACGGTAGCCACCGGGCCCCGGCCCTTGTCAAGTTCAGCTTCGATTACGGTGCCGCGGGCCGCCCGGCTGGGATTAGCCTTTAATTCACTGACCTCGGCCACCAGCAGGATGTTTTCCAGCAAATCCTCAATACCCTGCTTTTCCTTGGCGCTGACCGGGACGCAGATGGTATCGCCTCCCCACTCCTCGGCCAGCAATTCGTATTCGGTAAGCTGCTGTTTCACCCTGTCCGGATTGGCATCCGGTTTGTCCATTTTGTTAATGGCCACTACAATGGGAACCCCCGCCGCCTTGGCGTGGTTTATGGCCTCCACCGTCTGCGGCATCACGCCGTCGTCGGCCGAAACCACCAGAACGACAATGTCAGTGACATTGGCGCCCCTTGCCCGCATGGCCGTGAAGGCCTCGTGGCCCGGGGTGTCCACAAAGGTTATCTTTTTATTATTGTGCTCTACCTGGTAGGCGCCAATGTGCTGGGTTATGCCCCCGGCCTCGGTGGCAATAACGTTGGTTTCCCTGATAGCGTCCAGCAGCGAGGTCTTTCCGTGGTCAACATGGCCCATTACAGTAACGATAGACGCCCTCGGAACCAGGTCGGCCGGGTCGTCCTCCTGGACCTGCTCCAATTGGGCCTCGGCATCCAGTTGAATCTTTACTTCCACTTCATAGCCGAACTCACCGGCCAGGATGATAGCGGTATCGGAGTCTATCTCCTGGTTTATGGTGGCTATTATGCCCAGCAGCAGCAGTTTCTTGATCAGTTCGGCCGGGCTTTTCTTCATCTTTTCCGCCAGTTCCTGAACGGTGACGGTTTCACCGATTACAACCGGCTTCTTTTCCAGCGGAACCGGCGGCCTGGGATCGGATCTTCCCCTCTGCTGCGCCCCCTTCTTTCTCCCGGGCGCCATGCGTATACCACGGACTTCGGCTTCCTCTTCAAACCGTGATTTTTCACGGCCCCTGCCATAACCCTTGGCCTGGGTCTGCTGCAGCCTGGCCCTGGACTTTTCAGAGGCCTTAATTTTGTCTACACCCTTGGCCTGTTCGGGCACTTTGGGAACCTTCAGGGGGCCGCCGGGCTTTGGCCTTCCTTCACCGGCGGGCATGGGCCTCGGGCCGCCCGGACGGCCTCTACCCGGGGCAGGCCTGCCGGCCGGGGCGCCTCCCGGACGGTCGTCGCTTACCCTGGGCGGCCTTGGCCTTCCGTCATCGGGCCTGGGCTGGTCATATCGCCGGCCCCCGGCGTGAGCCGGACCTCTTTGCTGAAATCCGCGATACCCTGACGGCCTCTGGTCGAGTCTTTTCTCCCTGTCAGCGGGAGCCGGCTGTTCCCTGCCCTGAACCGGCCGCTGGTCAATAGCCTGTTCCTGAACCCCCTGGGCCCCGGATTTGGGACGGTCGGGGTACTTGTGCCGCTCTTTACCGGGAGCCGGCTGTGGCGGAGCAGCTGAGGGTCTCAGCTGTTCCCCGGCCCTCTCTGTCCTGCCGGTTGGAGGCTGGGCTGCCGGCCTTACAGGGGTCTGTACCGCCGCAGGCTGCCTATTGGCCTCCGGCCGCTGGGGAGGAGAACCGGGTTTCGGCGGAATAGCCTTTTTAGGAGGAAATGTGCGGACAGACCGGTCTTCAAACCTCCTGTCAGGGGGTCTTGAGGGGACACGGTCCACCAGCCCGGGCCCCCGGTCGTACCTGAAATCTCTTCTTTCCTGCTTTTTTCTGTCGTCCGGGGCCGGCGCCTGGCGCGGTTTATCCTGAGACCTGGCGGGCTTTTTTTCAGAAGGCGCCGAAGGCTCTGCGGCAGGCGCTACGGAAGGCCCCGCGGCGGCGGACTCTGTGGCAGGAGGTTTCGGACGCGCCCGGGTGGGTTCCGCGGTACCCTGGTCATTTTTCTTCCGGTAACTTTTCATGAATAATTCAATGTCCTTTTCTTCCAGGGTACTCATATGCGACTTCAAATGTATACCCAACTGGGACATCCCTTTAATAATATCCTTACTTTCTATGTTAAGTTCCTTGGCAAGCTCGTGTACACGTTTTTTTACCATGAATTCACCTCCTATACTTAGCCCCGGCGCCTCCCAAATTACTTCTCAATTAGCCTCTCCCCTTTCCATCCTCCTGATAATGTCTCTGGCAAAATTCTCATCGGTGATTGCAACCACTGAACGGGACGGTTTACCCAGCACCCTGCCGAGATTATCCCTGGTACCGTAAAATATCATGGGCATGCCGGCGTCCCCGGCCAGGCGCCCAAAAACCTTCTTGGTCCTTTCAGCGGCGTCCTCAGCCAGAATTATTAACCTCGCCTCCCTGCGCACAATGGTACTGCGGACAGCGGCGTCACCGCTCCTGACATGTCCGGCCCTGCGGGCAAGACCAATCATGTTTAAAACCGTACCCGCCATCAGCCCTTCAACCTCTGGACCAACAGGTCGTAAATTTCCCTGGAAACCGCCCTTTCCAACGCCCTTTCCAGTCTCTTCTCCTTGAAGGCTCTCTGCAGGCACTCAACCTGCGGACATATATAAGCGCCCCGCCCTGATTTCTTGCCTGTGGGATCAACCTCTATATTTTCATCGGGAGTGCGCACCACCCTGATCAATTCTTTCTTGGGTTTCATTTCCTGGCATCCAACACACATTCTCTGGGGAACTTTTTTCACCCTGGGCACCTGCAACCCCCCCGGAAAAAGCTATAAGGCTTCAGTAATCACGCGCTTACTCAACGTAGTCTTCCTGGTAGTACTCCTCGTACCCTTCCTGCTGGTATATCTCTTCCATCTGGGATTCGCTCTTGATGTCAATTTTCCAGTTTGTCAGTTTCGCCGCCAGGCGGGCGTTTTGACCCTCCTTGCCGATGGCCAGGGAAAGCTGGTAGTCCGGCACAATCACCCGGGCCACTTTTTCTTCCTCCCAGACCTCCACAGCTACTACCTTGGCCGGGCTCAAAGAGGCGGCCACGAATTTTGAAGGGTCGGGGTTCCATTTGATTATATCGATTTTTTCCCCGTTCAACTCGTTGACAATGGTCTGTACTCGCATCCCCTTGGGCCCTACACAGGCCCCCACCGGGTCCACGTTCTCATCCCGGGAGTAGACCGCTATCTTTGACCTGTACCCGGCTTCCCTGGCCACCGCCTTTAACTCCACAACCCCCTCGTACAGTTCCGGGACCTCCAGTTCAAAAAGCCTTTTCAACAGGCCCGGGTGGGTCCTGGAAACTATTATCTGGGGCGCCTTGTTGGTCTTTTTTACCTCAACGATATAAGCCTTTATCCTGTTCCCCTGACGGTACTCCTCTCCGGGCATCTGCTCCGGGGGCGTCAGAATGGCTTCGGTTTTACCCAGCTCTATATACACATTTCTCTGCTCCACCCGCTGAATGACGCCGGTGACAATATCCCCCTCACGATTGGCAAATTCCTCGTAAATTATATTCCGTTCGGCCTCCCGGATGCGCTGGACCACCACCTGCTTGGCGGTCTGGGCCGCTATCCGCCCGAAATTTCTCGGTGTGACCTCATTTTCAACAATGTCACCCAGTTCGTACCTGGGATCAGTTTCCCTGGCCTCGGAAAGGGATATCTCCAGTCTGGGATCTGTTACCTGTTCAACCACCGTTCGCTGGGAGTACACCTTGAATTCACCAGTGTCCCGGTCAATGTGCACCCTTGCGTTTTGCAGGGACCCGAAATTTCTTTTATATGCCGAAAGCAGTGCAGCCTCAATGGCCTCCAGCAACACTGTAACGGAAATACCCTTCTCCTTTTCCAAATCGTTAAGGGCTTCCAAAAATTCGGTGTTCATCCCTTAATGCCTCCCAAACCAAATTGGATCAAAATTTAACAAGCAATTTCGCTGAAGCCACCTGGTCAAAAGGAATGGCCGTCTTCCTGCCTTCTTCCTCCAAAATAACGGCGTCCCCTTCAACACCGCCGAGCTTTCCGGTAAATTTCCTGCTTCCCTCCAGGGGAGCAAAGGTGGTAACGTTGACCATATGTCCGCTAAACCTTTGAAAGTCCCCCGGTTTTTTAAGGGGCCTCTCTATCCCCGGCGAGGAAACCTCCAGGGTATAGGAGTGAGGGATGGGGTCTTTCTCGTCCAGCAGTGTATCCAGCCTGTGGGAGACAGCTTCACAGTCATTGTGGCCGACTCCCCCCGGCTTATCGATATACACGCGCAATATCCACCTCCCGCCTTCCTTCACAAACTCGACGGCCACCAGTTCCAGTCCCAATTCTTCGACTACCGGCGCGGATATATTTTCAACAACGGCGGACACACTTTTTTTAACCACCACCGCACCCCCTTATTTTTTAAAGGTTTCTGTCGTTAACACCTTTTTCCTTAAAAAGCTGTTCTCAAACAAAACCTCATTTGTAAATAAGACGAAAGAGTGGGAATCACCCACTCCTTCGGAAAAATCTGTGTCCTTGCCTCAAACCATGATCAGTATACCACACCACACAAGTCTTGACAAGTAAAAAACCTTGTAAATTCAGCATCTTTCCGGAATTATTTCAGCGGCCGGGTTCTTAAAGCTGATAGCTGACTATGATCATTCCCTTTTTTACAAATATTTATTATCCGGCATAATAATCTTCCCGGAAATTTTTTATTGCCCTCACCGCATCCCTGGCGGCTTCGGGCCTTCCCATGCGGGATGCGGCCGCGGACATTTCCTTTAACCTGGCCGGGTGTTCAAGACACTGAATAATTTTTTCCACCAGCTCGTGCACCCCGGCCACCGCCACCGCCGCCCCCGTCGAAGTTAAAAACTGGCTGTTTCTTTCCTCCTGGCCCGGCAGGGGATCCATTATGAACAGGGGGAGTCCGGCCGCCAGGGCCTCGGCGCATGAAAGCCCGCCCGCCTTGCTGACCATGATATCCGAGGCAAACATAATTTTATGCACATCATCAACGTAACCCAGCACACATACCCGGTTGGGCAGGCCGGGAATCATACGCTCAATCTTTTCTTTCAGCTGGGTATTATTGCCTGTTACAACAATCAGCTGGCAGCGCCGGTCAAGGCCCCCCAGGGCCTCCACCGACTCGGCCAGGGGGCCGAGGCCAAGCCCTCCACCCATAACAAGGATGGTGGTCTGTCCGGGGTCCAGGTTATAGCCGGCCCGCACTTCTTTCGGGTCCGCCGGGGCGGCAAAGGCCGGGTCTATGGGTATGCCGGTGGCATGCACCCTGGCCGTGGGAATGCCGAACCCGATCAGGTCGCCGGCCAACCGCTCCGCCCCCACCAGGTAGAGGTCAACCTCCGGGAAAATCCAGTAGGGGTGTATAATAAAATCCGTTATGGTCCCAACGGTGAGGTGATTGAATTTTCCCTCCCGGCGGATGGCCGCCAGCACTCCCAGGGGAAAGGGATGGGTGCAGACAACCGCCTCCGGATTATGCCGGCCCATAAATTTCAACAGTTTGGCGGCTGAAAATTTGCTCAGTAATTTGTTGAATTCGGCTTTGGCATAACCCGACAGGGGCTGCCCCTTTTCCGACCGGCTGTATATATAGCCGTAAACAGCCGGGGTAAGCCTGAGCATCTCCATGTAAGCGCCCAGTATCAGTCTTTCCAGCAGGGGGCTGGTGTATTTAAAAGTGTCCAGTATGATCACTTCGCGTTCCGGGTCATCTTCCCGGAACGCCGACTGGAGCGCCGCCGCCGCCCTCATATGGCCGGCGCCGGCGCTGACGGACAAAATAACTATATTTCGCCTGCTTTCCTGCATCAAATGGTCTCCTGATCACTGCCCAAAAACCGGGAAACCCTGCTTGCCAGGTCCGCCTCCGGCACCATGGAGGTATTTCCGTCCCGCCTGAGGCGCACTTCCAGTTCACCGGAAGCTACGGACCTGGAGCCCACGGTAATGCGCACCGGGTAGCCCACCAGGTCGGCGTCCTTAAACTTAACGCCCGGCCTTTCGTCGCGGTCGTCCAGCACCACCTCGATGCCGGCGTCCAGCAGGGCCTGGTAAACCCTCCGGGCCATGCCGAACTGATCCTTATCCCTGGCGCTTACCGGAATAACCACCACGTGGAAGGGCGCGATGGCGGCCGGCCAGATTATGCCGTTTTCATCGTGGTTTTGCTCGATGGCCGCGGCCATGGTCCTGGTCACCCCGATACCGTAACAGCCCATCACAATGGGCCTGGCCTGCCCGTTCTGGTCCAGGTATGTGGCGCCCAGGGCCTTGCTGTACTTGACCCCCAGTTTGAAAACCTGTCCCACCTCAATGCCTTTTGCCTCCAACAGGGCCGCACCGCAGTTGGGACAGGGGTCTCCGGCCTTGACAAGCCTTATGTCGGTAACTAAATCAGGCTTGAAATCCCTGCCCGGGTTAACATTGGCCAAATGATAGTCCTTCCGGTTTGAACCGGACACCGCGCCGGGCAGGGCCTCCACCTCCCGGTCGGCCACCAGTTTAACTCCCTTCAGGCCCACCGGCCCGGCAAAGCCCGCCGCCGCCCCGGTAATCCTCTCCACCGCCTCCGGCCCGGCCATTTCCAGGTGGATAACGTCCACCGCCTTCTTGAGCTTTATTTCGTTGACATCCCGGTCTCCCCTCACCAGGGCCGCCACCGGCCCCTTTTCAGTCTCGTAAATAAGGGTCTTGATCAGTTTTTTCGGTGATACACCCATGAAGGAGGTGACCTGGTCTACAGTGCGCATGCCGGGTGTTGCCACCAGTTCAACCGGTTTGGGACCCTCCCGCCCGTTAAAAAGGTCCGGCGGGCTTACCGCCCTTTCCACATTGGCCGCATAGCCGCACGGACCCTCAGGGCAGTAGACCACGGTGGCCTCACCGGACTCGGCCAGCACCATGAATTCATGGGTGTCATTTCCCCCTATGGCCCCCGAGTCCGCCTCCACCGGCCTGAACTTGAGGCCGCACCGCCGGAAAACCCTGGTGTAGGCCTCGTACATCTTCTGGTAACTTATTTCCAGGCCCTCCTCGTCCCGGTCAAAGGAGTAGAGGTCCTTCATGATAAACTCCCGGCCCCTCATCAGGCCGAAGCGGGGGCGCCTTTCGTCCCGGTACTTGTTCTGGATCTGGTAGAGCAGTATGGGCAGTTGCTTGTATGAACTAACCTCGCCCCGTATCAGGTCGGTGATTATTTCCTCATGGGTGGGACCGAGACAGAAGTCCCTGCCGTGCCTGTCCTTCAGCCGGAACAGTTCGGGCCCGTAAACCTCCCAGCGTCCGGACTCCTGCCACAGTTCGGCCGGCTGAATAATGGGCATCATAATCTCCTGGCCGCCCTGCCGGTCCATCTCTTCCCTGACTATTTGCTGAATTTTTTTTATCACCCGCCAGGCCAGAGGCAGCAGCGTATATACTCCGGCCGCCGCCTTTCTTATAAAACCTGCCCTGACCATCAACTGGTGGCTGACCACCTCGGCCTCGGCCGGTGTCTCTCTCAGGGTGGGAATTAAAAGTTGTGAAGCTAGCAAGTAACCTCCTCCTCTCCAACAGGGGATCTTCCGGCATCGCTTTCCCCTTGTCCGATGAGTTTAAAAACCTCGCGCAAAAGCTCCTCCACCAGTCTTTCCTCGGGAACCTTGCGCAGCACCCGGCCCTTCCGGAAAACAAGCCCCTCTCCCTTGCCGCCGGCTATTCCGACATCGGCGTGGCGCGCCTCCCCGGGCCCGTTGACGGCGCAGCCCATGACGGCCACCTTTAACGGCCTGTCCACATTTGCCAGGAGGTCTTCCACCCGGTTGGCCATGGAAATGATATCAATCTGGGTCCTGCCGCAGGTGGGGCAGGAAATCAGTTCCACTCCCCGCCGCCTCAACCCCAGGGCCTTCAGAATATCATAGCCGACCCTGACCTCGTGGACCGGGTGGCCGGTCAGGGAAACCCTGATGGTGTCGCCTATGCCCATGGCCAGCAGGGCGCCGATACCCACGGCCGATTTTACCGTTCCGGACCGCAGGGTGCCAGACTCGGTAACCCCCACGTGCAGCGGGTAGTCAACCTTTTGGGCGATCAGCCGGTAGGCCTCTATGGTCAGGGGAACGTCGGAAGCCTTGAGGGAAACCTTTATTTCATTATAGTTCAATTGTTCAAGTATATTTACGTGGCGCAGCGCGCTCTCCACCATCGCTTCGGCCGCCGGCCCGCCGTACTTTTCCAGCAGATCCCTTTCCAGGGACCCGGCATTGACGCCGATCCGGATGGGCACCTTCCTGTCCCGGCAGGCCGCCACCACCGCCCGGACCTTTTCCCTGCCGCCTATATTGCCGGGGTTGATTCTCAGGCCGTCCACACCGGAATCAACGGCCGCCAGGGCCAGGCGGTAGTCAAAATGAATATCGGCCACCAAAGGGACGGTGATCTGCCCTTTAATGGCCTTAAGGGCTGAAGCCGCCTCCCGGTCGGGCACCGCCACCCGCACTATTTCACAGCCGGCGGCAGCCAGCTCGTTTATCTGGGCTACAGTAGCAGCCACATCCCTGGTGTCGGTATTGGTCATGGACTGGACCGGGACCGGTGCTCCGCCCCCTACCCGCACACTGCCCACCATCAGCGGGCGGGTCTTCATTCTATGCATTCGCCATTTTCCCTTCAAACAGCTTAATGACCACAAAGGCTACATTATCAGCTGCAGTATATCATTATATGTTATAACCACAAAAAGCAGGAGCAATAATCCGAAGCCTACCATATGGATAAAGTTCTCCCTCTCCGGCTCCACCGGCCTGCCCCGGAGCTTTTCCAGCAGCAGGAACATGATGCGGCTGCCGTCCAGGGCCGGTATGGGAAAGAGGTTGAAAAGGCCCAAACTGATGGACAGGAAAGCAGAAAGGCTCATCAGGTTAATAAACCAGCTGACACTCTGCACGGCTTCGTTTATAGTGGCTACAATACGCACCGGCCCGCCCAGTTCCAGGGGTACCTGCCTGGCAATCCCCTTAAACAGGTATTCCATTATCTGATAGGAAATAAAAGCCGTATATCTTCCACCCGATATCAGGGCCGTCAGCGGCCCCACCTTTTTCGGGGCGGGCTGAATCCCGATCATCCCCAGGCCCTTTTCATTACGGTACGGAACAACTTGAAAGGTCAGCCTCTCCTTGTCCCGCTCAACCACAATGTTCAGCCGGCGGTCGGGACTGGCCCCCACGGTTTTGCTTAAATCATCCCAGTTTTCCACCCTTTTCCCGTCAATTTCCACAATCACGTCACCGGGCCGGATACCTGCCAAAGCAGCTGGTTTGCCCTGCAGCACGTCCTGCACCCTGGTTGAGGGTATATCGGGCACCCCGTAAACCATGAAAATAAAAGCCAGGACAAAAACCGCCAAAACAAAGTTCATTAACGGGCCGGCAACAATAACGCCCATCCTCTGCATTACGGTTTTACTGTTGAAACCCCTCTCCTCTTCCACTTCATTCTCCTCGGAGGGGTCCATGCCGGCCATGCGGACAAACCCTCCCAGGGGAAAGGCTCTCAGATTGTACGATGTTTCTCCCCTGGGGAGGCTGATCAATTTGGGGCCAAATCCCATGCTGAACTCATGGACTTTGATGCCCACCAGTTTTGCCACCATAAAGTGCCCCAGTTCATGGATAAATATCAAAAGACCGAAGACAATGACAGAAGCGAGGAAAGTGTCCATTTAATTCACCCTTTATAATTATAAGCTGGATTCTGATTCTGAATTCTGACCGGCGTTACCGGCTGCTTAGCTTGTTTGCCAGCTGGCGGGCCTTTTGGCGGGCCTCCCGGTCGGCTTCCAGAATATCATCCAGATCCGGCCGGTCAACAATATGGCGCCCGCTTACCACATCTTCCACGATCCTGTATATATGCATGAAGTTGATTTTTCCGGCCAGGAAAAATTCCACCGCCACCTCATTGGCCGCATTCATCACCGCCGGCGCGGTACCCCCCCGTCTGCCGGCCTGGTAGGCCAGGCTCAACAGTGGAAACCGGCCGGCATCCGGAGGCTCGAAGGTCAATTCACGCAGGCTGAAAAAGTCAAGACGCTGCATTTGATTGGGGAGGCGCCCGGGATAGGTAAGGGCGTACTGGATGGGCAGCCTCATATCCGGAAGACCCAGTTGGGCCAGTACCGAGCCGTCAACAAATTCCACCATGGAGTGAATTATACTCTGCGGGTGGACAACAACCTTTATCCTGTCATAATCCAGCCCGAAGAGCCACCTGGCCTCAATAACTTCCAGGCCCTTGTTCATCAGGGTGGCCGAATCGACGGTGATCTTTCTCCCCATGTTCCAGTTGGGATGGGCGAGGGCCATTTCCACCGTAACCTGCCCCAGGTTCTCCGGTTCTTTCCGGAAGGGTCCCCCCGAGGCTGTCAGTATTATACTGCCGATTTCTTCGGGCCGGGAATCCTGCAGGCACTGCCAGACCGCCGAGTGCTCACTGTCCACCGGGAGGATTTTAACCCCGTGCTTTGCCGCCAGTTCGGTTACCAAAGGCCCGGCGGCCACCAGGGTCTCCTTGTTGGCCAGTGCTATATCCTTCCCTGCCTTAATGGCGGCCACCGTCGGCTCCAGGCCGGCGGTACCGGTAACGGCGGTCAGTACAGTATGGGCCTCCGGACAGGTGGCCACGGCCAACATACCTTCGGGGCCCCACAATACCCGGATACCTTTTCGACCGAATTCCGCGGACAGCATTTCAGCGTCGCGCCGGTTTAAAACCGAAACCAACCGCGGCCTGTACCTTATTATTTGTTCCCGGATTACTTTTATATTGTGCCCTGCAACCAGCCCGGCTACAAAAAAGTGATCGGAAAACAGGTCAATCACTTCCAGGGCCTGCCGCCCTATTGACCCGGTGCTGCCCAGTATGGAAATACCTTTAATTAATCTCACCTCTCATGTTTAAAGGCCTTATACGTGGCCTGAACGGCAATCAAAGCTATGGGGCCGAAAATCAGGCCGGCCACCCCGATAACCTTCAGGCCCACATACATTGCTATCAGCACCGCCAGGGGATGAAGCCCCAGGTTGGCGGCCACCACCCTGGCCTCCAGCACCTGCCGCACTATCCATATAAGCAGGTACAGAATCACCAGCTTGACGCCAAAGGCCATTTTACCTGAAATAAAGCTCCATATGGCCCAGGGGACCAGTATGGTGGCCGGGCCCAGGACCGGTATCATGTCGAACAGCCCGATTAAAAAGCCCACCGTGAGAGCGTATTTCGCCCCCAAAATATACAGCCCCACTATGGCCTGTACAGTTGTAAGGGACACCAGAAAAGCCTGGGCCCGTACATAGCTTAAAAAAGCAAGGGCTATTTCCCTGACTATCTGCAGGCTCTTTTCACCCCAGGGATGGGGTATCACGGCAACCCAGAACTTGACTATCAGGCTGCGGTCCCGGCTGAAAAAATAAGTTGCTATAAACATCACGATAATGCCCAGCACCGCCCCCGGCAGCGCAGAAGCGAAATTGAGCAAAAAATGGGCCAGGGAAGCGGTAAAATCGGAAAGTGTAGTGGTTAACGCGCTCAGTCTTTCGGTAACCCGGCCGGTTACCTCCGGCGGGAGGCTGAAGTACAGTATCTTGCTGCGTTCAAAGGAATAAATGATAAACTCCTGGACCGGCTTTACATACCTGGGAAGAGATACCGACAGGTCGATCAGCTCCCGGACCAGCCTGGAAACCACCAGCACCGCCAGCAGGCCCAAAGACCCGAAAATGGTCAGCATGGACAGGGCCACCGCCACAGACCTGCTCAGCCTGGCCCTGGCAGTGAACCACTGGATCATGGGTTCCATCAGTAAAGCCAGCAATCCGGCGATAATAAAGGGAATTAAAGTAAATAATAATTTACTTATAATAACAAATATTTCCGGCACGAAATAAAGCGCCGAAAAATAAATTAACGCCAGGACCGCCCCAATCAGGGCAATTATTTGAAAATACCTGGTCATGAGCCCCACCCGTCAGTAAACATAATTATAAAATAGTACACGGCCGGTGCGGTAAAAATCATGCTGTCAAAACGGTCCAGAACCCCCCCGTGGCCGGGGATTATCCGGCTGGTATCCTTTATGCCCGCGGTCCTTTTAAGGCTGGACTCAAACAGGTCCCCTAAGAGCCCGAACAGGCCCACCAGCACCCCCAGGACAACAACCGCATAAAGAGGGGCCGGCCGATAAAACAGGTAAATTAATACCGAGCCCAGTACACTCCCCCCAATGCCTCCCAGGGCGCCCTCAACGGTCTTGCCGGGACTCAGCTTCGGGGCCAGTTTTCTTCTTCCCATTTTTTTGCCGACTATATAGGCGGCGGTATCACCTGCCCAGGTGCCCACAAGCATAACCAGTATCCAGGCCAGACCCCCGCTCAGCGTTCTGATCAAATAAAAATAAATAAAAAGTCCGATATAAAGAGTCCCGCCCAAGCCGGCCAGCACATCCCCGGGCATTAAAGCAGGGTAGCGAACCACCCCCACCAGCAGAAGAAGGACCACCACCGGGGTAACAACCAGACCCAGGGCTTCCGCTCCGCCACGGTAGGCGCTGACTCCGAGGACCAGCACCCCGGCCGTCATGGCGGGAAAAGAAGGCTCTAGATCCATCCTGAAAAAAATATTATTCAGTTCAAAAAGGGCAAGAACCATGATCACCAGTGTTAATGCAAAATGTGCCCAGCTGCCGTACCAGACCGCCGCCAGGAGAACCGGAATGCCCACCAGGGCGCTCAGGACTCTTTTATATAACAAAAAACATTCACCAGCCTACTCTTTTAACCCTCCGAACCGGCGGTGGCGATTCTGGAAATCCACCAGCGCCTGGATAAGGTGAATTCTCCTGAAATCGGGCCACATCAGGTCCGTAAGCCAGAATTCCGTATATGCCAGCTGCCACAACAAAAAATTGCTTACCCGGTAATCTCCGGAAGGGCGGATTAACAGATCGGGATCCGGCTGCCCCGCGGTGTACAGGTGCCGGGAAATAACCTCCTGGTTTATGTCATCCGGGGAAAGCTCATTCCGGGCCACCTTGGCGCATATCGCCCTGACCGCCTCCACCAGCTCTGCCCGCCCGCCGTAATTGAGAGCAATATTAAAATTCAGCCCGGTGCAATTTCTAGTCTTTTCATGGGCCACGTAAACCGCCTCGCGGGAATGGGCGGGAAGTTCCTCTATCTTACCGATGGCCCTTACCCTTACATTGTTTGCATAGAGTTCGTCTATTTCCCTGTGCAGGTACTCCACCAGCAAGTCCATTAACGTGTCAATCTCTTCCTGCGGGCGTTTCCAGTTTTCCGTTGAAAAGG
The DNA here is from genome assembly GCA_049323615.1 of Bacillota bacterium. Lineage (GTDB taxonomy): Bacteria > Bacillota > Desulfotomaculia > Desulfotomaculales > Desulfocucumaceae > JBMOPD01. The sequence continues at coordinate 80,742 of JBMOPD010000106.1, read as the reverse complement.
CGTACACCGTCAGCACCTTCAGGCCAATCTCGGCGCTAACCCGGACCACATCCCGCAGCGACTCCACACCTGCCCGGTGACCGTAGGCCCTGGGCATACCTCTGCGGCGGGCCCACCTGCCGTTCCCATCCATAATTATAGCCACATGGCGGGGCAGCCGGGAGGGATCAAGCCTGGCTTTCAGCTTCTCTTCATTTTCATCCGCTTCCCGGTCGAAAGACCTGCGCATAAGATTTACTATATCCTTAAACAACAGGCCAAACCCCCATTGCCAATGTAGCATAAATTTCTGGTCGGCAGTCAGCTGTCAGCTGTCAGTTATAAAACCAATGCCGTGGTCCGTACTGCGAATTTTGTCTCTAAAACGCTAAATCGTTACTGATCCACAATCATTATATTATAAAAAAGCCCTCTTTAGGAATCTATAAATAAACCCCCTCCGGAAAGCGAGGGGGCGGTCTTTATTATTCTTCAACGATGGCCCCGGTAGGACAGGCATCAATACATGTACCGCAGTTCTCACATTTTTCAGGGTCGATCTTGTATGTTTCGCCTTCAATAATAGCCTCGTTGGGGCAGGACTCCATGCAGGTCCCACAGGCTAAACATTCATCAGTGATGCGGTAGCCCATATACTCTTCTCCACCCCCCTTCATTGCAAATGTAAGAGGTGATCGGCGGGAGGCGAAAATCTTACATCCCGCTTCTCACTTCTCACTTCTCATTTCGCGGGCAACGGTAACCATACCGGTGTCCCCCCGGAGACGGAAACGAACAACCATCTCTCTCCCGCCGGCGGGAGGCAAATACCCCGGTGGACCGGTCTGCTCAATCTCCACTTTAATCCCGGCCGCTTCCAAAACCCTGACGGCTTCGTCCCGGGACACCGCCAGTATTTCATTCTCCAGGAAATTGATCATACCTGCATGATCTCCTGTTCTTTATTTGAGGTAATCTGGTCTATCTCTTTTATATACTTGTCTGTCAACTTCTGTACCTCATCCTGGGCCCGGCGCAATTCGTCCTCGGAGAGCTCACCTTTCTTCTCCCTGGCCTTCAATGAATCGTTGGTGTCCCTGCGTACGTTGCGGACGGCCACCCTTCCCTCTTCAGCCTTCTTCTTCACTACTTTGACCAGTTCCTGCCGCCTTTCCTGGGTAAGCTGCGGAATCGCCAGCCTGATTACGTTTCCGTCGCTGGTGGGGTTGATGCCCAGGTCGGATTTTAGAATGGCCCGCTCAATCTCAGGCAGGGAAGATTTATCCCACGGCTGTATGACCAGGAGCCTTGCTTCCGGCGTGGTGATATTGGCCATCTGGTTTATCGGGGTCGGACTGCCGTAATAGTTTACGGTAACCTTGTCCAATAAGGCCGGGGTTGCTCGGCCTGCCCGCAAAGAAGCGAATTCCTTCTTGACAATATCAACGGTTTTTTTCATGTTGGCTTCCGCTTCAGCAATAATCTCCTTAGCCAATTTATTCACCCCCAACATATGTCCCTACACTGTCTCCCATAATTGCTTTCATGATATTTCCCCTGTCATTGATATTAAAAACGATTAGAGGAATTTTATTGTCCATGCACAGGGAGGTGGCGGTGGCGTCCATCACCGCCAGTCCCTTGTTCAATAAATCGATATATGTCAGCCTGTCATATTTCCGGGCATGGGAGTTTTTCATGGGATCGCTGTCATAAACACCGTTCACCCGCTTGGCCATCAGTATCACTTCGGCCTCTATTTCGGCTGCCCGCAGAGCGGCGGTTGTATCTGTGGAAAAATAGGGGTTTCCGGTCCCGGCGGCAAAAACCACAACCCTTCCCTTTTCCATGTGCCGGATTGCCCTGCGCCTTATGTAGGGTTCGGCCACCGCCCTCATCTCAATAGCTGTCTGCACCCTGGAATCAACCCCATGCTTCTCCAGACCGTCCTGAAGGGCCAGGGCATTAATAACTGTGGCCAGCATGCCCATATAATCGGCGGTTGCCCTGTCCATGCCCTTGGCGCTGCCGGCCACCCCCCGCCAGATATTGCCTCCCCCGACCACAATGGCCATCTGAACACCAAGCTTGTTAATCTCCTCTATCTGGGTGGAAATGGAGCTTACCACGTCCGGGTCAATGCCGTAACCCAGGTTTCCGGCCAGGGCTTCACCGCTCAACTTCAAGACAAACCGGCGGTATTTGGGAGTCTTCATCTAACAACCTCCCGTCATGACACTATTCTACAGCTTAAGAATATTCCCTTCAAATGGAAACACTTTTTAATACGACTCCCTAACATTTCTTAGTGGCGGCGGCCACTTCGGCGGCGAAATCATCTTTACGCTTTTCCAGGCCCTCGCCCAGTTCGTATCTGACAAACCTGCGGACCAAGATATTCTCTCCTATTTTGGCAATGCTTTCGGTTATATACCGGTTTACAGTGATATCCGGGTCCTTTATGAAGGGCTGCTCCAGCAGGCATATTTCCTTGTAATACTTCTCTATCCGTCCTTCCACCATGCGCTGTATTATTTTCTCCGGCTTTCCTTCATTGGCGGCCTGGGCCGCAAGAATTTCCTTCTCCTTGGCGATCACCTCCGCCGGCACATCCTCCCGGCGGACGTATTCCGGTCTGGAGGCCGCCACCTGCATGGCGATATCCTTTACCAGGGCCCTGAACTGGTCTGTTTTGGCGACAAAGTCGGTCTCGCAGTTGACCTCCACCAGCACGCCGATCCGGCCCCCGCCGTGTATGTAAGACTCCACCAGACCCTCGGCGGTGACTCTGCCCGCCTTTTTGGCCGCCGCCGCCAGGCCCTTCTCCCGCAAGTAATCAACGGCCTTTTCCATATCGCCGTTAGTCTCCGCCAGGGCCTTCTTGCAGTCCATCATCCCGGCCCCGGTCCTTTCACGGAGTTCCTTCACCATTGCCGCGCTTATTTCCGCCATATCGGTTCCTCCTTTATATCAAAAAAAGTATAAAATATTCAGTTTCACCCCTATGTATTATCTCCCAAACAAACCCCGATTCAGTCATGGGCCGCCCTCACATTAAAAAGGCAGGGGCACTTTCAGTCGTCAGCCGTCAGTCTTCAGCCGTAAGTCCCGTTGACATTTGACCCAAGGTCAAATACCCTCTAACCGACGCCCGACGACCCACGGCTGACGGCCACTAAAGCGCCCCCACCCGGCAATCCACCTGTTATTGCTCTACTGCAGCCTGTTCTAACTGCTCTCCCTGCTTGCCTTCCAGCACCGCTTCAGCCATCTTGCCGGTCAGGAGCTTTACGGCCCTGATGGCGTCGTCGTTGCCCGGAATGACATAGTCTACTTCATCGGGATCACAGTTGGTATCAACTATTGCCACGATGGGAATACCCAATTTGCGGGCTTCCGCCACGGCAATCCTTTCCTTACGGGGGTCGATAACAAAAAGTGCTCCGGGCAGCCGGCGCATGTCCTTTATACCGCCCAAAAACTTGGTCAGCCGCTCTTTTTCATGCAGCAGCTCGGCCACTTCCTTTTTGGGCAGCAGGTTCATCCTGCCGTCAGCCTCCATCCGCTCCAGTTCGTGAAGCCTGTCTATACGGCGGCGTATAGTCTGGAAGTTGGTCAGCATCCCGCCCAGCCAGCGCTGGTTCACGTAAAACATGCCGCATTTTTCGGCTTCTTCCCTGACCGCTTCCTGGGCCTGCTTCTTGGTTCCCACAAACAGAAGGGTATCGTTGTTGGCAGCAAGACTTTTTACGAATTCATAGGCCTCTTCCACCTTGCGCACGGTCTTCTGCAGGTCGATGATGTAAATACCGTTGCGGTCGGTAAATATATAAGGAGCCATCTTGGGGTTCCATCTTCTCGTCTGGTGCCCGAAATGGACCCCTGCCTCCAGGAGTTGCTTCATAGAAATAACAGCCATGGTACACCTCCTTCCCGCCTGGTTTTTTTCCTCCGCCGCCATCATTTCCGGCAAAGCCCCCGCGGGGGCACCCTTGCCCGGAATCCGGCGGCGTGTGTAATTCACGCCAGGATGTATTCTAACATAAAGATATGTCACTTGGCAAGAATTATAATGTTGCTGTAAATTACGAAAATTCAGATCATGGCTTCCCCGCGGCGGATAATACCTGAGGCGCCAGGGGGCTTTTTAAGGCAGGTAAAAAGCCACGGCACACACCGTGGCTTTCAATATAAACGGTAAATTTTTCAACTTAGTGCTGCTTCAGTCTGTCCAGTTCTTCCAGCAGCCTGTCGTTGAGCACCCTGATATAAGTGCCCTTCATGCCCAGCGATTTGGATTCGATCACCCCGGCGCTCTCGAACTTGCGCAGGGCGTTGACTATCACGCTCCTGGTGATGCCCACCCGGTCGGCTATCTTGCTGGCCACAAGCAGTCCTTCATCCCCGTCCAGCTGCTTGAAAATATGGTGGACGGCGTCCAGCTCCGAGTATGAAAGCGTTCCCAGGGCAATCTGCACCGCCGCCCGCTTGCGGGCCTCTTCCTCCATGCGCCCGGCCCTGGCCCGGAGGATCTCCATGCCCACCACCGTTGCCCCATATTCAGCCAGGATTAAGTCCTCATCGGTGAAGAACTCGTCAAACTTGGCCAAAACCAGTGTACCCAGGCGGGACCCGGCGCCCACAATGGGAACCACCGTGGTAATCTTGTTGCTGTACTTGCACTTCTTATCGTGACTGAATACACAAATATTAACAGCCTGACAAAAGTTGGCGTTCGTTTCATTCATGCGCAGAAGGCTTTCATTGTAATCCTCCGGAAAGCCCTCCGGGGATTCCACTATATCTCTCATGACCTCGCAGGTAAACCCTTGCAGGTACTGGTGTCCAAGGGTTTTCCCGCGCCTGTCGATGATATATACGCTGCACCCGATATTATCACTCAGGATTGCAGCAATTTCTTTAAAATCCACCGGGTATCCGGCCGACTTCTGAAGCAGCTTGTTAATAGAACGTGTTTTTTCCAGCAATGCTCTCAACTGTTATACAGCTCCCTTCCTCACAGTATATAGCGACTCAAATCCTCGTTCTTTGCCACTTCGCTGAGCTTACTGACAACGTAGGGCTGGTCGATGGTAAAGGTTTGTTTTTCCATCGTCGGCGCATCAAAGGATAAGTCTTCCAGCAGCTTTTCCATTATGGTGTGCAGACGCCTTGCACCTATATTCTCAGTCTGCCCATTAACAGTATAAGCGATTTTTGCAATTTCGACAAGAGAATTTTGTGAAAATTCTACGTTCAGCCCCTCTGTAGCCAACAGCGCGGTGTATTGTTTTATCAGTGAATTTTTGGGCTCTGTCAAAATTTGCAGAAAATCCTCCTCACTGAGGCTGTCCAGTTCCACCCTGATGGGAAAACGGCCCTGCAGCTCGGGAACCAGGTCGGACGGTTTGGACATGTGGAAGGCGCCGGCGGCTATGAAGAGTATGTGGTCGGTCTTTACCGGACCGTACTTGGTAACCACCGTGGACCCCTCAACGATGGGCAGGATGTCCCGCTGAACCCCTCCCCTGGACACATCGGGGCCGATTCCACCGTCCCTTACCGCAATCTTGTCAATCTCGTCAAGAAAGATTATCCCGCTTTCTTCAGCCCTTTTTACCGCCAGGGAGGTGACCTCGTCCATGTCAATGAGCTTCTGGGCCTCCTGCTGGATTAAAATTTTACGGGCCTCGGAAACCGTTACCCTTCTTTTTTTCTTTTTCTTCGGGAACAGGTTGCCCAGCATATCCTGTATGTTGATGCCCATCTCTTCAACCCCGGCCCCGGTGAAGACCTCCATCATGGGGGTGCTGCTTTCCTCCACCTCTATCTCTATAATCTCATTTTCCAGCTCACCCCGGGCCAGCTTTTCACGCAGGCTTTCCCTTTCGAATTCAACGCGGCGGGCATACTGGTCCTGGTCCCGGGGAACCGGGCTTTCCTGCTGCCTTGCTCCTCCGAAGATCAGTTCCAGGGGGTTCTTTAAGGGCGTGTCATGCCTGGGCATCGGGGCCATTATTTCAATAATCCTCTCTTCGGCCATTCTCTTGGCCTTTTCCTCCACCGTGGCCATTTTTTCGGACCGGATCATCCGGATGGAGGTTTCCACCAGGTCCCTTACCATGCTTTCCACATCTCGCCCCACATAACCCACTTCGGTAAACTTGGTGGCCTCCACCTTGACGAAGGGCGCCTTCACCAGTTTGGCCAGGCGGCGCGCAATCTCGGTCTTGCCGACTCCCGTGGGGCCAATCATCAGTATATTCTTGGGCATCACCTCGTCCCTGAGGTCCGGGGAAAGCTGGGTCCTCCGGTAACGGTTCCTCAGGGCAATGGCCACCGCCTTTTTGGCTTTGTGCTGGCCCACGATATATTTATCAAGCTCTTCCACTATCTCCCGGGGTGTCAGGGATTCCATCAGCTAAAAACCTCCTCAATTGGGATGTGAGATGTGCTTTCTCATTAAAGTTCTTCCACCGTTATTTCCTGGTTGGTGTATACGCATATTTCCGCGGCAATGCTTAAGGCCCTGGAGGCGATATCGGCCGCCGTCAGGTCCGTATGCCTGGCCAGTGCCCTGGCCGCGGCCAGGGCGTACGGCCCGCCGGACCCTATGGCCACGATCCCGTCGTCCGGCTCAATCACTTCTCCGCCTCCGGAGATGACCAGCAGGTTTTGTCTGTCGGCCACCGCCAGAAGGGCCTCCAGCCGCCTTAAAACCCTGTCCATCCGCCAGTCTTTGGCCAGTTCCACGGCTGCCCGCTGCAGGTTCCCCCGGTATGCCTCCAGCTTGCCCTCGAATTTTTCAAACAGGGTGAAGGCATCGGCCACCGAACCGGCAAAACCGGCCAGCACCGTGTTGTTGTGAAGGCGGCGAAGCTTTTTGGCCCTGTGCTTTAAAACAGTGTTCTGGCCGAAAGTAACCTGTCCGTCCCCGGCCATGGCTACCGATTCACCCTTCTTCACCGCTACAATAGTGGTCGCACGAAACATCGGCCTCTTCCTTTCAATCTTTCATTCATTATCCATTTTAACCCTCGGGTGATGTTTCAAGTATATTTCTTTCAGTCGTTCTCTGGTCAGATGAGTATATATTTGCGTTGTAGACAGGTTTTTGTGACCCAGCATCTCCTGTACCGCCCTGAGATCGGCGCCGCTGTCCAGCATGTGCGTGGCAAAGGTGTGCCGCATAGTGTGGGGGCTTACAGTGTTTTGGATGCCCAGCCTGCCGACATATTTTTTGATAATTTTCCTGACTCCCCGGTCTGTAAGGCGTTGCCCCTTAAAATTGACAAACACCGCCTTTTCACCGGTGGTCGGGACCAACCGGGGCCTTGCCACTTCCAGGTAGAGGTTTAACGCATCCACTGCGTATGTGCCCAGGGGAACCACCCGCTCCCTGGATCCCTTTCCCATCACCAGCAGTTCTCCGCTGGCAAGATTCAAACCTTCCATGTCCAGGCTTACCAGTTCCCCCACCCGGATGCCGGAGGCGTACAGTGTTTCCATAAGCGCCCTGTCCCTTATAGCCAGCGGGCTGTTTTCCTTCGGCGACTCCACCAGGGCGCCGCACTCTTCCCTGAAAAGAAAGCGGGGAAGTCTTTTTTCCGGCTTGAGGGAGGAAAGTCCCTTGAGAGGATTTTTTTCCACCAAACCCTCCCGCCCCAGGTAGCGGTATAAGGACCTCCAGGCGGCCAGCCGCCTGGAAATGGAAGTCTTGGCCAGCCCGCAGTAAAAAAGGTCCCCCAGGTACGACCTCATAAGCCTTGCATCCAGGTCGGCGGGCTTGAGGTCAGTGTCCCTTTTACCCAGGGCGCCGGCAAAAAAATCAACCCCGTGAAATAAATCACGGCGGTAGTTGGCTATCGTATGGGGTGAATAGTTCCTCTCTGTTTCCAGGTAATGGATAAAGCTGTCAATGTATGAGTACATTTGGGGCGACTCCTAACTGTCAGAATACAGGAATTTATCTCCGGACCAATAAGTCCTACAGTAATAGCTTAAACTCTTCCAGCGTTTTAAGGGCCCTTTCGGAGATCAAGGCGTTTCTCTGCCTGCGGTCCCGCACCGGGTTTTCCAGGGGCGGGAAAAGCCCGAAGGTTACATTCATGGGCTGAAAATTATCGGGGTCGGCGCTGGTGATGTACCGGGCCAGGGATCCGTGGGCGGTCTCGGGGGGGAAAACAAGCGGCTTTTTACCATTCAGCAGCAGGCCGGCGTTAATCCCCGCCACCAGGCCGGCGGAGGCCGATTCCACGTAGCCTTCAACCCCGGTAATCTGTCCGGCAAAAAACAGACCGGGCCTGACTCTGCACTCATAGGTGGGTTCCAGCAGCCTGGGCGAGTTTATGTATGTATTGCGGTGCATCACCCCGTACCGCACAAACTCGGCATTTTCCAGGCCCGGAATCATTCTGAACACCCTTTGCTGCTCACTCCACTTGAGGTGGGTCTGGAATCCCACCATGTTGTAGAGAGTTCCGGCGGCGTTATCCTGCCTCAGCTGGACCACCGCGTAGGGCCTCCGGCCGGTTTTCGGGTCGGTCAGCCCCACCGGCTTCAGAGGGCCGTAGCGCATGGTGTCCTCCCCCCGGGCGGCCAGCACCTCAATGGGCATGCACCCCTCGAAATTGATTTCCTTTTCAAACTCTTTTCTGGGAGCCCTGGCGGCGCGGGCCAGATCTTCCCGGAACCTGACATATTCCTCCCGGTCCATGGGACAGTTTATGTAATGTCCTTCCCCTTTGCCATACCTGGAAGAAAAAAAGGCTTTTTCCATGTTGACCGATTCCAGGGTGATAATAGGGGCCACCGCATCATAAAAATAAAAGTATTCCTGTCCGGTAAGATCCCTGATGGACTGTGACATGGTCTCCGAGGTAAGGGGCCCGGTGGCCAGGACGACCACACCCTGGCCGGGAATAGACTCCACCTCCTGCCTTACCACATTCACCAGTCCGTTATTTTCCAGGGCTTCGGAGACGGCGGAGGAAAAAAGGTTCCGGTCCACCGCCAGCGCCCCGCCGGCGGGCACCCGGTGGCGGTCGGCACATAACATGATCAGTGAATCCAGCCGGCGCATCTCTTCCTTTAGTAAACCCACCGCGTTTTCCAGAGAGGCGGCCCGAAAGGAATTGCTGCAGACAAGCTCGGCGAACCCGCCGGTCTTGTGGGCCGGAGTGCTCTTCTGCGGTCTCATCTCATACAGTTTTACCTTTACACCCATCCGGGCCAGCTGCCAGGCCGCCTCGGACCCGGCCAACCCGGCTCCGATAACCGTAGCAAAATCCAATCTATACCCCCTGCCTAAGTCGGGAATTGGAAATTGATAACAAGGTAGCCCACGAGCATCACCTGCCGGCGGCTGCCCTGCCTCCTTTTTTCTTTTGGCTGCCGGAAGCTGCCTTGCCTGCCAATTTTCTTTTACCCCCGGTTCCAGCCTTCCGGGCTGCCGCTCCCGCTTTTTTAACCTTCTTTTCACCGCTTATCTCCGTTTTTGTGGTTTTTTCACCGGCCGGGCAGTTGGGTGACACACATTTAATTCGCTCTTTCCCCCTGGATTTCTTATAGACTGTCAGGCCGCCGCAAACGGGGCATTTTTCCGGGCTGGGGCGGTCCCAGACCGTAAACTGGCAGTCCGGATAATTGCTGCACCCGTAAAAGGTGCGCCCCTTCTTGCTTCTCCGCAAAACCAGCTCGCCGGAGCATTCGGGGCATTTTACTCCCGTGGGCTCCAGCAGCGGCTTGGTGAAACGGCACTCGGGAAAGCCCGGGCAAGCCAGGAATTTCCCGTAGCGGCCCATCTTAACCACCAGGTTGCGGGAACAGATCTCGCACTGTTCACCGGTAACCTCATCGGCCACCTCAACATGGCCTATTTCCTTTTCAGCCTTGGCCAGGGTGGCCTTGAAGGGCATGTAAAAATTCCTCAGCACCCCGGACCACTCCACTTCGCCCTCCTCCACCTCGTCCAGCTTATCTTCCATGGCGGCGGTAAATTCAACATCGATGATGTCTTTAAAATATTCCTTCAACAAATTGACCACCACTATGCCCAGTTCGGTGGGGAAAAACTGTTTCTTTTCCTTCACCACATAGCCCCGCTTTTGAATGGTCTCCACAATGGGGGCGTAAGTGCTGGGCCGGCCTATACCTTTTTCTTCCAGGGCTTTGATCAGGGTGGCGTCGGTGTAGCGGGGCGGGGGCTGTGTAAAGTGCTGCTTTGGGGTCAGGGATTTTTTCTCCAGCAGGTCACCCTCGTTGAGTTCCGGTAAGACCCTGTTATCCTCGTCCTCCTGGTCATCCCGGGACTCGGTGTAAACTTTCATGAAACCCGGGAATTTTATGATCGAGCCGGTGGCCCGGAAAATATAGTTGCCGGCCTTTATTTCCACGCTGGTGGTGTCAATCACCGCCGGGCTCATCTGGCTGGCTACAAAGCGGTCCCAGATCAATTTGTACAGCCTGTACTGGTCATTTGACAAATACATTTTTATCGAATCCGGCTCTCTGCCTACCGAGGTGGGCCTGACGGCCTCGTGGGCGTCCTGTATCCGCCCCTTGGCGGCAGCCTGTCTGGCCTTTTTGGCCGCAAATTCTTTTCCGTAACGGCTGTTGATAAACTGGGCGGCCTCCTGCCGGGCGGTATCGGACACTCTGGTGGAATCTGTCCTGATATAGGTGATCAGGCCGGACGGCCCTTCTTTTCCCAGGTCAATGCCCTCGTAAAGCTGCTGGGACACCAGCATTGTTTTCTTGGCGGTGAAGTTCAGCTTGCGGTAAGCCTCCTGCTGCAGGGTGCTGGTGATGAAGGGGACCGGGGGCTGGCGCAGCTTTTCCCTGCGCACAATCCTGGCCACCTGGTAAACCTTGCCTTTAAGATCGCTGAGTATTTCATTTTTCCTGGCTTCATCGGGGATGTCCGCCTTCTGATCCCCAATCCTGAACAGTTTGGCCTCAAAGGGTTCCCCGCCCGGCCTGGCCAGCTTGGCCGTCAATGTCCAGTATTCCTCGGGCACAAAGGACTGGATCTCTTCCTCGCGGTCGCAGATCAGGCGTACGGCCACGGACTGCACGCGCCCCGCGCTCAAGCCCTTTTTGACCTTTTTCCAGAGCAACGGACTTAATTTGTAACCCACCAGGCGGTCCAGGATGCGCCTGGCCTGCTGAGCGTAAACGCGGTTGTAATCTATGGGGCGCGGGTTCCTGATGGCGCCCTGGATGGCGTTTTTGGTTATCTCGTTGAACTCTATCCGGCAATATTCATCCGGCGCCAGGTCCAGCAGGTGCATTAGATGCCAGGCTATGGCCTCGCCCTCACGGTCGGGGTCGGACGCCAGCAGGACCCGGTCGGCTTTTTTTACCGCCGCCTTCAGATCTTTGATAATTTCTCCCTTGCCCCTGATGGCAATATATTTAGGCTCAAAGCCCCTGTCCGGGTCCACCCCGAACTGGCTTTTGGGCAAATCCCTGAGATGTCCCATGGAAGCCTTGACAAAATACTTGTTGCCGAGAAACTTTCCTATACTTTTGGCCTTGGCCGGCGACTCCACAATTACCAACGTTTTTCCCAAGTATTACACCCTCTTGTTACTTCCTTAATACTTCATCATTATTTGGGGACATTCCTGTCCACAAAGAAATACCCAAGCTTCAGCAGGTGTGTCCCCTTTCCTTATACAACCGCTATTATTAACCGGAAAGTTTTTTTTTAAAATTATATTTGTTACCTGCGGCCGTCTGCAATATAAAGCTTGCCGGGGAGCTGCCGGGCGATGCCTTTCATTTCCAGAAAGGTCAGGGCCACCAGAACCTTCTGGGCAGGCAAGCCGGACTGGTCCACCAGGGAGTCCAGGGTAACCGGTTCAAAGTCAAGCAGGCTGCTGACTGCCTCCTCCTCGGGGCTTAGGTTTATCCTGGGCCTTTCCTGCTCCTCCGTCCTGAACAGCCGCCCCAGCCCCATTTCTTCAAGGATGTCCCCGGCGCTTTCCACCGGCTTGGCGCCCTGCCTGATCAGCCGGTTGGGGCCGCGGCTCAGCTCCGACGTAATATTCCCCGGCACCGCCATCACATCCCGCCCCTGATCGAGGGCAAAGTCGGCGGTAATAAGGGCCCCACTCCTCTCGGCGGCCTCCACAATCACCACACCGGCCGACAGGCCGCTGATAATGCGGTTTCTGACCGGAAAATGCCATGACTGAGGTTGGGTCCCCGGGGGAAATTCGCTGATCACTGCCCCCGACAGGGCTATTTCCTCCATTAATTCCCTATTTTCCTTCGGGTAAACCACGTCCACCCCGCACCCCAGGACGGCGACGGTCCGCCCTCCGGCGGCCAGTGCGCCCCTGTGCGCCGCGGTATCAATCCCCCTGGCCATCCCGCTGACCACCGTCACACCGGCCCGGGCCAGCTCACCGGCCAGCTTTGTGGCCACGGTCATTCCGTAGCGGGTGGCCTTCCGGGATCCCACCATGGCCACCGCCTGGCTGTCGCCTTCAATAATCTCCCCCCTGACAAAAAGTCCGGGCGGCGGGTCGAAAATATTTTTGAGGATTTCCGGATAGCCGGGACCGCCGTGATAAAGAAAGTTGATCCCTTTCTTTTCCAGCAGCGCCATGCCGGCCTCAAGGCTTATCCCCCGGCGGCGTAAAACCAGTTCGCGGGCGCACCCGGAGGTGAACCCCCCAATTTCCACCAGCTGTCTTTCGGTGGCCTGCCAGGCATCTCCCGGGGACCCGAACCGCTCGATCAGGTGCCAGACCCTTTTGGCCGCTCCCGGAAGGAGCATCTGCCAGCCCAGGAAATACTCCCTGTCCTCCAAAAAACTCACTTCCCGGTAATCTCTTCCATAATACAAAATGGACATTTCGGGAACTGGTGATAGATTTCCTGCCCAGGCTCAAAAAATTTATTATTTATGTCTCTGAAGAATTCAGCGGCGCATAGGCGGGCTGTCCTTTGGGCACGGCATTCCGCCTGACTTCCCCGGCCATGGTAAAACCCGAAGCGGCTAAAAGATTTTTGATGGATTGCCTGTATTTCGGCATGTCAGCCAGTATGTCCCCGTATTTTTCAAGCCGCGTGAAAATGGTCCGGATGTTAAAATACCCGGGCTCCACCTGCTTTTTTTCCACCTCGTCCCAAAGCAGAGGCGTGGACACCGGGGCCCCCGGAAGCGGCCTCAGGCTGTACTGAAAGGCCATGGTCTTACCCCTGCCGTTCTGCAGGTAATCGAGATAAACCTTGCCCTTCCTTTTGGCCACCGTTCTCTCAACGGTGGCCTTTTGGGGATAGACCGAGGTGATCAGCCCGGCTATGTGCTGCATGGCGGAGGTAACCGCCGGGAAAGGGTACTCATTCCTGATCGGAATAAAGAGATGCAGCCCGCTGGCCCCGGAGGTTTTGACAAAGGGCACCAGCCCGAATTCCCAGATGGCCCGCCTGCAGAGTATAGCGATATTCAAAACATCTTCAAAGGTGGCCCCTTCGGCAGGATCCAGGTCCATCACCGCGATATCCGGGCAGTCCACATTATCCAGCACCGAAAGCCAGGCATGTATCTCGATACAGCCCTGGGTGGCCAGCCAGGCCAGGGTGGCCGCGTCATTGCAGACAATATAATTGACCACCTTTTCCGAATGGCGGACCGGATAGGTCTCGATCCAGTCCGGGGCATATTCCGGGCATTCCTTCTGGTAAAAAGATTCCCCGTTGATACCGTCCGGGTACCTTTTCATCACCAGGGGCCTGTCTCGCAGGTGGGGTATGATCACCGGTGCGATATCCATGTAATACTTCACCAGGTGGGCCTTGGTAAGGCCCTCGGGCCAAAATACCTTATCCAGGTTGGTCAGCCGCACCTCGTGCCCGTCTATCCGGGCAACAGCCTGATCCATATAAACCCCCGCCTTTCTAAAAGCTATTAGCCATTTTTTATTTTTCCTCGTTATAGCGATAAAATTTCAGGTTTGTTAAACCGGCCCAACGTTAAAAAAAGTCAACTCTGTCTGGACTCAAGTTGTCTGTGTAGTGACATGAGTTGCCCGCAACTTTTTTGCAAAAATGGGTTGACAGAAAATTATACGGTTTGTTAAAATTGGATCAAACAATATAGTCCGAATCGAAAAACGATAGGTCGGGTGTCATCATGGCAGGGTTTTGAAGACAGCCGGCTTATATATTATAAATAATTGTGAATGTATTCACATGTACATTTTGACTAACAGGCCAAAAATAACACCTGTCCGGTTCCACCCCCCGCCGGGGGGTGATCATAAATGATCGGAGGAAAGGGGGGTGTGCTTATTATGGTTAAGTTCCTTGTACGCGCTTTTATTGTTTGCTTTTGCACTGCAAGCGTCGGCTACTGGCTTTACCTGCTGGCCACTTTAAAGTTCCTCCAGGGATAGGCCGGGAAAAGAAAAAATGAGGGGGGTTAATCATGTACGACTACTTTTTGTGGGCTGCCGGGCTGGCTAAAACATCAAAAGTTATGAGCGGCCTGATGGTGGTCGCTACCATGGCGGGTTTAGGTATCGGGCTGGCTGTTATCGCGGACGTGGTGATAAAACTTACCGGAATCAACGTGGGAAGCTATAAAAAAGAATACGAAGACCAACTGCCCGGTCACTAATAGGCAATAATTTTTGACGCTCATTCATGTGAATTATTTAATTAAGTGAGGTGAAATTTTATGCTTCATATGCCATTAAGCGGCGTTGACATGGCGTGGTGGCCGCTACTGCTGATCGGCTTCACGGTCGGCGTGGTGGGCGGCTACTTCGGCCTCGGCGGGGCCTGGCTGGTTACCCCGGCCCTGAACATATTCGGCTTTCCCATGGTCTACGCGGTGGCCACGGACATGGCCCACGTGGCCGGCAAGTCCATCGTGTCCAGCTTCAGGCACTGGAGGTTCGGGCACGTCAGCGCGGCCATCGCCATATTCATGCTGGTAGGGACCTTCTCGGGCGTGGAGGTGGGCGCCCAGTGCCTGATGTGGCTGAACAAGCGGGGGCTGGCGGGGCCGGTGGTGCGCTACATCTACATGGTCCTGCTGTTCTGCATGTTCTTCTTCATGCTTAAAGAGTACCTGGGCGCCAGGAAGATAGAGAAGGAGACCGGCAAAGAGGTCAAGGACATCGTCGGCAACAGGTTCTCCCGCTGGCTCAATGACCTGCTGAAAGACATCCCTCCCGTATTTTACGACAAGGTCACCCGGATGAGAATGTCCCTCTGGAGCTGCATCTTCGTGGGTGTAGTCTGCGGGTGGGTGGCCGGCATCCTGGGCATCGGCGGCGGCCTCCTGCGGGTGCCGTCACTGATTTACATCCTGGGTGTGCCCACCAAGGTGGCCGTGGGCACCGACCTGTTCGAGGTCATGTTCTCCGGGGCATACGGGGGCTTCACCTGGGGCGTCAAGGGCAAGGTTGAGCTGATCGCCGCCTGCATCATGCTCTGCGGCGCGGCGGTGGGCGCCCAGTTCGGCACCGTCTGCACCAAGTACGTGTACGGCATCACCATCCGCCTGGTGTACTCACTGGCCTGCTTCTTCGCCTTCGCGTCGGTGGTGCTCAAGCAGGTGGCCTGGTTCTACACCCAGTCCTACGACAAGGCCGTCAAGGCCCTGCTCAAGGCCGACGGCATCACCGGCGACAAGGCCAGCATCATCACCGGGTCCATTACCCCGCAGACCAAGGCCACCATGTACCATTACCTGGTGGAGGTTTCCAAGAAGCCCGAGTGGTGGGCGGATTACCAGATGAACATACTGTACACCAACATCGCCGGGGTGGTGGTGCTTACGGCGGCCTGCGGCATCACCGCCTTCATCCTGTACCTGCTGGTCAAGGGTATCGCCAAGGAAAGGCGGGAACTTCGGGATACCCAGGCCCAGGCCACCCAGGCGAAACTCTAAAAATTAAGTGGAAGCCTAAACGGGCAGCAAGGGGGGCCCCGAACATTTTCGGGACCCCTCTTGCTTGAGTTAAAAGCCTGGGATCATTGAACATTGGTACGCTTTTTACCGCGGTAATGTTTTCGGCCCGCAAAGGTTAATTTTCTACAAAAAATGAATTGACAACAAAAAATTAATTTGCTATTGTAAAGAAAATAATGTGATGTAATTCACATACTTTTAATTTTTGGGAGGGCATGGCAGTGAAGTCACCTTTCTTTAAAATAAATACTCCTCCCTGTCCGGACTGCGGCTCCACAAATACAATCACGGCCAAGAAGCTGAGAATTACCGCCGGCCTCGGGATAGCCCTGGGCGGTTCGCTGCTGTGTTACCTGGTGGGATACTTGTACCCCCTGGGCCGGGTACTGATACCTTTCCTGTTCTTTGCCGGCGTGATAATTTGTTTCATCCCCTCCCTGGGCAAGTACAGCTGCCTTGACTGTGACGCCTACTGGAACCCCGAGAATCCGAAACAGATCTGGAGGCCGAAACCTCCCGGGATGTGAAGCCCGGACAGCCGGGGCGCACCTGCCCCGGCTCTAAAAAACAATAAAGGTATACCCGGTGTTATGAAATAAATTATATATTGACAGAAAAATAATAACTTGTTATTATTTTATCAAATAACAAATGAGGCCGAATTGAAAAACGATAGGCCGGTTGTTACAGTTAAAACTGTCAGCAGCCGGCCTTTTATTTTACCAGTGCATGTGACTATTTTCACATGACAACTCATTGAACAATTTAAGTTGCCGGTGGGATCCCTGAAAAAAATGAACTAAAAAGGAGGTGATGTTTATGCTTAGATTCTTGCTGCGCGCTTTTATCGTTTCTTTCTGTACGGTAAGCGTCGGTTACTGGCTGTACCTGATCTTTACCTTGAAGTTTCTCCAGGGCTAAACCCAACGTTAATTTGACAGCCGCAACTTAAATGAAAGGGGGGTTATGCATGTACGAGTACTTTGTATGGGTGGCCGGATTGGCCAAAACATCCAAAATTATGAGCGGACTAATGGTGCTGATTACCATGGCCGGGCTGGGCACCGTGCTGGCTCTGATCGCTGACCTGGTGGTAAAGCTTACCGGAATCAACGTGGGCAGCTACAAAAAAGAATACGAAGACCAACTGCCCGGTCATTAATGACGGATTTTTTGTGGCATATATTGTGAAATCTTTCTTATACCACTTGAAAGAATGTATTAATAATCGGCGTTCTTATATTTTTCGGAGGTGAGATTTTATGCTTCATATGCCATTAAGCGGCGTTGACATGGCGTGGTGGCCGCTACTGCTGATCGGCTTCACGGTCGGCGTGGTGGGCGGCTACTTCGGCCTCGGCGGGGCCTGGCTGGTTACCCCGGCCCTGAACATATTCGGCTTTCCCATGGTCTACGCGGTGGCCACGGACATGGCCCACGTGGCCGGCAAGTCCATCGTGTCCAGCTTCAGGCACTGGAGGTTCGGGCACGTCAGCGCGGCCATCGCCATATTCATGCTGGTAGGGACCTTCTCGGGCGTGGAGGTGGGCGCCCAGTGCCTGATGTGGCTGAACAAGCGGGGGCTGGCGGGGCCGGTGGTGCGCTACATCTACATGGTCCTGCTGTTCTGCATGTTCTTCTTCATGCTTAAAGAGTACCTGGGCGCCAGGAAGATAGAGAAGGAGACCGGCAAAGAGGTCAAGGACATCGTCGGCAACAGGTTCTCCCGCTGGCTCAATGACCTGCTGAAAGACATCCCTCCCGTATTTTACGACAAGGTCACCCGGATGAGAATGTCCCTCTGGAGCTGCATCTTCGTGGGTGTAGTCTGCGGGTGGGTGGCCGGCATCCTGGGCATCGGCGGCGGCCTCCTGCGGGTGCCGTCACTGATTTACATCCTGGGTGTGCCCACCAAGGTGGCCGTGGGCACCGACCTGTTCGAGGTCATGTTCTCCGGGGCATACGGGGGCTTCACCTGGGGCGTCAAGGGCAAGGTTGAGCTGATCGCCGCCTGCATCATGCTCTGCGGCGCGGCGGTGGGCGCCCAGTTCGGCACCGTCTGCACCAAGTACGTGTACGGCATCACCATCCGCCTGGTGTACTCACTGGCCTGCTTCTTCGCCTTCGCGTCGGTGGTGCTCAAGCAGGTGGCCTGGTTCTACACCCAGTCCTACGACAAGGCCGTCAAGGCCCTGCTCAAGGCCGACGGCATCACCGGCGACAAGGCCAGCATCATCACCGGGTCCATTACCCCGCAGACCAAGGCCACCATGTACCATTACCTGGTGGAGGTTTCCAAGAAGCCCGAGTGGTGGGCGGATTACCAGATGAACATACTGTACACCAACATCGCCGGGGTGGTGGTGCTTACGGCGGCCTGCGGCATCACCGCCTTCATCCTGTACCTGCTGGTCAAGGGTATCGCCAAGGAAAGGCGGGAACTTCGGGATACCCAGGCCCAGGCCACCCAGGCCAAAATTTAACAAATCCCTTAATCCGGGGCTGCAAAAAACGCCCCAAGGCCTCCTCGCGGAGGCCTTTTATATTATCAGCCGGCAGCTGTCAGCGGTCGATGTCAATTAATAAGGCATTCCGCCCGGCCTGTGCAAATCCATCAGCATGGTGTGTATTTCACCAATGTCATTAGCCGCAGAGGTGATGCCTGAAAAGAAGTTATTCATGGCTGCCGTCATCCTGACCATAACATTTTTAACCATTTCCACTTTCTTTCCGGATTCCGAATCAAATCCCCAGTATCAATAAAATGAGTTAAGATTTAGGGTGCCTTACATTCCGCCAATTCCTTGTCAAACCTCAACCCTTTAAAACTGGAGTGGCGGAGGTGTCCTGCGGCGGTTTTTTCAAAATACTCCACTGTACAGACAAGCTCCGGCCTTACCCAGGTCACCTGCCGGGACTCTTCCCGGGGAACGGCCACCGCGGGCCTTTCGGTGTGGAGGGTCTGCAATCTCCCGATCAGGTCATCCTCGGTTTCCCGGTTGAAACCGGTGCCGACCTTGCCCGTAAAAACCAGTTTCCCGTTTTTGTACCCGCACAGCAGCAAAGCCCCCAGCCTGCGGCCGCCCTTTCCCGCCCTGTAGCCGCAGATGGCCAGGTCGGCCTCCTCGGTATACCTGATTTTTTTCCAGTAAGGAGACCTTTTCCCGGGCAGGTAAGGACTGTTCAGGGCTTTGGCCATAACCCCCTCCAGCCCCTGTTCCCGGGCGGCCCCGGCAAATAAAATACCGCTGCCGGTTACGAAATCGGTCACCACCAGCGGGGAACCCCCTGCCACCGTGCCGGCCAGAATTTCCTTCCGGCGGGCAAGGGGCTCCTCAATTACCGGCCTGCCGGATACATAGAGGATGTCGAAGGCCAGGTACAAAGCCGGTGTATTAACTGAAGCCCGCCTTATTTTCAGCGGGTCGGTCAGCCTGCCCCTGGCCTGGAGGAATCCGAAGGAAGGCTGCCCGTCCGCAAACACCACCACCTCGCCATCCAGCAGGGCCGGCAGTTGCTTTACGGAAAGGTGTATTTTACCCAGTTCCGGGAAGCTGCCGGTGATATCCAGCCGGTTCCGCGACCGCAGTTCGGTTGCGCCGCTGTCGAGGTAAGCCATGGCCCGGTAGCCGTCCCACTTGACCTCGAAAAGATATTTCTCGCTGTCAAAGGGCGCCGATTTCACCGCCAGCATGGGTTTAAGCAACGGGATGGGGTTTTTGCGGTCCAAGCCTGCCTCACCACCCTTTGGCATCTGTTCTGGCATATTATGGATACCCGTCCAATAAATTAAATTATAAACCTCGAAATTGGGTGGATAGAAGATGGATACATCGCTCATGGCTCTGCTGATGCTGCTGATCATTGCCATCATCGGGCGGTCCAACCTGGTGGCCATGGCCAGCTGCATACTGATGGCCATAAAATTTTCCGGTATTGAACAGTATGTGCTCCCCCTTTTGGAAAAAAGGGGCCTCAAGTTCGGCCTGCTGGTTTTGATGGTATATATTTTGCTGCCCCTGGCCAAGGGACAGGTAAATCTAAGGGAAGTAAAATACAGTTTTTCCACCGTTCCGGGTATATTTGCCCTTTTGGGGGGCGCGCTGGCCACCCACCTGAACAACCAGGGACTTAAGCTGATGAAGGCCATGCCCGAAATTATATTCGGCATGACCATAGGCACTATACTGGGAACTGTGTTTTTCAAGGGCATCCCCTGCGGGCCGGTGATGGCGGCGGCAGTTACGGCGATATTGCTCGAAATATATAACCTTCTTTAAAAGCAGCCGGCCCCCCAATTCCTAATTCCCAATTCCCGCATTTATACTGCTTTTTCCTTGGCGCTCCTCTTTCTGGTCCCCGCAGGCTTTTTCAAATTGGGATTCTGGGCCTCCGGCCCGGCGTCCCGGGTTTTTTGGGCCAGGTCAATGCTGGCTTTTAAGGCCGACATCAGGTCAACCACCTTGGCCGTCTCGGGAGCAACCGGTATTTCAACCTCCTGCCCGGCTATTTTGTTTTGAATGGCCTCCATCAGGGCCTCGCGGTACCGGTTGGTGTACTTTTCGGGTACAAAGCGTGAAGACAGGTTCTCCACCAGCCTGACCGCCATTTTTACCTCGTTATCGTGCAAATCCACCCGGTACCCCAACTCTTCTATGGCTTTCGGATTGCGCACCTCGTCGGGGTAAAACATGGTATTCATAACCAGCGCGTCACCGGTGACCCTGATTACGGCAAGGGCCTCCTTGCTCCTGATTACCACCCTGCCCACCGCTACCTTATTGGACTGGTCCATGGCCCTTTTCAGCAGTTCGTACACCTTCTGCCCTCCTTCACCGGGAGAAAGGTAGTAGGCCTTATCGTAGTAAATCGGGTCTATTTCCACCAGGTCAACGAAATCAAGTATTTCCACGCTGCGGGTCTTCTCGCCTGGCAGCCTCTCAAAATCTTCCTCCTTCATTACCACAAACTTGCCCTTCTCATACTCGTAGCCGCGCACCACCTCCTCCGCCGGCACCTCGGTTTCGCAGTAGGGGCAGTATTTACGGTACTGTATCGGCGTCCTGCACTTTTCGTGCAGGTAATTAAACTTTACATCCTTTTTTTCAGTGGCCGCATACATTTTCACCGGCACGAAAATAAGCCCGAAGCTTACCGCACCTTTCCAAAGAGGGCGCATTCCCGGATCACCTCAATCAGTATTTTTTTTATATTTCCCCGGTAAGCAGCGAATAATCAAAAAGCAAAATATTGTAGAAAAGCCAACAGTTCCGAAAATGGCCGCAATTTTTTATTGAGCTATTGTTTTATAATAAGCATCTCCCGTGTTATAATAAGATAGCCAGCACACTATTAATTATATTAAAGTTGTTTGGAACTTAATTCCAGGAGGGTGTTGAGGGTTTGATTAAATTTGAAAAAGTATCAAAAATATACGGAAAACATCAGGTAGTAAAACAAGTGGATTTACACGTTCGCCAGGGTGAGTTCCTGGTGATTATCGGACCCAGCGGATGCGGGAAAACCACCACCCTGAAAATGATAAACCGGCTTGTGGAACCAACCTCCGGCCGGATCCTGGTGCGGGGGCAGAACATTATGGAAATGAATCCCGTCACCCTGCGGCGGGAAATTGGCTACGTGATTCAGCAAATCGGCCTCTTCCCCAATATGTCTATCATGGAAAATGTCGACCTGGTCCCCCGCCTGCTGGGATGGGACAGGGAAAGAAGGGTCAAGAGGGTCCGTGAGTTGCTGGAACTGGTTGCCATGGACCCGGATATATACGCCCACCGCTATCCCAATGAATTGAGCGGCGGCCAGCAGCAGCGCATCGGGGTACTCCGGGCGCTGGCTGCGGAACCTTCCATTATACTGATGGACGAGCCCTTCGGGGCACTGGATCCCATTACCCGGGAAAACCTCCAGGATGAATTCAAAAACCTGCAGAGTAAACTGAATAAAACCATTGTCTTTGTCACCCACGACATGGATGAAGCCCTCAAGCTGGCTGACCGCATAGCCATCATGAAAGACGGTGAAATAGTCCAGCTGGACTCTCCCGAAAAGATCCTGAGAAAACCCGCCGACGAGTTTGTGCTGGAATTCATCGGGAAACACCGGGCCGCCGGCAGTGAGCTGGAAACCGTGGAATCCATTATGAAGACCAACCCGGTGGTGGTGCATCCGGACCGGGGCGGAGCGGAAACCCTGGCCCTGATGAAGCGCAAGGGAGTCGACACCGTTCTGGTGGTGGACGGGGAAAGCCGCCTTATCGGCGTGGTTACCGTCGAAAAGCTGGACCGGAAGCACAGGGAGGCACAAAACGTCGGAGAACTGGTGGATACCGATCTGCCCGTAATAAACGCCGGTTCTCCGGCCCGGAAGGCCTTTGACCTGCTAATCGGGCAAAAACTGGAATACCTCCCGGTGGTGGATCAAAACAGGCGCCTGCTGGGTCTGGTAACCAGGACCAGCATGGTCAACGCCCTGGCCGGCGTGGTCTGGGGAGAAGTCGAATCCGCGGAAGTGGCCTGGAAAGAGGTGGAAACCGCATGAACCCGCTGCTGGAGACTTTAAACTCACGCTGGCCGGATATTCTCAGCGCCACCTGGCAGCACATCTATCTTTCCCTGGGTTCCGTGGCCCTTGGCATCCTGCTGGCCGTTCCCCTCGGTATCTGGCTGTCATCCCGGGAAAAAGCCGCCCGGCTGGTGCTGGGCGCGGCCGGAATGGTTCAGACCATCCCCAGCCTGGCTTTTTTCGGATTTGTCCTGCCCGTGATGGGTATCGGCATTTTACCGGCCATGTCGGTATTGTTCCTGTACTCTATTTTGCCGATTTTACGCAACACGTACACCGGCATCCGGGAGGTCCGGCCGGCCCTGATTGAGGCCGGCCGCGGCATGGGCATGAACAACTGGCAGCTGCTGGCGATGGTTAAACTGCCCATGGCCCTGCCCGTGATAATGGCGGGCATAAGGATATCAACCGTTTATATAATCAGCTGGGCCACCATTGCCGCCCTGATCGGCGCCGGCGGGCTTGGCGACCTGATCTGGGGCGGCATGAACGTGTACGATATCTGGCTGATTATAGCCGGCACCGTTCCGGCGGCCCTGCTGGCCCTGCTGGCCGGCTTCAGCCTGGGCCGGCTGGAAAGGGCGGTTACACCCCGGGGTCTTCGGATAAGTTAACCTGCAGTGGAAGGGAGGTTCCTTGATGAGTCAGTTTTATGGGCTCACTCTGGAGCATCTGTGGCTGTCGGCCGCCGGGGTGCTGCTGGCCGGCATCATCGGTCTGCCCCTGGGCATGGTGCTGTTGCGGGTACGCGCGCTGGTAGGGCCGGTAATGGGAATAATAGATGTTCTTCAGACCATCCCCAGCCTGGCCATGCTGGCCATAGTAATGTTTTTTCTGGGGCTGGGCAATTCCAGCCTGATTGCCGCACTGCTTGTCTACGCCCTGCTGCCGGTGGTGAGAAACACATATACCGGCCTGGCCGGTGTCAGTCCCGACCTGCTGGAAGCGGGAAAAGGGATGGGTATGACCCGCTGGCAGCTGCTCTGGAAGGTTCAGCTTCCCATTGCCCTGCCGGTCATCCTGGCCGGGTTCCGGGTGGCCATGGTCACCTCCATCGGGATTGCCACCATCGGCACCCTGATTGGCGCCGGGGGGCTGGGTGAGCCTATCTGGAGAGGTATTCAGCTGGTGGATACGCCGATGATTCTTTCCGGAGCGGTACCTGCGGCCCTGCTGGCAGTAATGGCGGACATTTTACTGGGGGCCCTGGAGAAATCAATGGTGCCCAGGGGGCTGCGGGTTAAAAATACACATTAAAACAGGAGGTAGGTTAAGTGAGAAGAAAGAACCTTTTTGTACTTTTAGCTTTGGTGTTGACAATGGCGCTGTTATTTGCGGGTTGTTCCGGGGGCGGCGGAACTGCCGGGGGCAAGGGCAAAATTGTGGTCGGGTCCAAAAACTTCAATGAAAATATTATCCTGGGAGAAATGCTGGCCCAGTTAATCGAAGCCAAAACCGACCTGCAGGTGGAACGGAAGCTTAACCTGGGCGGCACGCTGGTTTGCTTCAACGCCCTGAAAAAAGGCGACCTGGACCTGTACCCGGACTACACCGGCACCGGGCTGATGGCAATATTAAAACAGCCCGTTGAAACCGATCCGGACAAGGTTTATAACTACGTGCAGAAGGAATACAACGAAAAATTCAAGATCAAGTGGATGAAGCCCTACGGCTTCAACAACACCTATGCCGTTGCCGTGCGCCAGGAAACGGCTGAAAAACACAACCTTAAAAAGGTGTCGGACCTGGTTCCCCTGGCTGGAAACATGGTATTCGGTGCCGAACAGGAATTCTTCAACCGGCCTGACGGGTATGACGGAATGATCAAAGCCTACGGCCTGAAATTCAAAGAGCACAAGTCCTTTGAAACGGCGCTGAAATACCAGGCCACCGCCCAAAAGAAAATAGACGTCACCGACGCCTTCAGCACCGACGGGGAACTGATCACTTACAAGTTGAAAATACTTGATGACGACAAAAAGTTTTTCCCGCCCTATTTCTGCACTACCGTAGTGCGGATGGATACCTTGAAGAAGTACCCGGACCTGGAAAAAACCCTCAACCTGTTGGCCGGAAAGATCAGTGACGACGAGATGCAGCAGCTGAACTACCAGGTGGCCGAGAAAAAACGTGAAGCCGGGGAAGTGGTAAAGGAATTCTTACAGAAAAAGGGTATTATCAGCTAGGGTAAGATTTGTGGGCTAAGGGAGACAGGAGACAGAATACAGGAGACAGGAGTAATTAAAGCCGGGATTTGGGATAATGAAATAAATTTCTCCCCAATTCCCGGCTGCTTTATTTTCAAATTCAGCCCGGTAATCCAATCGCTCATTTTTTAGGTCACTCCCAGCCCACCTCGATCACGTCGCCGTCATTGATAGGATCTGTGTACCTGGCATTTCGGCCGTTCAGCTTCAGCTTCACCGTCCCGCCGGACGCCGGCCTGGTCAGGTCGATGTCGATGTTTTTAAATATATCCACGAAAATATAATCGGATTTATGGTCCAGTACAACCTTTTCGCCATTGACGGTGACCTCAATTTTTTTCAGCGGACCGGGGTCCCCTACACCCATCAGGTTACCATCGGCCGGTTCCGGAACTTCCTTCACGCAAAATTCCACACTGTCCCCACCGGCAAGCGTATATTCCCCCGATGCCTTTTTACCATTGACAAAAACATCATGGCAATCAAGGTCCAGACCCTTAAATTCAGCCAGCTGCATTATATTTTTTATCGCCCTGATTTCAACCCTGTCTCCGTCGGTAATCTCCCGGTCCGGGGAAGCCGGCTTTCCGTTTATAAAACACAGCGGCTTAATACTCTCTTCCCGCCCCCCGATTTGGAGGGTGACAACCGGGTAATCCCCGGTGAAATCGTTAATATAGGCCCGGGCATCCTGACCTTTGACGGCCCTTTCTATGACCACCCGGTCTCCGTCGTTCAGTTCGGCCTTCAGGCTGGCCGGTTCCCCATTTATAAACACCTCGGCCGGCTTGCAAAGCCCCCCGTAGATTACCTTCCTCTCACCGTTCAGAACAAAGCGGAGATCCTTCCCGTTTTTACCCACCAGGTCACCAAGGTTGTACTCTATCAGGCCCAGGGCGTCGAATACCGTCAGTTCCCTGGAGTGAAAGAGCCGGTAGTCCTTTCCATTAATGTTCAGGACAATAAAGTTGTGCCCCACGCTTTCCAGGGCCACCTTGGCTATACCCACCACGGTAACCCCCTCGGGCCCGCTTATTTCCTGTTCATCGGCCTGCAGGTCGGGAATGAATTTCCTTCCCCTAAGCCCCACCCGGTCGGGGGCAAGGCCCAGTTTTTGAGCAATTTTGTCGGTCAGGGTGGGAACCTGGCCGCCGCCCCCGACACAGAAAACAGACTTTACGGATTTATCTCCGTTAAGTTTTAAAATCTCTTCCGTGATCCCGGTGCTCAGGCTTTCCAGGACCGGGTCCAGTATTTCCAGGGCTTCCGCACAGCCAATGGTTCTCTGGATGCCCATGATATCGTGGAAGGTTATGTCGCCGCCCTTGACTATCTCCCTTTTGATCGTCTCCGCAGTGTTGAAATCAGCCAGGCAGCCCTGGGCCAGGGCTTCGGTGATTTCGTCCCCGGCCACCGGCACCATCCCGTAGGCCACTATGGATCCGTCCCTGGTAATGGCGATGTCCGACGTGCCCGCCCCGATATCCACCAGGGCCAGGTTTAAAAGCCTGTATGAATCCGGGATAATGGCGCTGGATGCAGCTATGGGCTCAAGGGTCAGGCTGATGGACTCCAGGTTGACCCTTCCCAGCACGGCGTAAAGGCTGTTGACCACGGAATTGGGCAGAAAGGTGGCCAGCACGTCGACACCAATTCTTTTTCCGGAATGACCGATCAGGCTGGTGATGGTATAGCCGTTCAGGTAGTAGTTCACCACCGTATAACCGACACAGTAAAATTCCTCTTCCCCGCCGTCCCCGGTTTCCTCCCGCAGCTGCCGGTGTGCCTCCTTAACGGCGTCAATTTCCAGGCCCCGGCAAATCAATTGGTCGATTTCGATGTCATCCCCGATTTCCTGCTCCATGTGGGCAAACCTGGTCCTCAGGGACCTGCCGGCGGCGGCAATGGCCACTTTCTTCAGTTTAAAGCCGAGTTTTTCTTCAAGGTCGTTCTTTACCCTTTTTACCGCCTGGGTAACCATGAATATGTCATGGATCTGGCCGTCAAAGACAGCCCTGCTTTCATGCTCAGTCATACTCTGGGCCAGAATCTTAAACCTGGCGCCCTCAACTCCCACCACAATGCCGATCACCGTACGGGTGCCTATGTCCAGGGCAAAGATAGTGTTTTCCCCGTTAAACTGCCGGCGGGCCAGGTTTTCTAATTCACCATCGGGTATGGGCATGGGAACACTCCCCTGAATTATTTTGTTTGTTGCTAAAGTTGGTTAAAAAATATCAATATATGTGACCTGACCGTCGCTGTTAAACATCAACTCTACATCCATTCCCGTCCCTATATCGTTAAGGTTACGGCTGAAACCGCCTTTCCTGATAACTGCAGCGTCATCGATATTGTATGCCCTTTCCTGGCCGTTGCTCCCCCTAATCCCGATTTTTTTCGTTCCGGAGGTTTGCATAAAGGTGACCTCACCTCTGATAGTATAAGATCCGAGAATGTCAACCCTGGTTACTTTACCGCGATCATCCAGAGTCAGTTTGACGAACATGCCTTCATAGATGTAGTCCGGCTTGCGGGTAATGCCCCCCTCCCTGACCGTTACGCCGTGATCCAAATAATAAATCTCCTCCTGGTTACTGATCCCCCTGACGCCGATTTTTTCCGTTCCGGAGGTTTGCATCAAGGTAACCTTGCCCTTGACGGTATGCGACCCGATGATGTCAATCCCGGCTACATTACCGCGGCCATCCAAAGTAAGCCTTACCCGCATTCCTTTTACAATATCGCCATGGCCGCCGGTGCTTTCCCCTTCCCTGACAACGGTACTGTTATCCAGGTAATAAACCCATTTTTGGCCATCGTTTTTCTTGATCTCAATCTTTTCTGTTCCTATGGTTTGAATGAAGGTGACCTCACCCTCGACGGCTGTCAAACGGGTGATTTCAATCCTGATTGCGCGGCTGTTTTGGTCCAGGGCGATCCTGACATCCATGTCTTTTTTTACATCATCCAAATAACGCGCACTACACCCTTCCCGGACTGTCACGCCGTCCGCCAGGTAAAAGGTTTTTGCCCGGCTGCTATTGTCCTTTATTGTTATCTTCTTTGTTCCCGAGCTTTGAATATCGATAACTTTTCCCGCTGCGGCGTACGAACCGATAATGTCAATACCGGTGGCATAACCGGCGCCACCCAGGTCCAACTTTACGAGCATCCCTTTGGACACATTGTCCAGTGGGCGGGTATTACCCCCCTCCCGGACCGCCAGGCCCTCCTTCAGGTAATAGGTCTCTTCCCGTCCGTTGTCGTTCCTGACCACAATTCTCTTCGTGCCGGAGGTTTTTATATCGACAACCTCACCCGACACGGTTGACAAGTCAGCAATCTCTATACCGGTCACCCAGTTATTGTCACCCAGCGTCAACCTGACATCGATACCATTATTGATGTCGTCCAGATTAATTGTCCTGCTTCCCGCCCTGACCTGAACGCCCTCCAAAATGTAGTAAGTTCTGGACTGGCCGTTGTTGTCCGTAATCACTATTTTATCCGTGCCCGAGGTGCTGATATCGGCAATTTTACCTTCAATCGCTGACAGGTTAATGATAACAATCCTCGTAACCCGTTGCTCATTATCCAGGGTGATTTCGACGCCCATGCCCCTTTTGACGTCGGCCAGCTGGCGCGCCATGCCGGCCTGCCTGACTTTAACGCCCTCAGCCAGGTAATAGCTGAAGCTTTTACCAATTTTATCTGAAACAATTATCCTGTTAACCCCTGCTGTATTTATGTCCTTTACCGTACCCTCCAGTTTGTTTCCGGAAACTTCAGCTACCTTGATCTCCTGAACAATTTCATCCTGATCAAGGGTTAGCTCCACATTCATGCCCGCGTATATTTTGCCGATTTCAATATCGTTGCCGTTGATATCCAGCACTTCAGCCCTTCTATCAATGAGATAAAGCGCAGCCCTGCCGTCTTCATCCACGATGGTTACGGACCGGTCAGTAACTTTCTCTACCCGGCCAAAGGCTTTAAGCGCTCCGCTCATAATGCGTACTTGCGTAATGGCCGTTCCGGATCTCAGCAGTTCCACGGATGACCCTCTTTTCAATGACCCATAGGTGGTGCTGACCCCGTTTAAGAAAAACGACACGTTGGCGTTACCAATCTCCTCCACTGAACCGTTGTCCAGGCGGACAGTAAAAAAGTCACAGTATCTGTTTACCACGTATCCCCTGTTTCCGGCCGCCACAGCGCTGTACTTTTCATAACTTGTAATCAGCACGCATTGACCGGCCTGATCCAGGGTGAGCTTGACTTCCTCTCCCGTTGTAAAGGAACTCAAATCCGACTTCCTGCCGCCACGGTAGGCTAAATAAGAGCCGCCAAGACCATAGCTGCCGGCGCCGGACTGCGACTCAACGGCAATTGTATTTTGAGCCCGGTCTATCCGGGTGATTTTTCCGCTCACCTGGCTGCCGGACGCCGGGATAATCCTTCCCCCATCAATCAGCCTGGCAAGGATGGCGGCCATCTCAGCCCTGGTTAAAGGCTCGGACGGAGCTATTAAATTGCCGGGCCGACCTTTAATGATCCCGGCCTCCACAACTCCGGCCAGCATGTCTCTGTACTCAGCAGGAACCTGACCCAGGTCGGTGAAAACCAGATCGCCACCTTTTCCGGTAAGCTCCAAGGCCCTGGCCAGCCATAACGCGATTTCCATACGGGTAGCAGGTTTGTTGAATTCAATGACAGGTATGTCATTCCTGCTGATTAGCTGCTTATTGGCAGCCAGGGCAACATAACCCCTGAAATACTCCCACAGGTCCGGGGGGAAACTTATTCCCGCCGTTGAGATACCGCTCACCTGTTTGTTCCATCCCAGGCTGCGGCTGATTACCACCAGGGCTTCAGCCCTGCTCAAACTCCGGTCCGGCATGAAGAGCTTGCCCGGGTAGCCGGTCATCAGATTAAAAATTTTACATTGCATAATATCTCTCGCAGCCCAGTGGCTGCCCACATCCACGAACTCGGCAACAGGCCCTTCAGCGGCAGCCAGGCCACACGGGAGGGTCAAAAAGACCAGCGCAGCCAGCAGCCAAATAAACATTTTTTTTCTCATAAAGACCCTCCTTGGTCCTGGACAATTTTGATCCGGCCGGAACCGTTGTAATACTATATACGACATCTACCATCCATGTCCTTTTTTTCCAGGCCTATAAAGGTCATTATTCGCCACAGAGGACACAGAGAATAACTGAAAAGCCCTCCCCCATCGTACACTCCGGCTAAGAATTGGTTGTTTTTATTCTGGATTCTGGCTCCTGGATTCTGTATTCTGACCCTGAGGCTTTTCAGGATAAGCTTTTTTCAGGTTAGTTAAAGTATATCAATCCGCGTTACCCTTTCGTCACTGTCGAGGGTCAGCTTCACATCCATACCATCCTCCACATCGTCCAGGTCCCGCCTGGAGCCGCCTTCCCACACCGCCACATCGTCATCGATGTAGTAGATCTCATCATCGCCGTCACTGTCCTCGATCTCGATCCGCTCGGTGCCCGTGGTCCGGATGTAGGTGACCTCACCCCGGACATACGACACTCCGGTGATTTCGATCAGGGTAACCTCGTCATCCCTGTCCAGGATCAGCCTGACCTCCATGCCTTCTTTAATATCATCCAGGTTCCGGGAATCTCCATCCTCACGCACCGGTACATCGTCATCCAGGTAATAGATCTCATCATCGCCGTTGCTTTTCTCAATCTCGATCCGCTCGGTGCCCGTGGTCCGGATGTAGGTGACCACGCCCTCTATGGTTTCCTCTCCGTAAATTTCGATGTGGGTAACCTCGTTGCCGTCAAGGGTCAGCCGGACATACATTCCTTCTTCCACATCGTCCAGATCACGGTCTCTCCCGTCTTCCTCCACCGTCACATAATTGTCGATGTAATAGATTTTTTCATCCCCGTCGCTTTCCCTAACCTCGATCCGGTCTGTGCCCGAGGTCCAGATGCCGGTCACTTCACCCTCGACATAGTCCGTGCCGGATGATTCGTTGATATCAATCCTGGTTACATCGCCGCTGCTGTTCAGGGTCAGTTCAACGCGCATGCCGTCGATTATATAATTCAGGCTGCGGGTTTCACTGCCTTCCCGGACCGTCACGCTGTCGGCAAGGTCGTAAATTTCTTCGTCGCCGCCGCTTTCCTCAATTTCGATGAACCTGTTGTTCCCGGTGGTCTGAATGTGGGTGACCTCGCCTTCCACGTCCGTGGTGGAGCTTTCTGATTCGTCCAGGATATCAATCCTGGTTACGTCCCCGCTGCTGTCCAGGGTCAGCCTGACCTCCATGCCTTCCTCGACGTCGTCCAGGTCCCGGCTGGACCCGTCTTCTTTAACCGTAACATCGTCATCCAGGTAGTAGGTCTCTATATCTCCGTTACTTTTTTCGATGCGTATCCGGTCTGACCCGGAAGTTATTATATCAATGACCTCACCCTCCACGGTGGACTCGTCAATGATTTCAATCCTGGTCACGCGGCTGTCGACGTCCAGGGTCAGCCTCACCTCCATGCCCTCGTCAATGTAGTCCAGGGTGCGGGCGGCGCTTCCTTCCTTTACTGTCACATCATTATCAATGTAGTAGGTCTCTTCATCGCCGTCGCTCTCTTCAATATCAATCCTTTTGGTGCCGGAGGTGCGGATATCTGTAACTTCGCCCTCCACCACGGAATATCCCACAATCTTGATTAAAGTCACATCGTTATTGTTGTCCAGGGTCAGTTCCACCCACATATCTTCTTCAACGCTGCCCAGGCTGCGCGTGGAACTCCCTTCCCGGACCGTTACGCTGTCCGCCAGGTAGTAGGTGTGGCTGTCCCCGTCTTTGTCCTCGATGGTTATTCTCTTGCTGCCCGAAGTGCTTATGCTTTCCACCCTGCCCTCCAGGTCATTGACGGAATCCACGTTTGCCTTGATTTCCCTGACCTGGTCATTGTCATCCAGGGTAATCTCCACGTCATCCCCCGCCTCGAGGTCGTCTATGTCGACATGGTCGCCGTCACTGTTCAGCACCCTGGCACTCCTGTAGATGTTGTAGCTGAAAGACTTGCCATCTTCATCTTCAATGGATATGGACATGGAGTTGACCTGCTCCACCTCGCCGAACACCTTGCGGTCACCGTCCAGTATATTCACCGTCCTTACCGCAGACCCGGACCTTATCAGTTCCACGTACGTTCCCCGCTTCAGCGCCCCGTAGCTGCTATTGAAGTTATTCAAGGTAAAGGACACGCCGGCCGCCTGTATTTCCTCCACCCAGCCATAACCGAGGCGGACGGTAAAATAATCCCAGTATTTATTTACCACGTATCCCCTGTCCCCCGAAGAGGTAGGGGCTGTAGTTCCGCCGGTGAGATCCATTCTGGTAACCTTGCCGCCGCTTACGGTAATGGTCCCCCTGGCCCCGGCTTTCACCGACCCGGTGGTGGCGCTGGCGCCGGACACCGTTATCACGGCCGCGGGTGAAAGGGTGAAGCCGAAACTGGACCCGGTGTCAGGCTTGAAGATTAGTAGCCCGTCGCTGTATGACAGCACCGTACCGGTGTATGATTTTGTCCCCTCGCCGGACGCCTGTGATCC
The DNA here is from genome assembly GCA_049323615.1 of Bacillota bacterium. Lineage (GTDB taxonomy): Bacteria > Bacillota > Desulfotomaculia > Desulfotomaculales > Desulfocucumaceae > JBMOPD01. The sequence goes on along the minus strand of JBMOPD010000106.1, from coordinate 48,435 downwards.
GTCCTGGTAGGCAATCAAAACACACTTGCCGGACTGATTGAGAGAAATTTTTACATTTTCCCCCGCCATAATGTCGGTGGGGTCGGACTTCCTGCCTTGGCGGAAGACCATGTAAGGGCTGGCAAGGTCATAGGTGTTTGCGCCGTAGGGCTGTTCAACGGTGATCTTCTGCTGGGCCCAGCTGATATTTTTAAGTGTTCCGGTCACCTGCCGGCCGGTCGGGGGGGTGAGCTTGCCGTCATCAACCAGCCGCGCCAGTATGGTGGCCATCTCGGCCCTGGTCAGGGACCTGGACGGAGCAAACAGGTTGCCGGGCATACCTTTAAAGATTCCGGCCTCCACAACTCCGGCCAGCATGCTTCTGTACGCAACGGGGATATCTTTTAGATCGTTGAAATTGAGATTGTTTCCGTTTCCCGTAAGATTCAGCGCCTGGGCCAGCCACAGGGCCATTTCCATACGGGTAGCCGGGTCATTGAAATTGATCAGGGGAATGGCATTCCTGTTAATTAATTGTTTTTCCGCGGCTACGGCCACGTATCCCTTGAAGCCGCTCCATAAATCCGCCTGAAACTTTATCCCTGAAGTGGACACGCTCCCCAGCTGTTTGTCCCAACCCAGGCTGCGGCCAATCACCGCCAGGGCCTCGGCCCTGCTCAGGTTCCGGTCCGGCATAAAAAGGTTGCCCGGGTATCCGCTCATCAGTTGATAAGTTTTGCACTGGGCAATAGTTTCGCCGGCCCAGTGGTTCCCCACATCATAAAATTCAACGACCGGTTCTTCGGCGGCTGCCAGGCCGCAGGAAAAGGCAAACACCGCCAGCACCGCCAGCAGCCCGAAGAACAATCTGATTTTCATAAAAAATCCCTCCTGATCCGGTTAATGAGTGGCACACCAGGATAATCTCTTACAAATATGAAGACGTAAATTTAGCAATTTTTGTTTCCTTCTTTGTTAAAATTCGACAATTATCCGGTCATGTCCTTTTTCTCACAGGCAACTTTAAAATATAAACAGTTCATGATTCACAATGAGAACCGTCCCCAATGTGAATTCGAAATAAAAACCCCTCAAAAAATGAGGGGAAAGCTGAATGCCGGTTGCTATTCCTGATCAAACCCGTTGAGCAGCTCCGCGGTGTGCATCACCCGGATGCCGCGGCAGTCCCTGGCATCCAGGCCGCCGGATATCTGCAGCAAACACCCGGGACAGTCGGTGGCCACCATTTCGGCCCCGGTTTCCAGGATATCCCTTATTTTGGCCTCCAGTATAGGTCCCGAGATCTCCGGAAAGCGGGCCGAGTAGGAACCGCCAAAGCCGCAGCAGCGGTCGGGCCATTTCATTTCAGCCAGATCATAACCCAGCCCGGACAAAAGTTCCCTGGGTTCCGTGAAAACACCCAACTTTCTCTTCAGGTGGCAGGAGTCGTGGTAGGTTATCTTTTTCCCTTTCCCCATGCCGCCGCCTGGGTTGAACCCCTGGGAGAGCAAAAATGACGAATAGTCTATGACTTTTTCGGAAAATATCCCGGCCCTGCCGGACCAGTCCGGGTCGTCCCGCAGCAGTGTTGGATAGTCGTGTTTCAGGAACGAGGCGCAGGTGGGGCAGGCGGTAACAATATACCGGCAGTGGTCTCCAAAGGCCGCGATATTCTGCCTGGCTGTCCTGGCCGCCGGATCAACGGCCCCCAGATATGACGCCGGCAGGCCGCAGCAGGTCTGATCCGGGGGGAAAACCATCTTGTAACCCATCCCGGCCAGGGTTTTATGTACCGCCTCACCAATCCGGGGATACACGAAATCAATCAGGCAGCCGGCGAAAAAGCCCACCCTGTCCCTGGGATTTTCCGGTGCCGGAAGATTGCCCGCCACCGACCGGAAAGGTCTGGCGGCAATGGCCGGCAGTGTCCTGTCCCGGGTAATGCCGGCCAGGAAAAGGGGTAAATGCCGGACCCGGGCTCTATCCCGGACAAAGGGCTTCTGAGCCACCGAGGCCGCCCTGATCAGCCCGTGAAAAAGGCTGCGGTTGGGCAAAACGGTTTCCAGGAGGAATTTTGCACCTCCCGGCAGGCCTTTCCGGCTTGTTATCCTGGCCCGCAGTGCCCTGATCAGCGACGGAATGTCTATGCCGGCCGGGCAGAAGGCCTTGCAGCGCTCACACCCCAGGCACAGGGACTGGATGTCTTCAGCCTTTTCAAAGCCGTGGTGGAAGGCCGTAAGGATGGTCCCTATGCCGCCGGTGTATACATAGCCGTACACGTGGCCGCCCACCAGCTGGAAAACGGGGCAGACATTCAGGCAGGAGGCGCACCTTATACACTGCAGCGCTTCACTGAACACCGGGTCCGCAGCCATCCCGGTGCGGCCGTTGTCCAGCAGGACGATGTGCATTTCCTTGGCAACCGGTTTCCCGGACCGGTCACAGGCCGGCGCCGGACCGGTGATCATGGTCACATAGCTGGTCAGGTGCTGGGCGGTGGCGCTGCGGGGCAGGGCCTCCAGTACCGGCCCGACATCCCTTATTGAAGAGACCAGCTTATCCAGTCCCACCACCACCACGTGCAGGGGAGGCAGAGTGGTGGTCAGGCGGCCGTTTCCCTCGTTGGTCACCATCACCACGGTTCCGGTTTCGGCCACGGCGATGTTGGCCCCGGAAATTCCCATGTCGGCCGTAAGAAATTTCTGCCTCAGCTCTTCCCTGGCCACCCTGACCAGCACCGGTATCTCGTCGCTGAGGTCCCTTCCGGTCTCGGTGGAGAAAACACCGGCCACCTCACCCCTGGTCATGTGGATGGCCGGCATCACCATGTGCGAGGGCCTTTGCCCGGACAGCTGGATAATCCATTCTCCCAGGTCGGTCTCCTGCACCTCGATGCCTGCATCCTTGAGGTACTGGTTGAGGTGTATTTCCTCGGTGGCCATGGATTTGGACTTGACGATGGTCTTAACGCCCCTGGACAGCGCCAGGTTTTTTATATAATCCCTGGCCTCCCGGCCGGTGTTCGCCCTGTACACCACCGCGCCCGCCTTCCCGGCTGCGGCTGCGAACCGGCCGGCCAGTTCTTCCATGTTTTCCACTGTAGTTTTCTTGATCGCGGCTATTCTTTGCCTTATGGCCTCGAAGTTTTTGCCCCGGTATACGTTTTCCCGGGATCCCAGGTAGGCGTCGGCGAAATTTCCCAGCGCCCGGCGCAGGTTGGAATTGTCAAGGGCGGTGGAAATCTGTTCCCTCAATTTATCAGCCATCACAGCCACCCCCGGTTTCACCCACCAGGATGACATACAATTTTTCCGGCCCGTGTACGCCGATGGTCAGTACCCGCTCAATATCCGCAGTTCTGCTGGGACCGGTGATAAAGGAAAGGTACCCCGGAGTCTTGCCCGGAAGGCTGTAAAATTTTTCTATGGCCTCCCCGGGGGTGGCCACGATATTGGATGCCGGCATCAACACCACGTGTATCGGGGGCAGGGTGGAAACCAGCCTGCTCTCCACGGAAGTGCAGTCACCCGCCAGGGAACCGGTTTCGGCAACGCCCACCGCCATTTCCGAAAGCCCCATATCGGCGTCCTCCGCGTTCTTGCGCAGGCCGTCAAAGAATAAGGCGGGGAGATTGCGGCCGCCTTCACCGTTTACACATATTACGGACTTTTCCCTAAGAATCTGTACGCACCTGTTTACCATACCGGAAGAATCGGCCACAATCTTGCCGGCCTTCTCCCGGTCAATAATTTCAGCCAGCGCCCCTGCGGCGGCATGATAATCGGCAACCCTTATTACCCGGGTGGAAACCGCCCCGGCCCTTTCCCGGAACAGGTCGTACAGGTCAACAAGTTTTCCTGACATCCCGGCCGATCACCCCTCTCCCCTGATGCGGTATGATTGTTCCAGCAGTTCCACCGGGTGGCGAACTAAGGCCTCTATTTTACTCTGGACCAGCCCGTCCTGCAGGTGCATCCGGCAGGAACCGCATCCCGTGGCCACCATATTGGCGCCGGTCCCTTTAATATCATTCAGTTTATGCTGCCGCACGTGTCCGGCGGTATCGTAGTGGGTCAGGCTGAAAATGCCGGACCCGCCGCAGCACCGGCCGGGATCCTTCATGGGCACATAGGTAAGGCCGGGTATTTTTTTCAACAGTTCCACGGGCTGGTCTTTAACGCCCATCCCCCTGGCCAGGTGGCAGGGCTGGTGATAGGTAACCGCCGCTTCCACTGCCGCCAGCCGGTCCGGTTTTATATCCACCTTTTCCACCAGGTATTCAGATATATCGAAGGTTTTACCGGACAGTACCCTGGCCGTGGACCCCAGCTCACTTCCCGTCAGCAGGGCGGGATAATACTCCCTGAAGCTCTCCCCGCAGGTGCCGCAGGCCGTGATCACGGCATCACACCGGACCGACGAGAACAGGTCCACATGGGACCGGGCCATGGCTTCCGCCGTGTCATGGTCTCCCATTATGGTCACCGGCGACCCGCAGCAGTGCTGCCCGGCGGGTATCACCACCTCGATGCCGTTCCTCTGCAATACAGCGACAATAGCCCTGCCCACCCCGGGGTAGACATAATTGATCAGGCAGCCGGTAAAGAATGCCACCCTTTCCAGCGGCTGATCAGTTTTAGCCACCTCCGGCAGTTCGTCCCGTAAAAACCGGCCGGCCAGGGGAGGCAGCACCCTCCTCATTTCCAGCCCCAGGGGGAAGCGCGGGGTCATCCCCTCCCCATGCTTTTTAAATAAAATCCCCTGGGCAGTCCTGGCCGCCCCCAGCCCGGTGTTTAACAGGCCGGGGCGGGAAAGGCCGGTTATGGCGGTTCTTTTCAACAAGGACAGTCCCCTGCTCCGGGCCACGGCATTCCGGGCGGCCAGGATCACCCGGTCCACCCGGACACCGCAGGGGCAATTGGCCACACAGGCCATACAGGTCAGACAAAAGTCGAAAAGGCCGGCCAGTTCCGCCGTCGGCTGCAGTTCACCATTCAATACCGCCGCGGCCAGGCGTATTTTTCCCCTGGCCACGGCCGGCTCGGCCGCCGTTTCCCTGTACAGGGGACAGACTGCCTGGCAGTTGCCGCATTTCATGCATTTAACCAGTTCTTCTTCCAGGCCGGGCAGGCCGCCGAATAAAGACACCGCTATCCCTCCCCGCCTGAAATGATCTTGCCGGGGTTCAACAGGTTGCCGGGATCCAGGGCCTTCTTGATTCTTCTCATCACGTCCAGGCCGGAATCTCCCATTTCCCAGCTTAAATAGCGCTTCTTGGCCAGGCCGATGCCGTGCTCGCCGCTCAGGGTGCCCCCCAGCTCCAGGGTCTTTTTGAATATCTCGTCCACCGCCCGGTGGACCCTTTCCATTTCCCCGGCGTCCCTGGCGTCGGTGAGGATGGTGGGGTGAAGGTTGCCGTCGCCGGCGTGGCCGAAAGTCCCGATGGTGAGCTGGTATTTGGCGGCGATTTCCTGCAGGGCCCTGAGCATATCGGTAAGCCTGCTGCGGGGCACCGTGGCGTCCTCCAGCACCGTGGTGGGCCTGAGCTGGGCCAGGGCTGGCAGCGCCGCCCGCCTGGCCAGCCAGAGATCTTCCCTTTCCCGGTCGTCCCTGGCCATCCTGATCCGGCCCCGGTGGCCTTCCACCACCCTGATCACGGTCCGGGCCTCACCTTCCACCACCTCGGGCAGCCCGTCCACCTCGATCAGCAGGATGGCCTCGGCGTCGGTGGGCAGCCCGGCTTTGGAATAGTTTTCCACCGTCTGCAGGGTCACCCGGTCCATTATCTCCATTGTGGCCGGGATCACCTTGTGGCGCACAATGCCGGTCACCGCTTCCCCGGCGTCCTCCAGCCGGTCGAATATGGCCATCATGGTGCGCCTGGCGGCGGGCGCCGGGATCAGGCGCACGGTTATCCCGGTAATCACGCCCAGGGTCCCTTCGGACCCGGTGAACAACTTCACCAGGTCATACCCGGTGACGTTTTTGACGGTTTTACCGCCTGCCCGGAGCACCTGCCCGTCGGCCAGAACAACCTCCAGCCCCATTACGTAATGCTTGGTCACCCCGTATTTCAGTCCCCGCAGCCCCCCGGAGCACTCGGCCACGCTTCCGCCCATGGTGGCCGTGGCCACACTGCCGGGATCCGGGGGATAGATCAGGCCGTAGGGGGCCACCGCGTCGTTCAGGGTCTGGATGATTACTCCGGGCTGCGCCGTAGCCGTAAGGTTGTCCGCATCTATCTCCAGAATTCTGTTCATCTTCAGGGTGGACAGGACTATGCCCCGGTCCAGCGGGAGGGACCCGCCGCTCAGGTTGGTTCCGGACCCCCGTGGATACACGGGGATGGAGTACTGGCGGGCAATGTTTATCACCCCCGCCACCTGTTCCGTATTCTCCGGCGTTACCACCACAGCGGGCTTGCCCACCGGAAGGTCCGGGGTGGCGTCATAGGAGTAACAGATCAATTCCTCCGGCCGGGTGATCACCCGTTCTCTGCCCAGTAAGTCCGCCAGTGCTTCTATAACCATCTGCCGGGACATTTGACTCCCCTCCCCCGATTTTCTGATTGATCAGTTATGCGCTGACCTTGTCTGCGCTCTTTCCCTGCATTGAGGCGTAAATTCCCAGCACCACTATGAATATCCCGGTAATTACAAGCACCGTTGTACCCCCGGTGGCTGCAGCCTTGGCTGCGGATGCGGCCTTCACGGCGGCCGGGATCATCCAATCGAACACGTACGCCTGCAGGAACGCTATGGCGCCTATAATGGCGGTGAAGAATATGCTGTGCTTAACGGTAAACCTGAAGAGGTCGCTTTCCCGGCCCACCAGTCCGCAGGCGGCGGTGGCCACGGCGATGCTCTGGGGTGAAATCATTTTGCCGGCCACCCCGCCGCTGCTGTTTGTGGCCACGGTAAGCACCGGGTTGACGTCCATGCCCTCCGCCGTTATCTGCTGCATCTTGCCGAACAGGGCGTTGGACGAGGTGTCGCTGCCGGTTATGAAAACACCCAGCCAGCCCAGGAAGGCCGACATGAAGGGGAAGACGGCGCCGGTGACGGTGAAGGCCTTGCCCAGGGTGGGAGTCATGCCGGAATAGTTGGCGATATACGCGAAGCCCAGCACCGAGGCGATGGTCAGCAGGGCAAAGCGCAGGTTCTTTAAGTTATCCCGGAAGATGGCGAAGAACCGGCCGGGGCTTACCCGCAGGATAAAGGCGGTGATGATGGCGGCAATCAAAATGGAAGTTCCGGCCGCCGACAGCCAGTTGAAGGTAAACACCACCGCCATGGGCTTGCCGCCCACCACTATGGACTTGTCCAGACCGGACATGACTATCGGAATGGTTACCTTGTTCAGAACCGCCTTGACGCCGTTTACCCCCCAGTCGGCAATCATTACGGTGAGCACGATGAAGGGGGACCAGGCCTTGATAATGGCGCCGGCGCCGTGCCTTTTGACTTCCAATGTCCTGGGCGGCTCCTCGGGGAAGCGCCAGATGTTTTTGGGCTTCCAGATCTTGAGGAAAACGGTCAGGCAGACCATGGACACCAGGGAAGATATTATGTCAGGCAGCAGCGGCCCCATGTAGTTTGAGGAAAACCACTGGGCCAGGGCAAAGGACCCGCCCGAAACAAATACGGCCGGCAGCACCTCCCTGGTCCCCTTCCAGCCGGCCATGATAAACACCAGCCAGAAAGGCACGAACAGGGATAAAAAGGGGAGCTGGCGGCCCACCATCTGGCCGATGGCAAAGGAGTCCAGTCCGGTTACCGCCCCCGCCGTGACGATGGGAATGCCGATGGCGCCGAAGGCCACCGGCGCGGTATTGGCAATCAGGCAGATGCCGGCGGCGTAGATGGGATTAAAGCCCAAACCCACCAGCATGGCCGCGGTTATGGCCACCGGTGTCCCGAAGCCGGCCGCCCCTTCAATAAACGCCCCGAATGAAAATGCTATCAATAAGGCCTGCAGCCTGCGGTCCTCGGTGACCGAGGCGATGGAGTCCTTGATAATTTCAAACTGCCCGGTTTTAACGGTTATCTGGTAAAGAAATACTGCGGTTATGACTATCCAGCCGATTGGGAAAAGACCTATCATGGCGCCGTATATTGACGAGTACACCGACAGGGTGGCCGGCATGTCAAAGGCCAGTATGGCCACCACGTTGGCGATAACCAGGGTAAGCAGGCCGGCGTAATGACCCTTCATCCTGGCTATGGCCAGGGCATAAAAGAGGAACAGGATGGGGATTGCCGCCACCAGGGCCGACAGGCCCAGGTTGTTGAACGGGTTTAATACCTGCGTCCAGGTCGTCATACAAAAACCTCCTTAAATAAATAATTATTATGTAATCCCGGACAGGATCCTCCGACTAAATTTGATAACCACCTCCCGCCGCAAATTTTTTAACTGCCGCAGCGGCAAACTGCATAAAATAGCAAATAAATATTCATGCCATCCAGTGATCGGACCGCTATGGAGTAAATATTAAGATACTGTAATGCCATATGATGGTATGACCATCAGCTATTCAAACAGTATTCTTCTTCGGCAATAATATTCCTTCTTTTCTGACAAGTTTTTTTAAAAATTTTCCTGGGCAAGGAATTGGCAAAGTTACCTGGTGGCCTGGCCACCAGGTCAAAAAAAAATACTCTGTCAAAAAAAAATACTCTTGTAAAAAATAAATATTCCTGCTATACTATGAAAATTTTTTTACGGTTCCACCCTCTTTCCATTGGCATTCTGCATATCCCGATAAACTTTATACGTTTTTTCCAGCTCGGACTCAACCTTGTAGAGATGCTGGTACATTATCTCCCTGGCCTTTTCCTTGTCCCTGGCCGCTATGGCGTTATATATATCCCGGTGTTCCTCAAAAAGCCTGCGGGTGGTGCCCGATGTGGAAGAGAGCCACAGCTGCCTGGTAGCCTTGAGAGTCTGGTTCATGGCATCGTGGATGGTATTCATAAGCATTATCAGGAGAGGGTTGGCAGTGCTTTCGGCGATGGCAAAATGAAATTTGAGGTCAGCCTGCTCACCGGTATTGCCCGTTACCAGGTCCTCTTCCATCTCCACCAGGGCTGCTTTGATTTTTTCCAGGTCCCCGGGCCGGTGCCGTTCGGCCGCAAGCCCCGCCGACTCAACCTCCAGGGCCTTTCTCACCTCAAGAAGGTTTTTGATTTTGTCCCTCTCCAGCAGCATTATTATGGTCAGGGGCTCGATAACCGAATGATAGTCCAGCTTTTTCAGAAAGATTCCTTCACCGTGCTTTATTTCCAGTATGCCGGCCATATTCAGGGCTGACAGGGCCTCCCTTACCGACGCCCGGCTCACCTTAAGGTGTTCGGCCAGTTCGCGCTCGGTGAGAAGCTTGTCTCCCGGCCGCAGCTCTCCCGACAAAATGTGGTTTTTAATCTGATCTATTATTGTTTCAACGGCCCTTTTCACCTTAACCGGCATGAATTCCATAAAATCACTTTTCTCCCAATTCCCAATTCCTAATTCCCGGTTATTTAAGCATTGCCTTTTCAACCTTTTCCAGGTGTTCCAGCATGGCCTTCCGGGCCCCTTCAACATTGCCGTTCTTAATCTGCTCGCATATCTCGCGGTGCTCACGGAGAAGCCTCTCCGGGGTTCCGGGAGTGCGGTAGAGCTGCTCCCGGGCCGTTTTCAGCCCGCTTCTCATGGTATCGGAGATGGTGTTCATAAGCTTGTAAAACAGGGAATTGTGGGTGGCCTTGGCAATGGCATAATGAAACTTCATGTCCGCCTCTTCACCCAGTTCACCGTTTAAAATATCCAGGCGCATCTGTTCAAGATGTTCTTCCATTTCTTTTACCTCTTCGGATGTATGCCTTAAGGCCGCCAGTCCCGCCGACTCGACCTCCATTATCTTCCTCAACTCCATCAGTTCCCTGACCGAGTCCCGTTCAGCCACCAGTAAATGGGCCAGTACCTGCATAAAGGGATAGGTATTGGCTTCAGTGATAAACGTACCCTCCCCGGGCCTGATCTCGATAATCCCCATGGCCTCCAGCGCCCGGAAAGCCTCTCTGACGGCGGAACGTCCCACCTGCAGCTTATCCGCCATTTCCCGCTCCGAAATGAGCTTGTCCCCGGGGGAAAGGGTACCGTCGGCAATCAGCACCTTAACCTGCTCTATAATTTCCTCATATATTTTTTTTGTTTTTATTGGTTTGAAATCCATGATCTACACCGCCATTCCCTCGTATATCAATGGGGCAGCCAAATCTATAGTTATTATACATTACAAACCGGAAAAGCCAATAAAAACTGATATTGGAAACAAAAAACCGCCCCCGGCGGCTGTAAACAGTGCGCGCCACTTTCATACCAGGTTCGATTAATAAGACTTCTACCTTACGAATTTTCCCTTCCTCCCTGTTTCTGAAGGATTGCATAATATTTCTCTATAATAATTGCTTTTCCTCTTTTTTTCGCCATAAAACAACACCACGGATGCTTCCCGCTTTACTTTGTGCACAGGCGGTTTAACCGGACATCTGGGGGCTTAACATTAGCGGTTGCTGATAAAGGGCAGCCCGTAGTAAAATAACTGGGAACGAAAAAATAATTAAGTCCTGCCTTTAAGAAAACAGAGGTGATTCCCCCTGGGGAAATTCGTTGAGTTAAACCACATTATTGAAGACGGCATGCCCACCCTTCCGGGCCTGCCCAGGCCCAGGATCGGAGCTTTTCTGGATCACAGGGAATCCCGCCCCCGCTACCGGGATAAAGCGGAATTTTACCTGGGCAGGGTGGAGATGGCTTGCAATGTGGGCACCTATCTGGATAGCCCCTTCCACCGCTTTCCGGACGGGGCGGACCTCAGCCAGGTCCCACTTGAACTGCTGGCGGGAGTGCCCGGAATAGTTCTTGACGCCGGAATATCGCCGGACCGTTCCATCACCCTTGATGCCGGCAGGCCGGAACTGCGCGGCCGGGCCGTGCTGGTCAGAACCGGTTGGGACCGGCGGTGGGGAACGGACGGGTACTGGGAGCCCGGGCCGTACCTGGCAAAGCAATCCATCGATCTTTTGCTTGACTGCGGGGCCGCACTGGTGGGAGTGGACTTCCCCAACGTTGACGACACCACGGACCCGGCCCGGCCGGTCCATACCAGGCTTCTGGCGGCCGGTATTCCCATTGTGGAACACCTGTGCAATCTGTCGGTCCTGCCACGGACCGGCTTTAAATTCTATGCCGTGCCCCTCCGGATCCGCCGCGGCGCTTCGTTTCCGGTGCGGGCCTTCGCGGAGATTGAGACTGAGTGACTCCAGTCCCGGCTAAATAAATTTTTTTGTACCCTTCTCCCCGTTGTAGGAAAAAAGCGCCTTCTTGTTGTCCAGGATGGTCTCCAGGTGCACCGGCCGGCCCCAGAGTTTGTAAACATGGGGCAGGGTGCGTTCCAGGTAAAAGACGTCCAGTTCCACTCCCTCAAACTGGTGCTTGAGGTACAGCTCCCCGCGCTTGTTAAAATCTCCGTCCTCCACCACCAGGTAGGGAAAGCCGCAGTTTGTCAGGCCGGCCACGATGTTATCCCGCACCTCTTCCCATTCCTTGTCGGTAATTTTCCAGTCGTAGCCCACTTTTTTAAACAGGTACAGGTCCATCTCCCCGATAAGTTCCTTGGTCAGGTAATTCCTTAAAAAGGATATGTCGTTTTCAGTCTCCCTGACCTCGAATATTTTTTTCCTTCCCTCCCCGCCCCGGCGGTTGTACTTTTTCCTCTCCTCCTCAGTGGGTTCGTCCCACCGCTTCTCTATGTCCTCGAATATTTTCAGGCCCAGCAGGTAAGGATTAAGCCGCATCTTTGACGCCTGCACCACCCCGGCGTGCATCTTGGAAAACTCAATGGTTTCATCCTCGTCCAGGTCGATTTCCCGCATAATCCTGAGGTGCCAGTAGGTGGCCCAGCCCTCGTTCATGATCTTTGTCTCCATCTGGGGCCAGAAATAGAGCATCTCGCTCCGGATTACCGAGATAATATCCCTCTGCCATTCCTCCAGGTCCCTGGCATGCTGCATTATAAAAAGCAGCAGGTCCTTTTCGGGTTTTTCCGGAAATTTCCTGGGCTTTTCCTCACATTCACCGGCGCAGGGTTCTTTTTTGTCCAAATCCCAAAGGTCGTCGTAAGGGGTCTCCTTCTTCGGCCGGCGGTCATGGGCCCCCTTATCTTCACGGCCGCATTTGCCGCCGCATCCGCCGCAGGAATTCTTTTCCGCATCCCCCGCTTCTTTACCGGCCTCCCTTGCGATATACCGGTAAGGGTCAATGTGCTCCTGGATGGAAATCACCGAATCCAGGAAGGCCTCCACTTTCTGTTTGCCATACTTGAATTCATATTCCCTGAACCGGTTTGACGCGCTGGCCATGCTCTCTACCATGTCCCTGGAGGTGTGCCGGAAGTATGCGTTATTCTTGAAAAAATCGCAGTGGGCCAGTACATGGGCCACCACCAGCTTGTTCTGGATCAGGGAGTTGCCCTCCAGGAGAAATGCGTAGCATGGGTCACTGTTGATTACCAGTTCGTAGATGCGGCTTAAGTTATAGTCATACTGGGTCTTCATTTTCTGATAGGCCTTGCCGAATGTCCAGTGTGAGAACCTGGTGGGCATGCCGTAGGCCCCGAAGGTATAAATTATCTCGGCGGGACAGATCTCGAAATACATGTCGTAGAAGTCCAGGTTGAATTCCCTGGCCTTGGCGATAATCTTTTCAATGGCTTCTTCCAGAAGCCTGACTTCATCTTTAGCTTTCATGAAAAAATCCCTCCGTACATTTAAAATATGCCGGAGGGATTGTACAAATTTAAAAAACTTTACTGCCTTCATTCTATATCTGGAAACACCTACCCCTTTACATTGCATTCAAGGACTTCTTTCAATTTGGCCGCACACTCCCCCACCCTGAAGAGGTCAACACCGGTTTCGATATTCATTTCCGCCAGCATGTTTAACAAGACCTCGGTGGCAATATTGCCGGGGGCGCCCGGGGCATAAGGACACCCGCCCAGACCCCCGACGGAAGAGTCAAACACCCTCACTCCCGCCTGCAGGGCCGCCAGCACGTTGGCCAGGCCCATGCCCCTGGTGTCGTGAAAATGGGCGGCCACACTAATGCCGGCGATCCTTTCCAGAATGGAGGAAAAAAGGTTATACACCTGAAGCGGGTTGGCCACCCCGGTGGTGTCGGCCAGCACCACTTCATAACAGCCAATTTCCCAAAGCCGGGAAACAATACCAAGGACTTTATGCGGTTCCACCTTGCCCTCGTACGGGCAGCCGAAGGAAACCGCCACACTGCCCCTGACCAGAATGCCGTCCCTGTGGGCCGCCTCGGTTATGACCTGAAAATCCAGCAGGGACTCCTTTATGCTTCGGTTTACGTTTTTCATGTTGTGCGACTCACTGGCTGAAAGGACTATATTTACTTCTTTAATGCCGCCGGCCCTGGCCCTCTGGTATCCTTTCAGATTGGGGACCAGGGCGCTCAGCCTGGTCCCGGGCGGCAAACCGACTTTTCGCAAAACCTCGCCGGCATCCTTCAACTGGGGTATCCACCGGGGATGCACAAAGGAAGTAACTTCAATCCGCTCAAAACCCGCCTTAATCAGGCAGTTCAGCAGGTCCACCTTGAAATCAGTTTCCAGAATGAAGGACTCATTTTGCAGGCCGTCCCTGGGGCCTACCTCCACAACCACAACCCTTTCAGGTAATTCCATTTTATTTCTCCACGGATCACCGGTCAGTTATTTTCGTATTTCTCAAGTATCTCCATAAACTCCTCTTCCCTGCTGTTGCTTACATAGTAGTCAAAGAGGAAGTCCAGTTGTTTTTTGGTGATGTTCATACCCTTGTACACTACAACCCGGCCCAGGCTTATTTTAATCCACCCGTTTTTTTCCAGGGTATACTCGCCGTTTAATTCGTAGGGAAAACGGTTGACCCTTTGATAGCCCATCCTTTTAACCAGCTTATCAGCATAAATCAGGTGGTCGTAATAACTGCAGGCATAAAAGGTGCCGTCCGGAGCCAGCCAGCCGTCTACACCCTGCAGGTCTCCGTTGTAGGGCTCAAGGTTAAATTTGTGGGCATCGGCTTCGATGGCGGCGATGCCGTTTTTGATGCTCTCTATGATCTTGGATAAGGCCAACTTTATCCCCCCGGTTCCCAGCATTCATTCCCTTTTAACAGATTAATAAATTATTTCTCTATTTATGAACATTGTATCTGTCCGATATTCTGAATGCAACTACCCTCAATCCGAATCGCCTTATTTAGTACCCGAAGGTTTGAAATAAGCAGTCGTAAATTTCACACTTTGTTAATGGATTGTACTATATTTCACACCTCTGCACAAGGGGTCGGTTGCCGGCAACTTTACAATCTTTCAATCCCGCCAGCACTTTGTCGGGGGTGGCCGGCAGGCTGTGGATGCGCACCCCGGTGGCGTCGTATATGGCGTTAAGGATGGCCGGAGTGATGGGCACCGTGGCCACCTCCGAGATCCCCTTGGCGCCGAAGGGACCGTTGGGTTCCGGGTCTTCCACCAGTATGCATTTGATTTCCGGGGTTTCCAGGGAGGTGGACACCCCAAGCTGCCTGTAGGTACGGGTAACCGGCATCCCCCGGTCCAGGATGTAGGCCTCGGAAAGTGCGTACCCCATGCCCATGGAGCAGCTGCCCTCAATCTGGCCCTCTATCTTCTGGGGATTGATGGCCCGGCCGCAGTCGTGCACGGCGATGACCTTGAGCACCTTCACCCGGCCGTCTGTTTCGTCCACCTCCACCACCGCCACCTGGGTGGTGTAGGCATAGGCCGGGTAATTCCGGTAATCTTCCGGCGGCACCGTGTTTCTGGCCTCCCTGTCGGCCAGGGCGTAGGTCTTTGGCGCCACGTAGTAATAGGATACCTCCACCGCGTCCCGGTCCGCCATCTGGGCCAGGGAGATCAGCACCGGCCCGCCGGCGTCCTTCACCCCGTCCGTGGCTAAACAGAGGTTTTCCGGGGAAGTTCCGGTAATTTCTCCGGCCTTTTGCAGGAGCCTGGCCTTAAACTCCCTGGCGGCCATTTCCACTGCCTTGCCGCTGATCAGCGTCTGCCTTTCCCCCACGGCCCCGCCGTGGCGGATGGTCAGCCCCGTGTCCCCGGTAATGATGTCAAACAGCCCCTCATCAACTCCCAGTACCTCGGCGGCCACCTGCAGCAGGGCCGTCCGGATGCCCTGCCCCATGTCCACCGCGGAGGCCCGCAGCAGTATGCGGCCGTTTTTCTGAAGGGAAAAGACGGCCCCGGCATCGTCCACCTTCCCCTTGCCGGCCCCGACGTTCTTAAACCCGCTGGCCACCCCGATGCCGATACGCCTGCCGGCCGCCCTGGCGGCCTCTATGGCCGGCAGTTCGTCCTTCAGGGCCTCCCGGGCTGCTTCTATGGTGGCCCGGGTGGCCACGCTGGCCTTTAAAATTTCCCCGGAAATGGTCCGGTCCCCCACCTCCAGGGCATTTTTAAGCCTGATTTCAAAGGGATCCAGGCCTAGTTGGCGGGCCGCCTCGTCCAGCAGGGACTCTATGGCCACCGCCGCCTGGTTTATGCCAAAGCCCCGGAAGGCGCTGCTGTTGGCGTTATTGGTATGAACGGCCCAGCCTTCCACCCTGAGGTTGGGCACCCGGTAGGGCCCGCAGGAAAAGATGCAGGCCTGGTCAATTACCCGGGGACTCAGGGCGGTGTAGGGCCCGGCGTCGGACAAAAGCCTGGCGTCCACCGCCACCAGTTTTCCCCCGCCGTCCACCCCCACCCTGTAATCCATCCAGTATGGGTGGCGTTTGGTGCTGAGCCGGAGGGACTCCTCCCTGGTGAGGGTGATTTTGACCGGCCGCCTGAGGTGATATGCCCCCAGGGCCACCAGCGCCTCCACGGTATTGTCCAGTTTGCTGCCGAAGGCCCCGCCCAGAGGCGTGGCGATTACCCGGACGCTTTCCTCGGGCAGGTTCAGTACGGCTGCCAGCTGCCTTCTGATTTCAAAGGGGAACTGGGTGGGGGCATAGACGGTGAGGATGCCCTTTTCGTCCACCAGTCCCACACCGGCTTCGGGTTCCAGGTAGGCATGCTCCACAAAGGGGGTCTCAAAATGGCCCTCCACCACCACCGCAGCCTGCCGGAAGCCTGCCTCGATGTCCCCTTGCCCGTGGACCAGGTGCTTGCAAATGTTGCCCTTGCCATGCAGCAGGGGGGCGCCCGGTCGCATCGCCTCCCGGGGGGAAAATACCCCCGGCAGTTCACGGTATTCCACCCTGATCTGCTGTACCGCCAGTTCCGCAGCTGACGGGGTTTCGGCAAAGACCACGGCCACAGCGTCGCCCGTGAAGCGCACCCGGTCACGGCACAACACCGGCTGATCGGGGTTCAGGGAGCCCATCCCGTTGTGTCCCGGAATGTCGCCGGCGGTAAGCACCGCCTTTACCCCGGGCGCTTTCCTGGCCAGGGATACGTCCACCGCCAGTATTTCGGCGTGGGGATAACGGCTCCAGAGAACTTTTCCATACAGCATCCCTTCCAGGTAAATATCGTCGGCAAAGGCGAGGCTGCCCTTCACCTTGGCCTCCCCGTCGATATCAGGCAGCGAGCTGCCCAGCCCGGCCCCCCCGGCAGCCAACCTTATTTCTTCCGGGCGCTTCAGCCAGCGGGCGGCCAGCTTTACCGCGTCAATTATTTTCACATACCCGGTGCAGCGGCAGATGTTATCCTTAAGCCCTTCCCTGATCTGGTCTTCGGTGGGGTCGGGATGTCTTTCCAGAAGTCCCTTGGCGGCGATAATCATGCCCGGGGTACAGAAGCCGCACTGTACCGCCCCGCAGGCCTGAAAGGCAGCCTGTATGGGGTGCAGATCCCCCTCCCTGCTTAAGCCCTCAATAGTCTCCACCCGCCTGCCGGACACCCCGGACAGGCGGAGCAGGCAGGACTTGGTAGGCCGCCCGTCCACCAGCACCATGCAGGCGCCGCAGTGGTTGGTGCTGCATCCGTTTTTAGTGCCGGTGAGCCGCATTTCATCCCGTAAAAAACGCAGCAGGGTAACCTCCGGCCTTACTCTTGCCTCCACCGGCTCTCCGTTCAGGGTAAACCGGACATTGATCATCTCCTCCACCAAAACTCACCTCGCGTAAAGTCAGGGGTTAGGGATTATAATATTAATATATAAATATGAGGGCGGCGCCGATGGATACCAGTACTGACCCGAAAGCCAGGCCGGTGGTAATCCGTTCCTTTTTGCGCAGTATCCAGTAAGCCAGTATTATGGTGAACAGCGGCTCCAGGCTGGCGATCACGTTGGCTATGGTTACCGTTATGTACTGCAGGGCCATAAAAAAGCAAATGACCGCCAGGCTGGTGCATATTCCGGAATAAATGTAGTTGGCCGACTCCTTTCCCGCCAGCCGGCGCCAGGGAATATCTTTTTTCGTAAAATACAGGGAAACAATGGTCAGGACAAGGGCGGTCAGGGACCCTGTGAAGGCCCCGGCCAGGGCCGAGGGCCAGATGATAATGCCCGCCTTCCTGGCTGCCATGCCGACGGCAAAGCACAGCCCGCTGCCCAGCCCGACCAGCGTCCCCATGTACCTGGTGCGCCAGCTGGTCTCCGGCTCCGCCCTGTCCTTATTGCTTAAGGTCAGGTCCCGCAGGGATATAATCCACAGGCCGGTTAAGGATATTACGGCCCCTGCCATCGATCCCAGATTTATCCTTTCGCTTAAAATGAACATGCCAATAAAAAGGGTGAAGACCGGGGAGGCCACCTTGTAGGCGCCGGCCCGGGAAGGCCCGTTTATATTTACACTTTCAAATATCAGGTATCTTCCCAGAAATGAGGTAAAGGCCCCGGCCAGCACGAACCAGGGAATGGCCCCGGCCTCAAGGGGCACCCACCTTCCTGTTAAAAAGATGGCCAGCAGCCCAAGGCCGTTAATGACATTGTTGACCACCAGGGTGATCACCATGCCGCTGTCCTTATCCATCTGGTCCAGAGCGCGCTTGTTGAAAATGCTGCTTAAGGCAAAAAGCAAAGCGTTGGCTGCAGCCAGAATTTCACCGGTTAGTTCCATTTGCCACCCCGCCTTGAAAACCACACCCGGCGCGCCGGGTGTGGTTTGACCGATGTATCCCTGATTGTCAGTCTAAATGGCAGGCCACCCAGTGACCCCCTTCTCTTTCTCTCAGCAAAGGCTCCTCCTGCCGGCAGCGGTCCATAACATAACGGCAGCGGGTATTAAAACGGCAGCCCGGCGGGGGATTGATGGGGTTGGGCACATCCCCTTCCAGGATGATACGGTCCTTCTTGGCTCCCGGACTGGGAACGGGAATGGCGCTCAGCAGGGCCTGGGTATAAGGGTGCCGGGGATTGGCGAAAAGCAGATTTTTGGGCGCCATTTCTACCATCTTGCCCAGGTACATCACCCCCACCCGGTCGCTGATATGTTTGATCACGCTCATATCATGGGCAATGAACAGGTAGGTAAGCTCGAATTCCTCCTGTAAATCCTTCAGGAGATTGATAATCTGGGAACGGATGGATACGTCCAGGGCGGACACCGGCTCATCGGCCACGATGAACTTGGGCTTGAGGGCCAGGGCCCTGGCGATGCCCACCCGCTGGCGCATCCCGCCGCTCAACTCCCGGGGGAAGCTGTACATGTGGTTGGGCCTGAGCCCCACCGCCACCAGGAGGTCCCGCACTATTTCATCCTTGGCCCTGCCCCTGGCCACCTGGTGGACCTCCATGGGCTCTCCGATGAGGTCCCCCACCGTCATCCGGGGGTTGAGGGAGGCCATGGGGTCCTGAAAGACAATCTGCATCTCCCGCCTTAACCGGCGCATTTCAATGGGACCCAGTTTGTTGACCACCCGGCCGTCAAATACAATATCGCCGGAGGTGGGCTCCATCAGGCGGAGGATCAGCCTGCCGGTGGTGGTTTTGCCGCACCCGCTCTCTCCCACCAGCCCGAAGGTTTCCCCGGGACGGATGTAGAAGGAAACGTGGTCCACGGCGTGAACCCTGCCCACCACCCTGGATAAAATACCTTTGGTAATGGGAAAATACTTGGTCAGGTCTTTTACTTCCAGCAGGACGTTCTTTCCGTCCTTACCGGCTGGTGCTGGCAACATCGGCCTCACCTCCCGCGTCAGTGGAAAGGGGACAGGTCTCCTGATCAGGCATGAAACCCTCAGGGGATGCAGAAGATCTGTCCCCATCTGAGATACGCCAGCAGGAAACCCACTGGCCCGGTTTGGGCGAAACCAGTGGCGGCTCCTCCACCATGCAGCGCTCCCCGGCCACTTCGCACCGGGGGTGGAAACGGCATCCCGGGGGCATCCGGGTGGGGTTGGGAATGCTTCCGGGAATGATATTCAGGCGGTCCCGGGTTTCGTCCAGGCGGGGGATGGACTGCAGCAGGCCCATGGTGTAGGGATGGGCCGGGTGGTTAAACAGGTCATAGGCGTAGGCCACCTCCACCACCTTCCCGGCGTACATCACCACCACCCGCTCGCACAGTTCGGCCACCACGCCCAGGTCGTGGGTGATCAGCATCACCGCGCTGCCCACCTTTTCCCTGGTATTCAGGATCAGCTGCAGGATCTGGGCCTGGATGGTGACGTCCAGGGCGGTGGTGGGCTCGTCGGCAATCAGCAGCCTGGGGTGGCAGGACAGCGCCATGCCGATCATCACCCGCTGGCGCATCCCTCCGGACATCTGGAAGGGATAGTCGTGCACCCTCTTTTCCGGGGAGGGAATCCCCACCAGCCGCAGCATCTCCACCGCCCGGTCAAAGGCCTCCTTCCTGGACACCTTCTGGTGCAGCTGCACGTTTTCAGCGATTTGGTAGCCCACGGTATAGGCGGGATTGAGAGAGCTCATGGGCTCCTGGAAAATCATGGATATATCCTTGCCCCTGATCAGGCGCATCTCTTTCTCGGTTTTATTAAAGAGGTTCCGGTCTTCAAACAATATTTCCCCGCCGGCAATGTATCCCGGAGGTGAAGGGATCAGCCTGAGGATGGACATGGCGGTGATGCTCTTGCCGCTGCCGGATTCCCCCACCACACCCAGGATTTCTTTCTGCCGGATGTGCAGGCTGGCGCCGTCCACAGCCTTGACCACGTCGCCCTCTTCGGTGCGGAAGTAAGTTTTCAGGTTGCGCACCGACAGTATTGGAGTAACCTGTTCCCGTACTATTTCTCGTTGCATGCGATGCCCCCCTTACCCCGACTGCCCTTTTTGCAACGGGTCCATAACAGTGCTTAGCCAGCTGGAGAAAATGTTCAGCGCCCAGACCGTGGCCGCAATGGCAATGCCGGGGAAAACCACCAGCCACCAGGCCATGGGGAAGTACTTCCTGCCCTCCCCGATCATCAGACCCCAGGAAGAGGCCGGGGGCTGAATGCCGTAACCTAAGAAGCTCATGGTGGCCTCGGCCAGGATTATCCTGGCCACCTCCAGCACGAACAGCGTCAGCAGGGGGGCGAATATATTGGGTAAAATATGCCTGAACATGATCTTCAGGGGCTGCACGCCGATGGCCTTGGCCGCCTCCACCAGGGGCCCGTCCCGGAAGGTCAGCACCAGCCCGCGGGCCATCCGGGCAAAGACCATCCAGCCGTTAAAAGCCAGCGCTATAATCAGGTTGAACTCGCCCGGACCCAGCACCATTACGAAGACCAGCGCTACCAGCATGCCGGGGAAGGCGAACTGGATGTCCACCATCTGCATGATGATCATTTCTGTTTTGCCCCCGGCATAACCGGCCAAAAGACCTAAAAACACTCCCACCGATGCCGCCAGGAACACTACGATAAAGCCCACCCGCAGGGACACCCGCCCGCCCCAGATCAGGCGGCTTAAAATATCCCTCCCCTGCTGGTCGGTGCCCAGGAGGTACCCGGGTTTACCGCCCTCCACCCAGGAAGGGGGCTTTAACCTGTCCCACACATCCCCGGTGGTGTAGTCGTGCGGGGAAATAAACGGCGCAAAAACAGCCACGGCAAACACAAATAAAAGGAATATAAAGGCGTAAAATGCCAGCCTGTCCCTGATCATCTTTTTGGTCATGGTCCGCAGGCCGTAAAAGCGGGGCCGGAATTCCCTCAGGTCGTCCGCGGGGGTAACCGCTGCCGCCGATCTTGCTTCCATTCCTGTCGCCTCCTTTATTCGAACTTGACCCGGGGATTAAACAGCGGGTAAGACAGGTCAATCAACAAGTTCAGTATATTGATAAGGATGGCGATCACAAAGGTCAGCGCCTGAAGAAGGGGAAAGTCCTGGTAGTTGATGGCGTCTATCACCAGGTGCCCGATGCCGGGCAGGCCGAAAACAACCTCAATGACCACCGTGTATCCGGCCAGCATCCGGCCCAGTTCCCAGCCGGACATGGTGACTATGGCGATGCCCGCGTTCTTTAAGGCATGCCGGGTCACCACCAGCCATTCGGCCAGGCCCTTGGACCGGGCGGTAACCACGTACAGTTCACGGAGCTGTTCCATCATGGCCGACCGCACAATCTGGGTGATCCTACCCAGGGGCAGCACCCCCAGCGCCACCGACGGCAGCACCCAGTGCTTCCAGCTTCCCGTGCCGGAGGTGGGAAGCCAACCCAGAATATTGGCGAAAATAAGTATAAAAACCAGTCCCAGCCAGAAGTTAGGTATGCAGATGCCCAGCATGGCCGATGTGGAAGTTATTTTATCAAGCCACGAACGGGGCCTGATGGCCGACAACACCCCCAGCGGAATGGCGAAAACGATGGCAATTAAAAAGGCAATACCAGACAGTTTTAAGGAGAAGGGTACCCGTTCCAAAGCCAGTGAAAGCGCCGGTGTTCCCTGCCACCACGACTTGCCGAAATCACCCCGGATCACTCCCGCGGAATACTCGGCCAGCTGTGTCAGCAGCGGCTTGTCGATACCCAACTGGTGAGCCAGGCGATCTCTTTCTTCCTGGGTAGCCTCGATCGGCAGCATAACATCCACCGGGTTTCCAACGGCCCTGGTCAGCACAAACACCAGCAGGGACACCCCGATTACAACCACCAGTGCGTTCAAAAGTCTTATCATAATGTACCGGGTCATATAATATTCCCTCCCTGGCAAAGGCCACTAAAAAACCGGAATCAGGAGTAGTTAGTGTTAAAAAAGGGGGGGGTAGGAAAACACGGGGTTTTTACCTGGGTCGTGTTCCCTACCCCAGTTATCAAACGAACATTTCCCTGGACGGTTCTGTTATTTAAGGGCCATCTCAAACACAGTCAGGCGCATGTCCTGCCTGGGCTCCCATTCCACGTAGTCCTTCATACCGTAGATGTCCTTGATGTTAACAATGGATATCCAGGCCGGGTCGTCGTATATCTTCTGGCCGATTTCCTCGTACATTTTCTGCCGCTTGGCAGGGTCCAGCTCCTGCCGGGCCTGCTCGATTTTCTTGTCCAGCACGTCGGGATAGGAAGATCCCGGGCCCTTGGTGTGAACATAGGTGCTGAAGGTACGGTCGGCGTCAAAGATGTCGTTGCTGTGGAAGGTAAAGATCATGTCCGGGGCCTTACCCCTGTCAAACAGCACCCTCAGCCAGTTCTGGAAGGAAAGCATCTTCACTTCCACGTTGAAGCCGGCATCGCGCAGCATCTGAGCCAGTGTCTCCACCTGCTCGCCGTCCTTCAGCCAGCGGCCCCGCTCGCCGACCAATTCCACTTTCTCTCCCTTGTAGCCGGCTTCCTGCAGCAGCTGCTTGGCCTTGGCCACATCATAGGGATAGGCCTTCAGGTTGGGGTTGAATCCGGCGTAACCGGGCTTGAACACCTGGCCCGGGGCCACTGAAGCGTAGCCCTGGTAAAGGGACTTGGCGATAGCCTCATAGTTTATGGCGTAGCAGGCTGCCTGGCGGATCTTGGGATCCTTCATGATCCCCTTGATGGCGTTCATGCGCAACAGGCTGAATTCCAGTCCTTCAATGGTTTTAACCTTGGGCAGGTCCTTCACGTACTCGGGCAGCATGTTGGTGGCCAGGTCAACCTCGCCCGCCTTCAGTGCGGCCGCCCGGGTGGCGTCCTCCTCGATGAAGCGGTACTTGGCGGTCTTGACGGCCGGCTTGGCGCCCCAGTATCCGTCGTAACGCTCAATCGTGATATTCTGGCCCCGCTGCCAGCTGGCCAGTTTATACGGCCCGGTACCGGCTATCTCGGTCTTGATCTTGTCGGGGGCGGCCTCAACAGTTTCCTTGTCCAGAATCTTAAGCAGTGTAAGCCTGGTGGGGAAACTGGGGTCCGGCCCCTCGGTGGTGAATTCTACCTCGTAGTCGTTGATCTTTTTAACTTCCTTGATGCTCTTGAAGTAACCCACTATATCCGACTTGAAATTGGGGTCCAGTATTCTTTTAACACTGAAAATAACGTCATCGGCGTTGAAAGCGTTGCCGTTATGATACTTCACACCCTGGCGGAGCTTCACGTTCCAGGTGGTGGGGCCTGTGTTCTTGTACTCGGTGGCCAGGGCCGGGATGGGCTTCAGGGTCTTGCCGTCCATGGCCAGCAGGCCCTCCATCACGTTCTCGGTTACCAGGCGCATATTGCCGTCGTCGGCAAACTGCACGTCCATGGTGCTGGGCTCGTTGGGAATGGCAATGGTGATGGTGTCACGCTTGGGCTGCTCCTTGGGCTGCTCGGTCTTGCCCCCGCCGCATCCGGCGGCCACCAGGCCGGCAGCCAGTACCACTGCCAACAGCAAAAACAGAGTTAATTTAAACTTCTTCACGCTAACCCTCCCTCGATTTTGGTTGTTTCCAAAAGCCTATGTTCGCTTAAAAATATTTGCGGCCCAACACCACCTCCAGTCAAAAAATCAGGGTTAGACAGCCTCAAGGATGAACTGTAAATGGGTCAACCTATCGAGTTGCCATGGACAAAATATTTCGACACTCTCGAATATAGTCCTCCCTTGCGAATATTGTGTGAATTCTGAAGAAAATCCAATTATTGCCTGAATTCAACCACTGGAATAAGCTATTTTTGCAAACAGCTCTATTGCCCGGGCCAGTTTTTCCGGACCTTCAAAAACCACATCAAAGGCCGGAATGTCAACTGCCTCCCTGATCCTGGAAAGCAGCAGTTCCCTGTTGACAAAGGCCGGCTGGTAATCACGGGTTCCGTACCGGTAATTCGGGTAGAAGGGATTTACCGTCACCGCAATGAGGGGCAGGGGCCTCAGGTATCCCACCCTTCCTCCCTTTTTTAAAACCTTTTCCACGAAGCGGTGGGCCGCTATTACATTACCACTGAGCATTATTTTCACCGGGTCCGCAAAGACAAACTGCATGCCCCCGGCAAAGGGCAAATCCCCCAGCAGTTCAAGGCACTGCCCGGACACCACCCCCGGGCAGTAAAGGCCGGCGGCATGGCGGAACAGGCTGGAAATCCGGTTTAAACATCCCGTCTCGAACAGGGACGGGGGTAAATCCGCCAGCAACCCGCCGGCGGCGTCCCAGAGAATTGATCTTCCCCTCTCCGGAACGGGACCCGGCACTTCCACCGTTTCCGGCAGGTTGCATATAACCTCAATGCTGTGTGTTTCCAGGGCCAGCCTGTCTATATCGGTGGCATACGAGGCCCCGGTGGAAAGTATGAAACCGTCGGTTTCCACCATGGGGGCAATCCTGTTCAGGGCGCCGTCCACGATTACCAGGGAGGCTCCCCGGCGGTTCATCCAGTCCCTGATCAACCGCAGGTGACCGCTCTGGTTGGGGCCGGCCACCACCAGCAGGCCCTCTTTGATCACCTGTCCGCAAACAACCCTGCCCAGCGGAGTGGTGATACCGGTACGCTCAAGCACTTTAACCCTGGCGCTGCTGGCCGGCAGGCAGTTTTCCGAAACCGCCACCAGGTCGCCTTTTTCCAAAAATATTCTGGGCTTGGGCAGGCCGGTGATGTTGTCCACCCTTTCCCCGTCGTAACCGATGCTGGTTATGCCCAGACCGACATGGCGGGTCTGGAAATGTTCCAGCAGCGCCCTGGTGGTGGTGGTCTTGCCGGTGTTTTTGGCCGTGCCGGCTATGCCCACGGTCAGCTGCTTCATACGTTAATCACTGTGTCTCTTCCGTTCCTGCCCGGGTACACGCCGTCTTCCCGGTCACCCAGGATGCCGTCGTACAGCGACTGCACAAAATCTCCCCTGTCCACCACCCGGCGCAGCACCTTCTCTATCCCCGATTCTATTTCCTCGCTCCAGGCCCGGGCCTGCCCGGAAGGTTCGAGGCTGGTGCTCCCGAAGAACCTGAAGCCCTCTCCCACCGCCCGCAGCGTGTCCACCTTGGAGGGCACGCTGATGGGACCGCCTGAATACGCCTCGTCGGAAGAGGCAATGGTGATGGCGTCAACACCCAGCATGGCCGCCAGGGAGGCGTGGTAGGCGGTGGCCGCCGAGGACTGCACCCGGTCCTCGGTATGGGTTAAAAAGCCGATGGGCGCCCCGGGCCATATGGGTGCGTCGATGGCCCGGCGCAGGGCCAGCACCTTGGCCACGTTGAAGTCAACGTAGTTGTCCTGCATATACCCTTCTATCATGACCTCCGGCGAGTAGCAAAACAGCGGCTGCAGGATCGGCTTTCCGCCCAGCCTTAAGCCGAGGTCCACGGTGATGAGCATTCCGGCAAATGCCTTGTAGGCCGGAACACCGCACAATTCCTCGTTTGTCACCACGTCAAAGGGTATGCCGTATTTGGCCGCGTAGCGGATTGACGCCACCCCGTCCACCGTCAGCCGGGCCGGGTCGGTGCCTCCCCCCAGGGCCCCGTAACAAATATTGATCTTGGTCAGGTCAGCCTTGAATTTCCCGGCCAGCACCACTGTTTCCGGTGTGTTCAGCCCCCGGTGGGACCGTATCTGCCAGAGGGTGCCGGGCTCAAGGGAATTTTTTATCCTGTTCAGGTTGGCGGGGGTAATTACGGTGCCGTCTTCCTGGTGGGTGAGGAACCCGTCCAGAAAGCCCTCGGTTCTGGCCCCCCAGGAGGGGTCAAAATGGATCACCCCGTCGGCGCCCCATGCCTCACTCACCTTGATATGGCCGGTATCCAGGAAAGGGCAGCCCGTACCGTACTGGTTGAACACCACCGGCCTGGGAAAGGTATGTTGAAGTTTTGGCACCGTCATGCGCTCCTTGATGGCCTTAACGTATTTTTCCAGGGCCACCACTTCTTCCCTGGTAAAGCGCCTGGTCTTGGGGTGCATTATTCCCTTCAGGTAAAAATTGCGCGGTATTTCACCGCAAAATTTTGGGTACGCATCCAAAAATTCAGTCATCTTTTCGTAATTGCGCCAGCGGTCGATATCCCACAGCTCCTCGCGCACCACGGCACGCTGCACACCCGGCGAGGTTTTTCCTTCCACCCAGGCCAGGATGCCGTCGGTGATTTGAGAGAGCAGTCCGGCGATGTGACTGTTGCGGTAGGTGTAACTGTACCCTGCGGTCAGGTCTTTTTTCTTCTTGCTCTTTTTATCCAGGCCGGGCACATACTCCCTGCCCTCCACAAAGGCCACCGCTTCCTCCACCGTGGTTCCCGGCCCGAATCCGCCGTCAAAACCCAGTTCCGCCGCCAGTTCCGGCCGGATGGCCATCCCGCCGATGCCCAGCCTGACCTTGTCCCTGATCCCCACCGCGTCGGCCAGGTCTACAAAACGGGCCAGTATTTCGGCCACGCCGTACCCCAGGGACCTGCTGAGCAGCACCACGTCAACCTGGTGGTTTAATATCTCCTGGATAATCTCTTCCGGCGACAGGTCCGGCTGGAGGAGGATGGTTTCATGCCCCGCCTTCTGGATAGCGCGCCTGATCAGCTTCAGGCCCACATCATGAACCGGGTCGATTGGCGCCAGCAGCACTTTTTTCGGGATCATTGCGCATCTTCCTCTTCTATGTCAACTTTTAGCCAGCCGTACGAGTCACCGGGGCGGTGAACGTAGGCCCTGGCCCGGACACGCACACCGGGTCCCTGAAACTGTATAAAAACTATATCCACGTCGGTAAAACCGATTTCCTTCAAAAACTGCAGCGTCAGCCTTCGCCCTTCGTCCTCACTGGTGCACACAAGAAAGGTCTCTATGTCCATAGCGTCCATAATGCGGTCCAAGATTCGGGACATGCCGCTCCTCACTTCACCTTCATGATCGTTAAATCAATTAACAAAACAGTTTACGCCCGCATACTATATGATGTTCCAGTATCTAATACAGGAGGGTTACTCACTGTGAAAAACAACGACCTGTCCGCCCTGTGCAGCACATACGGAAGTGAAGGCTGCCCCTGCGCCCTGGCCATTCTGAACGAGTGCCTGGTCTGCAGCCACCTGCAGGGCCAGGATCTCTGCGACTGCCAGTGGAACAAGTACTGCGTATACATCGGCTTTCTCCACGACCAGAAAGGTTTCCAACATACCGGCCGGGATTATTTAGTCCCGGTGCGTCACCTCAATATGGGCGCCGCCGGTTATATGGTTTTTCTAACCGCCCCGCCGTCTGTTTTAAGTTCGGCAGGAATTCTGGCTTACGGCCTGCTCAGAAACAGGCGGGAGCCTGAAATAAACCTGCCGGCGGTGGTGCTGGCCACATACCCCGACCACAGCATGATCTCCCTGGCGGTAAAGCCCCTGACCGAGGTGGAAAGACACATCCTCCTGGAAACTACATCCTTTGATTTGTGCTATACTGAAAAGCCCGCCGTCCCCGGGTTGACCGACCTGCAGGGGATGAACCGGAAAAATGTCCTGGTGGTGGCCGAAGATTTCGGACAGCTGCTGGTAAACGCACTGATCAGAAAATGTGTTTTGCCGGACAACCGGGCAACCGTCCTGCTCAGCGAAAACCTGCCGGTAATAACTCGCAAACTGGCGGAAATAGGCGTAAAATACCTGATCACCGGACACAACGGCACAGTTTTGCAAAAAACCCTGGCGGAAAACCGGTTTGACACCTGTTTCAGCCTGGGAACCGCCCGCCTGCACCAACAGCTGACCGGTGTCCTGGCCGGCCCCGGAGGCGGGATACCTCACTTTACCTCCACCATTGAAGATATACTGGCTCTCGATCTTGATTCTGAAAATAACTTATCCTGAAAAGCTGCGGCATGGGGGTCCGGATTCTGGATTGGTGACCATTCAGGCCAGCTTGTTTCTAAATAAATCGGTCATGCCGGCCCGGTCCACCCTGGCCCTGATCACGTCAAGGTCTGTGGTATACAGGCCTTTTTCCTGCATCCGCTGGAAGTAAACCGACCCCGAGAAAGTATACTTCCTGGCCAGGCCTTCCTCGGTCCTCATCTGTTGGTTGACATAAGCTATGGCGTCACCTGTGGCAAGCTCGGTGGGAATCACCAGCGTTTCCATGCCCAGGGCGAACCTGACCGCGTTATGTCCGGCCAGGGACCCGGTGATGATGGCCTCGGTGTGTCCCACCAGCGGGCCGGCCTTTTCACCGCCGCAGAAAAGGTTATCGACCCCTTCCACCTTCAGGGCGTTGTCCCTGGGTGAAAGCGCCAGATATCTGATGGAGTTGCCCATTCCCCCGGCATAGGGATCCTCGTACCGGGCGTTCTCAAACCCGGGTATCTGCCGGAGCAGGTCCAGGGGGTAAAAGGGCGACATCAGCTTGGCATGCCCGGTGTCCAGCAGGATGATGTTCTCCGCAAACTCGGCCAGGGCGTACTGCTGGCAGGCCTTTTTAGCCAGTATCCCTTCCCCTTTTCTGAGGCTTTCGGGGATGGGCACCACCACCACCCCGGTTTTATCAAGCTGTTCCACTATTTCCATGCCCAGGGATTCCTTGAAAAGCTTGCAGGACCCGCTCATGGCCCCGTAGGATCCGTCGCTTTTTTTAGCGATAAACTCCTCGACCCCGGCCTTGGCGGCAATGCTCACCCTGCCGCCGAAGGTGGGGCAGCGTAAAATACACATGGCGCAGCCGTTGCCGTACTTGGCGCAGTTGCCCATGGGGCCGGCGCTGCCGGTGGCTTCCACAAACACGTCACCATACACAACCTCGTCGTCTTCCAGGACCACGCCGGTAATCCGTTTTTCTTCCATTTTGACGTCCTTTACCCGGCTCCTGGTGCGAAACTCCACGCCTTTATCAAAAAGCAGTTTCTTAATGGCGGGTTCTATTTTGGCCACATCGTACAGAGTGGCGTGCCTGTGTCCCGGAAAGTCCACATTTTTATGCCGCGCGGTGCGGTCCACCACGTGAAAAACGTCCCCCGCCCCCATGCAGATGGCTTCTTCGGCTGCGGTAAACCGCCCGTTGTTGCGCATAATTCCGCCCACCAGGCCGGTCCCCAGCAGCATATCGGTCCTTTCCAGCACGGTAACTTTGGCGCCCGCCTGGGCAGCCGCCACCGACGCGCCGGTGCCTGCCCAACCGCCTCCGATCACCACCACGTGTGCCATTTGCAAGTCCTCCTTATAGTAATATGATGTTCACCTGCTGCAGTTGATTAACTATAAAAAAACAAATGGTTGCTACAGCACCCCTGCGTACTTGCAGGTTATTTCAATCAGACGGACCAGGGCCTGGACGGCGTACCGGGTTTCTTTCTCCAGCAGCCGGCCCTCTTCATCGGCGGTGCCCAGTCCCGGTGAAATATAAATATTGCCGTCGTATGCCACGGTGGGTATGACACCCATTTGGGCCATGCCCGACTGGAATATATTGGACCCGGCATACATGTCCTCAATGGAGAAGATGGGTATGCCCGGTTCTCCGTTTTTCCAAGTTCCCTCGTAGTTGATTTCCACCGCCGCGGAATTGTAGGACTTTGAAATTATTATGCCGCTTAATAATTTTGCTGGGAGCTTGGCGAATTCCTCTTTTACAATTCTCTCCAGGTCATCCACCGGGCGGGTGAGCACCTCGGGCTTATCCCGCAGCACCTTCAGGGCCTGAATCTGGGTCAGCAGCGCCTCCTTGCCCGGGTCGAAGGTGACATAGGCCGCCTTGCCGTAAGAGGCGGTGGTCCCGTAGCGGTCCCCGTGCATGCCCATGGCCCGCCGGATGGGCACCATGTATTCCTCCTTGCCGATGATCAGGCCGCTGGTGGCTGCGCCGGCGGCCTTATCCATGCTGTAAATGACCACATCGGCCCCTGTTTTCCGGGGGTCGAACCCGACGAAGGGAAGTCCCCAGGCATTGTCCACCACGTAGGGAATATCGTATTTATGGGCCAGCTGGGCCAGCAGCTTCTGCAGCACCGGCGTACCCTCGGCGTCCTTTTCCCCGTAACCGTAGCCCGGTGTTTCGTACCCCAGGGATGTTATCCCGGTAAGCATGGACTTGTGGATATCGGCATGGAAGGCGATCCTCTCTATGGAGGCCCGGGCGTCTACCCCGGTGAGCAGGGGCACCGGGTGGTACTTGATGCCGTGCACATCATAACTGGCCCCCACCAGAGGCACAATCACGGTATCAAGGTTATTCTGCCGCTTTCCGTAAAAACCGAATTCTCCGGCGGTGGAGCCCCGATCGGCGAAGATGTCTTTAAAGCGCGCCGGGAAGGGGCGCCCGTAGCTGCCCTGGTGGTGCAGGTGTTTTTCATAGGGGGCGATGTACCTGGCCCGGTAGTTGTCTCCCCTGCCCATCATGGGGGGAGAAAAAAGGGTGTCGAAGGCCAGCCAGAGCCCGGCCTCACAGGTGCTGGTGGCGGCCACGTCATACTGGTCACCGTAAACATCCTTGACTATTTCCCTTAGCTCATCCATCAATTTGGCCAGGGGGATAACCTCGGTGGCCCCTTTTTCCCCGGCTTCCATAATATCCCTGCGCAGCGGGGCGGGGCAGCCGGAAATGGCCCCCGTCAAGCCGAACTTGCCCCTGATTTCCGGGGGAATGCCGATCTCGTCGGCCGCTTTTTTGGCCTCGGCGTAAATACTGGGAATGCTGGCCTGGAGCTGTCTGTACATTTGGAACTTATACTTTGGTTTGGACATTCTGGAACCACCTTCCATATTGAAATTAATTAACACACTATTTAATAAGTAATTAAAGATAAATACGGAAGACGGGGACAGGGGACAGAATGCACCAGGAATCAACAGCGGGCGTGTTGCCGATTCCCGATATTCAATTTTTCCACCTATTCTCCTGTCTCCTGTCTACTGTCTCCTGACCCCAAAAGCTATCCCTTAAGCTTAACAATCATCTCCACTTCCACCGCAGCGCCCAGGGGCAGTTCACTGACCCCCACCGCCGCCCTGGCGTGCTGTCCGTCCTCTCCAAACACCTGGCCCAGCAGGTCGGAAGCACCGTTTATCACCTTGGGCTGGTTGACAAAACCCGGCGCGCTGTTTACAAACCCGCTGACCTTGACTATCCTTTCAATGTTGTCCAGGCTTCCAGCCAGCCCTTTCACCGCGCTAAGGCAGTTAATGGCGCATATTTTGGCGGCCTCATAGCCCTGACTTTCCGACAGTTCACCGCCCACCTTGCCCTTATACTTCAGTTCGCCTTCAACAAAGGGAATTTGGCCCGAGGTGTATATGTACTGATCCACCTGGACAGCCGGGACGTATGAGGCCACCGGCTTGGGAACCGGGGGCAGGTCTATGCCCATTTCTTTCAATTTTGCTTCGTACACATTTATCATCTCCGTTTTAATTTGTCTGATCTTTATTTCCGACTCCAGCGCCAGGCCCATTTCCACCCCGTCAGCCCTTTTAGCGGACAGCACCACAATGTTGAGGTGGTTGGGCAGGTGGGTCTCGTCAAACCCGGCTATTCTTCCGATCACCCTGCCCTCGCAGGCCAGCTCGTCACCGGCCACCAAAACCCCGCCGGTAATTATCTCCACGAAACCAAGGTAGGCGATCCTGTCCACCCTTTTTCCCGGCCCGGCCCCGGCTTCGTCGGTAACGATCAGCTCGTGAACCTCATTTTTTTGCACGGCCCTGGAAATGGGAGTGATTAAACTGAGTCCCCGCTGTTCCAGCTTCCCCCTTAAAATCACCGCCAGCCTGCCCAGCACATCCCTCTTATCGGCATAAGGAATTTCTCTAAACAGCCCGGTCTGATACGGATCTGCCATTCTCTACTTTACCCCTCGCCCCTCATCATTGATGAGCTAATTATACCACTTTCTTCTCCGGTTAAAAAGACATTTTTTATTTTTTATAGATATTCTTACAGAAAAAAAATCGTTTTGGATTGGTTAGGGAATGAAGGGTGGCCATTTGCGGATAAAGTCCGGGGGAACTATCATTACCAGCTCATCCCGGAAATAAGGCTCCACGTGCAGGGCCGTATTTTCTACCTGCCCCCCACCAGAGGCCCAGGTCCAGTTCCCTGTCCGCCACCATTTTCTTAATGGCCGCGCTGTTTCCTAAAGGTGTGCCGCATGCAGATTAACCCCGGATTATACCGGGAAGCGGGGATAGTCCTGCACGGAGAATGCCTGAAATGCTCGCACTGTGTGGAAAAGTGCCCCCAGAAAGCCCCCAGTTTCGGCCGCAGCGCCGGAAACAGCGCTGCTTAACCGGTAGTGGTCAAACAATTGGTTAAATACCTTAAACAGAAACAGACACAAGGAGATGCAACGCTAAATGATTAAAGTCAGGGTTTATTCCAACAACCCGCCGGGGGCGGGGTGAAAGGGCTTAACAGCTTTGGCCGGGGCGGTCAAAGAAAAATACCCCGGGGAAGTCGATGTTGAAATAATTTACAAGGGATCGCCGGGAGTGCCCGAAGATATCCCCAAACCTCCCGCCATGGACGTGGAAGGAGTAATGTTTGGAAAGAACACAGCCTTTGAAGACCTGGAAAAAGTTGTTCTGGAGAAGCTAAAAAAGGGGTAAGGTAAAACCGGGCGTTAATACGGGAAAAATGAACAAAAAAATAGAGGTGGCCTCTATAAATTACTATGAGGCTGCCTCTTTGTTTTTCATGACTATTCTTTTACTGAAGACCAGTACTTGTGCACGTCGTCGATAAGGCTCTCTATGTGATCAATCATGGCCTGCTCAGCCCCGGCCGGGTCGCGTTCCCGGATGGCCTTCAGTATTCTGCCGTGCCCCACGGCCAGCTTGCTGCCCACCTTGGTCCTTATATACTCCAGTATCGGTGTCAGCTGCCCGTCATGCCTGATTAAATCCTGGGCGGCGGCAAGCACCTTGTTTTTGGCCGCCACGGCAATCAGCCGGTGAAACTTGACGTCCTGCTCGGCGGTCATCTGTCTCTGGGCGGTGTGCTCCTCCTGTTCACGCAAAACCGATTCCATCAGCCGGATCTCGGCGTCGGTGGCGTGGATAGCGGCCAGCCTGGCCAGTTCCCTTTCAATTGCCCGCCGGGCCACCAGGATATCGATCAGGTCCTCTTTTTTTCTCGACTCCAGGGTATCAATGAACTTGTTGCCATAGGTCATCCGGTGCTGAACACGTCTGATCTGCTCCAGCCTCTGCCGGCCCTGATCGGTAATTACACGGCCCTGAAAGCCCACCTTCCTGGTCAGGTCCTTGCGGTCCATCTCGGTCAGCACCCGCCCCACCGTGGCTTCGCTCACTGCCAGGCCCCTGGCTTCCAGAAGCTGGCTCAGCAGGCCGCAGCCCACGGGCCCGGCCCGCTCTTCCAGGATCGATAAAATCTCATATTCCTGTTTTTCCCTTTGCTCCGGCATACCGCTCACCTCAAAGCAATTACAATATAATTTAGAGGTGTGCCCGCTGTCAACCGGGAATTGGGGATTGGGATCAGGGATGCTGACCGCTGCTAGCTGACAGCCTATTCCTTAACCAACATTAACCTCATGCCGTTGAGGGTCACCAGCAGGGACGCCCCGGTGTCGGCAAACACCGCCATCCACAGGGTGGCGTGGCCGGTAAAGGTGGCCACAATAAAGGCCGCCTTGAGCAGGATGGAGAAAGATATATTATGCTTTATGGTCCGCAGGGCCTTCCGGCTCAGCCTGATGGCATAAGGCAGCTTGGAAAGGTCGTCGGCCATAAGGGCTATATCAGCCGTTTCTATGGCCGTGTCGGTTCCGGCCCCGCCCATGGCAATGCCGATATCGGCTGCGGCAAGGGCCGGGGCGTCGTTGATACCGTCACCCACCATGGCCACCTTGCCCCCGGCCTTCAACTGCCTGATGGCTTCAAGCTTATCCTGGGGCAGCAGGTCCGCCCTGAAGTCCTCCAACCCCACCTCCCTGGCCACAGCCCCGGCGGTGCCCCCGTTGTCCCCGGTGAGCATGACAATTTTTTGTATGCCCACCCCGGCCAGGCCCTTAATGGCCGACCGGGTGCCCGGCCTCACCCTGTCCGCGGCGGCGATCAGGCCGGCTATCCTTTCCCCGGATCCCACCATCACCACGGTTTTCCCGTCACCCTGCAGTTTTTTAACCAGCTCCAGCCACTGCCCGGTGGGCACTCCCAGGTCCTCGAAAAGCTTAAGGTTGCCCACATAAAAAGTCTTTCCATCCAGGCTGGCGCCGGCCCCCTTACCGGCAAAGGAATTGAACCGGCTTACGGGAGGTGTTTCCACCTCCTGCTCCTCCGCCTTTTTAAGGATTGCCCCGGCCAGGTGGTGCTCCGAAAACTTTTCCACTGCCGCCGCTATGCCCAGTATTTCATCCGGACTGATGTCCCCGGCGCTGATCACATCGGTCACCTCCGGCTTTCCGCGGGTCAACGTGCCCGTCTTGTCAAAGGCGATAATCTTTAACGCGCCGGCCTCCTCCAGGTAAGCGCCCCCCTTGATTAACACACCCTTGCGGGCCGCGCTGCCGATGGCCGAAACAATGGATACCGGTGTCGAAATGACCAGCGCGCAGGGGCACGATATCACCAGCAGAATCAAAGCCTTTTCAAACCAGGGTTGGAAGGGCTGGTTAAACAGGAGGGTGGGCAGGACGGCCACCGCCAGCGCCCCGATGACCACGGCAGGGGTATAATAACGGGCAAATCTGTCCACCAGCTGCTGTGAAGGGGCTTTTTGCGCCTGGGCCTCCTCAACCAGTCCGATGATCCGGCACAGGGTGCTTTCCCCGGCACGGTGGGTAACTTTTATCTCCAGGGCGCCCTGTTCGTTAATGGTGCCGGCGTACACACGGTCCCCGGCCCTCTTTTCCACCGGCACCGACTCCCCGGTAATGGGGGCCTGGTTGACCGGGGAACTGCCCGCCGTCACCACACCGTCCACCGGGATACTCTGGCCCGGTTTTACAATCACTGTATCACCCGGTTTTATCTCTTCAACCGGCAGTGTGATCTCAGCGCCATTGCGCAAAACCTGCGCTTCCCGGGGAGAAAGGTCCATCAGGGCACGGATGGAGTTGCGGGTCTTATCAACGGTATAGGCCTGGAGGACATTGCCGAGGGCAAAGAGGAAAACCACCGTGGCCCCTTCGGACCACTCACCGATGGCGGCGGCGCCGACCACCGCAATGCTCATCAGAAAATTCATATCCAGGGTAAGCGACCTGGCGGCATAAAATCCGCTTCTAAACACCGGGAAACCGCCGGAAAGTATGCCCAGCAGAAACAGCACGGTAGAAGCATCCCGCCCGGCCCACAGGAAAGGGGATAAAAACCCGGCCGCCAGGAAAGCCCCTGAAAGGGCCGTGCTGACCAGCCTTAATTTTTTTTGCCGGCCCGCAGCACCCTCCTCCCGGGTGGCGGGGGACCACAGCTGGGCGCCGTACCCTGCTTCGTTTACCGCCTTCAGTATTAATTCCACGGGCACGGTGTGCCTTACATTCATTTTGCCGGTGCTGAAATTGAGGTTTACCGCCTCTATACCTTCCAGGTAAGCTATCCTTTTCTCCAGCTTGGCTGCGCAGTCGGGGCAGTCCAGCCCCTTCAAAAGGATCCGGCTGTTTTTTGCCTCCGGCCCGCCGGAAGCGGAAACGGTATCACTTGCTGCCTGTAAAACTTGCCTACCGTTCATCCACGTCTCCCCCGCCATGCTGTCTATGCTTCAGCGCCGAATTTATAATGTCCCTGACACATTGATCCTGCAGGCTGTAGTATACCAGTTTCCCCTCCCGGCGGTACTTGGCCAGCCCCATATTTCTCAAAAACCTCAGGTGGTGGGAGGCTGTGGCCGCCGAGCCGCCGATGATTCCGGCCACATCGCAGACGCATAGTTCCTCCAGGGACAGCGCGTAGATGATTTTTAGCCGGGTATCATCGGCCAGGGCCTTAAACATCTGGGCCATACCCCCGGTAATGCCCACCTTTTTTCTTATCCGGTCCACCTTTTCCCGGTCGGAACAAAATACTTCACAAACGTCATGCACGGTAATCACTCCCGCAAATCTCATTCTAACATTTGCTTGAATATATTAATATCACAGATCTGCCATTTTGTCACTGGTTATAAAGATATTTTGTATGTTTATTTGCAAAGACCGGGGCTAAAATGTAAAAAAATAAAAGTATTTCTTTCCGGTTCGGGCAATATTTGGTATATTAATTTAAGTAGGGAATGTCCTGTCATCTTCATTTACAAACCGGGATGTGGCCGTCAAATGACAAGGTTTAAAAAATACCAGTTGGCCTTAACGCTGGCGGGAATTTTTCAACTGGTTGTTTTTATTTTTGTCCTTTATTCACTAAAATCAGCATTTCCGGGGAGATCCATTCCCCCCGGCGCCGCGGTTATGGCAGCCGCCATTGCCCTGGTGGGATTTTTTTCTTATTATCTGGCCAGGACTTATGAAAAAAACAGAAGTGACAACGAAAGGCTGATCGAGGAGTTAAGGGAATCTAATTCCCTGCTGGCCGCCGCAAAAGCCGGAGTAGAAGAAGAACTGAAGGTTTTTAAGGACAACCAGGAAAAGATTTACAAAAACGCAGCCGAGTTATTTACCCTGCAGATGGTCTGCGACGCTGTAAATTCAACCCTTGAGCTGGACCGGCTGCTCAATACCGTAAATGATATAATTATCGGGATAATGGGCGTTAATTCATGCGCCATATGTATTTTTGAGGAAAGCCGGGAGGATATCCGTTACCTGGTTACCAATGAAAAAAGGAAGCGCCTGGCGGAAAAAATAAGGGCCAGGGCCCTTCGCTACCTGCACGAGAAGCAGGGCCTGAACGAGGAAATACTGGTGGAACAGGTCAGCGGCGTTGACCCGGTGACAAGGATATCTCTAGCACCGGTAATTAAAAATAATTACATCCTGGGCGTCATTATCACCGGCCACACCGAAAACAATTTATTTAGCAGTGAAGATGTCAGGTTCATGAAGTCCGTGTGCAATCAGATAAGCATGGCTATTGAAAACGCCATGCTGTATGAAAGATTAAGCCTGCTGGCGAATACCGACTACCTGACCGGCCTGTACAACAGGGCGTTTTTCCAGAAAAGCTTTGACCGGATCATCTCCGGTGATGCCGGCCAATACCCGCTGGCCGTGGCCATGCTGGATGTTGACGACTTCAAGGCAATCAACGACCGGTACGGGCACGACGCCGGGGATACGGTACTGATTGGCATATCCGCAGTGATCAGAAACATGATCCGGAAGGACGACACCTTTGTCAGGTACGGTGGGGAAGAATTTCTCCTGATTATGCAGAACATTACCACGGAAAAGAGCCTGGAAAGATTAAACCAGATACGTGAAGAAATAGAAAAAAACACTTTTGACTACAACGGAATAAAGCTGTCCATAACCGTCAGCATTGGTGTTTCATACCTTGAAAAAAGCGGTGAAACGCCGGATACCTTAATTAAAAAGGCCGACCAGGCCCTTTACAGAGCAAAGAAAAGGGGCAAAAACCGTATTGAAGTTTTTTGTTAAATTAGCCACAGAGATCACAAAGAACAAAGAGAATATAAAGAATAATTAATTCCTGACTTTGCAGCTTAGGGCTTAAAGATTGTTATTACAAGATCTTGAGCAAATAAAAAAAGCACCTCTTTCGATGCACCTGTCAATTTTTATTCAGATGGCTTCCTTTTTGCTGCCCAGAGGTGCCAGCTTCAACAGCGTTGACGCCCCCCTGCCCCTGCCGATGGTATCCGGTTTATACCGCTGCCAGAAGTGAAAGGCCCAGGGCGTATTGACCTCGAACACCACCGGCCGGTCGGGAAACCTGCCGCGGACATAGTCTACCAGTACCTGGGCGTAGCCGTTCCGGCGGTAACTGGTTAGCGTTTCCACCGACACAATGCCGACCACTCCCTTTTCCGGGCACCAGGGAGGATCCAGCTCCCATGCGATTCTGGCCACCAGTTCCCCGTTTTCCAGCACGCCGTGGAAGTTGCATCCAATCATGTCGGATATCCAGGCGTAATTCAACAGCTCGTCATTTTCAAAAGCCCGGCACAGCGGAGAACTGGGTGTAATGCTGATAATCTCCAATCAAATACACTTCCTATTCCCTTCGCCCAGACTATCGCTTATTTACACTTTGCTGCAAAACCCTTTTTTCGTCAAGCACTGTATAGGCTACATATCACCGCCTGCACTATTTTTAGGTGAATAAAACTGTTCTTTACTGCCGATTTCTCAATGACCCTCCCCATTCATGCCCTGATAGTTTCCGGGCCGGTGGCGAAGAATTTTTTCAGGGCCGGGTAAACGCCGGTCTTGTCTTTTATGGTTACCGCCGTGAATTTGGGGTCGGTTATTTTTTTATAGGCGGACCGCAATGTGCTGGTGTAGTAGTAGGGACCCTCAATTTCCCCGTAACCCACCAGGTTGCACTTCTGCAAAAGCTCCCCCACCAGCTTTACACACAGGTCGTTGTCCGAGGCCAGGTTATCACCGTCAGAAAAGTGGAAGGCATAGATGTTGAAATCCTGGGGATGATACCTCTTTTCAATGATCTCCAGGGCCAACCGGTACACCGATGAGCAGCGCGTCCCCCCGCTGGCGCCCTTGGTGAAAAACTCCTCCTCGGTGGTTTCCCTGGCTTCCACGTGGTGGGCCAGGAACACAATATGCACGTTCTGGTATTTGGTCCGCAAAAACCTTACCATCCAGAAAAAAAAGCTGCGGGCAATATACTTTTCATATGTGCCCATGGACCCCGACGTATCCATCATGGCCAGCACAACGGCATTGGACTCGTATTTATAGGTTAGATCCCAGGTTTTGAAGCGGAGGTCATCCTTGCTGATCCCGTAAAGGCCGGGTTTGCCGCTCAAAGCATTGCGCTTCAACACTTCAAAAATAGTGCGCTTCCGGTCTATGTTGCTGGAAATGCCTGTTTTCCTGACATCCTTAAATTCCAGGGATTCCGAGGAAAGCTCGGGCTTTTTCTTTTTTTCCAGGTTGGGCAGCCCCAGATCCTCAAAGATCAGTTCGGCCAGCTCTTCAATGGAAATGTCGGTTTCATAATAGTCAATGCCCGGCTCCTCTCCGGCTCCCTTGCCCTTGCCGCTGCCCTGCTGGGGGTCGGACCCCAGCACATCCCCCACCTTGCTCTTGCCGTCACCCTGGCCGGCATGTTTCTTTTTCCCCTGGTCAAACCGGAAGTGGTACTCGTCAAGGGAACGGATGGGCACCCTGATCACCTTGTCCCCGTCCGACATGATAATGCTTTCCTCCGCCACCACATCCGCCAGGTTTTTCTTGATGGCCTCCTTGACCTTTTCCCGGTGGCGGTGCTGGTCGATCTCCCCCTTGCGGTGCAGTGACCAGTCCTCCCGGGAAACCTTATACATACCGGACATGAATATTACCCCCGACCATAAAATTTGCATCACCGGCATGTTTTAGCGGTGCGATTAATCATTTATACATTATATGCCCGGGGGTTCGAATAAGATTAAGAAAGCTTAAATTTCCTCGACAGTTCTTCCAGTTCATCGGCCAGTCCGGCCAGGGTCTGGGTGGTGGAGGACACCTCCTCCATGGTGGCTGTCTGTTCCTCAGCCGCTGCGGCAACATTCTGGACGGCTGAGGAAATCTGCCCGCCTGCCGCGGCCACTGACTGGATATCCCCCGCCAGGCCCTGAACGGCAGCGATAATTTTTTCCAGTGTTCCGCCCACATCCCGCACCACCGACGACCCGGCCTCCACCTGCGAGGCGCCCTCGCCCATGCTCCGGACGGCCTTCTGGGCCTCCTGCTGAATGGTGGCCACAAGGTTGTATATTTCCTTTGCCGCCCCGGCGGACTGTTCGGCCAGATTTCTGACCTCCTCGGCCACTACGGCAAACCCTCTCCCCTGCTCCCCCGCCCTGGCGGCCTCGATGGCGGCATTTAGGGCCAGTAAATTTGTCTGCTCGGCGATCTGCGTGATCAGCTCGACGATCTGGGAGATCTTTGCGGACGATTCATTTAACCCCTGAATAACTTCTCCGCTGGTGGCGGCAGCTTTTTGTATCGCCTCCATCTGGCTCATGATGCGTTGAATGCCCTCACTGCCCTCCCTGGCAAAGCCGGCGGCCCTGGCGGAAGATTCGGCGATGTTTTGCACGTTGGTGGTCACCTGTTCCACCGTGGTGGCCACCTCGCCGATGGTGGCGGCGGTCTCGCTGGCCCCCGCGGTAACGTTTTCGGCCATGGCAGACAGTTCGCCGGAGGATGAGGCCAGTGTCCGGGATTTCTCCTGGAGTTGGGTGACTATTTCCTTCAGTTTGGCCAGCATGGTGTTGAAGGCCCCGGCCAGCTGGCCCAATTCGTCCTTTGATCCAGCCGGGATCTCGTTGACCGTCAGATCCCCTGCGGCGATACTGGCGGCCCCCGCGGCCACCGGTTTCAGGCGGCTGATCATACCGCCGAGAATTATACTGGAAATGACGCCTATCAGCACGATGAAAACCAGAGCCGTAATAAAGCTTATCACGGGGAGGGAGGAGAGCTGGCCGGAGAGTTCAGCCACCGGGGCGGTAACCGCCAGGGACCAGCCGGTTCCCGGCACCGGGGCGAAGGCCATGTATTTATCCACGCCGTTAAATACATAATTGGCTACACCTTTTTCACCTCTGACCATCTTTTGGACTGCTTCCACCATCCTCGGATCGGCGTTGCTGTCCTTTAGGGGGTTGTATTTCATCGCCAGGTCCTTATCCGGGTGGGCAATGTACGTACCGTCCTCCTGCACCATGTAGGCATATCCGGTTTTACCGACCATTATGGAAGATATTTTATGTGTGATGCCGTCCAGCAGCACAGTCCCTCCCATAACCCCGCCGACAACACCGTTCCTGTTTATGGGAGCGGCCACCACCACAACTGGTTTGCCGGTGGCTTTTGATATAATCGGGTTGGACACTACCACCTGGCCTCTGGCCATTACCTGCTTGAAATAATCCCGGTCACTGATATTTCCTGTTGTGCCCGAAGTGATAAAATAGTTTCCCTTTTCGTCGGAGACAAAAAGGGTCTCATATGCTTTGCTCCGCTGCAGTTCGGCTATTAAATAGGGAAGAGCGTCCTCCTGTTTACCGTCCACAATTACTTGAGTATTGGCCAGCATGGCCAGTTCGGCTTTTCGGACATCCAGCCATAGACCGACATCATTTCCGGAAGACACCGCATGAAAGGTGATGGACTGCTCTAAATTGGAAATCAGTATTTGCCTTGTCTTGTAATAGTTAAGAACGGTTAAACCCCCCAGGCCCACCACCAGTATGGCCACAATAACCATAATCAGTTTGGTTTTAATGCTCCTCACGGTTAAGCTCCTTTCTTGCGGGATAATTCCCCGGCATTCTCTCCACTGGATTTACCAGGCAATTATTCCATAAAAAAAACGACAATTCCTGCCAAAAAATTTAAAAAGTTTACATTAGCGTGCCGATAATTCATAATAGATCCTTAAATTCTGGCTTTAAAAAAACACCTCTGCCATATAAAACTCTTGCGGAAATCCAAAAAACACATGGTCCAAGACATATACCCCGGACCATGTGTTTTTTTCTGTAAAATTTTTAGGCCACCTGTCAAAATTAAAAGGCTTTAAATTAATCCTTAAATAACTCCTGCTTCTTTACCGGCTTTTTTAAAGGCATCCAGTGCTTCATCCAGGTCATTCCGTGAATGGACGGCCATTACCGTAACCCTGATCCTGCCGGTGCCGGGCGGTACCGTGGGTGGCCGGATGCCCGGGGCAAATACGCCTCTTTCCAGCAGCCTTCCGGCCATGCGCATGGTTTTTTCATCGTCACCAATCAATACGGGTATGATCGGGGATTCGCAGGACAGGACGCGGTAGCCCAGATTTTCCAGCCCCGCCCGCAAATAGCTGGCATTGTCCCACAGCTTTTGCCGGATTTCCGGGTCATTTTCAACCAGTTTAATGGCCGCCATGGCGGCTCCGATTGCCGCCGGAGGAAGCGCAGTGGAAAAAATAAAACTTCTGGCCTTGTTTTTCAGAAAATCAATTAATTCCTGCGGCCCGGCCACAAAGGCGCCGAAACTTCCCAATGCCTTGCTTAAGGTGCCCATCTGAACCGGTATTTTCCCTTCCAGCCGGAAATAATCCGCCGCCCCTGCGCCCCGGCTGCCCAAAACACCGGTGGCGTGCGCATCATCAACCATAACCATGGCGCCGTATTCTTCCGCCAGAGCGGTAATTTCCGGCAGTGGGGCAATGTCGCCGTCCATGCTGAAAACGCTGTCCGTTACAATAAGGCGCCGGCGGTTTCCCCGGCTCTGCCGCAGTATTTCCTCCAGCTGACACATATCCTTATGCCGGTAAATTTTGGTTTCCGCGCGGCTGAGCCGGCACCCGTCTATTATACTGGCATGGTTCAGCTGATCACTGATGATCACGTCCCCTTTCCCGGTAAGCGCCGTGATTGACCCCAGGTTGGCCATGTAACCGGTATTGAAGACAATCGCCGCTTCCGTTCCCTTGAAGCGTGCAATCTCCCTTTCCAGGTCCCCATTGAGGCTGAGGTTGCCTGAAATCAGGCGTGACCCTCCGGCCCCCGCGCCCCAGCGGCTGACAGCTTCGATGGCGGCCGCCTTGACGGCGGGATGTTCCGCCAGACCCAGATAGTTATTGGAAGAGAGCAAAATGCATTCCCTTCCGTCAACTACGGTCCGGGAAGACGGCGGCCCCTCCACCCCTCTCAAGGTGCGGTAAAGATTATGACTTTTCAGGGATAACAGCTCACTGCAAAGAAATCTCATCGCTTTATTACCAGCCATTTTTCTACGATACTTTCAGGCCGAGATCGGCAAACATCTGCATGTCTTTACTCAGGTCTTCCCCTTTAGTGGTAAGATAATCGCCGATCATGACCCCGTCGGCGCCCGCCATCAGTGCCAGGGCCTGAAGATCCCGCAGGCCCTCCCTCCGCCCCCCGCATAAACGGATCACTGATCCCGGCAGGATTAGCCGGAAAATGGCAAGGGCATGCAGCAGTGACAGAGGAGGAGGAATGGGGCTATTTCCCAGCGGAGTGCCCCGGATGGGGTTCAGGAAGTTCACCGGCACGGAATCCACGCCCAACCTGCGGATTTCCAGGGCCAGCTCAACCCTTTGGGAAAACGATTCCCCCAGCCCGATAATTCCCCCGGCGCACACCCTCAGCCCCGCCCTCCGGGCTGCTTTAATGGTCTCCACCCGGTCTCCATAGGAATGAGTGGTGCATATCCGGGAAAAATAGCTTGGTGCAGTTTCCAGGTTGTGATGGTACATTGATACCCCGGCTTCTTTGAGCATTAAGGCCTTCTTTTCATCTATTATCCCCAACGAGGCGCAAAGGTTCAGGCCGGTTTCCCGCCTTAAAAGCCCGATGGCGACAAGCACCGTCTCCAGGTCGCAGTCGGAAATACCCCGTCCGCTTGTAACCAGGGAAAACCTTTTTGCCCCGGCCTTTTCCATAATCATTGCCTGCCTTAAGGTTTCCTCCGGTGAAACCATCGGATACGCTTTTGCACCGGTATCATAACGGGCGGACTGGGCGCAAAATTTGCAGTCCTCGCTGCAATTACCGGACCTGGCATTAATTATGGAACAAAGCTCCAGTTTTAGCCCCCTGTAGTGCCTGGTAACCCTGTTGCTGACGAAAATTAATTCATATATTTCCTGTTCTCTCAGCTCAGTTAAACGCAGAGCTTCCTCCCCTGTTATGCAGTCGCCGTTAAGTATCCTCTCTTCTATTTCACGCAGCATACCGACGCCACCACCGTCAATCTGCAAAGTTTATGTTCCCGATCCAACCTTGCCCTACCCTCCCGTTACCTTTTTAATAGCGTTGTATGTAATCCGCAAAACCTTGCCCAACTCCGGCAGGTTCATCGAAAGTACCGGCATGATCACGATGACGTTCCCCAGCGGTCTGATGATGAGGCCGTTTTTCCTGGCTTCAAGGATTACCCGGTGCCCTATGTTGGCCCCCGGCGGATAAGGTCTTTTACTGTCTCGGTCTTCCACCAGTTCTATGCCTATCATCATTCCCTTTTGCCGTATATCCCCCACGTGATCCAGGTCCCAAAACTTCGCCAGCCCGTCCGCAACAAAGGATATCTTTTCCCGCAGGCCACCTATAAAATCGCTTTTTTCAATCAACTCCAGGTTGGCCAGGG
This sequence comes from Bacillota bacterium, assembly GCA_049323615.1. Taxonomy (GTDB): domain Bacteria; phylum Bacillota; class Desulfotomaculia; order Desulfotomaculales; family Desulfocucumaceae; genus JBMOPD01. The sequence continues at coordinate 3,924 of JBMOPD010000106.1, read as the reverse complement.
CTGCGGCACAGGCCAGGGGATTGCCGGTATAGGTATGGCCGTGGTAAAAAGTTTTGAACTCCTCGATCTCTCCTGAAAAGGCATCATAAATTACATCGGTGGTCATGGTCGCCGCCAGCGGCAGGTACCCTCCGGTGAGACCCTTGGCCAGGCACATCAGGTCCGGTTCCACCCCCTCGTGATCGCAGGCAAACATTTTGCCCGTCCGGCCAAAGCCGACCGCCACCTCGTCGGCGATGAGCAAAACATTGTAACGCCTGCACAACCGGCTAATCCGGGACAAGTACCCCTCCGGAGCCACCAGCATGCCGGCCGCCCCCTGTACCAGGGGCTCAATCACAAACCCGGCCACATCGTGGTGGTGGCGGTCCAGCAACTGTTCCACCGCACCCACACACTCCATGGAACAGCTGCTCCTGTTTTTTTCAAGGAAACAGCGGTAGCAGTACGGCGCGGGAGCATGGATGGCCTCAAAAAGCAGGGGCCTGAATATGCGGTGGAACAAATCCATTCCCCCCACACTTACAGAGCCGATGGTATCCCCGTGATAAGCCTCGGCCAGTGAAATAAATTTTCTCTTGCGGCGAAATTCCTCCCGCCCCTGCTGCTGCCAGTACTGATATGCTATTTTCAGGGCTATTTCAACGGCTGTGGCCCCGCTGTCCGAGTAAAACACTTTATTTAAACCGGGCGGGGTAATTTCCGCCAGCTTTTTGGCTAACAATATTGAAGGAATGTTGGCCAGCCCCAGCAGTGTGCTGTGCGCCACTTTCCCCAGTTGATCCTTGATGGCGTTGTCAATTTCCTCTTTTTTATGCCCATGTACATTAACCCAGAGAGAGGATGTACCGTCCAGATAACGGTTGCCTTCCGTATCATAAAGATAACTCCCCTCCCCCCGCTCCACAATCAGAGGTTTTTCTTGGCGGTATCCCTTCATCTGGGTAAAGGGGTGCCAGACATGTTCTTTGTCCCAGGACTCCAGCTGCGATGTGGATATAACTTCCATCAAGCCATTCCCCCTATCTCTCGCCAGCACAAATGCCGCCCGGCAATTTCAGCCAGTTCCCCGGCAAACCCGCCGTCCACATCCAGGCCGGGTATATGGGGCAGCTTGCCCAAGAGGGGAACGCCGGTCAGGGCCTTGATAACTTTTGCGTTATCTTCTTCCAGGATATCCCCCGTTTTCCGCAAACCGTTGAAAATAAAACCGGCCACCTGTAAACCGAACATCTGTGCATACTTTATCGTCAGCACGGTATGGTTAATGGTCCCCAGAGCCGGCCTGGCCACCACCAGCAGCGGAAACCCCAGGTCCCCGGCCAGGTGGGCCACCGTGTAACCCTTTCTGGTTAAGGGAACACAAATCCCCCCGGCCCCCTCTACCAGCAAAACCCGGTGATTTGCCAGAAGTTCCCCGCACCGGGCCAGGATAGCTTCCCGTGCAATGGATTTCCCGCTCATCTCCGCCGCCAGGTGGGGTGAAAAAGGCTGTTCGAGGCAGTATAGATTATAATCAGACACATCGGCCGCCAGCCCGGACACTTTCAGAAAAAAGGCCGCATCCTGGGACACCAGGCCGTCGCCGGTGCGCAGTGCCCCGCTCTGCACCGGCTTAAAGGCCGCGGCGTCAATACCGGCAGCCCTCAGGGCAGCCAACAGCCCGGCAGTCACTACGGTTTTGCCAATCCCTGTATCGGTACCGGTAATAAAAAACCCCGATCCCAAACCTGCCCTCCCCTAAATAAAAAAACACTCCGAACCTAAATTCCCGACATATGTTAACCAATTATATCAATTTGGTTAACATTTAATATAATAGATACCACCAAAATTGTCAACTATTATCATTGCTAAGGTTAACAATTGGGCAAGCGAAATAGTTTAACCTATGTTATCGGGGAGTAAGGGTCCTTCACCATAAAGGCAAGCAGGACAGGAAGGTCATCATTTTTATGGGCGCAAGACCCCGTTTCCAGTACAAGTGAAATTTGTTACCCGTTTAAGCCCTGTAATGACGTTGCCAGTTTTTTTATTTGTTCACTCTTCCCGGTTAACCTTTAGTAAATCCTGCCCGCCGGCCCACCGGACATCTTCAAAAGCTGCACATTCGCCCACCAGTTCCTTCAACCGGGCCATCACCCGTCCGGCCCACGAGAGGGTTTTTGTTTCCACCAGCATGGTATTATGATCAATGGTAATATTCGCAAGTATTTGCCTGCCACCCATTCGGGCCAGGGGATTTGAATGGCCTTCGGGGTACTCACGGGTCCAGGAAAAGAAAAACTGCCCTTCTTTCTCAGCGTCCAAAATAAATTCCGGGTGCTCCCCCCGTAAAACCATTGCTATTTCTTCCACCTGCTGCACAGAGTACCTGATGCTGGTCAATACCATCAGTTCCTTGCCGGCCGGAAGGTCATCGGGTGTTTTATTTTGTTTGATTATCTTCACCAAATCAGGCCTGGTCAGCCCGCCGGCGCCGATCAATCCTTCCAGCCAGTGTTTTTCGTCCCCTTCGGGCTGCGGCACCACTTTAAGACACCGCTCGGCATTCTTATCCCACGAATTGCCTTCATCCAGGCTCATGGCATAAGCGCCCCAGACGTAGCGGGAAGTTAATTCCAGGGGGCCTTCCTGCCAGGGAGGCAAGTTAGGGGACAGACCTTCAAACAGCGCCTCCATTCCTCCGGTTGTCAAATCTTCTTTATTGAAAACCATAGTGAGTCCCCCGTCAATCAGGCTGAGTTGAAACCACGTGAGGCTCAAAAGCCCGTCGGGCTGTTCATGAACCACCCCGGCACTGCCGAAGCCGCAGACGTTCCAAGCTTCCTGCCAGGGGACAAAAGACTTGACAACGGGCCAGGAGGGGTCAGGCCACGTTCCTCCGGAATAATCCGGCTCATCTTCGTCTTCAATCTCGGCTTCGCTGAGCGAAAGGCGAAAGATCATTTCCCAAACCGGGTTTACACCGCCTTCAAAACAGGTCAGTATGGCTAAGATTATAGCCGACTGCTTTTCCAGGTCAAATTGTTCTTGCCGAAGTGCTTTTATAAGTTTCCATACCAGGTCTTCCGTCATTTCCCGGTTAATCAGGCTCGGCAACAGCCTCTCTATTTCTGTTGTAAAAATTTCTTCTATTTCTTCATCGTCAGGCTCTTCAGCCAGACCCTCCATTTTTTCTCCCAGGTCCTCGAGAAATGTTTCTACCACATCTTCAGAAAATCGTAATTCCTGCAAGCAGTCTTCCTCTTCCAGCATATCGAAAAAAAATTCCATCATCGAAAACGCGGCATTAAAAAGCTCTTCTTCGCTTTCCTTTGCAAAAACCTTTGCCGTAAGGTTGTCCAGTGCTTGTTCAATTTCGGAAACAGGCGGCGGCGCTTCTCCTTCTCCGGGGGATAAACCGCAAACAAGGGACAGAGTCTTTTGCAGCTGCGGGCTTATCCACGGCCACCTGCCTCTGTTGTTCCAGTGGAACATCATCTTTTCCACGGCTTCCCCACAGCACCTCTTGAACTTTTTCCCGCTGCCGCACGGGCAGGGGTCATTCCTCCTAAAGTCAATATAGCCGGACAATGCCACATCACTCGCCTTTAATATCAGTTTTTTAGTTCTTAGTTCTTTCTTTAAATTCTTTTGCTGTGTCAAATCTCCTCCTGCTTCTGACAATTATACCGGAAAATCACCATCAGAAATAAAAAAACACCTCTATCGCGTTAAATAGAGGTGAATTTGCCTTTCCGGCCTTATCACGGCGTTACCTGTTCAACAGGCTGCCCACATATTTCAAAAGTTCATTGGCGCAGATGTGACAGTACCCATACTCGTCTATCAGCTTGGCGGTGACTTCGTTTATCCGCTTAAGCTGCTCGGGGTCCGGGGTCTTGGTGGAGGTGGTTATCTTCACCACATCCTTCAGATCGG
>JBMOPD010000105.1:0-19618 GCA_049323615.1 Bacillota bacterium | reverse complement strand
TCTTTGGTGATGAACTAATTATGGATGATTATGAGAAGTGATTAAAGATAAAAACATGATTTTATGCTATTTTACAAGAATATTTTAGCTAACACGTAACATAATCACCTGCTTCCCATAATGCCGCTTATGTAACGCGTTACATAACCAGCATGCCCATGCCAGCTTCCTTTTGAAGCAAGGCATACACCCCAAGGTTGTATCTGAGCGATTGGGACACAGCAACATAGCTATGACTATGGATTTATACAGCCACATTGCCCCGACACTTCAGAAGGAAGCTGCTGATGGACTGGACAAGGTATTATTTGGTAAATAAAATCCTGCAATATTCCTTCCAGAAATTGCCTCGTTACTATTTTGTTACTAAAATCAAATTTACACCCAAACACAAAAGCCCTCCGATTCCCGGAGGGCTTGATATTTCTGGTGCGGGCGGGGGGAGTTGAACCCCCACGGGTTGCCCCACCGGATCCTAAGTCCAGCGCGTCTGCCGTTCCGCCACGCCCGCTCTTATTCATGATTGACGTTCCATAAAAATTTTTACCGCTATTCCGGGGCTCCGGATGCACTCTTAATGTTAGCATGGAAAGTTATACGCGTCAAGATGACCACCTGACAGGGAATCGCCGGGCTTTTAGCAGGTTTACATAACATTGAAGATGTTCCGGCTGTATCCGGGCCGGCCTGATAATTGCCGCCTAAAACCAGAAGTCCGGGTATTTGCGGTGGGAGGAAATGTTGTTTACCAGTACGGCGATAGCAACCAGGAAAACTGCCCCTATACCCACCGGCGAAATAATAAAGCCGAAATTCTGGCCGTTGTATACGGCCACAAAGGCCGTTGCCCCGCCCGGGGGATGGAGGGTGCGGGTTACGGTCATCATCAGTATGGCCAGTGTTACCCCGATGGTAATAGCCCACCATTCCCCGCCCAAAAGCTGATATACCACAACCCCCGTGAATGCCGACAGTATGTGGCCGCCGATGACATTTCGCGGCTGCGCCATCGGCGCGTGGCAGGCGGCGTAAAGAAGTACCGCCGAAGCTCCGAATGAAGGAAACAATAGCGGGAGTTTGTAGTATACCGACAGAAGGGTTACCAGGCCTATACCGGCAAGGCATCCCACCGCTGTTACCAGCAGGTCTGACCAGGACACCCGGGGCAGATCCGAACACCTGCCCCCTTTCATTTTACAAAGATAAGCCTTCATCCAGGTGTTTATGTATGGCCGGGATTTCTCGACCTGCTTGGATCCTTCTTCCATTTTGAAGCCATCTCCTCGGATTAACTATATTATAAATCTATACTCATGTATGGTATAGAGGGTATTGACGCAGTTGCAGACCCGGTGTGACAAATATCAGAGTCAATGGTTAAATGAATAAATAATAAAACAGTGCCCGGATTTCCTAAGCACTGTTTATGGTGAGCCATGCTGGACTCGAACCAGCGACACCCTGATTAAAAGTCAGGTGCTCTACCAACTGAGCTAATGGCTCAAAATATGAAGCCGCCGGGCGGCTGAATAATATTGGCTGGGGCGGCTGGATTCGAACCAACGAAATGCCGATTCCAAAGACCGGTGCCTTACCACTTGGCTACGCCCCAGTATAAGTGGGGTGGATGATGGGATTCGAACCCACGACCCCCAGAGCCACAATCTGGTACTCTTACCAGCTGAGCTACATCCACCACGTCCTAAACCTGCGCTGACTCAACTCCTCGCCGTCAGCAAAGACTATTCTAACAAACGGTGATACAAAAGTCAAGCTTCATTTCACAGGAAAGTTAATCCAGAGCCGGGATCTGGTCCATCTCCCTGTATTCTGACCCGGAAGCTTTTCAGGATAAGCTATTTTCGGAGTAGCACTAATATATTAATAAAAATATTCCCCCTGAGGTGAGTTTAATGCTTTCTCCCAGCCTGGAGGATTACCTGGAAGAGATATACCGTTTCTCGCTGACTAACAGTGTGGTCAGGGTGAGCGATATAGCCGCCTGCCTCGGCGTTACCCTGCCCTCGGTGTCCAGCGCCATAAGGAAGCTGAGCAGGGAGAACTACCTGAACTACAAGAAGTACAAGGAGGTGGTGCTGACCGACAAAGGCCGCCGCCTGGGCAGGTTCCTGGTGGAAAGGAACAGGATACTTCAGGATTTTCTCCGTATAATCGGCTCGGAGTGCGACGTCCCTGCAGAGGCCGAGGCGATGGAGCACTACCTCAGCCTTCCCTCGATACGCTCCATAGAAAACCTGGTCAACTTCATGTCGGACCACCCGGAATGCTACGAGAAGCTTATTAAATACTGCACTGAAAGAAAAAAAGACGGCCTTGGCCTGGTAAACGGGTATGATCCTTTATAAGTAGAAGAATACAGGAGTCAGGAGCCGGAATCCGGAATAAAGCGTTATTTTTTGTTGTAGTGCAGCGGTGCCGGCCCGCTGCACTGCTTTTGGGTGGCCTCTGTTAATTTTTGTAATCGAATATGTTCATTTTTATCCACCATAAGCAGAACCGGCCTGCAGAGCTCAGTTATCCTGGAACTTATCCTATGATCGAGGTAATTTTCTATTTCATGGTATTCCAGATTCGAAGTAATCACAGTGGGGAGATTATTGTTAATTCTGCGGTTAAGTATAGAGTATATTTTGCCTTTGGTCCAGTCTGAGTAACTGTGCGCCCCCAGGTCGTCCATCACCAGTACCGCCACTTCCCTGGCCCTGTCCAGTATTTCCTTTTCATTATAATCGCTGCCATGCTCCCACGAATACTTGATTTCCTCCAGGTAATCTGATACCACCACGAAAAGGACCTCCATCCCTCCTTTGATCAGTTCGTTGGCGATGCTGCAGGCCAGGTGGGTCTTGCCCGACCCCACCTCACCGAAAATATATAGCCCCCGTGGATTTTTCCCGGTTAAGCAGTCCTTTACAAAGGATCTGCATGTTTCCAGGGATCTAACGGCAATCTCATAATGAGTTATTTTAACCAGAGGGTCTTTCCTGGTTTTTGAGTAATATTCCAATGAAAACTTTTCAAAGGTTTTTTTCCTTAATTCTTCAGTTATATGGGATGATTTTACCAGGTTGTTTATTTTCACCCTGCCGGCGCAGCTGCAAACACGGGCCGTATCGCCGTTCATAATAATTAAACCACGGCCGCCGCACTTCGGACATGTTTGCTGGTTCATCTTCATACCTCCCGGCCATATCTCTCTATTTGTTCTACGCATAAAATTAATTTCCTTTTTATGCTGTCAAACCTGCGGCGTCGATACCCGGCCGGCTTTTTAGCGGACCAGCAGGTATGCGGCCACTCCGGTCAGTGGCTTTTTTCACGGTTGACTTCCCGCTTCCATCCACGGAAACAGAATTTCCAGCTGGCCAGAAAGCCCACCAGGGTGGCCGGAATACCCGGTTTCATAACCGCCAGCATATCCACTCCGGCCAGGCGTTGGAGCACAATCATGCTGGTATAAAAGGGGTACACGAAAAACCAGAAATGGCGGTAAAGCAGGTTGGTGGCCGCTTTTTGTTCCGGGGAAAGGCCGATGTCGCTTCCCGCCCTGTCCACCAGCGGCAGCGAAAGGACGGCGCCCCCGGGCACGTTCAGCATCCCTATGGCGGCGGGGAAAAATGCCAGCAGGTACCTTTTATCCGGAAAGATGCGGCCCATAATGGTGATCAAGCGGTCCAGGGACCCGTAGGCGTTCATGGCGCAGCCCAGCGAGTTAATCAGTACGATGATGGCCGCCGGTTCCCAGGTCTTTGAAACCCAATAACCCCACCGCTGCCCCGCCGGCCAAAAGGCTCAGGCCCAGCGGAACACGCTTTTTTATGAGCAGGACCATCAGTGCGAAGGCCGCCGCCGTGCCTGTTAATATTGACATTTAATTTCCCCGTCGTTTGCTGCTATTTTTTCGGAATCCTTTCCTCGCAGGGCACTCCCACCTGGCACAGTCCGCAGCCGGTTTTGTCAATGCCCAGCCTTTTGCGCCTGGCGGCGGCCTCTTCCCCGGCGTAGGTCATCCGGTGGCAGACGACCTTGTCGTGGCCTGATTCCGAGATGGCGTTGACCGGGCATCTTTTAATACAGGCCCGGCACCCCGAATCCGCGAGGCAGTAGTCCAGGTGTCCCTGGTAGGGACGGTGGGCCTCCGGCAGGCTGGTCCTGACCACCACGCTGCCCACCCGGTGGGCGATGCCCCGGGCGGTAATCAGGGCGTCGTTCAGGCTGAATGTGCCCAGGCCGCACGCGTAGGCGGTATGCCTCTCCGACCAGGTGGAGGTGAAATTTCTCCGGGCGGGATCGTTTATGATCCTGAACTGGGGCAGCAGTATGGGCGCCGCGGCCGGGTAGCCCCTGGCCTCAAGCCAGCCCACCACACGGCGCCTGAGGTCGTTGTTAAACTCCTCCCCGTAGTTCCGTGTGTAAGACCACTCGGGTGCGGGGTCCGTCTTTTGCGCCCGGTTTTTTTCCCTGATCAGTGAGTTTATGGGCAAAACCCAGGCGATCACGCTGACCTCTGCGGGCCTTATTTCCCCGTCAAGGCCGCCGGCCTGCATTGAGTTTGCCAGCGCCTGGCAGGGGGTCATTGATTCCGGGCCCACCTGTTCCCTGACCATCTCGAATACCGGGTCGTCTCCCCGGGCAAAGCCCACCAGCGGGGCGTCAAAGTACCTGCCTGCAAAGTGCCGGCAGTAGTTGCGGGGACTTGTCTCAACATAACCGGTGATCATTTGTCTTATTTCTTCCGCCATATGTACCTGGCTGTTGCCTGTCAATACTCCCACCTCCCGGATTAACTGATTGACCTCTCGGTCAGACCGCCATTACAATGATTTTAAACAAACCGTCCTGTTTTTTAAAGTGCAAAAAATGAAAAGCACTGGAAAAGATAAAAAAAGACCGGCAAAAAATATGGCGGCCTCCGCTCTTAAAAACGGAGGCCGCCGGAAAAACCCGGTAATTATTCGGGTTTGGAGTGTTTTTCAACATCAAGGCGCAGGCCGTTTTCTTCACCCCGCAGGACCACGGTGTCCCGGGGAGAAATTTCACCTTTAACCAGCAGGCGGCTGAATGGAGTTTCCACCTCCTGCTGGATCAGCCGCTTCAGCGGCCGGGCCCCGTAGGACGGCTCATAGCCCTTGTCGGCCAGGTAATTGAGGGCACTGTCGTCCCATTCCAGTTTAATCCCGGCCCCTGAGTGAATGCGCCCGGCCAGCCTTTCCAGCAGCAGGCCGGCGATTTGCCGCACCTGCAGCTGGTTGAGGGCGTGGAAGACCACTATTTCGTCCACCCGGTTGAGGAATTCGGGGCGGAAGTGCTGGCGCAGGATGCCCAGCACCCCGGCCTTCATCTGGTCGTAGTCCCCGCCGCGTTCCTGCTGGGCCAGTATTTCGTGGCTGCCCAGGTTGGAGGTCATGATCACCACGGTGTTCTGGAAGTTAACCGTGCGCCCCTGCCCGTCGGTGAGCCGCCCGTCGTCCAGCAGCTGCAGCAGCACGTTGAACACGTCATGGTGGGCCTTTTCAATTTCGTCCAGCAGGATTACCGAATAGGGCTTGCGCCGCACGGCCTCGGTGAGCTGGCCCCCTTCCTCGTAACCCACGTAGCCGGGGGGCGCACCGATCAGCCGGGCCACGGTGTGCTTTTCCATATACTCGGACATGTCCAGGCGGGTCATATTGCGCTCGTCGTCGAACAGGGCCTGGGCCAGGGCCCGGGCCAGCTCGGTTTTGCCCACGCCGGTGGGGCCCAGGAAGATGAAGCTGCCGATGGGCCGGAAAGGATCTTTTATTCCCGCCCGGGCCCGCAGCACGGCGTCGGCCACGGCCCGCACCGCCTCGTCCTGGCCGATCACCCGCCTGTGCAGCTCGTCGTCCAGGTGGATCAGCTTTTCCTTTTCCCCTTCCATCAGCTTGCTTACCGGGATGCCGGTCCAGCGGCTGACCACCCGGGCAATGTCCTCTTCATCCACTTCTTCCTTCAGCAGCATGTTGTGCTTCTGCTTGCCGGCCAGCAACTCCTCCCCGGCCTTAAGGCGGCGCTCCAGGTCGTTTAGCCGGCCGTATTTCAATTCCGCCAGGCGGTTCAAGTCGTAGTCCCGCTCGGCCCGCTCTATTTCCTGGCGCGTTTCTTCAATTTCCTTTTTCAGCTGGCGCACCCGGGAAATGGCCTGCTTTTCCACCTGCCACTGGGCCTTCAGGGCGTCGGCCTCGCTGCGCAGCCCGGCCAGCTGATCCCTTAATTTTTTCAGGCGTTCCTGGGAGGCCTGGTCCTTTTCCTTGTTCAGGGCCGCTTCTTCTATCTCCAGCTGCATGATGCGCCGGGTGATTTCATCCAATTCGGTGGGCATGCTGTCAATCTCGGTGCGCAGCCGGGCCGCCGCCTCATCCATCAGGTCTATGGCCTTGTCCGGCAGAAAGCGGTCGGAGATGTACCGGTCTGACAACGTGGCCGCCGCCACCAGGGCGCTGTCCTGGATGCGCACCCCGTGGTGCACTTCGTACCGCTCCTTGAGTCCCCGCAGGATGGAAACAGTGTCCTCCACCGAGGGCGGGTTGACCGTTACCGGCTGGAAACGCCTTTCCAGGGCGGCGTCCTTTTCCACGTGCTTGCGGTATTCATCCAGGGTGGTGGCCCCGATGGCGTGCAGCTCACCCCGGGCCAGCATGGGCTTCAAGAGGTTGCCGGCGTCCATGGCCCCTTCGGCCGCCCCCGCCCCCACCACGGTATGCAGTTCGTCAATGAACAGAATAATTTTTCCCTGGGACTGCTGCACTTCTTTCAGCACCGCTTTAAGGCGCTCCTCAAATTCGCCCCGGTACTTGGCCCCGGCCACCAGCGCCCCCATGTCCAGGGCGATCAGGCGTTTGTCCTTAAGCCCTTCGGGCACGTCCCCGGCCACTATGCGCCGGGCCAGGCCCTCGACAATGGCCGTTTTGCCCACCCCCGGCTCACCGATCAGTACCGGGTTGTTCTTGGTGCGCCTGGACAGTATTTCCATTACCCGCCGGATTTCGTTGTCCCGGCCGATTACCGGGTCCAGCTTGCCCTCGCTGGCCTGTCTGGTCAGGTCCCGGCCGTAGCGTTCCAGGGCCTCGTAAGTATCTTCGGGGTTTTCCCCGGTTACCCGCTGGATGCCCCTTATGGCCCGCAGCGAGTTCAGCAGGGCGTCCCGGGAAAGGCCGGCCTGCCGCAGCACATCCCTGGTTTCCGGTTCTCCTTCCTCCAGCAGGGCCAGCAGCAGGTGCTCCACGCTGACGTAGTCGTCCTTCATCTCCCGGGCTTCCTTTTCCGCCCGGGCCAGCACCCGGGCCAGGGCGGCGCCCAGGTGGAGGGAGCCTTCGTAGCCGGTTACCACCGGTATCTTCCTGAGCAAATCCTCCACCCTGCCGGCCGGCCCGCTGGCGTTTACTCCGGCATGTTCCAGGAGGCGCGGGACCAGTCCCCCTTCCTGGGTAAGCAGGGCCGCCAGAAGGTGTTTTCCGGTCACCTCCTGGTGGTGCCTGGCCGCGGCCAGCTGCTGGGCGGCAGCCAGTGATTCCCTTGATTTTTGTGTATAGCGGTTGATATCCATATGTTAAACCCCCCAGAGGAAAGGGGACACACCTGCCGGATTTACAACGGGCAAATGATTATTCATCCCTACAGGCTAACGGCTGATAGCAAACAGCTAACAACTGTCCCACGGCAGGAATGTCCCCTCAATAGCGCCCGGGAGTTCACCTCCTTTTCAGCCGTTCTATTTCATCCTCAAGCATTTCCATTCTTTCCAGCATATTCAGTATAATGGCTGCCCCGGGCAGGTTGACGCCCAGGTCCCGGCGCAGGCGGAGCAGCTTTTGGATGCGCGCCGCCTGCTGCGCCGGCACGTGCCCCATATTAATCTCCACAATCCCCAGTTCGGCCAGCAGGTTCACTATTTCGGGGTGTATCCCCAGGATGCCTGCATCTACCCAGGCATCCTCATCATCTTGAGACAGGGTGTGGTGATATATCTGCAGATAAAATTTTTTCACCGCTTACACCCCTTTCCCGAGTGCGGCCAGCTGCCGGTAAAGCTGTTCTTCTTCAGCCGTCAGGTGACCGGGGATGTCGATTATGACCCGCACATATTGATCGCCCCGGCCGCCGTGGGCGGGCAGCCCCTTGTTTCTTAAGCGCAGGCGCTTTCCGGCCCGGATGCCGGCCGGCACCTTCATCTCCACCGGGCCGTCCAGGGTTGGTACGGTAACCTGCCCGCCCAGGACGGCCTGTTCGGGCCGCAGGACCACCTCTGTTTCCAGGTCGTTTCCCTGCACCTTGTATGTCGGGTGCGGCAGCAGGCGCACCTTCAGGTACAGGTCGCCCCGCGGGCCTCCGTTCAACCCTTCCCCGCCCTGGCCCTTAAGCCGGATTCGGCTGCCGTCGCGAACTCCCGGCGGGATTTTTACGGACAGGGTTTTTGTCTCGCTGGTTAAACCGGTGCCCCCGCAGCGGTTGCAAAAGGAGTTGTTGTTATACCCGTCGCCGCCGCAAACCGGGCATACTTCCCGGGTGGACAGCTGCAGCGATTTTTCCCCGCCCCGGTATGCTTCCTCCAGGGTAAGCTCCAGTTCGCTTTCCACGTCCTGTCCGCGCAGCGGGCCCCGGCGGGCTGCCCGTGCCGTCCGTCCAAAGGGTGACCCGCCGCCGAACAGTATTTCAAAAAAGTCGCTGAAACCCCCGGCCCCCGTGCCGGTGTAGAATTGAAAATCTCCCATGTCCGGGGGCGGGCGGAAATCCTGGCCGGCCCGCCAGTTGCTGCCCAGCCGGTCGTACTTGGCCCGCTTTTCGGGATCACTGAGCACTTCATAGGCTTCGTTAATCTGCTTGAATTTTTCCTCGGCCATGGCCTTGTCCTTACCGGTGTGCAGGTCAGGGTGCCACTGCCGGGCCAGCTTGCGGTAGGCGGCCTTTATTTCCTTTTCCGTCGCATTGCGGCCCACGCCCAATATTTCATAGTAGTCCTGATAAGTTACAGCCATTTTAGAATATTCACCTGCCTTTGGCCACCCCGGCGGTGGCCGGGGGCAACAACAGCCCGCCGCCCAGGCCGTAAGAGAAAACCGGTTCCCCTGTCACCGGCAGGGCCGAAGCGATTTTATCTCACCTCGTACTCGGCGTCCACCACATCGTCGCCCCGGTTGGCTGCCCCGGGGTGGAATCCCCCGCCCTGGGCCCCGGCGCTGTATTCACCGGCGGCGCCGCCGGGCTGTTGCTGTTTCTGGTAGGCGGCCTGGGAGAGGGCGTAGGCTGCCTGCTGCAGGTCGCTGTGCAGGGACCTGATGCGGTCAACGGGGGCGTTCTCCTTGAGGGCGGCCTTCAAATCACCCAGCAGCTGCTCGATGCGGGCCTTTTCGTGCACCGGCGCCTTGTCCCCGAGGTCCCTGAGCTGCCGTTCCACCTGGTACGCCAGGGCGTCGGCCTCGTTCCGGGCCTCCACTTCCTGCTTGCGCTGCTTGTCTTCGGCGGCATGGGCTTCGGCCTCGCGCACCATGCGGTCAACTTCCCCCTTGTCCAGGCTGGTGGATCCGCTGATGGTGATCGCCTGCTCCTTGCCGGTGGCCTTGTCCTGGGCGCTGACCTTAAGGATCCCGTTGGCGTCGATGTCAAAGGTCACCTCAATCTGAGGCACTCCCCTGGGGGCCATCGGGATGCCGTCCAGTTTAAACTGCCCCAGGGACCGGTTGTCCCGGGCCAATTCCCGCTCGCCCTGCAGCACGTGGATGTCCACGGCCGGCTGGTTGTCCTCGGCGGTGCTGAATACCTGGCTGCGCCTTACCGGGATGGTGGTGTTCCGTTCTATTATCCTGGACATTATCCCGCCCAGGGTTTCCACGCCCAGGGACAGGGGTGTGACATCCAGCAGCAGCACGTCTTTCACTTCTCCGGCCAGCACGCCGCCCTGGATGGCCGCGCCGATGGCCACCACCTCGTCCGGGTTTACCCCCTGATGCGGGTCTTTCCCGCCGGTAAGCTGGCGCACCAGCTTTTGCACCGCCGGTATGCGGGTGGAACCGCCCACCAGGATTACCTCGTCTATGTCTTTTTCGGTCAGTTTGGCGTCGGACAGGGCCGCCAGCACCGGTCCCCGGCAGCGCTCCACCAGGTGGTGGGTAAGGTCGTCAAACTTGGCCCGGGTCAGCTTCATCTCCAGGTGTTTGGGGCCTGTGACGTCGGCGGTGATAAAGGGCAGGCTGATCTGGGTTTCCATGGTGGTGGAAAGCTCCATCTTGGCCTTTTCCGCCGCTTCGGTCAGGCGCTGCAGGGCCTGCTTGTCGTTGCGCAGGTCAATGCCGTAATCCTTTTTGAATTCATCGGCCATCCAGTCCACAATGGCCTTGTCAAAATTGTCCCCGCCCAGGTGCGTGTCCCCGTTGGTGGCTTTGACTTCAAAGACCCCGTCTCCCACCTCCAGGATGGAAACGTCGAAAGTGCCGCCACCCAGGTCGAAAACCAGGATGGTCTTGTTTTCCTTCTTGTCCAGCCCGTAGGCCAGGGCTGCCGCGGTGGGTTCGTTGATGATGCGCAGCACGTTCAGGCCGGCAATCTTGCCGGCGTCCTTGGTGGCCTGCCGCTGGGCGTCATTGAAATAGGCCGGCACCGTAATGACTGCGTCGGTTACCTTCTCGCCCAGGTATTTGGAGGCGTCGTCCGCCAGCTTGCGCAGCACCATGGCCGAGATTTCCTCCGGCGCGTATTTCTTGCCGTTTATTTCGAAACGCACCGCGTCGTTGGGGCCGGGCACCACCTTGTAGGGCACCAGGTTCCGCTCTTCGGCCACTTCCGGATAGCGGCGGCCGATAAAGCGCTTCACCGAGTAAAGGGTGTTTTCCGGGTTTAACACCGACTGGCGCCTGGCCACCTGGCCGACCAGCCGTTCTCCGTCTTTTTTGAAAGCAACCACCGAAGGGGTGGTGCGTGATCCTTCCGCGTTGACGATTACCGTGGGCTTGCCGCCCTCCATCACCGACACCACCGAGTTGGTGGTACCGAGGTCTATTCCTACAGTCTTGCCCATTATTCAAACCTCCTTTTAAATGGGTTAATTTTAAATTTACCACTATTATTAATCACACGGCTGTTCAGTATGATAACAATTAACAATTTCTTAAACTGCCGGGAGAGAAAATGTTAACCTTCAATTTGTATCTTAATTTCTTTGGATTCCGGCTGATCCTTGGGCAGTGTGACTTCCAGGATGCCATCCTTGTAGCCGGCTTTTATCTGGTCGGTTTTTACCGGTATGTCCACGAAGAATGACCTGCTGAAGGATCCATACCTGCGCTCGACCCTGATAAAATCGGCTCCTTCTTCCTTCTCTTCATTTTTCCGTTCGCCCCGGATGGTCAGTACATTATTGTCATAGCTGACTTTAATGTCTTCCCGTTTTACGCCGGGTATTTCGGCTTTAATCCGGATGTCTTCAGGAGTCTCCTTGATGTCAATGGGAAAGGTCCACCCCTGGGAGGCGGTTCCCATTTCCGGATGAACAACGCGCCGGAAATTTTCATCAAAGAGGCTGTTAATGGTGTTCTTAAGATTTACCAGTTCACGAAACGGCTCCCACCTTACCAGTGTCATGTCTTGATACTCCCTTCTTTTAATATTTCTCCCGGCAGTCAGGTGCCTGATGTTTAACTTTGACCATCTTTGACCATCTTTGACCATAATATACACCTGAAGTTACATGGTGTCAAGATGATTTTTGTTGTACCAGAAAAATAAAGTAATAAAAAAATAGACTTCCGGAAGGCCGTAACCGGAAGCGTTTGGGTGAATTTGATGGCGCCGGTTGCTGAATTGTTGAAACGGTGTACCTTGTTTCCGTGTATTTTCCCATTCCGGCGATTTGCCTTTACCCGTCCTTGCCGGCTTTCACCCGGCGGGATGAGCGGCGCCGGCAGCCCTACTCCGGGTCTTCCCCGGCATCATCCGTCCATTTTATGTCGGCCGGCGCCTCTTCGGGCTTGCTTACCGAAATTTCGGGCTCCCCACGGCGGCTATCTTCGGGTGCAACTGGCGTGAGGCAAACTTGACGATATCTTCGGTCTCTTCCGATCTGCTTCGTCATGATACCAGTCCTTGGCGGGAAAGAATTTAAAATAATTTGCTGCCATAACGCCAGGCTGACGTCAGGCCCCTTTTGGGGTAACATATTATCTTATCCGACCCGGAGATTCAACTCTGTAATTCCTGTGAACAAGGGTTTCTTATGTTAGCAACTTGAATCAAATCGATCACTGTGTTATAAAAAAAAGGATCCTAATTGAGCTGGGCAGCCTGGTGCACGAACTGCACAGGGAATTTGGGGTGTTTTATGGGCAAAAGGAAACAAAGGGTCAGATATCACCTTGATCCAAAAGACATAAAAGAGCTGCCGTTTGAGGAGATAAAAGCAATTTTACGCGGCGCTGACGAGCTGATTGCCACTGGAGGCAGGAGCCTGCTTGCCAAAATACTGAAGGGGTCAAAAGATAAAAATCTGCTTAAATACGGCTTGGACAAATGTCCCGTATACGGTTTTTATAAGGAACTAAAGATTGAGGACATAACGGCCAGGATTGACTGGCTTGTAAAGAAAGGATATCTGGATATTGAGTACAGCGGCAGACTGCCTGTGATTGTTTATACCGACAGGGGCTGGGAAATTGAACGGGATACATATTCAGATGAATTGCTGGAAAAGCTCAGGTCGCTAATTCCAGGCGGGGACTACAGCTTTGTAAATGAGCTGAAAGACAGAAACAGGGGTATGATATTGCTGTTGCTGGATAAGATTAAAGCATCGGGGGAAAAGGGCTTTATCCCGCTGTTAAAAGCCTGGAGTGAGATAGATTACAGGAAGGTAAGGGAGGAAATATCCAAAGTTATAAGTCATCTTGAGAAGGGCGATTGTTTATCTGACAAAAAAGTAATAAACTTTAATGAATACAGATTTAGAAAACAGAATAGAGATTGATTCTTGTGCGGGAGACAACAAAGTAAAACTTAACTGCTTCCCGTGATGCGATCCTGTCCCTTGCAAATAACAATCACGGTAGAACCGGTGACGGGGCAATTCATCGCGCCCTGCATATTTTTAGTAATCTTTGTAGACTGCTCCCCGGTCCTGTGCCAACCGCTTACCTATATAAGTATCCCATTATAATGCTTATTATCAATAGGTATTTCCCCTCGCACCCATTTTCGCGGTAAACTTTTCATTGTTAAATTCTGTCGAGGGGAGAATTTGAGATGAAAGTTACGCAAAGCAAAACTCTTTTTAACACCTTCCAACGTAAAACTCTTGTTTACGGTAGCCTCCAAGGGCTTGTTCTAGCTACAGTTGTGGGGGTACTTGCCTATAACATCGTGAATATACCTCTTTTATCCATACCCGGCCCATTAGTTATTGCTATTTTAGTTGGGATAGCCTGGCGGACACTGATGGGAATCCCAGAGTATGCCGGTACAGGTATAAGTTTCGCAAGCAAGAAACTCTTACGGTATGGTATTATTTTAATGGGTGTTCGCCTCAACCTGGATGCAATCTTTGCTGCGGGCCCCAGAATCATTTTTCTAGATGCTTCAATTATTATCCTGGCTATTGGTATTATTTGTTATTTGGGCAAAGTATTTGCCGTAGAGAAAAAACTCTCACTATTAACAGCAGTAGGGACGGGAATCTGTGGTGCTGCTGCCATTGCCGCCATCGCGCCAACAATTAATTCGAATGAAGATGAAACGGTGGTATCAGTAGCAACTGTTGCCGTTTTGGGAACCGTCGGCAGTATTTTATACATTTTGCTACAACCTTTTTTGGGGTTTAATTTATACGAATACGGTATCTTTGCAGGATCAACCTTACATGAAGTAGCGCATGTAGTAGCAGCAGCACAACCGGCAGGTAGCACCGCAGTTGATATGGCTGTTGTAACCAAACTTGGCCGGGTGGCCCTGTTAATTCCCGTAGCTCTGGTAATCAATCTTTGGTTTAACTTAAATGATAAAGAGAACGAACAAACTACTGGATGGCGGGGCATGACAATTCCTTGGTTTATTTTCGGCTTTTTCGGCCTAAGTTGCCTTAATACCGTTGGTTTAATACCTGAAGATCTTGCTTCTATAATGATGCAAGCCAGCAGCCTTCTTTTGACGGTGGCCATGGCCGGCATGGGTCTTAGTGTAGATTTGGTAATGTTTAAGCGTATGGGATTAAAGTCGCTAGTTATCGGAGTAATTGGCTCCTTAATTATTTCAATTACAGGTCTATTAGCCATTCACATTATAGATTTTTAAGGAGGCATATTGGTGAATTTATACCAATTACATATTTTTAAAACAGTTGCTGATAAAAATAGTTTTTCTGGGGCTGCACAAACTCTTTTTATTTCTCAGCCGGCAGTCAGTATGCATATCAAATCTTTAGAGGAACATTTGGGTACAAGATTGTTTGATCGTAACACGCAGCAGGTAACCATTACAGAAGCCGGACGTATTTTGTATGAATATACAGATAAAATTTTGTCATTACTAGATGAAGCAGAAAAAAATATTTCCAGACTCACCGGCTGTGTACAAGGAACATTATTGATAGGGGCAAGTTTTACCTTGGGGGAATATGTAATTCCAAAAATCCTGGGGTCCTTTAAAAAACAACACCCCCAGGTAAGGGCTTTACTGCAGGTGACCAACACGGATCACATAGTTAATCTGGTCTTAAAACAAGAGATCGATTTAGGGCTTGTGGAAAATCGCGTAGATAACCCTGGGTTGATTGCAAAACCCTTCCTGCAAGACGAACTAATTGTTGTACTTCCAACCGACCATCCTTTGGCTGAACAGCAACTTATCTTAATTGATGAACTTGTAGCATTACCCCTGGTTTTGAGAGAACAAGGATCGGGCACAAGGAAGATAACCGAAGATAGACTAAAGGAGGAAGGGGTAAATCTATTTGCCTTAAATGTGGTGATGGAATTAGGAAGCACAGAAGCAGTAAAGGAAGCTGTGGAAGCAGGGTTTGGGTCAACAATTATTTCCAAGTGGGCAGTACAAAAAGAGTTAAAGCTGGGCATTCTCGCTCCGGTCAAAATCAAAAATGTTTCTTTGAGCCGCAAGTTCTATATAATTTATAATAAAGATAAGTTTCAAACCTCTGTGGTGGAGGAATTCATATCTTTTCTAATTTCTTTTTGCTCTCAGGAAGATCCAGTAGAAAAATTTTCTCAAAAGAAATACTTTACTGGCCTGGCAAGGGCATGATAACTTTCAAACAAACTAATAAAAAGGGGGCTTTTTTAATGGACAAAATGAAAGTTCTTTTCCATGTAAACGAACCTGAAAGATGGCAAAGAACACTTTTAAACATCATCAATTTTTTAAATGACGCAGGACAAGAGAATGTGGATGTTGAGGTTATAGCCAACGGTGCTGCAGTCTCCGCCTATGCCAATAAATGCCAAATCAAAGCCGGCTCTGAAACTGCGAACAGTTGCGGAATAGCAAGTGGAGATTTACTTGAACAAATAAATAATTTAACCAAAATAGGTGTAAAATTCGTTGCTTGCCGAAACTCTCTCAGGATGAAATCCTTAGATGAGAACATGATACAGTCTTATGTCACGGTAGTCTCGGCAGGTATAACTGAAATTGTTAAAAAGCAAGCTGAAGGTTACGCGTATATCAAGCCCTAAGTACAGCTCCACATGATTAAGAATACCTTAATAAATTAAGACACCTCAACAAATTGCAAGCTTTCCGCAACTACTACTTGACGTTTTTCGCGCTTGGCTCTCGTAGAAGCAAGGCTGGCCATATTAATCAAGGCATTTACGGTACAACTTTCTTCCCCTTGACAACGTTTAATATTAAGACGACGGCCCCCTGCCACTCCTGCCGATGCACTGATATGGATACCATGGGAAAATACCTCTTGAGCAATTGTGGTCACTAACAAATTAGCCAGTTCTCTAGCTTCTGATTGGGTTGCGGGCCACACAAAGGCAAATTCGTCACCTGCATACCGGCATAGGTAACCACTGGTGGGTACGCTTTTTCTTAGCATTTCCGATACTTGCCGTAAAATCTGGTCTCCTACGACATGACCAAAATCTTTGTCAACTTTGCCAAAATCATCAATGTCTATAAATATGAGGGCTATTTCCTGATCGTTTTGTAGGAGTTCAACCGCCTTTTGATAGAAGTATTCTGCTCTGGGAAGTCCAGTCATTGGATCGATATGTTTCCCAAGTTCAGCATAAATCTGAGTATCGTTGATAATACCAACTACCCTGTCATTTTCAACTACAATAAGCCGTTCAATCTGGTGTTGTTCTAAAAGTTTCTTGGCTTCCCAGAGAGAAATTTTGGGGTGGATTACAATAGGATTTCGAGTCATGGCGTCGGCTACCAGGCGGTTAGGGTGAGCTTTACGAACATCCCGGGAAGTAACAATTCCTACTAAATGTCCATTATCTATTACCGGTAAACCACTTATCCGATACTGTTCCATAATATTTATTACAGAAGAAACGCTTACCCACGGTGTAACTGTCTGTATCTCTTTGTTCATAATGTTGCCGACTGACTCTAACACTATTTTTTCACCCCCCATTAAAGTTTTTCTACCTACATTAAAGGTCAATTGCCTTATTAACAGTTATTACTACATTTACCTGGGCTTTAATTACAGTGTGTTCGGTGGAGATTTTTAATCCTTCTTCCAGGATAATGGGAAAGAGTTTCTCCTCAGGAATTAGTTTCAACAATGATTTGCGAACCACCATTGCCTCAAAAGGACCTTCTTCTACAGGAATTATTTCATATTGTTCCGGTGAAAGGGCATCCACCATCCTCCTGGCGGCCTCCGGGCCAATTGGAGCCCGTTTGCCCACCAGTAACACATCCTGCATTGGAGGGATTTCAAATTCTGATAAGCGGATAGAAACATCTGCTGTTCTGCTGTTTTCTCTTTTCATAGCATTTGCAGCCACTTATTCTTTCACCTCTCATAATTTCGCCTTATTTCGTGTAATAACAAAATTAAATCCAGGAAGCAAATCTGGGTCAAATTGGGTTCCGCTACACCTTTCTATTTCTATCCAGCAGTCCTGAAAATTTCTCTGTTCCTGGTATGACCTGGGAGAGATCATAGCGTCAAAGGCATCGGTTAGGCTAATTATCCGGGCGGGAAGGGGTATTTTCCCTGGTAACACACCATAATACCCTTTACCGTCAAGCCGCTCGTGATGTAGCAGTAACATTGGTTCCAGTTGTTTTCCCCAATCAAAGCTGGACACAATATTTACCCCTAGTTGAGGGTGTTTTTTTATTAGTTCCCATTCGTTCTTATTTAGTTTTCCCTGTTTATTCAAAATAGAAGGGGGTAAATTTATTTTACCAATATCATGTAATAATGCTCCGATGCTTATGGTATATATTTCAATTTCCGACAAATTTAGCTGACGGGCCAATAATGCAGAAAGTTTGGCTACATTAAGGGAGTGCTGGTATATCCCTTTGTGATATTCTTTAATCTTATGCAATAACTCATTAACTTCCCGGCAATTAATCCCGGACTTTTCTTTCAAAGTATAAAGTTGATCTTTTCTTATTAGAGTAACCATTATGTCCTCCACCATTATTGAACCCTGGTGGCAAAAATTTTCAAAAAACAAAATTTAACCTCCTTCGGTAGCTGGCTGCCATGGACATTTTCTTTTCCCGCAGGCCCTGTAGCTTTGCGCCCTTACCTTTCGGTAAGTTTGCCTTTTCGGAATAGGTTTACTAACCTAAAAAAAATATCCTTCGACACTTTATGGCAAGATTCCTGCCCTATTGGAAAATTTTCCATAAAATGCGAGTAATTTTTGAAGCGGTAGAAAAACGATTTATTTGAAAAACCTAACGCCGTTAGGTCCAACTGTAAAATAGAGGTTGAACAAGTGCGTGAGGTTATTAGAATAATGTTGAAGACCAGAGTAGCCAAGGTACTTTGCCAGGAATAGCGGGGCGCTCAGGAACCCTGGCGGTTCCTGCTCTCAAGCATTTTCACGAGTGTATCCACCAGGTGCGGGTCAAACTGGGTTCCGGAGCATTTTTTAATTTCAGCCACAGCTTCTTCGTGGGGCATGGCCTTCCGGTAAGGGCGCTCGCTGGTCATGGCGTCGTATGCGTCGGCGATGGCGAGAATGCGGCACTCCACGGGAATTTCTTCCCCTTTCAGGCCAAGAGGATATCCCTGTCCATTCCACCATTCGTGGTGCTTGTAGATCCAGTCGGCAATGGGAATCAGGTCGGGTGCAGCCTGGGCTATGCGGTAGCCGATCTCACAGTGCTGCTGCATTTCTTTAAATTCCTCACGGGTAAGAGGGCTGGTTTTAAAAAGGATGCGGTCCGGGATGCCCACCTTGCCGATGTCATGAAACCGGGCCAGGAGGCGCAGGTCGGTTATAGTGCGTTCTGGCAGGCCGGCGGACCTGGCCAGGCCCGCCACCAGTTCCTGCAGGCGGTCAGCGTGCCCTTCGGTGATGAAGTCCCTGGCCCCCAGCGCCTTCATGAGTATTTGGACCATGGCGCTGCGGGCGCTCTGGATACGGTGCAGCTTTTCCCGGTACATGTTGTTGTCAGCTTCCTTGAATGTCTCATTCAAGTTATCAGCCGATTTACTGGTGGCAGATCCTATTGACATGCTTATGGCCAGTTCCGGGTTGGTTGAGTTATATCTCGCCACGGCGTCCCTGATCCTGTGGCAGGCCTTTTCGGCAGCAGCTTCGTCGCTATTTGGAAGCAGCACCGCAAACTCGTCGCCCCCAATCCTGGCGATGGCGTCTCCTTCCCGGAAGGATTCCTTGATAACACCCGCGGCGGCAATTAGCAGGGAGTCTCCCGAATCGTGCCCGAGGGTGTCATTGACCAGCTTTAAGCCGTCTACGTCACAAACAATTATGCTGACCGGAGTATTGCGTGTCCCATCGAGGCGGCACATCTCTTCTTCAAAATAGGCGCGGTTGTAAAGGCCGGTGAGGGGGTCGTAGAAAGCCAAATGCTTAAGGGTTTCGTTGGCTCTATTTATGTTGCAAAAAGACTGCTTCAGTGTACCCGCCATGTGCTTGAAGTTGCCGGCCAGGACGTCTATTTCCTGAACAGATTTTCTGGGCCAATCAACGGTCTGCTGATCAAGCAGTTTATGGGGTAAATTGGTAGTGATTTTAGCCAGCTTTGACAGCGGAATAACCATCTTGCTGCTGACAAATTCAGCCATTAATAACGCCAACACGGCAAGAATCACCATAATGGCAAGGCTTTTAATATATAAACGGTATAAATAGTTCTGGAACGGCGCAACGGGCTCCTCGACGATTAAGGTCCAGGGGATTTTGTTCCCAACGGGCTTTTCCAGCACGTAATAAGATTTTTTCCAGCGCTCCATAGCCGGCAGCTTTTTAGTTCCCGGCAGCCACTGGTAGGTAGTTTCGTCTAGGAGAGTGTTGCAAAACTCCATTGCAATACTCAAGAACTCTGAAAAAATCAGGAAAAATCAAAAATCGCAAGCAGGAAAAACCCAGCATAATAGCTAATTATAGAGATATCTGAAGATATGGAG
>JBMOPD010000104.1:0-1287 GCA_049323615.1 Bacillota bacterium | reverse complement strand
TCAATAAATACCGCCCGGACAGTGGTCACCTTTACGCCCGGCGCCAATCTGTCGGCGGCAACCGCCTACCGGGCTATCTGTACCAAGGACGTTAGCGACCTGGCCGGAAACAGACTGGCAGCCAACAGCGTGACCAAATTCACCACCGCGTAAACTGGGGGGACATGACATGGAAACACCGACAATTACCCTTAAAGGAAAGACCTACACCGCGCCGCCGCCCAAGGTCAAGCTCTGGCGCGAGGTGACCAAATTCAAGGATAAATTCGGCGATAAAGAGCAAGGCGATGAGGAGGCTTTAAGCGAGATGGAGCGCCTGATTGCCTCCGCCTTTAGCCACCCGGAAATTACCGCCGAGGTTATCGAGGAGGAACTGGACCTGGATGAGTTTGTCCCCCTCTTTTACCAGATTGCCGGCTGGGTGGCCGAGGCAGTCAGCCGCAAGATGGCAGAACTCCCAAACCAAGTCCCGCCGGCAGACCGGACCTAAGCCGTCTGTCGGCTTACCAAATGGTGGTGTATTTCTATTTGGTCCTGGCTCAAAGCTACCACTGGCTCCCGGAGCAGATCGACGCCATGGCGCTCGATATGTTCTGGGATCTGCTCATTGTTGGCTCTCTAGTTAACGAAGCTGAAAACAATCCTAGCGGGTACATTGATGATATCTGGTGAGGG
The DNA here is from genome assembly GCA_049323615.1 of Bacillota bacterium. GTDB lineage: Bacteria > Bacillota > Desulfotomaculia > Desulfotomaculales > Desulfocucumaceae > JBMOPD01. The sequence goes on along the minus strand of JBMOPD010000104.1, from coordinate 612 downwards.
GGTGAGGACAGTTGGCAGAAACCATCGGTGAACTGCTGGTCAAAGTCGGGCTGGACAACACCGGCTTTAATCAGGGCATGAAAGAACTGGATCAGTCGCTTAAGCTGGCCAAAGCTGAATTTCAGGCAGCCGCCGCCAAGATGGGCGATATGGGCAGCGCCGCCGATCAACTTAAGTTAAAAGTTGAATACTTAAACAAGCAGGCTGAGATACAAAGGCAGAAAGTGGCCGCCTTAAAAGAGGCCTATGAAAAAGCGGCCAATAGCACCGAGCAGGATGCGGTCGCGGTGGAAAAACTGCGGATCAAAATGCTGCAGGCCGAAAAGGTTCTGGCCAATATGGAACACTCCCTAAAAAAGACGGTCAAGGAACTGGAACTACAAGCTTCCGCCTGGACTAAGCTCTCTAAAAAGGCCGAAGAAGCCAGCCAGAAATTAAAAGCGGCGGGCAGCAGCATTACCAGTGCCGGTCAGGGAATGTCCCTGGCGGTTACCGCGCCGCTTGCAGCCGCCGGAACCGCTGCGGTGAAACTGGCCTCAGATACCAATGAAGCTCTGAACAAGGTGGAAGTAGCTTTTAAGGATAACGCCGAAGGCGTTAAGAGCTGGAGCG
>JBMOPD010000103.1:0-1287 GCA_049323615.1 Bacillota bacterium | reverse complement strand
AAAGCTTTAGATTTTAGCCGACTTAAGAAACTACAAACTGCATACAACGCTTAACACAATATCCTATTTTTGGTAGCCACCAAGGCTTCGAAAGAAAAAACTGCTGTTACTTACCGGATTAAAGTTTTAAAAATGCTCAAAAGATTGTTCGCAATCGCGGCAGTCTTTATTTTTTTGGGTGCCGCTCTCCCGGCCTTCGCCGGGCAATTGTTTGATTCTCAAACTGCAAACGACGATGCTTTGAATAATTCAGGATATTACCTTGACGTTGATAAAAAAGGCGATCAGCTCAGTTACGTATCCATACCGATCCTGTCAAATTACCTGAAAGGAGACAGCTATTACGGCTGCCTGGTCTATGAGGCCCCCCACGTGAACCTTAAAGATGGCCAATACCGGTACCTGGGCTATACTCTCCGCGGTGAGGACTACACCAACGTAGCCTTTCCGCCAGATGTGGCTCATACCGGCTATTTCGAAGACCAGCAATGGATTTATTGGCCTTGGAGGGATGATGACGTTAAAGCGAACTACAATATCGACTTCAACAACGACCTCGACGGCAGTGATCGTTACGCCCTGAACATCCGCCATGGCATCCTGATCTACTACAGTGATCCTAACAACGCCAACAACTACAAGGTGTATGGCATAGACGGCTCCACCCGGGAATTTTGGGACAACATCCAACAGTACGTACACATCCTGGCCCCTCCGACGAAGTACGCCTGGGGGATCGGCAGGATGTGGCGTTACGGCGCCGGCGGTCAGATCAACTACATGACGGTGCCGCTTCTGCCCGACGCCCTGCTCCCGGTAAACAACCTGGTGGCCCTCCGCATGCACTCCGGAGTTGAGGGGGAAGCCGAACCGGGTGTCAGGTATACGGCCGCAGTAGATTTCCAGAATCAGAGTGACAACCCCCTGACCGGCGTGCCCGTGGGCGCTTTTCACCGTGAATGGCGGGCGGTCTTAAAAGATGATAGCGGAAACCCCGTGGAGTACACAGGCTTCGCCCCCGGAGAAGTCAACAACCCCCGCCTATAGAGGCGGGGGCTTGGGGTAGCGTATAACCAGCAGTTATACGTTCCTAAGCCTGGTTGATTAGCCTCAGCCACCAGGAGAAGTCCTGACGGGGCTACGTTATGCCGGAATACATGGGCACTCCGGGGTACTCCACACGCTCCGGACGCTGCGGTTGGTGGTTAAACATCGCTGAGGGCAAGGCGAAGTGCTGCCGGCAACAAACCCGGTATAACATTGGCGAAGTGGACCTACTGCCAAAAG
>JBMOPD010000102.1:0-21230 GCA_049323615.1 Bacillota bacterium | reverse complement strand
TCATTCGCAAGAGACTGTAACAGTCTCCGGTAATATCGCTCGATTGATGCCTTCTCCCTTTCGATAGCAACCTCTAAAGTATTGTACGTCCCAAAAGAAGGAGCCGGGCTTTAGGAAAGGCTGTAAGCATTCTGGATTCTGGATTCTGAATTCTGGATTCCCGCCGCTGGAACAGCGGCGCCGCCCGGCAGGGCGGCTTTTTTACCCGTTTCTTCTTGTTTTTAACGATAGCTGAGAGCTGACGGCTGACGTTCGGCAACAGTCCATGTTTTAAACTCGTAAAAAGTGGCAATACTTGTAAGCGGACTGCCCAAAAATCCAGAAGAAGGTGTGAATCGAGGGTTTTTATATGACAAAAACAAGAAAAATTGCGGCAGTAATTTTAACATGTTTAATGCTCAGCGGAGTGCCGGCGGTTTCAGCTACGGCCACGCCGGATGAATGGATTCCGGAAAAGGGGCCCTATTTGGATTCGTCCGGTAAAGATATCGACGGTGAAGCCGACAGGGCGGCAAGTTCCGGTGAGACCGGCCGGTATGTCGTGCAAAAGGGTGACACCCTGCTGGCCATCGCGGGGAAACTGGGGGTTCCGGCCGCCGAACTGGCTGCCATGAACAACCTCAGTGACGCCAACCTGATCCGGGAGGGGCAGTTGCTTTTAGTGCCCGGCAGTGTTTACGTCCATACGATCCAGCCCGGTGAGACCCTGACCGCCATTGCCCGGAAATTCGGCATGCCGTGGAAGGATATTGCCGCTGCCAACGGGATCAATAATGAGGACCTGCTGGTGGCCGGGCAGAAACTGGTTATTTGCCGGAGTTCCGGTTTGGCTCCCGTGCCTGCCGGGCCGGTTTCCCGCGGCCTGCCCGTGGGGGAACTGGAATGGCCGGTGGTGGGCTGGATCAGTTCGCCTTTCGGAATCCGTGAAGGGAAGCCCCACGAGGGCGTTGACATCGCCGCCGATTACGGCGTGCCCATCAGGGCCGCCATGCCGGGGCGGGTGGCCTTTGCCGGTCCCAGGGGCAGCTACGGGCTGGCGGTGATACTGGACCACGGGGACGGGCTGACCACCCTTTATGCCCACTCGTCAAAAATCCTTGTTTCCGGGGGTGAGTGGGTGAACAGGGGACAGGTCATCGCCCTGGTGGGCAACACCGGCAAGTCCAGGGGGCCGCACCTGCACCTGGAGCTGCTGATCAACGGCATCCCCTATGATCCCATGTTGTGCCTCAGGCGCGGGTACGCCTAATTTCGAAGTTCGAACCTCGACAAAGCCTGCTGTATGTATTTTACAGCAGGCTTTTAATGTTGAGCGGAAAATTATACTTCCAGGATAGTTATTCATGCCGCAATTGTTGTCAATGGACAAAAGTAGAAAGACTATTTGTTTATTTTTACAAAGGATATTATTGATTTTATTTAGAAGCTTACATTTTTAAGCTGTCTCCTGAAAAAGGAGAATTTTTAATTAAAAACCCTGGAAGGGAGAAATTTATGTGAAAAGGCGGAGTGGATTCAGCAAGAAGTTTTTTTTGCCTGGAATGGTCGCGGTCCTGATTGCCCTGCTGCTGGCGGGATGCGGCGGCACGGCTGGTAAAGACAGCAAAGAGACTGCACCGAAGGAGAAAATTATAAGGATTACCGAGGCCAATGTGCCCAATATCGATCCCGGGGTCGGGTCGGACTACAGCAGCTCCATCGCGCTGTGCAACCTTTACGACACGCTGGTTTTCCCCAATGACGACGGCACGGTGAGCCCCCTGCTGGCCACCAAGTGGGAAACCAGCAGCGACGGGCTTACATGGACTTTCGAGTTGAAGCGCGGCGTCAAATTCCACAACGGAGAGGAGCTGACGGCGGAAGACGTGGCCTTCTCCATGCAGCGGATGATCACCGTGGGTGAAGGTTACGGCTACCTTTTCGCCAAGGTGGTCAAGGAAGCCAGGGCCGTGGACAATTACAAGGTGGAATTCAAGCTGAACAAGACCTTCGGACCCTTCCTTTCCACCCTGGTGCGCCTGTATGTACTGGACAAGAGCCAGGTGACGGCCAATATCAAGAAGCCCGGCCAGTACGGGGAAATGGGGGACTACGGAAAGGAATGGCTGCTCACCAATGACGCCGGCAGCGGCCCCTACAAGGTCAAGGAATTGAAGAAGCAGGAATACCTTTACGCCGTAAAACATCCCGAATACTGGGGCGGGTGGGACAAGGACGCGCCGGATTCCTTCAAGATTATCGGCACCACGGCGGCTTCCACCGTGCGCACCCTGATGACCCGCAGGGAACTGGAAATAACCGACCAGTGGCAGAGCGAGGAGGCACTGAAGGCTTTGGGCGGCATTCCCGGGGTGGCGGTCAATGCCTCCTACACCGGCAGCATGATGAACATCATGTTTAATACCAAAAAGCCTCCCGCCGACGACGTGCATTTCCGCAAGGCCCTGGCCTACGCCTTTGACTACAAGACGGCGGTGGAGAAAATATTCCCGGGGTCCAAGCAGACCAGGGGGCCGGTGAGCTTTATCCTGCCCGGCTTCAAGTCCGACGCCTTCCAGTACAACCAGGACCTTGACAAGGCCAAGGAGGAGCTGGCCAAGTCCAGGTACGCCGGCAAGCTGGACCAGTACCCCATTGACCTGGCCTGGGTGGCCGAGGTGCCCGACGAGGAAAAAATCGCCCTGATGCTCCAGTCCGACGCGGCAAAACTGGGGATCAAGGTAAATATCGTGAAGACCCCGTGGCTTTCCTTTACCGAGTGTCACATCGGGGACGGTTCTGATTGTGAATGTTTCACATCGGGGACGGTTCTCAATGTGAATGAAGTATAAATTGTTTAAAATTTATTACCCTTGTCTTTGGGCTTTTAATATTTTACTTACTGAAGAATGTGAAAGCCCAAACAGCCTGCCAATCTCGGAAAAAGAAAGGTCGGCATTATGGCGTAAAACTTCGATGGCTTTGTTTCTAACTTCAATATGAGGTGTATACCTGGACAATACGTCAGCAGGTTTTAAACCGCTTTGGTTTGTTAATTCCCTGATGAGGGCCAGGATTTCATTTTTACTTACTGATCTCTTATTATCGCTAGGGATATCCATAATGGAGGAACTGATATCCTTCTGCCACTGTTTCCTTCCTTCAGTACTGGTTACATAAACCATATATTCTTTTACAGCTGTAGCCTGGTTGTTGGAAAAACAACCCAGAACCAGCAAAGGATCTACTAAATGATATTCGTCTTCTGCCTTGCCGATATAGATATTATAGCTGCTCCACCGATAATCTCCGGGGTGTTTAACCATGTGCGCTTCAACCGGGTTTCTGTGAATATATCTGCTTAATTCCAATAAGTAGCGGTCATCCTCCACCAGCTCACTTTGAAATCTGTCCTGGAAGAGGTGGCCTACCCGGTTATATTTGTCATTAAAATACCTGGCATAACTTACATTGATACTTTTCATCACTGTGGAAATGTCATTTTCCATGATGTCAATGATTATATGAACATGATTATCCATCAGACAGTAGCCATGAATTTTGAAATTATATTTGTGTTTCATTCTTGACAGTATCTCTAAAAACTTTTTTCTATCCTTGTCATCATTAAATAAATTCCTTCGCTCATTTCCTCTTTGAATAACATGATAAACCTTATTCTCTCCCTTAATCCTGGGTGTTCTGGGCATGTTTCATCACCTCTGGTTAAATAATACAGGATAATTAAATTCACATCAAGAACCGTCCCCGATGTGAAAAAGTCCCCGATGTGAAAATGGAGGATGGCAGGCGAGAGGTCCAAAGGCCTTGTATTAAAAATATTATCTATGGTATTATTTGTCTGCCGACCGCCATTTCCTGCTTATATGCTTATACGGGAGGGTCAACGAGTGAGGCTGATATACGCCGACGCCGCCGGCAATTTTTACGATCACCCCGCCCTGAGGCCGGCGGGGAGGACCGGGGACATGTTTGTTGAACTGAACCGGGAGGATCTCATAGCGCTGCCGCCCGGGTCGTCCCTGGTGCTCATCCCCGGCGGGCGCCCGGTGGGGGTGTCGGCAGGAGGGCGCTTTTCGCTGGTGGCGGAGGTTTACGGGAGCGGCGGGCCGGCCTGTGCCGTGGGGGCGCTGCTGCCCCAGGGCTACACCAGGACACTCTTGCCCGCCTACCGGCGGCCGGAGGCCGGCAGTCCCCTTCCCCTCCTGGGCTACACCGCCGTGGCCTGGCACCGGGGGAAGGTGTACGCCGCCGCCCTCAGGACCGACCGGCCCCGGCGCTGGGATCCGGCCCACTACAACACCCCGGAGCTGCCGGAGCTGGTGGAGAAACTGCTGGCCGAACTGCCCGGCAACCGGATCGCCCGCCAGCTTTCCAGGTGTGCCCTGGAATACGGCTGTTTTACCGCCCAGAACATTTTTTATGCCCGCTGGGAGGGAGGAATACCGGTTTCCAGGTCCTGCAACGCCGGCTGCCTGGGGTGCATATCGCTGCAGCCGGCCGGGTGCTGCCCGTCCCCCCAGGCCAGGATAAGCTTTACGCCTTCGGTGGAAGAGGTGGCTGAACTGGGGAGCAGGCACCTGGAGAGGGCCGGGGAGGCCATCATCAGCTTCGGGCAGGGCTGCGAGGGCGAGCCGACCCTGGCCGGGGAACTGATCCGGAACGCCCTCCTTGAGATAAGGCACAAAACAGGCCGCGGCACCGTCAATATCAATACCAACGCCGGCCGTACCGGGGCCCTGGAAGTACTGTGCCGGTCCGGCCTGGATTCCATCCGGGTGAGCCTGATCAGCGCCCGGGAGGAAGTGTACAACGCCTACCACAGGCCCCGGGGGTACGGCCTCGCCGATGTGCGGGCCTCAATAAGGATGGCGGTGGAGGCGGGAGTTTACACTTCCCTGAACCTGCTTGTCCTCCCCGGGCTTACCGACCGGGAGGAGGAGGTGGAAGCCCTGGTGGGTTTGATCAGGGAAACCGGCGTGCGCATGGTCCAGCTGAGAAACCTCAATATCGACCCGGACTACCTGTTTGCCGGGCTTCCCCGGCCTAAAGGCGGGATTACCGGGATCAGCGGGCTGATTGACGCGCTGGGTGCGGTGCCGGGCCTGGAGGTGGGCAATTTCAGCCGGCCGGTGAGATAGCTGTTATGCATTCCCTATTCCGGCCTGGAACCTTCTCAGGATAAGTTATTGATTAAAATTCTTTCAGGCAAATTCCTTGCGGGGTAAAACCCGGTGTGGTATAATCTTATGGTGTGTACAACATGATAACTGCGGCCCGTGTACCGGGTTTTACAATGCAGAGGGGAAGAGGTGAACCCATGAAGGAAGGAATTCATCCCAAATATCAAAAAGCCAGGGTGACCTGTGTGTGCGGGGAGACTTTTGAGACCGGATCGACCCGCAAGGAGATGAAAGTGGAAATCTGCTCCAGGTGCCACCCATTCTACACCGGGTCCCAGCGGCAGGTGGAGGTTGGCGGCCGGGCAGACAAGTTCCGTAAGAAATACGGCCTGAAATAGTATAGCTGGCAGAGCCCCGGGCTCTGCTGTTTACTTTTTAAGATGCGTTCGGCATGGAGGCTTTTTTATGGCAAATAACTTTCAATACGGGGGCCAGGCGGTCATCGAGGGCGTAATGATGCGCGGGCCGCATACCAGGGCTATTGCCGTCCGGGTGCCCGAAGGGGGCATTGTTGTTGACGACAGGCAAGTCGGCTCCATCACCAAAAGGTATCCCTTTTTAAAATGGCCCCTCATTCGCGGGGTGGTGGCCCTGGTGGAATCCCTGGTGATTGGCATCGAGGCCCTGAGTTTCTCGGCCAGCAAGGCTATGGGCGAGGAGGAAGAACTCAGTAAAACCGAGATTATACTGACCATGGGGCTGGCCTTTGCCCTGGCCGTGGTGCTCTTTGTGATTGTTCCCACCGGGGCGGCCCACCTTTTAAAGAACCAGGTGCAGGGCAGTTTTGCCCAGAACGTGGTGGAGGGTGTCTTAAGGCTGGGTATTTTTTTGCTTTACGTGGTTTTAATCGGCCGCCTCCAGGATATAAAGAGGGTCTTTCAGTATCACGGGGCTGAACACAAGGTAATAAACGCCTACGAGGCCGGCGAGGAGCTGGTGGTGGAAAAAGTGCAGCGCTTCAGCACCTTCCACCCGCGGTGCGGAACCAGCTTTTTGCTTATCGTGCTGGTTTTGAGCATATTCCTTTTTGCCCTGCTGGGGCACCAGGTGCTGTGGTGGCGCATAACTTCACGGGTCCTGCTGCTCCCGGTGCTGGCCGGCGTTTCCTACGAGGCCCTCAAGCTGTCCGCCAGGTATGCCGATAACGCCTTGTGCCGCCTGCTTATTACTCCGGGCAGGTGGCTGCAGTCGCTGACCACCGGGGAGCCCGACGACAGCCAGGTGGAGGTGGCCATTTCGGCCATGGGGGCGGTTTTGAAGGAGAATGCGGAGGTGGCCGTTTCAGCCACGGGGGCGGCTTTGAAGGAAAGAGAGGATCAGGTCCATGTTAGATAAACTGGCAAGCTTGGAAAACAGGTATGAGGAACTGGAAAGGCAGATCGGCGACCCGGCGGTAATCTCCGACACCAGCCGCTGGCAGCAGCTGGTGAAAGCCCATTCCGACCTGGGCGAGGTGGTAGGCGTATACCGGGACTACAAGAAGGCCCTGGAAGGGATTGAGGAAGCCCGGGATATGCTGGAGGATAAGCTGGAGCCCGACTTCCGGGAGATGGTGGAGGCCGAGCTGGAAGAGCTGGAGGAAAAGAAGGAATCCCTGGAAAAAAGGCTTAAAGTGCTGCTTTTGCCCAGGGACCCCAATGATGAGAAGAACGTGCTGGTGGAAATCAGGGCCGGCACCGGCGGCGAGGAGGCCGCCCTGTTCGCGGCCGACCTCTTCCGGATGTATACCCGCTACGCGGAACGCCAGGGCTGGAAGGCCGAGATAATGAACACCAACTTTACCGACCTGGGAGGCTTCAAGGAAGTCATCTTCATGATCGAAGGAAAAGGGGCGTACAGCAAACTGAAATTTGAAAGCGGCGTGCACAGGGTGCAGCGGGTGCCCACCACCGAGTCCGGGGGCCGCATCCACACCTCGGCGGCCACGGTGGCGGTGCTGCCGGAGGCCGAGGAGGTGGAGGTGGAAATAAACCCCAGCGATCTGAGGATTGACCTTTTCTGCTCCACCGGTCCCGGCGGCCAGTCGGTGAACACCACCCAGTCGGCGGTGCGCATCACCCACCTGCCCACCGGCATAGTGGTGTCCTGCCAGGACGAGAAGAGCCAGCATAAGAACAAGGACAGGGCCATGAGGGTGCTGCGGGCCAGGCTTAAGGACAGGGCCGAACAGGAGCAGAGGGAAAAGATTGCCAGCACCCGCAAGTCCCAGGTGGGCAGCGGGGACCGCAGCGAGCGCATCAGGACCTACAACTTTCCCCAGAACAGGGTCAGTGACCACCGCATCGGCCTCACCACGCACCGCCTGCAGGAAATACTGATGGGCGACCTGGATGAAATAATCGGCGCCCTGGTGACCACCGACCAGGCCGAAAAACTGAAACAGGTGGATTAAGCTAGCCGGAAAAGCTTTTCGGTCAGAATTCAGAATCCAGAATTCAGGAGTCAGAATAGGATTACTTGCATTATTCTTCCATTCCGGCTCCTGACTTATTATTCTGGCTTCCCGAACAGTCACTTTTTTATTTAAACGCAGTTATGCGTTAAGCGAAAGTCGTTGAAAGAGAGGAATCACCTTGAATATAAGCCAGTGGCTGAATAAGGCCGGTGCGTACCTGGCGGAAAGGTGCAGCGGGGCGGGCCGGGTTGACGCCGAGGTTTTGCTGGGCCACTGCACCGGCAGGGACCGGGCCGCCCTGTACAGGGACGGCCTGGAGGAGCTTTCGCCGGGGCAGGAGGAAATGTTCCGGCGGCTTTTGGAAAGAAGGGCCGGGGGCGAGCCCCTGGCCTATATCACCGGCCACAGGGAATTCATGGGACTGGACTTTCTGGTCAGCCCGGCGGTGCTCATCCCCAGGCCGGAAACCGAGCTGCTGGTGGAAAAGGCCGTGGAGATACTCAGGAATGTCCGCCACGGTACAGAATACGGCTCCCTACCGGGGCCGGTGGCGGTGGACGTGGGCACCGGGTCCGGGGCCATAGCGGTCTCCCTGGCCGTTATGGTGGGCTGCGCCGGGGTCTACGCCACCGACATTTCCCCGGCGGCCCTGGAGGTGGCCCGGCAGAATGCAGCCAGGCACGGGGTGGCCGAAAGGGTGGATTTCAGGCAGGGCGACCTGCTGGGCCCGTTAAAGGGTATTCCGGGCTTCAGGGCGGACCTGATAGCCGCCAACCTGCCCTATGTCCCTTCCCCCGAGATACCCCTGCTGATGGCCGGTGTCAGGGATTACGAGCCCCGCAGCGCCCTGGACGGGGGGCCGGACGGCCTGGACCAGTACCGCCGCCTGGTTCCGGAAGCCCAGGGGCTGCTGCGGGACGGGGGACCCCTGCTGGTGGAAATAGCCCCCGGACAGGGGGCGGCCGTAGCCGGCATGATGGGTTCCGGCTGGCAGGTGGAGATATTCCGGGACCTGGCCGGCCGGGAGAGGCTTGTTATTGCTCAAAAGAAATGAATTTCCGGTCAGAATTCAGTTGAAAAGTGAGCCGGTCAAGGTAAAAAAGCCTATGGCCGTGATCAGGCCGGAGCTGGCCAGGGTGACCAGCCGGCCCGGCCCGCCGCCGGAGGAAAAGCCGGCCAGGGAGGCCAGCCGCGAAAAAAGCAGGCCCACCGCCACCAGGGATATTGCCCCCCCGATGCCGAAGCCCAGCACTACCCACAGTCCCGACCAAAGGTTTCCGGTGTTGAGGGACATTAGAATTACGGCCAGGGACCCCGGGCAGGGCATCAGCCCGTTTCCCAGTCCCACCAGGAAGGCGCCGGCCGCCGGGTGGGAGGAGCCCCGGCCAAATGACCCGTGCCCGGGGCAGCCGCACCCGGGCCGCTTTTTTGCCGATACCGCCCGGCGGAACATAACCACTCCGATGGCCATGATTAAAAGGCCCGAGGCCAGCCTTAAGTATCCTTCAAACCGGGCGGCGGGCAGGCCGGAGCCGGTGGAAACCGCGCCGGCCGCCGAGTGGAGGGCAAGGGCCAGCGCCAGCACCACCGCGGTATGGGTCAGGGCGGAGGTAACGCCCAGCGCCAGAATGTCCTTTAAACTGCCCCTGGAAACCGCCAGGTAGGACCCCATGATCCCCTTGCCGTGGCCCGGCTCCAGGGAGTGCAGGGCCCCCAGGCCCACGGCGGCTAAAAAACCCGGCAGACCGGTCATCGCCATACCCCCTTTATGAGGTGGCCCACCTCTCACTATAGGTATTCCCGACCGGCGGCACGTATTCTAATAACACTTCATTTGTGATATACTACCTTCTAATACGGGGTGATTGGTATTGGCGCCCAATCAAAAACAGACAGTGTTCTGGCGGGTGGATAAAAACTGCCCGGACCCGGAAATAATCCGGCAGGCCGGGCTTATTTTACGCCGGGGAGGGCTGGTCGCCTTTCCCACCGAGACGGTGTACGGCCTGGGGGCAAACGCCCTGGACGGCGCGGCGGTGGAGGGTATTTTCACGGCCAAGGGCAGGCCCCAGGACAACCCATTGATTGTACATATCGCCGATATTGACGAGGTGCGGAAGTACGCCCTGTCCGTGCCGGAAAAGGCCCGGCTGTTAATGAAAAAATTCTGGCCCGGCCCGCTTACCGTTATCCTGCCAAGCAATGGAAGGATTTCTCAAAGGGTGTCGGCCGGGCTGCCCAGTTTGGCCTTCCGTATACCGGATCACCCGGTGGCCCTGGCCCTGATCAGGGAAGCCGGTGTGCCTGTGGCCGCGCCCAGCGCCAATCTTTCCGGCCGGCCCAGCACCACCACGGCGGAGCATGTGCGCAGCGACCTGGAGGGCCGGATTGACGCCATACTGGACGGAGGGGCGGCCGGAGTGGGAATGGAATCCACGGTGGTGGACATGACCGGGGATGTCCCGGTTATTCTCCGCCCCGGCGGCATAACCCCGGAACAGATCAGGGCGGTGGCGGGGGAAGTGGCCCTGGACCGGTCGCTGGAAAAGGCCGGCAGGGCTCCCCGCAGGCCCCGGTCCCCGGGGATGAAATACAGGCATTACGCGCCGTCGGTCCCCCTGGTGCTGGTGGAGGGGGATGCCGGCCGGGTTGTACAGGAGATAAAGAGGCAGGCCGCCCTATATATCGGCCGTGGTAAAAAAGTGGGGGTCCTCTGCCGTGCCGGCAACCAGGCCGAATATGCCGGTACGCTGGCCATTTCAGCCGGCAGGGAGGCCGACCAGTCTTCGGTGGCGGCCGACCTTTACGATGCCCTGCGCCGCTTTGAAGGCACCGGGGTGGATATCATCCTGGCCGAGGGGGTTGAACCCCGCGGGCTGGGGCTGGCGGTGGCCAACCGGCTGAGGCGGGCCTCGGGGGGAAGAATAATCAAGGTAGAGTGAATCCGGGGAGAGAATTCAGAATTCAGAATCCAGAATGGGAAAAGCCGGAATGAGGGAATTTTCATGATTGGTGGCGCCGCATTGCGGCATGGAGGTCTGGATTCCGGGCTCCCACAGAGTATTCGGCTTATTATTAAGAAATGCGGGGTAAGTGATGTCACTTCCAACCATACTTCTTTTGGCGGTGGCGCTGGGCACCGATGCCTTTTCAATGTGCCTGGGCATCGGGATGACCGGGGTCAGGCGGGTGCAGATTCTTGTAATCAGCGTAACAGTTCTTTTTTTTCATATACTGATGCCGCTGACCGGCTGGTATATGGGCCAGCTGGCCGGCAACCTGGTGGGCAGGGCGGCGGCCATGGCGGGGTCACTGATACTTATCTACCTGGGAGCCAGGATGTTGTGGGATGTATACAGGCGTGACCCGGAGGAGCCGAGGGTGGCCCTGGCAAATACATGGGGCCTGATCGTGCTGGCGGCCAGTGTCAGTATGGATGCGCTGAGTGTCGGCTTTACCCTGGGTACCCATGGGGTCAACCTGCTTCTGGTGGCTGTTACCTTTGGCATAGTGGCGGGATTGATGACCTTCGGGGGCCTTGTGCTGGGACGGCTTGTGGGCTGCTGGGCGGGAGGAAGGGCACAGCTGGTGGGAGGAATAATTTTAGTTGCCATCGGGGTTAAACTTTTCTTTTAGGTATTACTCCAATCATAAACCGGTGATTGCCGGCCGAAAGGCCGCCGGAGAGGAATGCCCGAAGAGATGTTCTGGATTCTGGCTCCTGGATTCTTTCTGTTAAGGGGTGCATTCAGATGAAAGTGCTGTTTGTCTGTACGGGCAATACGTGCCGCAGCGGCATGGCCCGGGCCTTTGCCCTTAAGGAACTGGAAAGGGCCGGCGTGACCGGTGTCGAGGTTCTGTCGGCCGGGACATGCACTGTCCCGGGCCGGCCGGCATCAAGAAACGCAGTGCAGGTAATGGAAGAGCTGGGCCTGGATTTAAAGGATCACCGTACAACCGCACTGGACAGGAAAATGGTGGAAGAGGCCGGCCTTATCCTGACCATGACCGAATGGCACCGGCGGGAGGTTTTGGAGGTATACCCCGGCGCGGCCGGCAAGGTCTTCACCCTGGGGGAGTATACCGGTGTCGGCGGGAATGTTGTGGACCCCTTCGGAGGAAATCCGGAAGTATACAGGCGTGCCGCCGACCAGCTGGCCGGTCTGGTCAAGCTGTCGGTGGACAGGCTCCTCAAAGAAATGCAAGCGGGGCGTGCAGGGGAATCCAGAAGTTAGAAGCCGTGCCCCCAATTCCCGAATTGTTGGAGGGATACGCGGATTATTGTAGAATCATAAAGTAGAATCATAAAATGGTAATGAAAAGAACAACGAAGGGAAGATGCTGTTTTGCGGCTGGCTCTGGCAAGTGATCACGGGGGATTCAGGCTGAAGGCCGAAATAATAAAATTTCTCCGGGAAAAAGGCATCGCCTGCGAGGACATGGGCACATATTCCGAAGACCCGGTCGATTACCCGGACTATGCCCTGGCCGTGGCTGAAGGGGTGGCCTCCGGGCAGTATGACCTGGGGATAGTTTGCTGCGGCACCGGGATTGGGGTTTCCATGTCGGCCAACAAGGTGCCCGGGATCAGGGCGGCCCTTTGCCATGACACCTTTTCCGCCAGGATGGCCAGGGAGCACAACAATGCCAATGTGCTCACCCTGGGCCAGCGGGTGGTGGGACCCGGGCTGGCCCTGGACATAGTGAGCGCTTTTCTGGGTGCGGAATTCCGGGGTGAGGGCAGGCATTCCCGCAGGGTCGGGAAAATGTGCGGCATAGAAAGAAAATACAGCAGGCAGGATTTCATATAGCATCAGGGGGAAGAGAAAATGGATTTGAAGAGTGCCCTGTCCGCAGTTGACCCGGAAATATACCGGGCCATTAATCTGGAACTTGAGCGCCAGCGCAACACCCTGGAGCTGATTGCCTCGGAAAATGTGGTCAGCTCCGCGGTGATGGAGGCCCAGGGTTCGGTGCTGACAAATAAATACGCCGAGGGCTATCCCGGCCGGAGGTATTACGGCGGGTGCCACTTTGTGGATATAGCCGAAGAAGTGGCCGTGAGAAGGGCGAAGGAACTTTTCGGGGCCGATCATGTCAACGTACAGCCCCACTCCGGGGCCCAGGCCAACCTTTCGGCCTACTTTGCCCTGCTCAAGCCGGGAGATACCATACTGGGGATGAACCTGGCCCACGGCGGGCACCTGACCCACGGCAGCCCCTTAAACATATCCGGGAAATATTTCAGCATCGCCTTTTACGGGGTGGAGCGGGAAACAGGGCTGATTGACTACGACAAGGTTCTTGAAGAGGCCCGCCGCAGCAGGCCCCGGCTCATTGTGTCCGGCTACAGCGCCTACCCCAGGGCCATAGACTTTAAAAAATTCAGGGATATTGCCGCGGAGGTCGGGGCCTACCTGGTGGTGGACATGGCCCATATTGCCGGCCTGGTGGCCGCGGGGCTGCATATGAGCCCGGTGCCCCATGCCGACGTGGTAACCACCACCACCCACAAGACCCTGCGGGGTCCCAGGGGCGGCCTGATCCTGAGCCGGGGAGAATACGGCCAGGCCATTGACAAGGCCGTCTTTCCGGGCATCCAGGGGGGGCCGCTGATGCATGTCATAGCCGCCAAGGCGGTGGCCTTTGGCGAGGCCCTTAAACCCGGGTTCAAGGAATACCAGAAAAGGGTTGTGGCCAACGCCCGGGCGCTGGCGGCGGCCCTGCTGGAACGGGGGTTCAACCTGGTTACCGGCGGGACCGACAACCACCTCATGCTGGTGGACCTGAGAAGCAAGGGCGTAACCGGCAAAGACGCCCAGGAAATACTGGACGGCATCGGCGTCACGGTCAATAAAAACGCCATTCCCTATGACCCGCAGCCGCCGGCGGTGTCCAGCGGGATCAGGATCGGCACTCCGGCCGTAACCACCCGCGGCCTCGGTGAGGACGACATGCAAACGGTGGCCGAGATAATGCATCTGGCCTTAAGTTTCAGCCGCGACCCGTCCCGGCTTGACCGGGCCCGGGCCATGTCCGGGGATCTGTGCAAAAAATACCCAATCTATTAGTAGAACAAGAATTCTGTATTCCTACAGGAGAAGGATGACCCGTGAGCATAAACAGGCCTTCTTTTGATGAAACTTACATGGACGTGGTGGAAACCATTGCCCGCCGCTCCACCTGCCTGCGCAAAAAGGTGGGGGCGGTGGTGGTGGTGGACAGGCGGATACTGTCCCACGGCTACAACGGGGTTGTAAGCGGCGAGGCGCACTGCTGCGACACCGGCCAGTGCCTGAAGGACAAGGCCGGGCGCGAGGATTACAAGCCCTGCGTGCACGCCGAGCAGAACGCCATCTGCCTGTGCGCCAAGCGGGGCCTGGCGGTGAAGGGCGCCACCCTTTACGTCAATGCCGACATCTGCATAACCTGTGCCAAGCTGATTGTTTCCTGCGAGATGTCCAGGGTGGTTGTGCGCAGGGATTACAAGGGCACTTCCGAGGGCATAGATTTACTGGAGCGCTACGGGGTGGAAGTGACCCTGTGGCCCGCCAAGGCCTGAGAGGGAGGTTTTGTCCCTTGGGCGCCGTTTTGTTTGATATAGGCTCCACCCTGGTGCAGGGGCCGGAACTTTCCCCGGCCAGCATGATTGCCCGCCTGCTGGGCCTGGCGGACGGCGAAAAGGGCCGGGTGGCCGATATTATCATGTGCAGTGTCTTTGAGGACCAGCACCGGATGTGCGGCCGGCTGAAAAAATTTTTCCCGGCCGCCGATTTCCCGGAAGACCGGATTAAAAAAGTGTGGCTGGACCAGGAGAGCGCTCCGGAAGAAATACCCGGGGCCACCGAGGCTGTCAGGCACGTAAAAAAGGCCGGCTTTAAGGTGGGGCTGGTGTCGGACATCTGGGCCCCCTATTACAAGGGATTCCTGGCGGCCTGCCCGGAGCTGGCCGCCATGGTGGACTTTGCGGGCCTGAGCTTCCGGGAGGGGGTGCGCAAGCCCTCCGCCGTGCTGCTGGAAAGGGCCGTCCGGGCCCTGGGGGTAGCGCCTGAACGGACCTGGATGGTGGGAGACACATACTTCAACGACCTGGCCCCGGCCATGCAAATGGGCATGCGCACCGTATGGGTGCTGAACCGCCCGGCAAAGGAGTACCCGGCCATGGAGGGGGTATTAAAGGGCCGGCTGCCCCGGCCCGACATCATTGTCGACACCATTGCCGACCTGATTAAATTTGACTTGCGGGATATGACACCCGGGCCGGAATCCAGAATTTAGAATCCAGAATCCAGAATAAGGATAAAAACAGTTAAGCATGCGCAAGGAAGAAGGTTCATTAAAGATGAAGATTGTAAGAATTGAAAGGCACGGCACCGGCGAACTGATCGAAAGGCTGCGCCGGGTGAGCATGCTTACCCACCCGGACATTTTTATCTACCGGGACGCCTTCATTTCCCTGGAAAAAATCCGCACCGAATTCCTTTCCCCGCCACAGTCCTACATTCTTACGTCGGAACTGCAAAAAGTCCGCAACCTGCGCTGGCAGCTCAGGGAGTTCGGGGTGGAGCTGTTCTGCCTGGACGGGTACGTGAGCATCTACCTGGAGGACGGCGATGAGCCGGTGGACGTGCTGCCTCCCGTGGTGGAGGAGTCCGTGGAGGAAGACGGGTCGGTGCACAACATCATCTGTGACGGCATGCACCGCGTATCCCTGGCCAGGATGGAGTGGGCCGTTCCCCAGGTGATTTTTGTCAGGGGCATCCCGAAGGACAAGCCCTATTACGCCTACCCGGTACCGGGGGGATGGGACGCGGTGGTGACCAGGGAGGACCTGCCCGGGGGATTCATTAAAAAATGGCACCGGATCAAGGAGTACAAGACCTTATACAGAAATTTCAACTCGTCCTTCAGCAATGTGGGGGGCCCCCGGGGAAGGTTTACGAAATGAGGAGACAGGAGACAGGAGAGTAACTGCAAGATTCCGTCTCCCTCATCGAATAAGAATGGGACATGCTGGTTATCTATAAAACAGCGTCCCGTTACAGGAGACACGACATGTTAAAAATACTGGCAGTCTTCGGCACCCGGCCGGAGGCCATCAAAATGGCGCCCCTGGTCAAAGAGCTGGGCCGGCACAATGGCAGGATCCGCTGCCGGGTGGCGGTAACGGCGCAGCACAGGGAGATGCTTGACCAGGTGCTGAGCCTGTTTGACATAACCCCGGACTATGACCTGGACATAATGCAGCCCGGCCAGTCGCTTTTTGATATCACCACCAGGTCCCTGACCGGGCTGAAAGAGGTTCTGCTGGCGGAAAAACCGGATCTGACCCTGGTTCACGGGGACACCACCACCACCTTCGTGGCCGCCCTGGCCTCGTATTACCTGCAGGCGCCGGTGGGCCACGTGGAGGCCGGACTGCGGACCGGCAACAAGTTCTCCCCCTTCCCGGAGGAGATCAACAGGCACCTGACCGGGGTGCTGGCCGACCTGCATTTTGCCCCCACCGGGAAGGCCAGGCAGAACCTGCTGGCCGAGGGCGTGCCCGGGGAAAATATATACGTCACCGGGAACACAGTCATTGACGCCCTGCTGGCCACCGTTAAAAAGGACTACCGTTTTGAAGACCCGGTTCTGAACAGTATAGATTTTGAAAACCGGAGGGTCCTTCTGGTTACCACCCACCGCCGGGAGAACCTGGGGGATCCCATGCGGGACATTTACCTGGCCCTGAAAGAAGTGGTGGAACTGTACCCGGACGTGGAAATAGTCTTCCCGGTGCACAAGAACCCGGCGGTGCGGTCCGTGGTGGCCGAGGTTATGGGAGGCCTGGACCGGGTCCACCTGATCGAGCCCCTGGAGTACGCCCCCTTTGTCAACCTGATGCAGAAGTGCTGCGTGGTGCTTACCGATTCCGGGGGGATGCAGGAGGAGGCCCCCTCCCTGGGCAAGCCGGTGCTGGTTTTGCGCAACACCACCGAGCGCCCGGAGGCCGTGGAGGCCGGCACGGTGGTGCTGGTGGGGACCGGCAGGGAAGCGGTCTTCAGTGAAACCAAAAAACTCCTGGATGACCCGGCCCATTACCGGAAAATGTCCGAGGCGGCCAATCCGTACGGTGACGGCAAGGCCTCGCTGAGGATCGTCCAGGCCATACTGCACCGTTACGGCCTGGAAAAAGACCCTCCCCGGGAATTCAAAGGTTAAGGGCATTAATAACCCGTATAAAAGCCCGGGGATTACGGCTCAAACAAAAAGCGTGCCAGGAGGACGCTATTCAGGGATAAATCTTGTTCCTTCGGAACTGAATAATATCATTTACCATGAAAAAAGTTAAAACCGGGTGGAGGAATAGTATCGTTTTTGTAGAACAAATTAAGGTGCGCAGTTTGTCACCGGGAAGACATTTTTATGGCAGGTTTAATCATATTTGATTAATATTGGGAAAAGGATATGGTTGTCCGATGGACGATCAAAAGCCCAAGACTTCAGGAATCCTGCAGGCCATGGCCGTCACCACCATGATCGGGGCCGAGATGGCCATCACTGTAACCCTGGGGTTTTACGGCGGCAGGCTGCTGGACAGACAGTTCGACACCGCCCCGTGGCTGATGGTGGCCGGCATACTGCTGGGAGTGGCGGCCGGCATCTGGGGAATAATCGGGATCGTTAAGCGCTTTTTGGATTAACTTCGAATAGTGGGGCTGAGGAAGTGTTTGGCGGTAAACCTGTGCCTGAACTGGATAACCAATTAAGGCGTGTTGTAAAAATCTCCGGCGCCATCCTTGCGGGCGCCGGCCTGGCCCTTGTTCTTTACCCCCGGGACGGCCTGGTCTGGGGCCTGGCCGTGGGTATAATGGTAGGCATTTACAACTCCATAACCCTGGCCGGGAGGATTAAAAATCTCCCCGGCCTGAGTCCCGATGCCGCCAGGAAGTATATGAAAAGGGGCCTGTTCTTCCGCCTGGGCCTGATTATGGCTGTGCTTTTCTTCATCACCTACCGGCTGCCCTTTGTCAACCTTCTGGCGGTGGGAGCCGGGATTCTTGTGCCCTCCTGCGTTTCCCTCAACCTGTCCATAGTCGAAAGCCTCAGGCTGTACCGCCAGTCTGAGGCCTTCATGAAGAAATATTACGGCAAATAAACAAGGAGGCCTGATATTGACGGATTCCGGATTCCGGATTCCGGCCAAAAGCCGGGCACCATTAGATATATAAAGATATAGAAAAAATTTGTGGGGAAAGGGGTGAGAAAAGAGGTATGAAAGGTATTGAGGAAGTCCATAAGGAGTTGGATGTATGGGGATTTTTGCACATGGGGCACCACGGTGTGGTGTCTACCCCCATCGGGGACGTCAACATAAAGACCATTATCATGACCTGGATAGTAATGATCATCGTCGGGGTGTTCTCGGTGGCCGCCACCAGGAACATGAGGGTGGACCGGCCAAGCAAGCTGCAGTTGATGGTGGAGGAGATATTCCTGTTTCTGCGCGGCCTGGTGTATGAGAATATCGACTTCCGAAAAGGCGCGGGTTTAATGTGCCTTATTTTCACGCTTTTTATCTTCCTTCTGTTTAGCAACCTCTTGGGACTGGTACCCACCATGATGTCACCCACCGCGGACGTCAACACCACCCTGGGCATGGCCCTTACGGTCTTTCTGCTGGTGCAGGTGCTGGGATTCAGGTACAAGGGAGTAGGCTTCCTGAAACACTACCTGACTCCAATGGCGCCGATAGTAGTGATCGAAGAGTTTTCCAAGCCCATTACACTGTCCCTCCGTCTTTACGGAAACATATACGCCGGTGAGGTGCTGATCGCCGTGCTGCTGGGGCTGTTCGGCCTGACTGCGGACTTGTTGGGCGGTTTCGCGGCGTCTGTGGTTTGGCTGGCCTTCAGTATTTTTGTAAGCTGTGTCCAGGCGTTTATTTTCACCATGCTGACTATTGCCTACATCGGCCAGGCCACGGCCGAAGGCCACCATTAAGGTGAAAATTTGGCCTAATAGCAATAGTAACTGGTTTCAGAGTGTGCTGCCAACTTAAAAGGATTTTATTTTGGGGGAAGGAGGGAAATAAGTATGGATAATGCAGGTGCTGCAATGATCGGTATGGCCCTTGCCGCGGGTCTGGCTGCCATCGGCGCAGGTATCGGTGACGGTCTTGTTATGGGAAGGACCGTGGAAGGTATTGCCCGCCAGCCGGAACTGAGAGGTACCCTGATGACCACCATGTTCATATCGGTAGGTATCATCGAGGCGCTGCCCATTATTGCCGTTGTTATAGCGTTCATCCTGATGGGAAAAGCGTAATAATCCGCAGTCATCAAATTGGTAAAAAGTGCGTTGTAGCGGGCACCGGTCATTACCAGAAAAAGACAGGGCCGTGCCCGCTACCGCAGTCTTTTTCCAGCGGCACGTGAAACGGAAGGAGGGTTTGTGGTCTCGTATGGAAGGAGTAATTAAGTCATTAGGCCTTAACAGTACCCTGGTGGCACAAATTTTTCACTTTATAGTTCTTTTAATCTTTCTTCGCCTTGTTGTCTATAAGCCCCTTGTCAACGTCCTGGAAAAGCGGCAGGAGACCATTCACAACAACGTGAAGGCTGCCGAGGAAGAAAGAAAACAGGCCGAGGCCCTGCGCCAGCAGTACCTGGCCGACATGCAGAAGGCCAAGGAAGAGGCCCAGGCCATTATTCAGCAGGCCGCCAAGGCCGGAGAAGCCCAGGCCCAGCAGATCATCGAGGCTGCCCGGACCGAGGCCAACCGGATCAAGGAATCTGCCCTGCAGGAAATCGAGCGGGAGAAGGAGAAGGCGGTTGCGGAATTGCGCGACCAGGTGGTTACGCTGTCCATACTGGTGGCGGATAAAATTATCGGCAGGCAAATCACTCAGGATCTCCAGCACGGTTTGGTGCAGGAATTTATTAAAGAGGCAGGGGATCTGCCATGCTGAGAGGAGCGGTAGGCGCCCGCTACGCCGAGGCCCTTTACGAGATCGCCGGGCGGGAGAAGGCCGTTGACGCCATCGAGCAGGAACTGCAGGCCGTCGACGCCCTTGTCCGGGAAAACCGCGATCTGCAAAAAATACTGTATCACCCGCGCATCACACCGGAGGACAAGAAGTCTTTGCTGAGTGAGCTTCTGTCCGGCAAGGTGTCGGACCTGACCATGGAGTTCTTGAAGCTCCTGGTGGACCGCCAGCGTGAACAGTTTCTTTCCGATATAGTCACTTATTATGTCAACCTGGCCAACAAGGCCCGTAACGTGACCGAAGCCAGGGTATCCTCGGCGGTGGAACTGACCGGGGAGGAAAAGAAAAATCTGGCGGAACTGCTGAACAGGCTTACGGGTATGAAGGTTGAGACCAGCTACACAGTGGACCCGTCTCTGATCGGCGGGGTAGTGGTGCGCATCGGGGACCGGGTTATCGACGGCAGCGTCCGTACCCGCCTGGCCACCCTGAGAGAGCACTTAAGGCAAATAAGTTAACGGATAGGGGTGAACCAGTAGCATGAATTTGCGTCCTGAAGAAATCAGCTCCATCATCAGGCAGCAGATTGATAAGTATAAAGCGCAAATAGAAATGGCCGACGTGGGCACCGTTATCCAGGTTGGTGACGGTATAGCCCGTGTTTACGGCCTGGAAAAGTGCATGGCCATGGAGCTTCTGGAGTTCCCGGCCCCCGGGCCCGGCGAGGAGCCGACCCTGGGCATGGCCCTGAACCTGGAAGAGGACAACATCGGCTGCGTTTTGCTGGGCGCCTACACCCACATCAAGGAAGGCGACACCGTCAAGCGCACCGGCCGGATCGTGTCGGTTCCCGTGGGCGACGCCCTGCTGGGCCGGGTGGTGAACCCCCTGGGCCGCCCCCTGGACGGCAAGGGCCCCATAGTTTCTGACAAATTCCGCCCGGTGGAGCGCATCGCCCCCGGCGTTATGAAGCGTAAATCGGTGCACCAGCCCCTGCAGACCGGCCTCAAGGCCATCGACGCCATGATTCCCATCGGCCGCGGCCAGCGGGAACTGATACTGGGCGACCGCCAGACCGGCAAGACCGCCATCGGCGTGGACGCCATCATCAACCAGAAGGGCAAGGACTGCATCTGCATTTACGTCGCCGTCGGCCAGAAACAGTCCACCGTGGCCAACGTGGTGCAGAAGCTGATCGATACCGGATCCATGGAATACACCATCGTGGTCTCGGCCACCGCCTCGGACCCGGCTCCGCTTCTGTTCATCGCTCCCTTCGCCGGGGCCGCCATGGGCGAGGAATTTATGCACCAGGGCAAGCACGTGCTGATCGTGTACGACGACCTGTCCAAGCAGGCCGCCGCCTACCGTGAGCTGTCCCTGCTGCTGCGCCGGCCGCCCGGACGCGAGGCCTATCCCGGCGACGTGTTCAACCTGCACTCCCGGCTCCTGGAGCGCGCCTGCAAGCTGTCCGACGCCGAGGGCGCCGGATCCATGACCGCCCTGCCGGTCATTGAAACCCAGGCCGGCGACGTGTCGGCCTACATTCCCACCAACGTGATCTCCATCACCGACGGCCAGATCTATCTGGAGCCCGACCTGTTCTACGCCGGGCAGCGCCCCGCCGTGAACGTGGGCCTCTCGGTTTCCCGGGTGGGCGGCGCCGCCCAGATCAAGGCCA
>JBMOPD010000101.1:0-21239 GCA_049323615.1 Bacillota bacterium | reverse complement strand
AGATTTGGGCAAGGACTACCCTATATCTCTATTATAAGGATTTTTTTTGCAGGATCTTACTTTTTCTTCGGTTTTCTTGATGTTTTAATGGTTGACAAGTTGGGTTTTTATTTTTGCAATGCTACTGGCAAAGAGTAGCAAAACCTTTCGTAATCGCAATAAGAAAGCTGCTTAAATATTAAAAACTTTTGACTGTAGAGTTAATAGAAACACCCCTGAAATCTAACGGCGAGCGTCGCGGATTTTAGGGGTGTTTTTTTGATAGGGGGATAATGCTTTTGTTACCAATAGTTTTTTGTGACTGTGGTCATCAAGAGTACGTGGGTAATGTAGAAAAAGTGGGCGGGAAAAGATTTTGCAAAAAGTGTTGGAAAGCATACAAGGAGGCCATAGGTGAGTACCAAAATGGCTGCATTTTTCCGGAAGTAGCAATCTGTCAGGATAGGGAACCAATTTACGTAGACATTAATTACACCCCGGAGGAAAGGGCTAAAATTTTGTCGAAGGCCAGGTGTTACCGAGGATATGATCTTTGCAACTATGAAAAGCAAAGCATTGATGGATTAATGAATATTGTTGGGCAGGTTATTGATGGGCAAGAGATTCGATGTCCTAAAGAAGGTTGTGGCCAAGCGTTGTCAGTTGTTAGAACAAAAACTGCGTTAACATCCATTTGTCCAATACACGGAGTGGTTTTCCGGGCGATTTTATACCCTGAGGAAGAGGGAGATTAAAACTCACTTTTGTTAGATTTTGGGGTAATAGCGGGGTAACAAATATGATAGATGATAAGCCAATCATTCAAAAAATAAGCTTGATATTCAAAACTAACCCCGTTTTTGACCCTGCTAAGTATGAAATGGTCTTTTATGGGACCAAGGAGCAATTCCGCAAAGCAGTAGAGATTCTGGAAATAAACGAAATAGATTATAGTGTCAGTTGGAAGCATTACGAAGGGATTGCTGACCCGTATAGTGTTGGGCTGAAGGTAGATATATTACTGCTAAAACAACAGAAATAGTCAAAGGGGCCTGATCTGTTCGTACATATTGATAGTGATCACCCCATTTATCTCTCGTAACGTATTTTTATTATAGGGGGTTTGAGGAAATGGCTCACTTTTGCAGAATAAAAAAACAAAAGTTCAGGTGGCGGGGTAGATCAGGTTGATATTATCAAAAACAATATATTTACGGACTTAAATTTTAGGCAATCAAGGATTGATTACAGTTGGCAAATGAAAGATTTGCATATATAGCACATGATATAGCCTTGACATGACGCATCTGATGGTATAAAATGCCAAGTAAATTAAGAATAATGGATGTATGTTAACTGGTTATGCAGAAGATATCTGTTCCGAAGGATTACCCGGACCGGATAAGGCGGCTTCGTGCCAGGCTGGACCTGAGCCAGGCCCGTCTGGCTGAACTGCTGGGAGTTTCTTTTGCCTCTGTTAACCGATGGGAGAATGCCCAGTCGCGCCCCAACAGTCTGGCTTGGGGACAGATTATACGCGCCGAGCTTGAAGGATTGGAAGGTTTTGGCAAGGCACCTCTTTCGGGTACGGATAGTCGTTTAGAAAATGTTTTAGCGGTGGCTGAGGAGAAGTCACCTTATTATATTTCCGGCGACCCATCCCCCGGCATTGATTTTACTGCCCCGGCAGAAGTGGTACGAGTGGTTGTCGAAGCTGAACGGCTGGCCTATGGACACCTTTTCAATCCCGCCTTCGCCACGGAAACATCCCTAATAGATCCCTTGCCGCACCAGCGGATTGCTGTTTATGAACACATGCTCCCCCAGCCCCGGCTCCGTTTCCTGCTGGCAGACGACGCCGGAGCGGGCAAGACCATTATGGCCGGGCTTTACATCCGGGAGATGCTTACCCGCAGGCTCATCCGGCGGGTGTTGATTGTTCCTCCGGCCGGGTTGGTTGGAAACTGGGAACGGGAAATGCGTAATCTTTTCAGCCTGCCCTTCCATATTGTCACCGGAGCGGATTCCCGCGCCGGGAACCCATTTACCGGCCCCGGCTGCGAACTGGTTATTGTAAGCATCGACACCCTCAGCAGCGGACGAACCTTCCAGCGCCTGCGTGATCCGGAAACCGAGCCTTATGACCTGGTAATCTTCGATGAAGCTCACAAGCTGGCGGCCGACCGGAACCCGGACCTGACGATACGCAAAACCGACCGCTACCGCCTGGCCGAGGCCATTGCGGGCGCCCCCCCAGACCCGGACTGGGCACTGCCGTGGCGCTGTCACCACCTGCTTTTACTCACTGCGACGCCCCACATGGGCAAGGACTACCCATACTTCTCCCTCTGGCGGCTTCTGGAGCCCGAAACGATCTCGACCATTGATGCTTTCAACAACTATCCGGCCGAAGCGCGGCGGCGTCATTTTATCCGGCGAACCAAGGAAGAGATGGTCCGTTTCGACGGCACACCCATTTTCCCTGCACGGGAGTCAAACACTTTGAGCTACGACCTGGGAGAAGCAGAGCAACGTCTATATAACGATACCACAGGATACATCCGGACCTATTATAATCGTGCCCGCATCCTGAACCGTTCCGCCGCAAGGTTGGCCATGAGCATCTTCCAGCGCCGGCTTGCCAGTTCTACATACGCTCTATCGTGTTCCTTCGAGCGCCGCATCGCCAAGCTGGACGGGCTAATCGAGGATATACTGGCCGGCCGTTTGACGGAGGATCAACTGAACGCCAACCAGCGGAAGCTGGAAAACATTCCGGACGTTTTTGGCCAGATGACCGGCGACGAGGAAGAAACGGAGGACGGTCTGGAGCAGAACGAGGCAGTGGAGAACCGGGTCCTGGCGGGTGTTGTGGCCACCTCCCTGGCCGAATTGCAGGCGGAGCGGCTGCAGGTAGAGGGGTTGTATCGCCTTGCGCGCCAGGTTTGCGAGGCCGGAGAAGAATCCAAATTCGACAAGCTGCGGGAAGTTCTCCTCGATCCACGGTTCAAGGACGAAAAAATACTCATCTTCACCGAGCACCGTGACACCCTGGATTTTCTCGTCCGCCGCCTGGAGGGGATGGGGTACGCGGGCAAGGTGGCTCAAATCCATGGCGGTATGCCCTATAAAGAACGCGAAGAACAGGTGGAGTTTTTCAAGCGGCCGGCTGAAGCGGGGGGAGCAACCTATATGGTGGCCACCGACGCGGCCGGGGAGGGCATCAACCTCCAGTTTTGCTGGTTGATGGTGAACTACGACATTCCTTGGAACCCCGCCCGCATGGAGCAACGCATGGGCCGCATCCACCGCTATAAACAAAGGCACGACCCGGTGCTTTTGTTTAACCTGGTGGCCGGTAAAACCCGGGAGGGGCGCGTCCTGAAAACCCTGCTGGAAAAACTGGAGCGTATCCGCAGGGAACTGGGTTCGGACAAGGTCTTCGATATCATCGGGCGCCAGTTTGAAAGGATTTCCCTGAAAGACTTGATCTTGCAGGCCGTGGTCGATGACCAGGCAGAGGAAGCCATCAGAAGGATCGAAGGCGTTCTTACCCCGGAGCAGGCCAGGGCGCGCATGGAAAGAGAGAAACTCCTGGGAGCGGGCGGTGACGTAAAAAGCCTGTTACCCGACCAGCGGGTCAAGCTGGAACGCGAGGAACTCCGCCGCCTCATGCCGGGCTATGTCCGCTGCTTCCTGGAGAAGTCTTCGCCGCTTTTAAACATCGGCATTGAGGGAGACATGGAGGGCTTTTTCTCCCTCAAACCTCTCCGGCCGGGTGCCCTCGACCTCCTGTGGCCTGTACTGGAGACTTACGAATCCGGGCGCAGGGAACGGTTAACGGTCTACAAACCTGGGGAGGACGACAGTGCTATTTTCCTGCATCCCGGAGAGCCGCTTTTTGACCGCTACCGAGCACTGGTCATGGGCAAGTTTGCACGGCTGGCCCTTAAAGGCGGTGTCTTTACCGATCCATACACCGAGCGCCCATATTTCTTTCACCTGGCCCTGGTGAAGGTGGTGCGCCGGGCCGACCCGGCAATGCCCGGGGCATTCGGCAGGGAGAAATTGCTGGAACTGCGCCTTGTCGGGCTTCGTCAGGACGAAACAGGCCGGGTAGCGAAATGCCCGGTGGAACACCTGATGTTGTTGCGCGGCAACCAGGGTGTGCCGGCAGCCCATATCTCCTTTGCCGCTTCAGTGGCTGAAGCCTGTGAAAAGGCTAAGACCTTTGCCGCGGAATGGATTGCCGGGCCGCTGGCGGCAGCCCGGATACAAGGACTTCTGAATATCCTGGCGGAAAGAGAGGAATTCATTTCCCGGGGCTATGACAATCAGGACGCGGAATTGGCCATCTCCCGCTCCAGGCTGGCTGAACGGGCTAGGGCGGGGGACGCCAGGGCCAAAGGTGAGCTGACAAGGATCAAGGAGCGCCAGAAAAAGCTGGCGGAGCGTAAGAAGCAGTCCCTTGCCGTCTTACGGCGGGAACCGGAGCTGATTGGTCCTGACGAGGTTAGTTTCCTGGCGCATGCCCTGGTGGTGCCGTCCGGGGACCCGGAGGATAAAAAGCGCCACGACCGTGAGGTGGAACGGATCGCCGTCCGGGTGGCCTGGGGCTTTGAAGAAAGCCGGGGCTGTACGGTAAAGGACGTTTCTGTTCCGGAAATGGCACTGTTGGCCGGCCTGGAGGCCAGGCCCGGCTTTGACCTGCTTTCGCGGCATCCCGGCGGGGAGGAGCGGGCCATCGAGGTCAAGGGACGGGCCGGAATCGGTGGCGTCGAACTTACCGAAAACGAGTGGGCCAGGGCCTGTAACCTGCGCCACCGTTACTGGCTATACGTGGTCTTTGACTGTGCCACGGCCCACCCGCGCCTTTTGCGCGTCCAGGACCCCTTCGGGAAACTGCTGGTCAAAAACAAGGGCGGGGTGGTTATAGACGAGAAGGAGATTTTTAAAGCGGCGGAGGTAAGATCATGACCACGTTTCAAAACGTTAATGCTGCTTTCGGTGAACTGTTACGTAGGATTGAGCTTAATCCAACATGGGTACAATTGGCTTCCCAACGCTATAACGGGGTTAAAAATCAAATAGAAAGAGCCCTACCAGGTAAATATGTCAAGCAAGTCGGATCGTTTCAGCGCAAAACAAAGATAAGGCCTCTTGATCCGGATGACCCGCTGGACATTGATGCAATTGTTTGTTTCGGAAGCTTTCATCACTATGCTCCACCTGGGCAAGGAATTACCCCTGCGATGGCATTGGATATAGTGCGCCGTGCGCTCGTAGGGAATGGCGCATACAAAATTATGAGTCCATTGGCAGATGCCCCAACCGTCGTACTTGAATATGCAGATGGATTTAAGATAGAACTCGCACCTTGTTTTGTTGATAAAACAGGACAGTACGAGCACCCTGGTGGACCTGACTGCTATATCGTAGGGACCACCTCGGACTCCTGGTATCCCGCCGATTACGATTATGATGCCTCAGTGATTACAAGACTTAACCAAAGTTTTTCTGTACAAGGAGCTTTTGTGCCATCTGTAAAGCTGGTTAAGGCCTTTATTCGCGGACAGAATCTTGGGTTGAAATCTTTCCACAGTGAAATTCTCTGTGCTTTGGTGATTCCCCGGGCCATAGCGTATTGGGAAGCTAAGGATTTATACTGGGGCTATCAATATGTTCTGGCACATTTCCTAAGTGAAGTTGTGGACTTTATGACCGGTCCCGTTTCACTTCCCGGAAGTTACTCTCTTCCAGTAGATTCTGGTTTCTCTAAAAGCGAGTTGCTTGAGCGCGGTCATTACCTTGCGAGACTAGGTGAACTTGCTTGGAAAATTTGTGAGTTGGGAGATACACCTGAAGCTCTTAATTTGTGGCGGGAATTTTACGGAGAACCATTTCCAGCATGAGGAAAAAAATTATGAACCAACAAGCTGCAAGCCAGCACCTCATTGATGAATGTAAAACAGTTGCTGAGAACTGCTTATACAATGCTCAAGCCCATTTTCTTTTGGCCCGTAAAGCCGAGCTGAAAGCACAGTTACTTTTAATCCTGCCATCTATAGCAGCAGCAATTAGCGGATTCTTGACCGCTATCGGATTGCCCGGTTGGATCGGGGCCTTTGCTGCTGTATCAGGAGTTGTTTCAGGTGTTGCCTCAGCCCTTGGCGTGGACCGCAAAGCAGCCTCGCACAAGCAAGCCGGAAATCTAATGACAGCACTGCGCCACGAAGCAAGAACTTTATGTGATACGTATTGGCGTGAACTTCCTCATGAGCAGTTTGTATCGGAGGTTCGTCGGCTCAATGATCGTTATAACAGTCTAATACAGGTTCTTGAGGCTACTGATTCCAAAGCCTTTGAAAAGGCTAGAATCACGATTAAACAGGGCATTTTTGAGCCGGACTTTAGAGAGAGTAGTCGAACATTTAATATCAAAGATTAAAAGGTGAATGGATAATGTCAGACCAGCCAAGACTCATTGAACATGCCTTTTGCTTGAAGCAGGCTTCGTTGGATTCTGTTCACGAGAAGAATGTCCGGCATGGGCATATTTCCACGCTGCATATCTGGCCGGCGCGGCGGCCGCTGGCGGCCTGCCGGGCGGCTTTGATTGCCACGCTTCTGCCCGATCCGGGGACGCCCGGGGAACGGCGCGAGATCCTGGAGCGGCTGGGGGGCAAAGTGGTACAAAGGGTGGAAAAAAAGATACTGCCGGGCGGCAGGGTTGCGGATCAGGTGAAGGAGGAGACTACATGCGGTATTCTCCACTGGGGGCGGGAGAACGGCCCTGATCTCGACTGGTTTCGCCGGGAGATCAAAAAGGCTTACGGTGGGCGGGCGCCCAGGGTGCTGGACCCCTTCGCCGGGGGCGGGGCCATTCCGCTGGAGGCCATGCGTTTAGGCTGCGAAGTGACGGCCGTGGACATCAACCCGGTGGCCTGGTTTATCCTCAAGTGCACCCTGGAGTACCCGCAGAGACTGGCCGGGCAAAAGCGGCCGCTACCGGGCTTTGTCCTGGAAGATGACGCATTCATGGACCAGTTTTTCAGGGCCAACCCCCCGGACCAAGGTATGCGCGGGGGTAGGACTCCGAAATACCAACTGCAGCTTGATTTTGGCGATGAAGATTCCGGCGGGGGGCCGCCCCCTGAAGCCAACCTGGCCTGGCACGTGCGGGCCTGGGGCCGGTGGGTGCTGGACAGGGCCCGCCGGGAACTGGCCCGCTTCTATCCAACTTACGCCGAATATGAGCCGATGAAACCCGGCGGCGGAGCATGTGAACGGCGCCAACCAAGGCCGGTTCCCCTTCGCGATGAAGGTTCCCCCGACCTCGAAGCGCTTAATGCCGAATTTGACCAGGAGTACCTGGAGGACGAGCGCAACCCCCGCTGGGTGCCCAAGCCGGCGGTGGCTTACCTGTGGGCGCGCACGGTAACCTGCAAGAACTGCCGGGCCGCGGTGCCGCTCCTGAAAACCAGTTGGCTGTGCAAGAAGGACAGGAAGCGCGTGCTGCTGACCATGGAGCCGAAGTCCGACGGGAGCGGCGTGGTTTTCGGCGTTCAGGAAAACGTTCCCCAGGCCGCAGGCAACGCCGCCCAGCGTCGCGAGCACGACAGGAAGATCGGCGCCGGCACCATGTCCCGGTCCGGGGCCGCATGCCCCTGCTGCGGCGCCATCATGACTATGGAGGACATCCGTATGGAGGGCCGGGCCGGGAGGTTGGGAGCCGGGATGACCGCCGTGGTGGTGGAAGGGTTAAACGGCAAGGAATACCGACTGCCCACGCCGGATGAAGTCCGGGCGGCCTTTAAGGCTGAAAAGGAGCTAAGCCGGCTATTTGCGGAAATCCCGTTCGGACTGCCGGACGAGCCCACACCTAAAGGGGGAAGTGGTGCCAGCCGGGCTTTCTCTGTTGACGGTTATGGTTTTGACAAATGGTCCAAGCTCTTTACTTTGCGCCAGCTCCTTGCCCTAGGCACCTTCGTTAAGCATACCCGCTTGGCACGGGAGACCATGCGCGGGTATGGCTACCCGCCGGAGTGGGTGGAGGCGGTGGACGCTTATTTAGCATTGAGTCTAGACCGCGTTGCAGAGCGCAACAGCTCAATTTGTCATTATGACGTGTCTCGCGATAGTATCTCCGGAACCTTTCAACGATACGCCCTGCCTATTAATTGGGATTTCTCTGAAGCCATCCCTGTCGGTGGCGCTGCTGGTTCTTATATAGGTCAAATTGACTGGGTCGCACGCTATATAGATCATATCATCCTCGCTGCTAGAGTTGGTGTACCCACTCCGTATGTGCATAATCGTAGTGCAGTAGATAAAGTTACCGACTGTGTGGACATTGTGGTTACTGATCCCCCATACTATGACGCCATTCCTTACTCCGACCTGATGGATTTCTTCTACGTATGGCTGCGGCGCACATTATACGGACTTTCACCGGAAATCGATGCGGCCTTTCTCGAACCCCTGTCTCCCAAGTGGGACCATAACAAGAACGACGGCGAACTGATTGACGACGCCAGCCGCCACGGCGGAGACAGGCAGAAATCCAAGGCCGCATACGAGGAAGGTATGTTTCGGGCCTTCCAGGCCTGCCGCCGGGCGCTCCGGCCGGAAGGCCGGATGGTCGTCGTCTTTGCCCACAAGCACCCGGAGGCCTGGGAAACCCTGGTTTCCGCCATCATTCGCGCCGGGTTCGTGGTCAACGCCAGCTGGCCCATCCAGACGGAAATGGGCAACCGCACCCGCGCCCTTTCCTCGGCGGCCCTTTCCTCTTCGGTCTGGATTGTGTGCAAGAAGCGCCCCGAGGCCGCCCGCCCCGGGTGGGACAACCGGGTACTGGAGGAAATGCGTAAGAATATTTACACCCGGCTGCGGGAGTACTGGGACGCGGGCATCCGGGGGCCGGACTTCGTCTGGGCGGCCACCGGGCCGGCGCTGGAGTCCTACAGCAGGTACCCCGTGGTCAAGAAGGCCAACGAGCCGGGCAAACTGATGGAGGTTTCCGAATTTCTCCGGGCGGTGCGGCGCCTGGTGGTGGACTTCGTGGTGGGGCGGGTGCTGACCCACAATGGGGCGGATGCCGTAAGCGGACTGGATGATGTTACCACATACTACCTCCTTCACCGCCATGATTTCGGCATGGATGACATTCCGGCCGGGGCGTGTATCCTCTACGCCGTGTCCTGCGGCCTCTCCGACAGGGAACTGGCCGATCAGTACGATATCCTTTTGCGTACTGGTGGGCAGGAAGTCAATGGTGGGGAAAACGGGGAAGAGGCGGCGAAAGGGGGCGACGAAGAGGTTGCCGAAGGCACGGGCAGCAAAGTCAAGCTCAAAATCTGGCAGCAGCGCAAGGGCAAAAGCCTGGGCCTGGACTCTCAGGGCCGCCCGGCGCCCCTCATCGACCAGGTCCACCGCCTGATGCGTCTGTGGAAGGCCGGGGACGTAGTGGAGGTGGACGACTACCTGGATCAAAGGGGCCTGCGCCGTAATCACCTTTTCCATCAACTCCTCCAGGCCCTGATTGAGTTGGCGCAAGCCGGCAGCGAAGAGCGATCTCTCCTGGAGAGCATCAGTAACCACGTTGCGGCCCGGGGGCTTTCCCCGGAAAAAGAGCTGGGGCTTTTCCCCGTGGAGACCTGACCGGCAACATTAACTTTGGGTATAAAATTCTATTGGGGTGTATGAGAGGATGGCGAAGCCGCAGATCGATAAGACGCTTACTGCTCTAGCAGGTGAATTTCTTGTTGCCGGACATCTCTGCTTAAGAGGATACGTGGCCTCGCTTACGTTAAAAAACTATCCGAAAAGTGGATATCTTTTGCTTAAACCCGAAAAACCAAAAGCAGGTTGCCATCCAGGTCAAGACGAAGCGCGGTGGTAACCAATATTATATTCCCGAAAATGTTGATGAATATGATCAGCCGTATGCGTTTGTTTATATCAACCCCGATCACACAGTTGAATATTACGTTGTGCCATCCAGGGATGTCGCCAGGTTAAGCACGAAGCAACGTGACAAATATTTACGGGAACATCCTCACGTACGCAGAGAACAGCCGCGCATGTTGAGTGTTAAGAGCATCCAAGAATTTAAGGACCGTTGGGATTTACTCGGCTTGGATTGACGGGGAAATTCTGTTTAACGGGCGCATATAATTGTCGGAGGACTAAAGCAAACACAAACCAAACAATCTGATTGATTACCCAAATATTGGTGCACAAACTACGTTAATGCCTTAGTTATGCGAAAATGGTTCGGTTCACTTTGGTCAATGGGAGTTTTACAGGGGTGAAAAATAATGAAAATTGGGAGGAATGCGCCTTGTCCGTGTGGGAGTGGGAAAAAATATAAAAAATGTTGTCTTAACAAGCAGGGACATGAACATCCTCCGGAAGAGCTAGAAAAAATCAAGGAGTTATTGAAAGCTAAAAAAGGACCAGAACACCATTTACATATTGTTCCTAGTATTGTTTGGAACAATTACCGTTGGCGAGTAATTTGGAATACGCTTTATTATCGTCCTCTCTCTGAAACCTTCCATGAGTTTATTCTTAACATGCTTAGGACAACTTTTGGTGGTGAAGAATGGCGCCAAGAACAAATGAGTTTAGCAATAAAAGATAGGCATGTTTTAATACAATGGGATCAATCTTGTAAAGATTGGTCAAGAATCAATCAAACTGAAGAAAATGAAGTTGACGATAAACTTTGGAGTGCCGAACCTACTGGGGAAGTAAAAGCACTTTTTTCCTTGGCTTACGATGTATATTGCTTACAGGTAGTTAATAAACTTCCGGAATTTATTATTAAAAGACTAAAAAACAAAAGAGAGTTTCAAGGAGCTCGATACGAGATCGCTATTGCAGCAATCATAGCGCGAGCCGGTTTTGAAATTAATTTTTTGGACGATAAAGTGAAAAGTCAAGTACATTGTGAATTTATTGCAAAACATAAAGAAACGGGTATTGAAATTGGTATCGAAGCCAAAAGCCGCCGGAAAAAAGGGGTGCTTCATGAAGAAGGTGAATTTAATTTTAACGATGCTTTAAAAGGTGACATTAGACACCTGTTCAGAAAAGCTCGATCTCAGAAACCTGCCGACATGCCTTACATAATTTTTATTGACCTAAATATCCCACCAACACCTAATATCCCTCTCGAAGTGAAGCCTTGGATTAATGATATAAGGGGTATACTTCTCAATTATGGTATACCTTCTCATAGCAATCCGGACCCATTTAATATGGTCTTTTTTACGAATTTTTCTTTTTACTACGGTGGGAACGAAGGACCAGTACCGCAGGGTGAATGTTTTGTAATAGAATCGGAATTTCCACAAACACCATTAAGTAACGCAAAAATATTAAATGAGATAGAGGAGAGCGTAAAAAGATATGCATATATACCGCAGGAGGTTTAGTTTCAAGGCACATAACCAACTTCGCATAATATTTATAAACTGTCGAAAAAATTTTGATGGGGGGAATTGATGTGCCCGTTGTTGATACAAGCGTACTACTATGCGGATTGGCTTTTCCTGATAGTTATTCAGGTGAATTCTTACGCGCAGTTGCTAATAATCAGGCCAACGGGGTAGTTTCAAATACTATCGAGGAGGAAGCAATTAGGATAGCTCGGTTGAAGGCTCCATACCTCGAAAGCGATATTCGGAAATTTATACATAAATGTTCGAAGTATATAAGAATATCAGAGCAGGATGTGAAAGACCTTCTCGTTACACCTGAAGATCAGGATGATGCCCACGTGGTTGCTACGGCAGTCGTTGCAAATGAACCTGTTATATATACCTTAGACTTGGGGTTCTTCAACCAGAAAATGAAGCGTGTAACAGGGGTGTATGGGATACGTCCACAGTTTCCGAGCTTTGAAGGATATTTTAAAAGCCCATTAGAAGACGTAATTGATCTTCCCACGTACAAACCGAGGATTAGCTCACGGCGTGGTACCATAACTTTAACATTAACCACAACCTGGGATTCCATTGAACGCGCTCACCTTGTTAATAAAAAGTGGTATGTGCTCGATGCGGAAGGAATTTTTGCCTTGTGGTATGATGCTCCTAAGCAGGGCTTTAAATTTTTGCCGGATCTTTTTGGCGGGAAGCATCTCCTTTTTATTTCCTCGTCATTTCATCATGGTGAGCACATCCGTATTACTGTTACATTCGATTTCAGGAAGGGATTTGACGTCTATGTTGGGAATAAGGAAAGACATTGCAACAAGAAATGGCCACCCGTATTGGAATCAAGGAATATCAACATTGGCCATAGCAGGAATCACAATGATCATATGAATGGCCTGTATAGCGGTATCCGGGTTTTTGGCGATTACCTATCACAAAGAATAGTGAGGATTATGCATAATTTTGATTTGTTGAGTGTATCTGATAAAGATTTGGAGATTGCCGCTTCAAACAGGTGGCTTTTATCACGCGCCAAAAAGGTTGGCATACGGTGAAAAAGAAAGAGGTGAATTAACTGTGAGTAAGCCCCAATGGAAGCCGTGGCACGAAGTCGTCCGGATCCGTGACGACTTAAAATCCGGGGAACTCCCCCTG
Organism: Bacillota bacterium; assembly: GCA_049323615.1. Taxonomy (GTDB): domain Bacteria; phylum Bacillota; class Desulfotomaculia; order Desulfotomaculales; family Desulfocucumaceae; genus JBMOPD01. The sequence goes on along the minus strand of JBMOPD010000101.1, from coordinate 8,661 downwards.
GCCATTTTTGCGGCGGACCTTTACGACGTGGCGATGGGAAGCGCCAGGCCGGTTTACCAGAACCCGGCCGAGTTTTTTGCCCTCACCTACCCGACCTTCAACCTGCGCGAACTGGCCAAAGACGTGCTTCTGCGCCTGGCCGGAAGGAACGACAAGGCCGTTCGCCAGCTGGAGCTGACCTACGGGGGCGGGAAGACCCATACCCTGATCACCTTGTTCCACCTGGTTTCCCGGCCGGAGGACCTCCCGGACCTGCCCGCCGTGCAGGAATTCATCGAGCACGCCGGCATTGCCCCGCCGGCGGCCAGGGTGGCAGTGCTGGCCTTTGACAAGCTGGACGTGGAGAAAGGCATGGCGGTGAAGGACCCCCGGGGCAATAGCCGATGGCTGAAGCAGCCATGGAGCATCCTGGCCTGGCAGCTTGCGGGCGCCGAAGGGTTGAAACTTCTTCATGCCGAAGGCCGTGAGAGTGAACGGGAAAGCGCCCCGGCAGAGAACCTTCTGGTTGATTTGCTGTCCCTGCCCGGGCGGGAGGGACTGGCCACCCTGGTCCTGATAGACGAGGTATTGATGTACGGCCGCGAAAAGATCAGCCTCGACCCCGTCTGGCGCGGGAGACTTCAAAACTTCTTCCAGTATCTGACCCAGGCGGCCACCAAGGTGGAACGTTGCGCCATGGTGGTTTCCCTGCTGGCCAGCGACCCCCGGAAAAGTGACAGCCTGGGCAAAGAGATTGCCAAGGAACTATACGATATCTTCCGGCGTGAGCAGGAAGAGGGAATCCAGCCTGTGGTCAAGGAAGACGTGGCGGAAGTATTGCGCCGCCGCTTTTTCACCGCCGACTCCGTCAGAGACCGGGAGGCTTTTCGGCCCCACGTGATGGCTGCCCTAAAGGGCATTGCCGATCTGGATGACCAAACCGCAAAGGACGGCAAGGCCGCTGAAGAGCGTTTCTTGCGCAGTTTCCCCTTCCACCCCGACCTTACTGAAATATTTTATACCAAGTGGACTCAACTGGAGGGTTTCCAGCGCACCCGGGGGGTGTTGCGGACCTTTGCCCTGGCCCTGCGCGAGGCGGAAAAGTGGGACCGGTGCCCGCTGGTTGCAGCCAACGCATTTTTAACCGCTCCGGGCCGGGAGGGGATTTCGGAAGCAGCCCGTGAACTGGCCAATATTGCTGCTACGGAGGAATACGAGGGCAAACGGCAGGAATGGGTGGGCATCCTGGAAGGCGAGCTGACAAAGGCGAGGGCCATCCAGGCGGAAGCGGCGGGCCTGAGGTTAAGGGAAGTGGAGCAGGCCGTCCTGGCCGCCTTTATCCACTCCCAGCCCATCGGCCAGAAGGCGTTGACCCGCGAACTGATGGTGCTGCTGGGGCACACGCGCCCGGACCGGATCGAGTTGGAGAAAGCCTTACACCGCTGGACGGAAGTATCCTGGTTCCTGGATGAGGCCGCCTTCAACGACGCCAGGATAATGCCGGACGGCCGCAAAGAGCTGCCCAGGTCCTGGCGGTTGGGCTCCAAGCCCAATCTGCGGCAAATGCATAACGATGCCTGCTTGCGGGTATCATCTTCGCCCAGCCTGATCGAGGCCAAGCTGGTTGATTCCATCAGGGGGCTGAAAAGCCTGACTGCAGGCGCCGCAGCCGCCGGAGCGAAGGTGCATAACCTGCCCGAACGGCCAAGAGACATTGAGGATGACGGGGAATTCCACTACGCCGTGCTTGGACCGAAAGCTAGTTCTACAGCAGGAAACCCCGGTATTGAAGCAAAGCGCTTTATTGAAGAAACCACCGGACCGGACAAGCCCCGGGTTTACCGCAACGCCGTGGTCCTGGCGGTTCCCTCCCGGGACGGACTGGAGATGGCCCGCCACCGGGTACTGGACTATCTGGGATGGGAGGAAGTACGCAACCTTTTAAAAGGACAGGAAATCGATCCCCTGCGGGCGGAGTTGCTTAACGGCTACCTCGATGAATCCCGGAAAAGAATTCCCGAGGCAATCCAGCAGGCCTATTGCGTGGTGGTAACGGTATCGGAGAAAAATGACATTCAGGCCTACAAGCTCACCGTAGGTTCTGAACCTCTCTTTAACGTGATCAAAGCCGACCCCCGCACGCGCATTCAGGAAACGGCAATCAGCGCGGATGCGTTGTTGCCCGAAGGTCCCTACAACCTATGGCGTGAGGGTGAAACGGCGCGCCGGGTGAAGGATTTAGCCGGCGCCTTCGCCCAGTTTCCGCACTTGCCGAAGATGCTGCGCCGCAAGGAAATCATGGAAACTTTAGTCTTGGGTGTCCGGGAGGGTGTATTCGTCTTGCGGGCAGTCCGCCCGGACCGCTCCTTCCGGACCATCTGGCGGCAGGAGCCGTTAGAGACTGATCTGAAGGATCCCACCCTGGAGGTGGTTCTCCCGGAAGCGGCCACGTTATCTGAAATATCCCCGGCTCTTTTAATCCCCGGTGTGCTACCGGGCCTCTGGCCTGTACCGCCGGAAGTCAGGGTGAAAGAGGTAGTGGAATATTTCCGGGGTGGTCACATCGTGAACGTAGACAAGGGGGGCTACCAAGAGCCTCTGGCAATACCCGGGGCCGAAAAGTCCGTGGTGGAAGCGGCAATAGCGGAGGCCGTCCAGGCAGGGAAGATCTGGTTGACGGCCGGCATGGCCAGTATCCTGGCGGAACCTGTACCGGCCGGCATCCTGACCGGCGATGCGAAACTTCAACCGCCCCCGGCGCCGATCTCCGCCGCCGGTGTGCTACCGGACAACCTTCCGGAGGCATGGTCCACTTCCGAAACTACCGCCCTGGCTATTTCCATTGCGCTTTCCGGCAAGGCAGGCCGGAACCTCCCCTGGGTGACGGTCCGGGAAGCCATAGAAGGCGCGCTGCGTGCCCGGATGTTGGAGAAAACCATCGACTCCGGTCCATGGCCGTGTAGCTTCAGCGGTACCCAGAATGTCAAGTTGCGGGTGCCGGATGTCTTGCCACCTCCACCCCCGCATCAGCCGGTACCGCCAAAGCCCGGGGTAAAGGTAGCCGAAGCAGAGCTTCGTCCCAGTGAGATCCAGGATCTGGCCGATGTAGTTGGGGAATTGCTGGCCATAGCCGTCGGCTATGAGCTGACTTTCAGGCTGCGGTTGGAACTGGCGGGTGCGCCGGAATTGCCGGATGGGGTCGTCGAGAAGATTAACCGGCTGCTTGCCGGAATTACAGACAATCTCAAGCTTGTATAGGGTCCGGCTGGTTTGCTGCTAAGAGGACTAGAAATCGTCCTCCAGGAGTTGAAGGGAAGTGGGTGTGATATTGCAGAGAATGTTTGGTTGTTAATAAGTCTAAACTGCACACATGGATAATAAGCCCTATTCCGACGGGATAGATTCCGTTTCCGATAGAATCAATGGTTTGAAACGGCATCATCCTAGTGAACCTCCTCCGGCACACACAGCCGGAGGAGGTTCATGGATTTTCACATGGGGAGAAATAACATTAAAAGCAAGATATTCTTGACCTTTTAATTATTGGCCGGATAACACTATTTTTATCATCGCAGCGGATTTGGATGAACTGCAGCTTTCTAAACATGAACCATACAGTTACTCCGAAGTAATCTGCCAGCTCTTCGCAGTTATGAAAACCGTTTTGCAGGAGTTCTATCAGCTCATTCGTCGGGATGAGCTTTTCAGTTGCCCATAAAATCGCTCTTTCCTCATCTTCTAAAATTTTACGTTTTAAAGTATAACTGGTGTGAATTTTAAGGGTGTTAATTGAAGTGCCTGTAATTCTGTGGCCAATTTCTTCGGCTAGAACGCAGCGGTGTAATTTGTAGTATTTCGGTTCTAAAAGTTTTATATCAAGAAAAATTGTTGATGTTGCAGGTGAATATAAGCCGAAAAGTCCATCCCTTATATTGCTGAGAGGTATGTAAATGAGACAGAGGTTTAAATCGGAAACTAATTTAAGCAGTTGCTCCATATGTATTATTATTTCACCTTGAGTCGGTGTCAAATATTGTCGAACAAAAAGGCAGACTACCCTCATAAGGCAGTCCGCCAATTTACTTGAGAGTATCTTCTTTTCTAACGCGAAGGTATTTTTCAAGTGCCAGGTTCAGTATTAATGATATATTCAACAACTGTATAAGTTCAGGTTTTAAATCCGGCTGACCCTCAAGGTGGGCGGCTAACGGAGAATCTTTATAGTTTATTTCGTGATTATCGAACAATGCCGGCGTTTCTCTCAAGAATTTTATAAAACCCTCTTTTTGTTCCGGTGTCAAAGGCCGGCCTTTGTCGGTTAAAACAATAAGGTTAGAATCAAGCAAACGGCAAAGGTAATCTATATCGTTTTTTTTCTCTTCCTGGTTTTCCAGCAGGCGGAGGCCCTGTTCGTATTTAGTGGTCGGATTGTCAACTTGTAAAGTATTATTGGAGTTCGAGTCGGGATTATTTTCGAAAAGAGGAAATTGGTAGACAAATTCGTAGCAGTCGGCGCGGTCGGTAAGAAAACACAATTCAAGGAGGTTTCCTTCAGGATCGAATACCTTGCGTTTTATTCGCTGTACGATTGCCGCGCCATAAAGGGCTGTTTCCTCTTCCGCAGTGGTTTTGGCAGCGATTAAAGATTCCTCGCAGTAACAAGGTTTTAGCCCAATGCTTTTCATGGATTGATAGAGTTCATTAGCAGGGTTTTCAAGCATGTCTTTAAGCTTTTTTATCGGAAGGGTACCCGGTATGTACGAAACTGATAAAGCTACGGGCATTTCTCCCCGGAATTGCCTGGTGCGATATAACAAAAGGGGTGGTTTCATTAAGTCCAGGACAGTCGGCGGCAGCCCTTTGGGTTTGTTTATAATGTCCAACTCAATGAGCTCCACCCTTGTGTCGTCACCAAATTCGGTTGAGAATCCCCCCTTCCGTATCGTACGCTGGTTAATGGGCCTAACTATCCGGCGGCGGCTTCCACTTCCGTATGTAATTACGAGACCTTCCTGAATCAGAGCCCTTACGGCTTCCTGAACAGTGTTGATTGTTCCGCCAAATTCCCTTAATAATTCGGTTGTTGTTGGGAAGTCCTGACCCGGCATCAACTGACCGGTAAGGATCCTCAGCCTGAGAATATCCGCTATATCTTCAAACTTTCTTCTTGGCAATTCCACGTGCTCCTTTTTAAGGACTTCGGGGGTTTCGGGTGTTGGGGTCAAACTATAATTCTAATTCGGTATATTTCATGTTAATTTTCAAAATCCTGCAAGGACTTTTGGCTTATTTTTGACTGTTCAAACAATCTTTCTAAATTCCTCAATTAATACCCTTATTTCATTCACAAGTGCATTTAGCAAGGCTTTGCCCTTTTCGGAGGAGGCCCTGGAAGGAAAGCCGATTGCTCCGGTCGGTGTGTATTGTTTTATACCGACGGCTTCGAGCAATGGTCTCGCCGGCTGATCCACGTCCTGAATTTTGTCTTTAAGAACGGTTTCTGGCGCCAGGTGGAGCAGGAGTGAAGTTTCCCCCTCGCCGGCGTGCATGTCCGCGCTGGTGGTGGATGACAAACCCGCGGTTTTGTATGCGTTCTCCCAGTGGTGGCGGTCCGGGACCAGGAGAACCCGGGGGGCGGGTAGGTTCAGCTCCTGGACGATGTTTCTCAAGAGATGGTTTCCCATGTGGCAGTTGACGATTATGCATCTCATGCCGTCTTTGGCCAGAGAATCAATAATGTCCGAGATCACTGCGGCCATGGTGCCCACTTTGAGCGAAACCGATCCGGGAAACGAAGAATGTTCGTATGAAAAAGAAAAGTGGAGTGGTGGCAGCAGGTATGACGGTTGGAATCGGGATGCGAGTTCTTTTGCCAAAGCGGAAGCGATTATCCCGTCGGTTCCCAAGGGTAGGTGCAAACCGTGCTGTTCAAGTGAACCAACTGGTAAAAAGGCAAGTTTTACACCTGCTAACTTGTCCCATGTAGAAAGGTGGGTGAGCATTGGCGTTCCTCCAAACGCTACTGCGTTTTAGAATTAATGATGCTTAAGCGGATTATTTCCCCTTTTAGGCGCAATAATAGCCCTTTTACGCAGAAACATAGATAAAATATTGACATTTAAATAATGCTAGTTCTAAAATATCATTATACATTATTCTTGTTTTTTTCCTTTTCTTTTCGACTTCTTCTCTTTTTCTCTCGACACCGTGACATGGTGGGCAATTTGAACATCTGTTTCGTTCATTTGGTTGTTTTTCGCCATTTCTTTCATGACGGATGTCACTAACTTACGCTGTAAAGGTGTAAGTTTTTGGGCTACATCAAGCATTTGGCGAATGTCAGGCGACAACTCCGGAGCTTGGTCGGAGAAAAATTCGACCAGGGTGAGGCCCAGGGCTGTTATAAGCCGTTCAAGCACATCGAAGGTAGGCATCTGTTGTCCAGATTCGATTCTGCTTAGCGTGCTTTGAGAAACATCAGCACGCTTGGCCAATGCATTCATACTTATATTTTGTTGCTCACGGACTGACTTCAACTTTTGACCAATATTCATCTTTTACCAACCTTGAAAATTATGCCTATCCGCATTATAAAGCATTTTTTTTTAAAATAATTATGCAAAAATACATTGACAATCAATGCATAAAAGCATAAGATGATTGTAGAGATATGCATTGGAGGTGACGCCTATGGGAATTGGGGCAAATGTCATGAGACTACGGGAATTAAAAAACTGGTCACAACAAGACCTCGAAGAAGCATCCCAGGTTCCGCAATCTTCAATATCGCGCATTGAAAAGGGGGTTCTACGCAACCCAGGTGTTGAGACAGTACGCAAACTTGCCGCCGCCCTGGGTGTCTCGGTAGCCGACCTGCTGAACGAGCAGCAGGCCAAGGCTTCCGGGGAATGGCATGCACTTTAAAAAAGCTGTAGTAATATTCTACCACGGGCAAAGGGTAAAAAATAAGCGAAAAACGCGTTAAAACGATATACCCCGCCTGACGAGGCCCGGTCGGCAACCGGGCGAAACCAATGAAGTACTTGTGCGGTGCGGAGGTCGTGGGAAGCCAAATTGAATCTTTAAAATTAGGGGGGTGGGCTGCCCTGAAAGAAGGCGCACAGTCCCTATGGTATCCCTATTGTTCAAAAAAAAATAGAAAAAACAACGAAGGCTTTGAAAGAAAATATGGTAATAAATGTAAAAACCCAAAACTAAAAAATGGAGAATTGGTTTTGGCTGTCGCAAGGTATATATTATTAGATTGTTCAGCAACTACAAAAGCTATGTCTTTAGAGTTTTCCGCAACTATTCAAGCAATTAATGAAGCTATAAGGAAAATAAGAGAAAAACTCAATGATGGCCTTGTTATACCCGGTCTCAGTGACATCGAAACAGAGAATCTTAATATTGCTCTGAAGAACAGGGACAAATCGGTTAGGAGAGCAAAGGCCGGAAAACAAGAGGAGAAAGCCATAAGGGACAGGGTAATTAACATTATGCGGGAACATGTTATTGTCCGGATGTTTGAAGAGGGAAAACGCATTGCATGTATTGCGAGGGTGGTAGGTTCCAGGAAAAAAGATGTCAGGCAGGTTATCGAAAAGAGTAGAGGGATAAATAACGTAGTCAGGGAAATGTATCAGTCCGGCCAGAGCATTCCGCAGATTGCTGATATTTTAGGCTTGCCAAGAGAAGATGTGCGAAAAATCCTTGTAAAATGGGGATATAATCTCAAGGTCATTAGATATCTTCCTGTTTTTGAGGTTAAAAGGCGCACAATCAGCACGATTAAACCCGGTAAACCCAAGAACAGAAAGGCAGTGGTGAAGCGGCCCGCGATAATTGGTCGGGACGGCCTGGCAGACTGGTGCAAAGTACATTACGACAAAGAATCCGGAGAATTGAAGCTGCCAGGTGGCTGCGTTCCACCAGCGGATTTACCCAGGATATATCCCGTTAAAAAGACTATAGTATTCCCGGCTAAAGAACCGGTACCGTCCTTAATTCCGGCGCCGCCACCGCCGCGGTCGGAATGTTCGAGGCGGGGCAGGACCAGGATAGGGTACATGAGATTTTTCTAGCCGGGCCCCTGGAGGGGCGGCTGGGTGGAGAAAAATGGATTCGGGAAAAACTGGATTTTTTCAATAAGTAACAGTGCCCGAGGGCGCATTTTGATTATAAAAAATCAACATTCAAGTTTACTTTATAATGTGAATTGATTATAATAATTATCAAGAAGAACCCTAGCTCCTCCAGGGGCTAGCCCGTAATGGGAGCGCTTGACCCTGGTCTATCGACCAGGGTCTTAGTTTTCTAAAAGAGGTGTACAAGTATTGCAACCTAAAGTTCTCTTCTTAGTGGACGCCAACAACATTGAAATGTGTATTAAAAATGGTTATAAATCGGGGATCGTTACTCCACCTTTATAGAGACCCGCCCCTGAAAACCTACCTTGTGGGGTAGGATGAAAGGGGCGGTCGCCCGTCAGGGCGACAAGTATATTCCAATAGTATAATCAAATCATCAATGGGAAAACAAACCATTGCGTCTACAAGTCTGCGTCAAGATTTAGTAGGTAGAACTCCCAGTTTTTTTTATTCATACTTAGAGATAGCCGAGGAAAGAAAACTCTGGGGCCGGGGTCCGGGTTTCAATCCGGCTACAGGACCTGCGGCTGAA
>JBMOPD010000100.1:0-1359 GCA_049323615.1 Bacillota bacterium | reverse complement strand
CCCTGGCTGAATGTGTAGAGATTGCCGCTGATGATGTGGAAAAACTGCTGGCCTTTGCCAGAGAAGAAGGTATAAACTTAACTGTGGTGGGGCCGGAAGCGCCTTTGATGGCCGGGATTGTGGATGCCTTCCGGGCTGAAGGGCTCAGGATTTTTGGTCCTACCCGGGCGGCAGCCGAACTGGAAGGCAGCAAGGCCCTGGCCAAGGATTTGATGGCCAAATACAACATCCCGACGGCAGCTTATCGGGTTTTTACCGAGGCGGAACCAGCCAAAGCCTTTATCCGCCAGCTGGGGGCTCCCTGCGTAGTTAAGGCCGATGGTCTGGCGGCAGGCAAGGGAGTAATCGTGGCCCGGACTCTGGCGGAAGCGGAAGCTGCCGTGGACCTGATTATGGGAGAAAGGGCCTTTGGTTCTGCCGGGGACCGGGTGGTGGTGGAAGAATACCTGGAAGGACAGGAAGTGAGCATCCTGGCCTTTACCGATGGTCGCACTGTTATTCCTATGGTTTCCGCCCAGGACCACAAGCGTATTTTTGACGGCGACCAGGGGCCCAACACCGGCGGCATGGGGGCCTACTCCCCGGCCCCCATCTACACGCCCGAGGTAGCGGCGGTAGTGGAACGGGAAATACTCCTGCCCACCATCCAGGGGATGGCGGCAGATGGCCGTCCCTATCAAGGGGTATTGTATGCCGGACTGATGTTGACCAAAGATGGTCCGAAAGTGCTGGAATACAATGCCCGTTTTGGTGACCCGGAAACCCAGGCTGTCCTGCCCCGCCTGGAAACGGATCTGGTGGAAATCATGGAGGCGGTGATCGATGGCCGTCTGGATGAAATCCAGATTCAGTGGAAGCCGGAAGCGGCGGTATGTGTGGTAATGGCGGCAGAAGGCTATCCCGGTCCCATTACTAAAGGGGATGAAATCCAGGGCCTGGCTGAAGCGGAAGCTGCCGGGGCGCTGGTTTTCCATGCCGGGACAAGGGCCGAAGGTGAACGCATCCTCACGGCCGGGGGCCGGGTGCTGGGGGTGACGGCCCTGGGGGCAAACATCGAAGAGGCGATTCAGAAGGCCTACCAGGGCGTGGAGTGCATCAGTTTCCGGGGTATGCAATACAGAAGGGATATTGGGGCAAAAGCGTTAAGATAACAGGAAAAATCCCATCTCTTGAGAAAGGAGATGGGATTTTTTGCATATCTATAGCATCTGATGGAAAAAAATGATAAGATAAAAACAGATGGAGGGAATAAACTATGCCTGACAACTATTTTTCCGAAAGCGCTGTGCAATACCGAATTAAATCCTATCAAGACTACCTTAAATTACCGGAAGGAGAAAGATGGGAAATCATCGACGG
>JBMOPD010000099.1:0-21910 GCA_049323615.1 Bacillota bacterium | reverse complement strand
CGGTGCAGCAGGGGGCTTCGGCCATTACCTCCCCGGTGCTGGAGTTGGTCACCGGCATGTACTTGCCTGTCTTTGACTCTTTCCATTCTCCATTGACACAGTATTTAAGCCTTTTGAACGAAGACATCATCTTGCTCCTTTCTAAAACAGATTCCCGGTTTCAGATAACCTTCTTTTCCCGCAAGGCCTTGATCTCATCATCGGTATAATTCAACATGCCGGACAGTATTTCCTCCGTATGGCCCCCCAGAACGGGCGGGGGAGATTTTACCGCGGCCGGGGTCTCGCTCATGTATATAGGGTTTCCGGTGACCTTTATTTTCCCGGCAACGGGATGATCAATTTCCCATATAATCCCCCTGGCCCTGACATGAGCGTCGTTTACTATCTGCTCGATGGTGTTGATTGGACCGCAGGGCATGTTGTGGGATTCCAGAATTTCTATCCATTCGGCGGTGGTCTTTTCCCGCAGTATATCGTTCATAATGGGTTCCAGGCCGGAATAGTTTTTAACCCTCAGGGCGTTGGTTTTAAACCTCTCGTCCTCCAGCAGGTCCTCCCTCCCCACCGCCCGGCAGAACACCTCCCAGTGCTTGTCATTCCCTGCCGCCACAATCATGTAGCCGTCACGGGTGGCATAGGCGGAATAGGGGGCTATGGAAGGGTGCCTGTTTCCGCTGGGCTGGGGGCACTGCCCGGTGGCGAAGTAACGGGCCACAGGGTTTTCCAGCAGGGCCAGCTGACAGTCCAGGAGGTTGTTTTCCACCATCTGCCCCCTGCCGGTTCGCTCCCTATGTACAAGGGCGGTCAGCACCCCGATGGTCATAAAGTAGCCGGCCGTAATATCCGCTATGGAAACCCCCACCCTGGTGGGCAGCCCGCCGGGTTGGCCGGTGACGCTCATAATCCCCCCTATGCCCTGCATGACGGCGTCATAGGCGGGCTTGCCGGCATACGGACCGGTACTGCCGAATCCTGAACAGGAGGCATATATGATGGAAGGGTTAATCTCTCTAACCTGTTCATAACCCAAACCCAGCTTTTCCATGGTCCCCGGTGTGAAGTTTTCCAGCAGCACATCCGCCCTGTCGATAAGTTTTTTCAAAATTTCCTTTCCCTCTTCGGACTTGAGATTTAAGGTGATGCTTTTTTTGTTCCGGTTAATACTCATAAAATAGGCGCTTTCACCGCTGACAAAAGGGCTGTAGCTCCTGGTATCGTCACCTCGCCCGGGAGCCTCTATTTTGATCACCTCCGCCCCGAAATCTGCAAGAAACATCGCACACAGGGGCCCGGCCAGAAATCTTGTGAGGTCAACCACAGTGATGTGATCCAGCACCTTCATTTGTTTCTCTCCTTTTGCAATCTGAATATTGTAACTTTTCAGGCATCCGTCAGGCAGGCGTCACTATCCAAATCCCCCCTATTTCTACCAGCTTTGGACTTTATACACCGTGTTCGTCAAAGTCGTTTCCGTCGCAGTCTCCCTCCTCATCCTCGATAGACTTTATCACCAGCCATATATGCTGCTTCATCATGATTTCGGCCACGTCCGGGTATCCCTTTTCGATGGCCCGGTATATATCCTCGTGCTCTTCCTCGTTTTCCAGGGGGCGGTTCGGTTTTAACAGGGAGGCTACCCGGAGGAGCCCGATGTGGTCCTGAAGCTGGGTAAGCAGGCCGTACAGCCTGCGGTTGCCGCTGCTTAAGGCAATGGTCAGGTGAAAATCGGAATTGTACTTGATCACATCGGCCAGCCTTCCCTCTTCCCGGGCCCTTTTGACATCCTCGACACAGCGCCTGAGACTCTCCAGATCTTCCCCGCTCCTGTGGAGGGCGGCCTCCCGGGCAGCCAGGCCTTCCAGAACCATCCGGACCTGGAAAAGCTCCCGGGCTTCCCTGAAATTCATCCTGGCCACGGTAACACCCTTGAACTTGCTGGTGGTGACCAGCCTTTCCTGCTCCAACTGCATCAGCGCCTCACGGACAGGGGTGCGGCTAACCTGCATCTCCCCGGCCAGGTCCCTTTCCACCAGCCTCTGCCCCTGCTTCAGCCTTCCGGAGAGGATCTGGTTCTTTATCTCCTCGTACACCCTCTCACTGACCGTCTTTAATCCGGGCTTTTTGCTCATAATCTTTTTCACTGCCCTCCCTGCCACAGGATCCGACACCCAACTAAAACTAATTCTTTCTTGACTATTTGGTATACCATGATGTATATTTTAACATAAAAGAAATATTTTCGCCAACTACCTGATGTATTTTTGAAATAAAAGCATTTCGGCCCCGTAAACGGCAACGGCGAACGGTACTGTACAGGCCGCGAAAGGGTTAAAAAATTATTTAAATGGTATACCATTACACTCTTATCCGGGTATCGCCGTTAAATATTTAATTGTTTGAATATTGTGCAAAGAAAAAAACCGCCCTGTAAATGGGCGGCTGAAGAGGGAAAAAGGTTATTTTTTAAGCCAGGGCATCATCGATCTTAACTCGGCGCCCACTTTCTCAATCAGGTGTTCTTTCTCCCTTTTTACCAGGGCATTGAATTGCGGGCGGTTAACCTGATTTTCCAGCATCCATTCCTTGGCGAAGGAACCGTTTTGAATCTCTTCAAGAATTTTCTTCATCTCGGCCTTTACGCCGTCGTTTATAATCCTGGGACCCCTGGTGAGATCGCCGTATTCGGCGGTATCACTGACGGAGTAGCGCATCATGGCCAGGCCGCCTTCATATATGAGGTCGACAATTAATTTCATCTCGTGGAGGCACTCAAAATATGCTATCTCGGGCTGGTAGCCGGCTTCCACCAGGGTTTCAAAGCCGGCCTTGATAAGGGAGCTGATTCCCCCGCACAGTACCGTCTGCTCACCAAAAAGGTCGGTTTCGGTCTCTTCCTTGAAAGTGGTCTCGATAACACCGGCCCGGGTGGAACCGATTCCCCTGGCATAGGCCAGGGCCAGCCGGTAGGCGTTTCCTGTGGCATCCTGGTGAATGGCCAGCAGCGCCGGCACTCCCTTGCCTTCTACATACATGCGCCGCAGCAGGTGGCCGGGGCTTTTGGGAGCAATCATGAACACATCCACGTCGGCGGGCGGGACAACCTGGTGGTAGACAATATTGAAGCCGTGTGAGAAAACCAGGGCATTACCCGGTTTCAAGTGGGGGAGAATTTCTTCCCGGTAAACCGCACCCTGCTTTTCATCGGGCAAAAGGATCTGAATTACGTCCGCCCAGGCCGCGGCATCCGGAACAGTCATCACCTTAAGGCCGTCGGCCTCGGCCACAGACCAGGACTTGCTCCCCTTGCGCAGGCCGACCACCACGTCCAGCCCGCTGTCTTTCAGGTTTTGCGCCTGGGAGTGTCCCTGGCTGCCGTATCCCATGACGGCAATTTTCCTGCCTTTCAGGATGTTCAGGTCTGCATCGTTGTCGTAGTACATTTTGGGCAATTTGGTATCCTCCTTAAATTTTATCTTTTTGTTCCATGTATTCTCTCCATCCGGGACGTTTCCTCCCGGGAAAAGAGGAAAATTTCCGGCCGGGGTCAAAATTAATATTTTTTACAGTTACTTTATCTGCAGGACAGAAAAGTTACCGGCCATAAAAAATATTTTGTGAAATTTTATAATTTTTTACTCAAAGGCGAGCAGGGACACGTTTCCTGAAAAAAAAACCGGAGGTGGGAATTCAGGTTGATTTTCGGAATAGAAAATGAGGAGGTGATCGGGTAAATAAGCGTAAGATAGAGAATTTTTACAAATTGTAAGGTTTCTGTCAGCCATTAAAATAAACAGGTGGATCGGTTATTATTTATATTTTACTAATTTATTGAGAGGTGACTGGTTTGAAGAGACAAAAGTTTACAAACGGGATGCTGGAACTGACCCCGGCGGCCTCAGCCGAGATTGCCGGAAGCGATTTGTATAACCAGGATCTTAACCCGGTGCCCATAGCCAGGAGAAACTGGGGCACCTACCATATCGCCTCGCTGTGGATCGGCATGTCGGTATGCATTCCCACATACATGCTGGCCAGCGGCCTGATCGCGGCCGGCATGAACTGGTGGCAGGCCGTACTGACCATCACCCTGGGCAACCTGATCGTGCTTATCCCCATGACCCTGAACGCCCACGCCGGCACCAAGTACGGCATCGCCTTCCCGGTCTTTGCCAGGCTGGCCTTCGGCACCAGGGGCGCCCACATCCCTGCCCTGATGCGGGCCGTGGTGGCCGCCGGATGGTTCGGCATCCAGACGTGGATCGGCGGGGCCTCCCTCAACGCCCTGATCGGCGCCATTTTCCCGGGCTGGCTGAACTTCGGCCCCGGCCTGTGGATCTGCTTTTTAGCCTTCTGGGCGCTTAACGTCTGGATTGGCTACAAGGGACTGGATGCCATCAAGTTCATGGAATCCTGGGGTGCGCCGATACTGCTCTTCCTGGGCGCCTGCCTGGTGGTTTGGGCCTTTATGGCTTTGCAAGGCGACCTTACCCCGCTGTGGGCCATGCAGTCAAAATTCAAGACTTCCGGCGAGTTCTGGGCGGTATTCCTGCCCTCCCTGACCGGTATGATCGGTTTCTGGTCCACCCTGGCCCTGAACATCCCCGACTTCACCAGGTACGCCAAAGACCAGAAGTCCCAGGTGTGGGGCCAGATACTGGGCCTGCCCACCACCATGGCCCTTTTCTCCTTTATCGGCGTTATCGTTACCGCCGCCACCGTTATCGTCTTCGGCCAGGCCGTCTGGGACCCCGTGGCGCTGCTCAGCAAGTTCAGCCCCTTCGCGGTCATCCTGGGCACCTTCGGCATCGTGGTGGCCACCATCACCACCAACATCGCGGCCAACGTGGTGGCCCCGGCCATCGGCATCTCCAACGCCGCCCCCAGAAAAATCACCTTCGGCATGGGCGCCATCATAACCGGCATAATCGGCATCGCGATCATGCCCTGGAAACTTCTCTCCAGCTACGGCGCCTACATTTTCGGCTGGCTGGGAACCTACTCGGCATTCCTGGGGCCCATCGCCGGCATCTGGATAGCCGACTACTGGCTGGTCAGGAAACAGCGGCTGGATATTGTGGAGGCCTTTAAAGAAGGCGGCCGCTACAGCTACGGCGGGGGGTTCAACGGCAAGGCCATCGCGGCCCTGATCATCGGTATTGTTTTTGCCCTCATAGGCAAATTTGTCCCCAGCCTTAAAATACTGTTCGACAACGCCTGGATAGTGGGAGCGATTGTATCCGGCATCGCCTATTACTTGATGATGAACAACGACCCCAGTATAATGAGTGAAAAAGAATTCGCGGACATTACCGAAGGAATGGAAGCCGGACCCGTTTCCGGCAGGGGAATTTCAGCTTGAGAAGATAACTGAACATAAATCGCTGGATAGGAGGCCGGAGTTCTTCCAGACGCTCCGGCTTTCCTTCCTCATCTTATTTTTAGGGCACAAGCCCCTAAACCGTTAGGAGAGTGACAAGCCTTGACTACTAAACCGGATTTATCGGTGGAATTCTGCGGCCTGAAGTTTCCCAATTTCATGGTTCTGGCCTCGGCGCCCCCCACCGGCAGCGGCCCGATGATCAGGCGCGCCTTTGAAAAGGGCTGGGGCGGGGCAGTGACCAAGACAATTAAAACCGATTCAATACCCATCAAGGACGTTTCTCCGCGCTTCGCCGCCCTTAAGGACGGCTCCGGCGAGGTGTACGGATTCGAAAACTTTGAACTGGTTACCCCAAAACCCCTGGCGTACTGGACCACGGAAATAGCCGCCACCAAGGAGCAGTTTCCGGACCGCATACTGATCGCCAGTATAATGGCCGAATTGACAAGGGAAAAATGGCACGAATTGGCCCTGGCGGTGGAGAAGGCCGGAGCCGACGCCATCGAACTGAACCTTTCCTGCCCCCACGGGATGCCCGAACAGGGACTGGGACACGCCATGGGACAGAACCCGGAAATAACGGCCATGGTTGTGGGATGGGTTAAAGAAGCAGTAAAAATACCGGTGATAGCAAAGCTGTCCCCCAATGTAACAGATGTCACGGTTATTGTAAAGGCGGCGGAAAAGGCCGGAGCCGACGGGATTTCAGCCATCAACACCGTCCAGTGCCTGCTGGGCGTCAACTTGAACACAATGCTGCCGGTCCCCACTGTAAATACTATGTCCACCTTCGGAGGATATTCCGGGGAGGCGGTGAGGCCCATAGGGCTGCGCATAGCCGCTCAGATTGCCGGCTGCAGCAGTCTCCCGCTTATGGGGATAGGCGGGATCAGCAAGTGGGATCATGCGGCTGAATATATTCTCCTGGGGGCCTCCGCCGTCCAGGTGTGCACGGCGGTGATGCTGAAAGGATACGGCATGGTGCGCAAGGTCCTCACCGGCATGGAAAAATACCTGGCCGAAAAGGGGCTGCAGAGCGTATCGGAACTAAGGGGCAGGTCCCTGCCCTGCCTCACCAGCCACGAAAAACTGAGCCACACCCACAAGGTGGCGCCCTCCTTCGACGGCGAAACCTGCCAGCGCTGCGGGGCGTGTGTGGTGGCGTGCCGGGACGGAGGGCACCAGGCCCTGTCGGTAACCGAGGATTTCGTGCCCCAGGTGGATGTCAACGCCTGCGACGGCTGCGCTTTGTGCAGTCTGGCCTGCAAGACAGGCAGCATAACCATGACGGTGATCAGCAAGTCAACAGAGCTGTCAGCCGTCAGCCATCAGCCATAAATTAAAGCCCGGCCCGGAGACTGGACCCATAACTCCAAAAGCTGATTGCTGACTGCTAATAATATTTATAAGGAGGCGAAAGCATGAGCCTGCTGATTAAGGGCGGCAAGGTAGTGTTTGGAGGAGGAACAAAGGAATCAGACATCCTGGTAAAAGGCGACACCATTGCTGCAGTGGGCACCGGCCTTGAAGACCGGGAAGCCGAGGTTATAGACGCCAGGGGAAAATATGTGCTGCCCGGCGCTATAGACGTACACACCCACATGCAGCTGCCCTTCGGAGGCACCGTTTCCGCCGACGACTTTGCCAACGGCACGAAGGCGGCGGCCTTCGGCGGAGTTACCACCATTATCGATTTCGCCATCCAGGCCAAGGGTGAAACCCTCAAGGAAACCGTGGCCAAGCGCAGGGCCGAGGCCGATGGAAAGGTCTACATTGACTACGGCCTGCACGTGGCCGTAACCGACCTGACAGACGATGTAATGGCCGAAATCCCGTCCATTATAGAGTCCGGCTGTCCCAGCTTCAAGCTGTTTATGACGTACCAGGGGCTGGCCGTGGATGACGGCACCCTCTACTTCGCCCTGAAAACCGCCAGCGAGGCGGGCGGAATGGTGGGAGTGCACGCGGAAAATATGACCCTCATCGACCGCATGATCAATAAACTGCTGGCCGAAGGCAAAACGGCCCCCATGTACCACGAGGTCAGCCGCCCGGTAATCGCCGAGGCCGAGGCTGTCAGCCGGGCCATAATGCTGGCCGGGGACACCGGCAGCCGCCTGTATATTTTCCACCTTTCTTCCGGGGCGGGCCTGGAAAAAATAAGGGCAGCCCGGGAAAAAGGATCTCCCGTGTTTGCCGAGACCTGTCCCCAGTACCTGCTGCTATCCCGTGAAAATTACCGGGAGCCCGGTTTTCGCGGCGCCCGTTACGTGATGTCGCCCCCGCTGCGCGGCAAAGAGGACCAGGACGCGCTGTGGGCCGGCCTGGCCGACGGCACACTGCAGGCGGTGGGATCGGACCACTGCCCCTTCCGCACCGAGCAGAAGAAGCTGGGGGAAAGCGCGTTCAACAAGATACCCAACGGCGCTCCCGGGGTGGAGACAATCCTTCCCCTCCTCTACTCCGAGGGGGTGGGCAAAGGCCGCCTGAAACTGGAAAGGCTGGTGGAGGCGGTTTCCACCGGCCCGGCCAGGCTGTTCGGGCTCTACCCCAGAAAAGGCGCCGTCTTGCCCGGTTCCGACGCCGACCTGGTAATCCTGGACCCGGACAAGGAAGTGGCCCTGTCTTCAGAAACCCTGCACATGAACGTAGATTATACCCCTTATGAAGGCTTTAAGGTGAAGGGATACCCGGTGGTCACCGTAAGCCGGGGCAAGGTCGTCTGCAAGTACGGGGAGTTTTACGGCCGCCGGGGTGACGGCAAATTCATCAGCCGCGGAAGGATTGACGGAAAATTATAATTCAGAGCAAGGAGGATCACAGTATGTATCAAAAACTGGTAGAAGGCGCCAAGTCCATGCAGCATGACGTGGTCGAATTCGCCCGGCAGCTGGTCCGCACACCGAGCATAAGCGGCCGGGAAAAAAACCTGGCCGACCTCTGCCTGGACAAAATGAAAGAACTGGGTTACGACGAGGTATTCCGGGACGGAATCGGAAACGTGGTGGGCATCATCAGGGGAACGGGCGGCGGCCCCAACATCATGTACAACTCCCACATGGACCACGTGGACCCCGGCGACCTTTCCAACTGGGAATATCCCCCCTATGAGGCGCAGGTGGCCGACGGCTATATTCACGGGCGGGCCGCATCCGACGTCAAAAGCGGCCTCTCCTCCCAGATTTACGCCGGTGCGCTGCTGAAAAAACTGGGCATTAAGCTGAAGGGCGACTACATTTTCACCGGGGTGGTTCAGGAGGAACCAGCTGAAATGTTCGGGATGAAGTACCTGATGGACAGGACATTTCCGGAAAAGGGAATCAAATTCGACCTGATGGTCTCCTCGGAAGCCACCTCCTTGAACATTTACCTGGGGCACCGGGGGCGCCTGGAACTGGAAGTGCAGACAAAGGGGAGAACCAGCCACGGCAGCGCGCCCTGGCGGGGAGTCAACGCGGTTTACAAAATGATGCCGGTTATCGAGTTTGCCCGGTCACTGGGGGATACCCTGCCGGAACACCCCTTCCTGGGCAAGTCCACCATCGCCCTGACCATTATCTCATGCAGCCCCGGGGCGCTCAGCATCATCCCCGACATATGCACAGTTTCACTGGACCGCAGGTTTGTTCCCGGAGAAACAGCGGAAAAGGCCATCCAGCCCTTTGAGGAACTGTTTGCCAGGCTCGCCAAGGACGACCCGGAATTCAAGGCCTCTATTAAAATACGCAAGGTCAGGGAAACATCCTATACCGGTTTCAGCGACGACGCCGAAAAGAATATGATGGCCTGGGCGGTGGAAAAGGATCACCCCCTTGTACTCAAAACAGTAGAGGCATTAAAGGCCGTGGGCCAGAACCCCGGCTTCGGAAAATGGGACTTCGGCACCGATGCCAGCTACGTAACGGGGGTCAAGGGAATACCCTCCATCGGCTATTCCCCCATGGAAGAAAAGTATGCCCACACCCCCTATGACCGCTGCCGCATCGACTACCTGGTGGATTCTTTAGCAGGAAACGCCGCCATTGCATTGAATATTTCAGGATAACTTTCAGAAATTGAGGTGTGGCTTTATGGCCTGCTACTGGAACCGTTTTTTAAGAATAGACCTCTCAACCCGCAAGGTTGAAGAATTTAACCTGGATCCCTCACTTTTCAGGAAATTTCTGGCAGGCAGCGGCCTGGCCGCTTACCTTCTGGAGAGGGATCTCAACCCGCAAACAGGCCCCCTGGACCCGGACAGCCCCCTGGCGGTATTTACCGGCCTGCTGGTGGGCACCCCGGCGCCCTCCGCGGTGCGCACATCATTCTGCGCCCGCTCACCCCTCACCGGCATCTGGGGTGAGGCCAACGTCGGGGGAAAATTCGGCGTCGGCCTTAAAAGCACGGGATACGACGGGATGATCATCACCGGCCGGTCCAGGGAACCGGTGGTCCTCAGCATAAACGAGGAAAAGGTTGACTTTGTGGACGGATCCGGCCTCTGGGGGCTGGATACCTTTGAGGCCGAAGAATCGGTAAGCAAACTCTGCCCCGGCGCCCGGGTGGCCTGTATCGGCCCGGCCGGGGAACGTCTGGTCAAAATCGCCGGCATAATTATTGACGGCAAGCACGCCCGGGCTGCCGGAAGGTCCGGGCTTGGTGCGGTAATGGGCTCCAAAAACCTTAAGGCCATTGCCGTGACGGGAAGTAAAAAAACATCCCTCCACGACAGAAGCAGCTTTTTAGATAAGATTAAGGCAGATATGCCTCTGATCAAGGAAAAGTCCGCCGGCCTTACCAAGTTTGGTACCGCCGGCGGGGTCAGGGCGGTGGAGGCCAATGGCGACCTGCCCATACGCAACTGGACCCTTGGCGACTGGGCCGAGGGGGCCGCCAAAACGTGCGGCCAGGAAATTGACCGCCTGTACCTGGCGCAGCATTCCTCCTGCCCCGGGTGCCCCATCCGCTGCGCAAAACTGGTGAAAATACCGTCCGGGCCCTTTGCCGGCGAGGTGGCGCACGGGCCCGAATATGAAACCTGTGCCGGTTTCGGCAGTATGCTGCTGAACGACAACCTGGAGACAATCCTGCTGGCCAACAATCTGTGCAACAGGCTGGGCCTGGACACCATCTCGGCGGCCTCGGCGGTGGCCATGGCCATGGAGTGCTACGAGGCCGGTCTGATCAAGCCTGCGGACACCGGCGGCCTTAACCTGGACTGGGGCAACCGGGAAGCCATTCTGGAACTACTGAAAATGACGGCCCAGCGTCAGGGACTGGGGGACATCCTGGCCGAGGGAACAGTCAGGGCGGCGGAAAAAATAGGCGGCATCGCCCCTGAATTCGTGGTGGCCACAAAGGGGCTGGACATTGCCTTCCACGATCCCCGGGCCTTTACCGGCATGGCGGTAAGCTACGCCACGGCCGTCAGGGGCGGCTGCCACCTGGAGGGTTTAACCTTTTTCGTTGAATCCGGCGGGTTCCCCGGTGAACTGGTGGGATTTGAGAAGGAAATCGACCCGCACGGAACAGATCACAAGGCCGAACTGGCCGTACTGATCCAGAACTATCTCAGTTTATACAACCCCCTGGGGCTGTGCAAGTTCGTCATGAGGAGCGGCATCGGGCCGGTGTCGGTATCCGGTTGGTTAACTGCCGCCACCGGTTGGGACGTGAATGCCGGTGAATTGATGGAAACCGGGGAAAGAATCTTCAACCTCAAGCGGATGTATGATTTCCGCCTGGGCATCAGCAGGAAGGACGACAGGCTCCCTGCCAGGCTGGAAACCCACGACCGCAAGACCGGCCGGGCGGCGGGAAGCCTGCCTCATATGGGCCGCCTCCTGGCAGAGTACTACGAGCTGCGGGGCTGGAGCCCGGAGGGAGTGCCCGGGCCCGGTACCCTGGCCCGCCTGGGCCTATAAAAGTATATTAAACCACTGTGGCTAAATTTTGATTGCGAGGTGTGGTCATGACCAAAAAAAACTACACGGCAGAGGATACCTTCCGTGACGACCGGCAGTACGTGATCCACTCCTGGTCCGTGCAGGGCCAGCTGAACCCGCCGGTGGTGAACCGGGCCGAAGGCATCTACATGATTGACGGAAACGGAAAGAAAATAATAGACTTCGCCTCCCAGCTGGTCAACTCCAACATCGGGCACCAGCACCCCAAAGTGGTGGCCGCCATCAAGGAACAGGCCGACAAGCTGTGCTACATCTCTCCCCCCTTCGCCACCGAGGCCCGCAGCCGGGCCGCCAAAAAGATCGTGGAAGTGGCCCCCGGGAACATAAAGCAGGTATTTTTCGCCAACGCCGGCGCCGAGGCCAATGAAAACGCGGTCAAAATGGCCCGGGCCTACACCAAAAAATTCAAAATACTGTCCCGCTACCGCTCCTACCACGGCGCCACCTTCATGGCCATCGCCCTCACCGGGGACCCCCGCCGCCCGCCGGTGGAGCCGGCGGCGCCGGGCGTGGTCAAGGTGTTCGACCCCTACTGCTACCGCTGCACCTTCGGCAAGGAGTACGGCAAGTGCAAACTGGAGTGCGTGGAGCACATCGGCGAAGTGATCATGTATGAAAACCCCGACACGGTGGCGGCCATAATCGTGGAGCCGGTCATCGGCACCAACGGGGTGATTGTCCCGCCGCCCGAATACATGCCCAGGCTGAGGGAAATCTGCGACCGGAACAACGTGCTGCTGATCTGCGACGAGGTGATGACCGGATTCGGCCGCACCGGGGAGATGTTTGCCGTCAACCACTGGAACATCAGGCCCGACATTATGACCATGGCCAAGGGGGTAAACTCCGGGTACGTGCCCCTGGGAGTGGTGGCGGTGGACCGGAAGATAGCCGACTATTTCCAGAGCACCATGTTCTGGGGCGGCCTGACGTACAGCGGCCACGCCCTGGCCTGCGCCGCCGCCGAGGCCACCATCGAGGCCTACCAGGAAGAAAACATAGTGGCCAACTCCAAGGCCATGGGGGCCATCATGCTGGAGGAAATGAAGAAGATCCGGGAGCGCCACCGGTGCGTGGGGGACGCCAGGGGCCTGGGGCTTTTCGGCTGCCTGGAGCTGGTCAAAAACAAGGAGACCAGGGAACACCTGGTGCCCTGGAACGGCGCCCCCGGGATAATGAAGGACGTCTTCAAGGCGGCCTGGGACAAGGGGGTTTACCTGATGCTGCGCTGGAACTTCCTCTTCCTCTTCCCGCCGCTGATTATAAACGAGCAGCAGCTCCGCCAATCCATGGCCGTCATTGACGAGGTGCTGGAAATAGCAGACAAGGCTGCGGTGTAAACGATGAAAATATACTTTGAGGTCAGGGGCGGCCTTACCGCCCAGGTCCCCCCGGGCACGGCGGATCTGGAGGACGGCATTGACTGGACGGTGGCCAAACTTGTGGAAAAACTGGGCCTGCCCCGGCATGAAGTGGGCAACGTGGTTATAAACGGTAAAATGGCAGGTAATAAGACTCAGATCAACGACGGTGACAAAATAACATTCTTTCCGGTTATAGCCGGTGGATAAAAAAGAGGAGGGAATTACCCCCTCTTTCAGAAGTCAGAGGCACGACCTCTGACTTCTTACGTCTTATTTGGCCAGGCCCTTTTCATTAAGAAACTCGGCCAGCATTTTAGCGGTATTGCCCGTTATTTTTATGCAGTTGCGCAGGTGTTCCCTGGAATCAAAGGGATGCGGGTTCAGGCTGCGGCAGCAGGTATATCCATAATTGGACTCAAATTTATCGTGAAATTCCCTGGTCAGGGCATATGCCTCATCACGGCTCTGTTCCACGTCCGTTCTGCCCTTCAGCAGGCCCAGCAACAACGCCGACCCGGTCAGGGCGCCGCACATGCACCCGGCATGACCCAGGCCTCCTCCCAGCCCGGTGAACGCCCTTACCATCTCCCTGGGCACATCCAGACCCAGCAAGTCCCTGAAAGCCAGAAAAATCGACTCCGCGCAGTTATAACCGGTCCGGAAGTATTCTCCCCCCTTGTTCCGCGCTTCCATTGCATCCAACGCCATAAAACTCACCTCTCAGCTGTTATTAAACACATTATAAATTCTGAATGCCCGGCCCTACTTATTGACTTTCAACTTATTGATTGCCCTTTCCAATCCCTCCACCGTCAGTTCAAACATGGGAAAGATGCCCCGGATGATGCCGATGGTATCGTAGGACCGCTCGCCCACCGGGGGCCACATGTACTCGGGAATGGGGTTAAGCCATACGCTGTGCGTAAAGTGGCTGGCCAGCCGCCTCAGCCAGACCTCTCCTGTTTCATCGTTTTCCACGCCCCAGTCCAGGGCGCCGCCCACCATCAACAGCTCACTGGGGGCCATGCTGGCGTCCCCCACCATAATCAGCCGGTAGCCGGGGTCCAGTTCCCGGAGAACGTCGGCGGTTTTGACCGAATTTTTAACCATGCAGAACGGGTCCTTGAACAGCTTTTCATATATACAGTTGTGGAAGTAATAGAACTTTATATCCTTAAAGTGGTTGACCTTGGAAGCCGCGGTAAAGAGCTGGCTGCAAAGCCTGGAAAAAGGGTTCATGGAGCCCCCCGAATCCATCATTAACACAACCTTGACCGTGTTCTTGCGGGGCTTATCCCATACCAGTTCCAGCATTCCCGCCCGGCGGCAGGTGGCGTCTATGGTCTTGTCGATATTTAGAACGTCCCGCGGGGCCTCCTCGTTTTTGCTCAACTGCCTCAGCTTGCGCAGGGCAACCTCGAACTGCCTCGTATTCAGGGTATCGTCATTGCGGAAGTCACGGTACCTTCTTTCCGCCGCCACCTTCACGGCGGACCGGTTGTTGGACTGCCCCCCTATGCGCAGGCCGGCCGGATGGTAGCCTGAATGCCCGAAGGGCGAAGTGCCTCCGGTTCCTATCCACCGGGAGCCCCCGTGGTGCTCCTCCTTTTGTTTCTTGAGCCGCTCATCCAGGGCCTTCTTCAATTCTTCCAGGCTCCACTCCGAGAAGGGAAGCCTGCCGGAAGGGTCCACCTTAAGGGGCGGCAGGGCGTTTTCCAGCCACCTGGCCACCTGGCCGGCAAGCTTTTCCGGAGTCTCCACGTCTTTAAAGTAGCGCCAGAAAGCCACATCAAAGCGGTCGTAGTGGGCTTCACTCTTCACCAGCACCGCCCGGGCCAGGTAATAAAACCCCGACAGGCTGCTCCCGGCCAGGCCCCGGTCCAGGGCATCCATCAAGGTCATCCACTCGGTGGGGGTCACCGGAACCTTTTCATCCTTCAGTGTATAGAAAAAGCCGGTAAACATGTTCTTAACCTCTCAGGCTTTTTTCAAGGGTCTGAATACAGGAGACAGGAGACAGAATACAGGAGCTTTGGAGCCGGTCTGCCTGGTCCGAAGAGGAAAATATTTTCTCCTGTCTGTCTGCGGTCTTTTGTCTCCTGACCCCAGTGCGCAACCCTTAAGTTGTTAGTTCCTGACTCCGGTCTTTACCGTCCAGCCGGTCTGGCGCTGCACTCCCCCGGGTGAGTGCATCTTTCTCAGCACCATCTCGAAGTCCTGGTTCTTTTTCAGGAGCACACCGAGGAAAGGAATCTCGGCCATTACCCGGTCGGGGTGAATGCCCCCCACCACCAGGGCCTGCACCCAGTCAAGCAGCTCACTGGTGCTGGGTTTCTTTAACAAGCCGGGCAGGGAACGGATCCAGTAAAAGGCCTTCAGCGCCTCGGCCAGCAGGTTGGACTCCAGGTCGGGATGGTGCACCCTTACGATGTTGGCCATCATTTCCTCATCCGGGAAGGAAATGTAGTGGAAAATGCAGCGGCGCAGAAAGGCGTCCGGCAGTTCCTTTTCGGCATTGCTGGTGATTACCACCACCGGCCTCTGTTTTGCCGTGACGGTCTCCCCGGTTTCGGGGATGTAAAAATTCATAATGTCAAGCTCCCAAAGGAGGTCGTTGGGAAATTCCAGGTCGGCCTTGTCAATCTCGTCAATCAGGAGCACCGCCTGTCTCTCGGAAACAAAGGCCTCCCCCAGTTTGCCCAGCTTTATGTACTGCCTTATATCGGAAACGTCGCGGTCGCCGAACTGGCTGTCGTAAAGCCTCTGGACGGTATCGTAAACGTACAGCCCCTCCTGGGCCTTGGTGGTGGACTTGATATTCCAGATTATCATCGGCATGTTCAGGCCATCGGCAATGCTCTTTGCCAGCATGGTCTTGCCGGTCCCCGGCTCCCCCTTGATCAAAAGGGGCCTCCCCAGGGCAATGGAGATATTGACAGCATTGCGCAAATCTTCAGATACCAGGTAATCAGCCGTACCCTGATAGATGTTACGTTCCATTTCTTTTTCCTCCACAACTCAGATAGAACTCTTATATGTCAGTATAACACAATATTTGCTATCCGTGACCAAAAAAAACCCCCAAAAGGGGGTTGGAGGTGGAACTGATGAGCTGTCACCCACCAGTTACCAGCTTTGATTGGCAACAATCCGAAGATATAACCAAGCAAACTGCGTGCCAGGGAGAAATCCTGGAAAACAGGACAATTTTACCCGGCAAACAAACAACTACGCCCGTAGAATTAAGACAAACTATCGGACACCCGGGGAAAAGCCCCGTTTTAAGCCCAAAGCGGCCCTGCAAAAATGCAGGGCCGCTTTACAAAATTTTTACCATTGATCGTAAATGGATTCCGGAAGTAGGACAGCTGGAAGCTGTCCTACTTCTTTTTTTTATATTTCCTCATCAGGGTGGTGGGATGGACGCCCAGCAGCTTCCCTGCCGCCTCGGCCGTCTTATGCCGTTCCAGGGCCAGGTTGATAAGCTGGGCCTCCACCTGTGCCACCGCGTCCTTCAGGGACATCATGCCGGTGAGGATTACCCGGGGGCTCTCCCCTTCCTGCTCGGGATGAAACTCCCGGGGAATTTCCTCCGCCGAGATTTCCGGCCCGTCGGAGGTTACCACCAGCCTTTCAATGAGGTTCTCCAGCTGCCTGACGTTTCCCGGCCAGGAATATTTCAACAGCAGGTCCATTGCTCCCGGGCTGATTTTCTTGTTCATTCCGTAGCGTTTATTCAGCCGTTCCATGAAAAAATAGATAAAGGGCGCTATATCCTCCCGCCTTTGGCGCAGCGGGCTGATTTCCATGGGTATTACATTCAGGCGGTAGTAAAGGTCTTCCCTGAACTTGCCTTCTTCCACCATTTTTTTAATGTCCCTGTTGGTGGCGGCAATAATCCTTACGTCCACCGGCATGGGCTGGGAGCCGCCGACCCTGGTCAGCTTGCGGTCCTGAATAACCTTTAAAAGCTTGACCTGGAGGTGAAGGGACAGCTCCGCTATTTCGTCAAGGAAAAGCGTGCCCCCCCTGGCCATTTCAATCTGGCCGATTTTCCCCTCCTTCCTGGCGCCGGTAAAGGCGCCGGGCTCGTAGCCGAAAAGCTCGGACTCCAGGAGAGTTTCCGGTATGGCCCCGCAGTTGATTTCCACGAATGGCCCTTCCCGCCTGGAACTTAGCCTGTGGATCAACCTGGCCATAACGTCCTTACCCACTCCGGACTCGCCCAGTATCAGAACGGTGGAATCAACCCCGGCCACCTTTTCGGCCAGGTCAATGTTTTTCTGCATATCCCGGCTGGAGGCCACAATATCCTCCAGGAAATTTTCCTTGTCTTTAAGCTTTCTGATTTCAGACTGGTACTGCCTGTTGAGCCTCTCACTCTGTTCCAGTTTCTGGCGCAGTTCATTGAGCTCGGTTATATCCCGTGAATTGGACACCACTTTAATGACATTGCCGTTTTCGTCCAGGACCGGGTTGGCCGTCACCATCAGCACCTTCCCGGTAATGGTGTGCTGTATGGTGTCGTACCTGGCCTTGGTTCTCAGCACCTCGTCCGTGGTGCGGGGATAAAAAATGCCCTCCCTTTCCAGGTCCCTGACATTGCGGCCGATCAATTCGCTGGCCTTCATTCCGTAAAAACGTTCAGCGGCCTGGTTGTTCACCCTCAGGGCGGTGCCGTCGGCAGCCACCACAAACAGTTCGTCATAGGAAGATTCCAGGATGGCCTCGATCTCCGCGTTCAGCTGCTTGACCTTGCGCAGCTCCTCGGAAACAGCCTCCAGCCTGGAAATATCTTCTATTAAAAGCAGCCAGGCATTTCCCCCGCCGATGTCCCCCAGTGAAAAGCAGCTTACCGACAGCGGCCTGTCTTCGATCCGGTCCGTATGGCCCTGGAAGGGCCGGGTCAGGGACAGCCAGCGGGACATCCTGCTATTACCGCTGATTTCATCCAGGGTGCGGCCCAAATACTTTTCCCTCTTCTCACCGGTCATTAATTCGGCAGTCCGGTTAAAAACAAATATTTTTCCCCTGCCGTCCAGGGCCACCACGCCGTTGGGTGAACTCTCATAAATTAACTCAAGGGCCCTTAATCTCTCCCCCATTTCAAACTCTGTCACACCTTTACCTCCATCCTTTCATTCCCTATACTTCCTTTTAGATCCGGAAATTCCTCATCCCATTAAAAAATTAAAAGTAAAAGGACATGTATAATACTTCTCTGCAGGCCCACCAAATCCTGCAAATTTGCAAGATTTTTTTATTATTTCTGCAAAAATGCAGTTACAAATCCGCATCAAAAAAAATACCCCTTTTTGACAAGGGGCCTCATAAGAGGTGGGAACTGATACTGCCGTCCATCATTCCTTTGCAGGGCTATCTTTTTTTAAGAGATAATCCGCATACAGTGATTCATCGATATTAAGCCCTTTAATTGTTTCCGGCTTAGGGATGCCGTCTGCGGTCCAGCCAAGCATCTCATAATATTCGTCCAGCATTTTTTCAAAAAACTGCGGGGGAATAATCATTCCGTCTGTGGCGCCCCCGGTAAGCTTCTCCCGGAACAGCCGGGGAGGTATATAGTCATCTTTGCGGGAAAAGCCCTCCCGTACATTGAAGAGACGGCCCAGATTCCAAATCCTTTTACCGGCCAGCTCCAGTTCACTTTCGCTTATCGGGTATCCCAGCGTCATGGATGCCAGTTCAGCCAGCCGCTCCAAGCACAGCCCACAGGCGTCGCAGACCCCCAGGGACCATTTGGCGGAGTTATATACCTGCAGGTCATAGACCATTTTCGCCTTGCCTTCTATGGCATATGGGTCCACTCCCTCTACGAAGGCTTCCTGGGCAATTGACCAGGCACGCAGGTGACAGGCCCCCCTGTCCGACGTGGCATAGGCCAGGGCCATTGACCATGAACCCCGCGGGTCATACCCGGGAAACTCCAGTCCTTTGATTTCCATACAAAATTCACGTCCACCGAATTTTGATGCCAGGCTTCTCACCCCCTCCGCCAGCAGTTCACCCGGTCCGCGCCGGTGCCCGATATCTTCCACCAGGGATAAATACTGTTTAACGTCGCCAAATTTAATGCCAAAATCATGGATTCCCTTTTCTGTCATTTCCATGCAATAACCCAAAATATTCCCTGTTGAAATTACGTCCAAACCCAATTCATCGCAAAGTTCATTAAATCTGGCCACAGCCTTCAGGTCACCTATCTTGCAGTTTGAGCCACCCAGGGCCAGTGTCTCATACTCCGGCCCTTCCACCGTCACTCCATTAATTTTTATGTAATTACCGCAGGCCAGGGCACAGGAAAAACAACCTTTTTTACTTACTAAAAATTTTTTAACCTGGTTGGTATCTATTTTTTCATAATGATCAAATACGCCTTTTTGAAAATTTCCAGTGGGCAAAACGCCGACACTTTGACACATCTCAACCAGAATCGGCGTACCGTCTGTATACATTACCAGGTGGTCCTCGGTCATAACCTCGTTTCTGTATATTTCCTTCACCCTGGACATGTATTTACCAATGTCCGGAACTTTAATGCCGCTGGAACCGGATACAGCGACGGCCTTTAAATTTTTACTTCCCATTACCGCCCCGGCGCCGCCTCGCCCGGCCTGCCTGTACCGTTCCGTTGTAATACAGGCAAAGGGGACCAGCTTTTCCCCTGCGGGACCAATGGAGGCCACCCTGAAATGCCGGCCCAACTTTTTCTTTAGTTCTTCTTCTGTGGCGCTAACGCCTAAACCCCACAATTGACCGGCATCCTCTATCGAGACCTGGCCGTCTTCGATTTTCAAATAAACCGGGCGGTCTGCCCGGCCGCGAATAATCACGGCATCGTACCCGGCATATTTAAGTTCAGCCGCAATCATACCCCCCATGGAGGAATCGAGAATTGTACCTGTGGCAGGGGACTTGGTTATTACTGTAATTTTCCCGGTGCTTGACATTATCGTCCCGGTCAGGGGACTGGTCATAAAGATTAAAACATTTTCGGGAGAAAGCGGGTTTACATAAGGACCAACGCTTTCAAACAAATAACGGAACCCCAGGCCTTTACCGCCCAGGTAATCCCGCGCCCAGTCCGCCCTTAAATCATTTACCATGACCTGCCGGCCGGTGAGATTAATGTCAAGCACTTTTCCCGCATACCCATACATCTCAGCTCACCTCACTAAAAAATGATAACGCCTGGCGGGGACACCAGGTAACACACTCCGGTTGTCCGTCACAAAAATCGCACAGACTAACCAGGCCATCTTTGAAGTTAATCACCTGTTCCGGGCAAACCTCTACACACATGCCACATTCAGTACATATTTCATGATTTAACTTTAGATGGCCGTTATCATTTGTAATAGCACCCACCGGGCATGAATCCACGCATTTTTCACAATTGGTACATAAAGAAACAGCCACCGCATTATCTTCCTGTATATACTCGGAAGATACTTTAATGTGGGCAAGTTTTGGATTAAATAATCCTCTTTTTTTTGCAGAACACGCCAATTCACACAGGTGGCACCCGATACATTTTTGTGAATCAAAGAGCAGTCTCAATATAACTCCCCCCTTTGTATGCTCTGTCGTTATCCCCAATAAACATTTATGATAAATATAAAAAAAGGGGGAATTTATTTTTAAATCCCCCTTGATCACAGCGTCACATAAAGTTATACCGCAGCCTTGTCGGCGATTTCCAGCACTTCGTCAATGACGTCCATGGAGCGGCGCAGCTCCTGTTCGTTTATGATCAGGGGCGGGAAAAGGAAGAGGAAATTCCAGCGCAGCATCAGGTAAACTCCCTTGTCCCAGGCCGCCTTGAAGACGTCCTTCATTATCCCGGGGGCGCCGTTCCAGGGCACCAGGTGTTCCTTGGTTTCCTTGTTTTTGACCAGCTCCAGGCAGCCGAAGAGGCCCAGGCCCCTGGCGTCCCCGACGCACCGGTGGCGCTCCCGGATCTTCTTCATTTCCTCCAGCATGATGGCCCCCATGGCCTTTGAGTTGGCCACTATGTTTTCTTCCTGGTAGGCCTCGATGGTGGCCTCGGCGGCCGCGCAGGCCAGGGCGTGGCCGCTGTACGTGAGCCCGCCCCAGAACATGTTTTCCTGCAGCCAGCCGTCTACCTTCCGGTCCACCGCCACCGCCCCCAGGGGCACGTAACCGGAGTTTACCCCCTTGGCCATGGTCATTATGTCGGGCCTGACGTTCCAGTGGTTGACGGCGAACATCTCCCCGGTGCGGCCGAACCCGGTCATCACTTCGTCGCAGATGAGCAGCACGTTGTTCTGGTCGCAGATTTCCCTCAGCCTCGGCATGTATTCCGGCGGCGGGACAATCACCCCGTTGGTGCCGATGACGGGCTCTACAATTATAGCCGCCACGGTATCGGGGTTTTCATACATGATCACTTCCCCGATGTGCTCCACGCATTCCAGTTTGCACTTGCCGTACTCCTTGCCGAAGGTGCAGCGGTAGCAATAGGGGTCGAACACCTTGACCACGCCCGGCGCCGCCGGCTCCACCGGCGGGCGGCGGGGGTCCCCGGTGAGGGCGATGGCCATGAAGGTGGCGCCGTGGTATGAGCGGTAGCGGGACAGTATTTTGAATTTTTTGGTGTAGGCCCGGGCCATTTTCACCGCGTTTTCATTGGCTTCGGCGCCGCCGTTGACGAAGAACACCTTGGTGATGTTTTCGGGGGTTACCTCCACTATTTTTTTGGCCGCCCGGCCGCGGGCCTCAGTGGCGAAGGGCGGGGAGATGTAGCACAGCTTGTCGGCCTGCTCCTTGATGGCGGCAATTACTTTGGGGTGCTGGTGCCCGATGTTGGAGTTGACCAGCTGGGAGGCGAAGTCTATTATTTTCTTTCCGTTTCCGTCAATCATGTAGATGCCTTCGGCCCGGTTCACCACCGGCGGGTTCAGCTGGCCCTGCACGGACCAGGAGTGGATCACGTACTGCCGGTCGTCGCGGAAGGTATCCTCTGCCGTGTAGTTTTTGCTGGACATGATCACACCTCACAATTTTATATCAGAGTTTATAGAAGGCCGGGTTTTATAATTACGTCCTGGAGATGGTCCCCTCCCAGGTGCTGATCCTGGTTTCCTTCATATCCTCCTCGCTGAACCACCTGGAGGTAACGCTCTTGGCCTCGGTGTAGAAGGCCACCCCGTCCCGGCCCATGACGTGCAGGTCGCCGA
>JBMOPD010000098.1:0-22461 GCA_049323615.1 Bacillota bacterium | reverse complement strand
TACCGGAGACTGTTACAGTCTCTTGCGAATGAGCCGGAACGGATGACGATTTGGACGCCGGATGCGGCCAAAAGCCCGAGAGCCGCATGGACGCGGCGTTCGAGGGCGGTCGGCTTCCGTCGGCAAATAGCTATAGAGACTGTTCAGTCGCAGGTCGGGTTCGCGAGTGCGATGTCTTCTCCAATGCGCTATAAAGCTATTATGGGGTTTGTATGCAAACCAAAGGTTTACTTTAGTACTTTAAATCGACATATACTTTCTTTAACGATAAAAAAGGGGGCTCCCCTTCCAGGAGCCCCCTTTTAAACCAAAGTCCGGTTTTTAGAAAAGTCCCAGCACCTTTCCGGTGTCGGTATCCACGTCTATTCTCCGGAATGCCGGGTCGGAGCTGGTGCCGGGCATCAGGCTGATGGTGCCGGTCATCGGGCACAGGAACTTGGCGCCGGCAAAGATCAGCACGTCGCGCACCGGCAGGATCCAGCCCTTGGGCACGCCCTTGAGGGTGGGGTCGTGGGTAAGGCTCAGGTGAGTCTTCACCATCATAGTGGCGAAATCCTTGTAAGCCGGGTTCTCTTCGAACGCCTTGGCCCTGGCTTCGGCCTCCGGTGTCCAGGAAACCCCGTCGGCGCCGTAGACTTCCTTGGCAATCACTTCGACCCGTTTGCGCAGCGGCATATCCAGCGGGTAGAGGAATTTGAAGTCCACCTTGTCGTTGCAGGCGTCGATGACGGCGTCGGCCAGTTCCAGGGCGCCGTCGCCGCCCTTAAGCCAGTGCTCGGACAAAGCGCAGCGGGCGCCGGCCGCTTCGGCGGCCCTGCGGACCGTGGCAATTTCGTCCTTGGTGTCGGTGTAGAAGGCGTTGATGCAGACCACCGGGTTGATGCCGGCTTTTCTGACGGTTTTGATATGGTGGACGAGGTTCTCGCAGCCCTTTTCCACCAGTCCCACGTTCTCCTTGGTATATTCGTCGGGCAGGGGCCGTCCGGCAACCACCTTGGGGCCGCCCCCGTGCATCTTCAGGGCCCTGATGGTGGCCGTGATCACCGAAACGTTGGGAGTCAGCCCGCTGAAGCGGCACTTGACGTTCCAGAATTTCTCAAAACCGATGTCGGCGGCGAATCCGCTCTCGGTTACGTTGTAGTCGAACATCTTCAGGGCGATGCGGTCGGCGATGATGGAGGACTGGCCGATGGCGATATTGGCAAAGGGGCCGGCGTGCACCAGGACGGGCTGGTACTCCACCGTGCTCATCAGGGTCGGGTTGATGGCGTTTCTCATGAAGGCAGTCATGGCGCCGGCCACTTCCAGGTCGCTGGTGGTCACCGGGTTGCCCTTCTTGTCGTAGGCCACGATGATCCTGCCGATTCTCTCCCGCAGGTCCTTTAAATCACTGGCCACGGCCAGGATGGCCATGATTTCGGAGCTGACGGCTATGCCGAACTTGGACTGCATCATGTAGCCGTCCATCTTGCCGCCGATGCCCATGATGATGTTGCGCAGGCCCTGGGCGCAGAAGTCGATGATCCAGCCCATTTCCACCCTGGTGGGATCGATGTCCAGGCGCTTTAAGTTGCGCTTGGCCAGCTCGGCGTCGTCATAGTTCCGCTCGTGCTGCATACGGGCGTTCAGGGCCACCATGGCCAGGTTGTGGGCGTTCATGATGTCGTTGATGTCGCCGGTGAGGCCCAGGGAAAACTCGGTCATGGGGATGGCCAGGGCGTTGCCGCCGCCGGCGGCGGTACCCTTGACGTTCATGGTGGGGCCGCCCGAAGGCTGGCGAATGGCGGCGCCTACACTCTTGCCCCGCTTGCCGAGGCCTTCCACCAGTCCCATGGTGGTGGTGGTTTTCCCCTCACCCAGCGGTGTGGGGGTGATGGCGGTAACGTTTATGTATTTGCCGTCCGGTTTATCTTTCAGGCGTTCGATGATTTTCATGAAATCCAGCTTGCAGATCCGCCCGTAGGGAATGACCTCGTCCTTTTGCAGGCCCAGCCTTTCCCGCCACTGATCCGGAGTCGGCATTTCCTTTTCCGCCGCCTCGGCTATTTCATAGTCCTTCATCCTGGTTGCATCGTATGCCATTATTTTTCCTCTCCTTTCTCATTTACCGGTATTAATTTTCTTTTAGTTGAAATGTGTTAAAAACTACCCCCTCACACTACCCCCTTTATCGTTAATAATTTTTGTAATCCAGGGCAATCCTATCCCTAAAATTGGTAATCAGTAATGCCTTTAATTAACGTTATGAACCAATGTATTTTAAAAATTATTCTATGGAATCATTAATTTTCCTTCCATACCAACTACCGGACCGGCTCTATTTTTTCTTGGCGGCGGCCCTGGCCAGAAATTTCTGCTCCGGGACTATATACCGCTCATGGATCCCGCGGCCCACCACTTCCACCTCGTCCCGGGCCTCCACCCTGAATACAAGGCGTTTACCCTCCACCTCCACCAGTTCGGATATCGCCACCACTTTCATCCCCACGGGTGTGGCCGCCAGGTGCTGAACATCCACCCGGGTGCCAACCGTCGTCATACCGCTTTCCAGCAACGGGTCCACCGAGGAGAGGGCGGCTTTTTCCATCAGCCCGATCATGGCCGGGGTGGCAAATACCGATACCCCGCCGCTTCCGTAAGCCACGGCGGTATTGGAATGGTCCACAGTGACAGCCGCTTCTCCAGTAATCCCAGGTTTCAGCCCGGCCATATTTACCATCCTTCCTTAAAAAAAAGAAACTACTCATATATCCACTTGTCTAAATCCCTGCCGTAGTTCACCAGTTCCCGGGGCAGGAAAAAGATGCCTATTTCCCTGTCCGCGCTTGTCTGGGAGTCTGACCCGTGAATAACGTTTCTCCCCACATCCATACCGTATGTGGCCCTTATGGTGCCGGGGGCGGCCTTGAGGGGATTGGTGGCGCCGATCATTTCCCTGGCGGTGGTGACCACATCCTTGCCCTCCACTACCATGGCCACCACCGGCCCCGAGGTGATGTAGTCCACCAGGGGCCCGAAAAAGGGTTTTCCGGCATGCTCCCCGTAATGTTTCTCAGCCGTCTCCCGTGGGATTTGCAGCATTTTCAGGCCCACTATTTTAAGACCCTTCTTTTCAAAGCGGGAAATTATTTCCCCGATCAGCCCCCTCTGCACACCGTCGGGCTTGATCATCAAATAAGTCCGTTCCATCTGTAGAAGTCCTCCCATCCCGATTCCTAATTCCCGCTTCCCGAGTTATTGTTGTTCTCCTTCTCCACCCCTGCCTGTTTCATCAATTCTTCAAATTCCCCGGCCTCGATGGTTTCCTTTTCCATCAGTACCCTGGCGATAAGGTGCAGCGTGTTCATGTGCTTTTCCAGCATTTCCTTGGCCCTGTTATAATTTTTTTCGATTATATTTTTAACTTCCTTGTCAATAGCCGCCGCCACTTCTTCTCCGTAGTTCCTGTCCCTGGCCAGGTCCCGGCCCAGGAACACCGTTTCCTGCCTGCGGCCCAGCGTCAGGGGCCCCAGGGCCTCACTCATTCCGTATTCCATGATCATGCGCCTGACCGTCTCGGTGGCCCTTTCCAGGTCGTTCTGGGCGCCGGTGCTGATCTCCTGCAGCACTATGGCCTCAGCCACCCGCCCCCCCATAAGCATGGTTACCTGGTCCAGAAGCATCGACCTGGTCATATAGTAGCGGTCTTCCTTGGGCAAAAGCAGGGTATACCCTCCGGCCCGGCCCCTGGGTATTATGGACACCTTGTGCACCGGGTCGGTATTGGGCAGCAGGTAGCCTACCAGGGCGTGTCCGGCCTCGTGGTAAGAAACCAGCCTCTTTTCCTTTTCGCTGATCACCTTTGATTTCTTTTCCGGGCCGGCAATCACCCGCTCAATGGAATTTTCCAGCTCGGACATGCCTATTTCGTGCTTGTCAAACCTGGCCGAAAGAAGCGCGGCTTCGTTCACCATGTTGGCCAGGTCGGCCCCGGTGAAGCCGGGCGTTCTCCTGGCCAGCACCTCCAGGTCCACGTCCGGCGCCAGGGGCTTGCCCCTTACATGCACCTTCAGTATCTCCTTGCGGCCGGTAAGGTCGGGAACATCCACCACCACCTGGCGGTCAAACCTGCCCGGCCGCAGCAGCGCCGGGTCCAGTATATCCGGCCGGTTGGTGGCGGCAATGATGATTATCCCCTCATTGGGAGCGAACCCGTCCATCTCCACCAGCAGCTGGTTCAGGGTCTGCTCGCGCTCGTCGTGGCCGCCCCCCAGGCCGGCCCCCCGCTGCCTGCCCACGGCGTCAATCTCATCAATAAAAACAATGCAGGGAGCGTTTTTCTTGGCCTGCTCGAAGAGGTCCCGCACCCTGGAAGCTCCTACCCCCACGAACATCTCCACAAAATCCGAACCGCTGATGGTAAAGAAGGGAACCCCGGCCTCACCGGCCACCGCCCTGGCCAGCAGGGTTTTGCCGGTTCCCGGGGGGCCGAACAGGAGCACTCCCTTGGGAATCCTGGCTCCCAGCTCATTAAACTTTTTCGGATTTTTCAGGAACTCCACTATTTCGGCCAGCTCTTCCTTAACCTCGTCGGCTCCGGCGACATCGGCAAAGGTCACCTTTTTCTTTTCGTCGGTAACCATCCGGGCCCGGCTTTTGCCGAAGGACATCACCCTGTTCCCGCCGCCCTGGGTCTGCTGCATCAGGAAGAAAAAGAGCAGCACAAATATCAGAATGGGCAGCAGGCTGGTGATTATCCCGGTCCACCATCCCGGCTGCGGCGGGGGCTCAAACTCGTACTGAACCCCCTTTGCCTCCAGCAGGCTCTGGAGCCTGGGATCCGGCTGGGGCCCGCGGGTCTCTATCTTGGTGCCGTCCTTTTTTTCACCGAAAATATGGGTGGTGTTATCTTCCGACTGAACCGTTACCTTTGCGATTTCTCCCTTGTTTACCATATTTATAAACTGGTCATATCGTACCTTATCCGGTGTGACTGCCTGAGGTGAGGTATACCGGATCAGGGCAATGATGACCAGAACAATGAGCAGGTATATACTCAGGTTTTTCAGGACCTTGTTCAACGAAGGCCACTCCTCTCTGTCAGCCTTGCAAAAGAACCCATAATGGGTATTTTATCACAACGATTTTTCTCTTTCAATAGTCGGGCCTTCAGCTCAGTCACCGGTCAGGATAAGTCATTTTCGGCCAGCAGCTTCAGGTACAAACAGGTCTTGGTTCTTTCTGTTACCTTCCACGGTTCGCCGGGGCGAAAACCGGCCACCCATACTATATCATTTCCACAAGTGACGATGGGTATTGCGTCCCTTTCTTCCCTGGGCACCTTCCGGTCTATAAAAAACTTCTTCAATTTTACCTGGCCGCCCATACCCAGGGGGAAAAACACATCCCCTTCCCTGCGCCTGCGCACATAAAGGGGTTCCTTTAACTTTTCCAGGTCCAGCAAAGCTTCCCCGCACCTGAAACGGCACGGGCCGCCGGCCAGGGAGGCAGCCAGTATTTCAGCCGCAATACTGCGGTTAACCTCGGGGATCCTGGTTACTCCCGGGACCTGCAGCAAGTACCGGTAGAACGGCACCTGTGGAACTTCTCTACCCTTAATAATTTCCAAAAACCGGTATCTTTTAACCAGCACAATTCCGTCGGGCAGTTCAATTTTACCCTGATCCTGTTTACCAGCCGTCATCTCCAGCGCCCTGTCCAGATGTTCAAAGGTAAGGGCGCTGCCATAGCCCGCCAGGTTGCGGCAGGCAATCCTGATCACGCGCCTTCTCACGGCGGCAGGGTAACCCGCCAGTTTTTCCAGTAAAATGGTTATCTTCCCCGCCTTTTGAGACTTCACCACGCTTTCGAAGGCATCCCGGGAGATCGCCTCCAGATACCCGTCCTCATCCCTGGCTATCCTGGCCAGGCGGTTCAGCGAATCCACCACCGCAGGGTTATATTTTTCCTCCAGGAGCGGTATTAATTCCAGCCTGACCCGGTTTCTCAGATAAACCGGCTTCAGGTTGGAGGAATCCACCCGGTATGGAAGGCCGAATGAACGGCAGTAAAGTTCTATCTGCTTCCTCCTCACATTCAGCAGCGGGCGTATATAAAGGCCCTCCCGGACCGGTGGAATGCCGCTTAAGCCGGTCATCCCCGCTCCCCTGATCAGGTTCAACAGGACGGTTTCCGCCTGGTCGTCGGCCTGATGGCCCAGGGCAACCCGGCTGGCCCCCAGTCTGGCGGCGGTTTCTTCAAAAAAACGGTAGCGCACTTCCCTTGCCCCCTGCTGGGGCGACAGGCGATTCTTTTGCAAATACCCCGGCACATTAATCTTTTCCATTATAAACGGAACCTGCCACTCCCGGGCCAGGCTTTCCACCAGCCGGGCGTCGGCCTCGGCTTCCTCGCCCCGGAACATGTGGTTCAGGTGTCCGGCATACAATGTTAACTTTAAATCCTCCTTAAGCCTGTTCAGCAGGTGAAGCAGGGCAACAGAATCCGGCCCTCCGGAAACACCCACCAGAACGGCATCCCCCGGTGAAATCATGTTGTATTCCTCTATTGTTGATTTTACCTGGGGCAGAAAATCCAAAACAACACCACCCGGGAAAAAGTTGCCAGCTAAAGATGATTTATTCCACAAAGAGACAAAAATATCCTTCCCCGGGAACCCGGCCGGTAAAAGAAAAACCCCCTTAACCGGGGATTTCCACAACTTTTTCTTTCTCCACCCTGATTACTACCACTGCCATGTCGTCGGCTATTTTCAGCTCCCCACCGCCGCCCGTCTGGGCCAGCTTTAACAGGAGTTCGGCCATTTCCCTGGGATCCAGCCCGTTCAGCTCTTCCAGCACCCCGGTTATCCAGTCCTCCCTGTCCCGGGAACCCCGGTAGGAATCCAGTATTCCATCGGTAAGCATGATCATTACATCCCCGGAAGCCAGTTTTTTTTCCGTCACGCTGATCTCTATATCACTCAGGATGCCTACCGGCAGGGAGCTGGCCCGGATGGCCCTGACCTTTCCCCCGCGGATTAAAAAGGTGGGCGGTGCGGCAATTTTTACAAATTCAGCCTGGCCGTTATACAGGTTAATCACCGACATGTCCAGGGTGGCGAAGGACTCGGCGGGATTCTTCAGGGCCAGCACCGAATTCACCGATTTTATGGCGGTTTCTATCTCCAGGCCGGCTTCCAGCATCCTCCTGACCAGCGCAATCAGCGAAGTGCTTTCCCGGGCGGCATCCTCGCCGCTGCCCATGCCGTCGCTCAACACGGCGGCGAACCTGCCCCCCTTCAGCTGTAAAAAGTCATAAACATCCCCGGAAACAGGGCTGCCCCCCCTCCCGGCCCCGGCGGCGCCCACTTCAACCCGGTACTGCGGGCCCTGGTAAAGAAGAAACCTGCATATTCCTTCCCCCACCTGCCCCTCACAGACACAGCCGGTGGCCGAAAAAAGGCGGCCAATGAATTCCGAGATAATCGGGGCAACCCTGTAGCGGCATTCCAGTTCCCCCTGGCAGGCCTTCATGGTTACGCTTATTTCCTGCCTCCCGCCCGACTCCGAGATCCTGACTGCTTTTACCGGCAGGCCCAACTGCCTCAGCTTCTGCTTGATCACCGCATCCATGTCGCTTACGTCCCTGGGGTGAAAATCAAATTCTTCGGCCAGGGAATCCATTACAGCCGAGATACCCCTCAGCTGATCCCCCACCACACCCCTGCCGGTCATTAATTTCTTTCGCCAGTACCTGTCCACCTTAAAGGCCTCATAGAGGCAGGCCCCGGTGATGGCCAGCTCCCTGGGCCGGGTGCAGCGCACCTTTAATTCCCCCGGGATGTCACTGGGCCTGACGCGCCCGTACATTTCGGTGAGGGAAAACAAATCCAGCATGTTCTGGTAAGTGCGGTAATAGTCCTTCTCCCAGCAGACATGGAACATACCGCAGCCGTCACAGACCTTTTTGCCAATCTCGGCCAGCAGTTGCTTTATGCCCTGCTCATCATCCTTGCGTCCGGTGACCGCCGTGGTCTCCCCGAAGGCCCGGGCCAGCTCGCGAAAAATGGCCGAGTAGGCCTTGAGTTTTTCCCTGAGGGCGTTTTTTAGCATCTCCCGGCTGTAATCCGGCCGCGCCGCAGCCTGTTCCCTGACCACGGCGGCCGAGAACCTGCGCACAAAACCTTCCGGCACCAGCAAAAACACCAGACAGGCCAGGCTGGTTTCGGCAATCACCGCCTCCATACTGGAAAAGCTATTGAAATATATCGACAGGATGATGTTGGAGGCCAGAAAAAAAAGGGCCACACCGATCTTTCCCAGCGCCCCGCCCAAGCCGGCCACCACCCCCGAAAAAGAATAGGCGCCCACCAGATAAGGGGTAACCATATAGGACAGGCCCGGTATTATGCCCACCACGGCCCCGGCGGCGGCGCCCAGGCCGGCCCCTCCGGCCTGGGCGGCC
The DNA here is from genome assembly GCA_049323615.1 of Bacillota bacterium. GTDB lineage: Bacteria > Bacillota > Desulfotomaculia > Desulfotomaculales > Desulfocucumaceae > JBMOPD01. Next base: position 14,016 of record JBMOPD010000098.1, on the reverse strand, counting down.
AGCAGGATTATGGTCCTGCTTAAGAATCCCTTCAGGGAAACATACCACAGGTGCAGATCCCCCGCCCCCGCGATCATGGCCGCCAGCACCACCAGCAGGCAGACCGACTCTTCCCCGCTCAGAGGCTTGATCCCGTCCATCTTGCGGGCCGCGGAAAAAGAGACCACGCATGCCGGCGCCAGGACGCCCGCCAGCAAAGCTTCAAAAAAAATGTTTATATAATCATAGGGAGTTGAACCGGTGAAGGCTGAAAAGCCGGCTTTGACGCTTAAGGTAAGCCCGAAGACCATAACAGGAATTACTGCCCGGCGCCCGGAGTATTTAGGCGGCAAAGCCTGGGCAAACAGGAAGGAAAAGGCCACCAGGACAATATCGGCGGCCAGGCGGTATCCCCCGGCCACCGTGGCCAGCCCTGCGCACAGAAGGGATATTACCGGCAGCCCCTGCCTGCCGAAAGCCACTGCAGTGGCTGCGGCATAGGCCGCCGCGAAAGGTACCAGCTCCCCCAGGATGACCGCCCGGCCCACAAAAAAGGCCACTACACCGGCAGCAATTATTCCCGGGCTGATCATTCCGGCCGCCCTGAGGAATAACGGCTTGGCGCCGCCATTTCTTTTCTTCAGGCGCCGGCGGGTATAAGAAGGGGTATCCTCCCTCCTGTAGGGATAAACATCAGTTTTTTCAAACAAAAAAACTCACCCCTGTGCCAGTCCCTGTATCAGTCAATTATAGTACAGCAGGTGAGCAGTAAAATGTCATTTCCAGGAATGTCAGGCGTTTTTTGTTTCGACAGGTTTTAACGCCTGCAAGGCCAGCCCGTACATCAGATCTGCCTCGGAAACCCTGATCCGGTTCATTTCCAGGCCCTTCATCACCACCAGCAGTATCCGCACCCCGGCCACTATTACATCCGCCCTGGCCGGCTGCAGGCCGGGCATTTTCTTTCTGCCCTCCGGCCCCGCCCTGACCAGGTCGTCCAGCAGGCTGAGAATCCTTGTCCTGCCCAGCACATGCCCATGAACCCGGGACCGGTCGTATACCTCCAGGCCCAGGTCCATGGCGGCCAGAGTGGTAACCGTTCCGCCCACACCGATCAGTTCCCGGGGCATTCCCCGCCCGATCTCCTCCAGGGTCACCCTCATTATTTCGTAAATACTCCGGCCGTCATGCCCTCCCTCGGTCATGCGGACGGCGCCGGCGTTAACGCTCCGGCAGGTTATCCGGCCGCCCCGCCGCCAGGTAAATTCGGTGCTGCCGCCGCCGATATCAACGATCACGGCGGATACCGGGTCCCCGCCGAACCCCTCGGCCACCCCCAGGTAGCTCAAAAAAGCTTCTTCCTTTCCGTCAAGCACCCGCACCTGCAGGCCGGTCTTACGGTATACCTCCGCAATGAACCAGTCTTTGTTGGCCGCATCCCTGACGGCGCTGGTGGCCGCCGCCACCACCAGTGACGCCGACATCTCCTTTGCCCGGGCCTGCATGTCCTTGACGGCTTCCACGGTACGGGAAACAGCTTCGGGCAGCAGCATTTTACCTTCAATCCCCTGGCCCAGGCGGGTTGTTTTGAGGTCGGTAAACAGGGGCGCCACACCGCCCGGCCCGGCCACCTCGGCCACCAGCAGCCTGGTTGAATTGGTTCCTATATCAATAACCGCCACTTTGCTCAAAAGCCCTTCACCTCCGCCCCCCTAATCCCAATTCTCGAACCAAAAAAGCATTCCTTTCGGAATGCCATCTGATTATGCTCCATGTCCGCCTGTCACCAGTCGTACCGGCGGTTCGGGCCTCCCCGGCCGCCCCGCTTGGCGTCGGTGCTGCGGCGCAGGGTTTGCAGGCGTTCTTCACTTTCCTTCATAAATTTGGCCAACCTGTCCTCAAAGGATGACTTGGACTTTTTCCGGGCCGAAGCCCTATCACCGCTGTGGTCCTGATGTTGAGCCGGCTTTGCTTGTTTAATGGACAGGCCGATTTTACCTTTGGGATCTATCGAAATCACCTTTACCGAAACTCTGTCGTTGGCCTTTAGGAACTCATTCACATCCCTGACATACACCTCGGCTATTTCAGAAATGTGAACCAGGCCAGTTTCCCCTCCGGGAAGCTGTACAAAAGCCCCGAAGTTGGTAATGCCCGCCACCACACCCTCCAGTATGCTGCCCACTTCCACCGGCATGATTTTTTTGTAATCCTCCCTTAATTTACCGAAAAAAAGACTATGATTAATTATATTCAGATTACCTATAAAGTGTCAAGGAAAGTTTTCTAGTTCCATATCTAAATAATTACAGCATTAAAAGGGAGATTTAATTCTGTTTTCCGTCATTTTCCGGCACCGGTACAATCCTTGTCTCGCCAGGTTTTACAAGGCCCAGTTTTTCCCTGGCCACCTGTTCTATATACGCATCTGACTGTACCTGCTTCAATTGTTTTCTTAAGTCCTCATTTTTAATTCTTAACTCCTGCAGTTCCTCCTCAATTGCCCGTATATCTTTCTGTAAAACGTAAAGTTTCTGGAAATGTGTAAAAAAGGATATTAATAGGTAAAATAGTAAAAAAATGACGATTAACGCGGGAAGTTTTCTCCCGGGCCGAAAAGTCCGGCGATTCTTTACAGTTTTCTTTTCCCCGTCCTGGCCGGGAAAATAGCTTACTTTGGGAGAAACACTCATCAGACATTCTCCTCATCGTCCCCGGACCCGTAAATACCCAGGCTGCTGCCGGGAATAATAATGACAACCTCGTACCCCTTGGTCCGTGCCCTGTTAAAAAGGGTAGCCACCGTGCTGGCGCTTAATTTCAGGCGCTTTGCCACCTGATCGTTGGACAACCCCGTTTCCTTGAGGGCAACCACCTGCCGTTCCCGGAAACTGAGTTTTTCAACCCCCCGGATCTCGATCTTCATGCCCTCACCCCGGGTAAAACAACACCATATCTACAAAATCATTACAGTTTTAGTACAAGTTTTCTACATTCAGATTAATTCTCCTGCCTGGATAATGAAAAATTAATTAAGCTTTATTAACAGGCCGGGCAAAAAAGATCAAATTCGGCCTTTTCAAAATCGATATCTGTTGCGATACTTATATTAGATATTGATTTTGGTAAACGGGGGCCGCCGGATTTTAAAAAGCCTTATTGCCCCGCGGTTTGGGAATAATATCACAAATTCCGGCACGATGAAACTTTTTGAGGAGTGAAAATATGGCAGGCAAAAAATATGTCTACCTGTTTGAAGAGGGAAGGGCCGGCATGAAGGACCTGCTGGGAGACAAGGGCACAAACCTGGCCGAGATGACCAACATCGGCCTGCCCGTACCGCCCGGACTGATTATTGCAGCGGCGGCATGCAGTGATTTTTACGCACAGGGCAAAAAATTGCCTCCCAAACTGGAAGAACAGGTACTGGAAAATCTGAAAGCCATTGAGAAGAAGACCGGAAAAAAATTCGGTGATATAAAAAATCCCCTGCTGGTCAGCATCAGGTCCGGAGTTCCCGTATTCATGCCCGGCATAGCCGATACCATACTGAACCTGGGCATAAATGACCACATAGCGGAAGGCATGGCCGGGGAAACGGGCAACAGGGAGTTTGCCCTGGACTGTTATCTGCGCTTTTTGTACATGTTCGGCGATGTGGTGCTGGGGATTGAGCACCGGAAATTCGACGATATACTGCAGGTCAGGGCAAACGGGATCCAGAAGCCCGATTACCGCCTGGAAGCCGGGGACCTGGAGGAACTGGTACATTCATACAAGAAATTAATCAGGGCGGAAACCGGCCGGCCTTTTCCCCAGGACCCCGCAGAACAGCTTTTCATGGCCATCCGGGCTGTATTTCATTCCTGGCACAACAACCGGGCCAGGTTATACAGGAAAATCAACAAGATGCCCGACCATCCCGGCACCGCCGCTGTCATACAGACCATGGTTTACGGCAACATGGGCGATGACTGCGGCGTCGGGGTGGCCTTTACCCGCAACCCCAATACCGGCGCCAGGGAACTCTACGGCGAATACCTGGTTAACGCCCAGGGGGAGGACATCTTGACCGGCGCCAGGACCACCCGGCCGCTGGCCGGTTTAAAAAACGAGATGCCCCTTGCTTACGAAAAGTTTATGGAAATCTGTCCGGTTCTGGAGCAGCACTACCGGAACATGCAGCACATAGAATTCGTAATCGAGCGCCAGAGGCCTTACATACTGCAGACACGCAACGGCAAGCGCACCACCCGGGCCGCCATTAATATAGCTGTTGACATGGCCACCAGCGGCCTGATTACCAAAGAGGAAGCCATCAGCAGGGTGGATCCCGCCAAAGCGGACCAGATGCTGCACAGGCGGATAGACCCTTCATCCAAACTGAATGTAATTGCCCTGGGCCTCCCGGCGTCGCCCGGGGCCGCTTCCGGAAAAGTGGTATTGAACCCGGCTGAAGCTGAAATGGCCGCCCGGGAGGGCGAAAAAGTCATCCTGGTGCGCACCGAAACCATGCCCGACGATATACAGGGAATGATTGCCGCCCGCGGCATTCTTACTTCCCGGGGCGGTATGGCCAGCCATGCCGCCGTAGTGGCCAGGGGCATGGGAAAACCCTGCGTGTGCGGCTGCGACGCCCTGTACATTGATTATGACGCCGAACAGTTCACGGTGGGCAGCCTGGTAGTAAAAAAAGGGGATCATATATCCATTGACGGGTCCACCGGGCAGGTCATACTGGGTAAGGTGCCCATCCTGGAACCTGAATTATCCGGCCAGTTCAACCGGCTCCTGAAATGGGCCGACGAAATTCGCACCCTGGGGGTCAGGGCCAACGCCGACACGCCCGAAGATGCAGCCAGGGCCGGGAAATTCGGCGCCGAGGGCATCGGCCTGGCCAGGACCGAGCACATGTTTATGGCCCCGGACCGGCTGCCCGTAGTGCGGGAAATGATCCTGTCGGCCGGCCGTGAAGAGAGGGCCAGGGCCCTGGAAAAGCTCCTGCCCGTGCAGAGAGAGGATTTTTACCGGATTATGAAGGCCATGAACGGCCTGCCGGTGACCATCAGGCTCCTGGATCCTCCCCTCCACGAGTTTCTCCCCAACGCCGGGGAACTGGCGGTGGAAATAGCAAGGTTGCGGCTTTCCGGGGCCCCGCCCGGGGAACTCAAGGACAGGGAAGAACTGCTCCGCAAGGCAAGGGCCCTGTCGGAATTCAACCCCATGCTGGGCCACCGGGGCTGCCGCCTGGGAATAACCTCCCCCGAGATATACACCATGCAGGCCAGGGCAATTTTTGAGGCCTGCGCAAAACTGATCGGGGAAGGATACACCGTTGTCCCGGAGGTAGAAATTCCCCTGGTTACAGATGTTAAAGAATTTCAATACCTGAAAGATATAATCGACCGGGTGGCCGGGGAGGTTATGTCCGAAACCGGCATCAATTTCCGGTACATGGTGGGGACCATGATCGAGGTGCCCAGGGCCGCCCTTTTGGCGGACGAGATCGCCGCCGAGGCCGACTTTTTTTCCTTCGGCACCAACGACCTCACCCAGACAACCCTTGGTTTTTCCAGGGACGATGCCGAGGGAAAATTCCTGACTGATTATCTTGACAAGAAAATACTTGAATCCAACCCCTTTGCGGTACTGGACCGCAAGGGAGTGGGGAAATTGATGAGCATGGCCGTTGAACTGGGAAGGCAAACAAAGCCCGGCTTGCTCATCGGAATCTGCGGGGAACACGGCGGTGAGCCCGGGTCCATTGAGTTCTGCCACCGGATAGGACTTGACTACGTGAGCTGTTCCCCCCTGCGGGTACCCGTAGCCAGGCTGGCGGCAGCACAGGCGGCGATAAAAAATAAATTCTTTAATCAATAATGCCGAGTTCTTTCATCTTGGCATACAGGGTGCTCCTGTTCATCTTAAGCGACTGGGCCACCGCCGACCGGTTCCAGTTGTTCTGTTCCAGCGACCTCAGGATAACCTCCCTCTCCACCTCGGCTACAATCTCCTTGAAGGAACCCCCGGGGATCTCATTAAGCCACCTGGCGCTGCGGGATTTTTTTTGCAGGCTGACGGGCAAGTCCTGCACCGTCAATACCGGGCCGTTGGACATCAGCACGGCCCGTTCGCACACATTTTTCAGCTCCCTGATATTGCCCGGCCAGTCGTAATTTTTCAAAAGGGCCATGGCCTCGTCGGAAAACCCGGTGATGGCCTTCCTGTATTCCAGGTTGCAGTGCTTGATGATATGGTTAATCAGGTCCGGTATATCGGCCTTCCTCTCCCTTAAGGGCGGCATTACTATCTCCACCACGTTCAGCCGGTAAAAGAGGTCCTCCCTGAAATTACCCTCGGCGATGGATTTTTCCAGGTCCCTATTGGTCGCCGAGATGATCCGCACATCAACCCGGATAGTCTCGGTGCCCCCCACCCTCTCAAATTCCTTCTCCTGCAGCACCCTTAAGAGTTTGGCCTGGGTGTTGGGCGACATTTCCCCGATTTCATCCAGAAAAATAGTCCCCTTTTCGGCCAGCTCAAATTTTCCCGGCTTGGCAGATGTGGCCCCGGTAAAGGCGCCCTTCTCATGGCCGAAGAGTTCGCTTTCCAGCAGGTTTTCCGGTATGGAGGCGCAGTTTATCTTGACAAAGGGCTTATTGCTGCGCACACTGTTTCTGTGAATGGCCCTGGCTACCAGTTCCTTGCCGGTGCCGCTCTCCCCCCTGATCATAACGGTGGCGTTGGTGTTGGCCACCCGGCCGATGGTCTTGTAAATATTCTGCATGGTGCCGGACAGCCCGATCATCTGGTAGGAATCAACATCCTCGCCGGCGCCCCAGTGGCCTGCCGACTGATCCATCAATTCCTTGATCTCAACGGCTTTGTTCACTGTCTCCAGCATTTCTTTAACCTTCAGGGGCTTCATCAGGTAGTCGAAGGCCCCCAGTTTCATGGCCTCAATGGTGGCCTCGGTGGAACCGTAGGCCGTAATCAGTATAATGGGCACATTTTTCCCCTGCTGGCTGATTGTCTCCAGGACCCGGATGCCGTCCATATCGGGCATCCTGACGTCCAGCAGGACGGCATCGGGATTGATGGATGCCATTTTATCCAGCCCTTCCTTCCCCCCGGAAGCGCACTCAACCCTGTACCCATTGTCAAGCAATATATCACTGAGAGCTTCCTGTACGCCGACTTCGTCGTCAACCACCAGAACAAGCTTGGACAAAATCACACATCCTCCCTGGTTTTAAGATAAAAGGTAAATTTTGTGCCCCGCCCGACCTCACTATCCACGTCGATGTGCCCGCCGTGAGCCTTTACAATCTCGTGCACAATGGCCAGTCCCAGGCCCGTTCCCTTGGGCCGTGTAGTGTAAAAGGGGTCAAACAGGTGAACCAGGTTTTCCTGGGGTATTCCGCAGCCGTTATCCGAGATGGAAACCTCCACGGTTTCATCCTCCGGCCTGAAATCGGTGCTTATTTTCACCGTCCCCTCCTCCGGCAGCGCCTGCAGGGCGTTGAACATGATGTTCACAATCACCCTTTCGATCTGCTCGGTGTCTATCCAAACCCGGGGCAGGCCCGGCTTGAGATCCTTAATCAGGTTATATTTGCCCTGGTGAAGATCGTTGAAAAATGTTACCACATTCTCAATCAGCACGTTAATGTCGTTAAAGCTGAACCTGGCCTCGGCCGGCTTGGCGAAGTAAAGCAACTGGTCAACCAGTGAATCAAGGCGGGCAACCTCGCGGTACATGGTGGCCAGCGCCCTGGGATTGGGCTTGCTCTGGGTCTGCCAGTGCTGTATATAGCAGCTGATTGAAGTGAGGGGGTTCCTTATCTCGTGCGCCACCCCGGCCACCAGTTTGCCGAGGGAAGCCAGGCGCTCCTGGCGGTGCACCCTTTCCTCCAGCCGTATCCTCTCGGTGATATCCCGGCAGGTGAGCACCGCGCCGATAATATTGCCCTGGCCGTCGGCAAGGGTGGAGGTGCCGACCAGGAAATGGTGGGTGCCGAGGTTCCCGTTTACCCAATCAACCTGCAGATCCTTGTAATTCTTCCTTTCCGACAGCGTATCCTGCAGTAAGCCGCCAAAGGGGGATCCCTTGGGGAGAATTTGGTCATAGTGAACATTTAAAGTTTTTTCCGTAGTGCCGAACATTTTCTCGGCCATGTAACTGGCAATGACCACCGTGCCGCTGATGTCCACCACCACGATGGCGTCGTCGATGGAAGCCAGCATTGTCTCGTTGTAAAGATTCAGGTAGGCTATCTTTACGGCCAGGCCGTTTATGGCGTTGACTATTTCACCCAACTCCCCGGGAGCCGGGGGCAGCAGGTCGCTCAGATTGTCCTCCAGCTTTTTCACTCCGGCCTTGATATTCTGGACCTGGGCAACAAACTGCCGGAAGAGGACCATGGCCCCCCCTATGCCGGTGGCCAAGACCAGTACAATGATGGCATAGACCGAGGTTTCTATCTCTTTTCTCCGGCCATAATACCCCGTCTCGGACAGGTACTCGGCGGATCTGATTACTCCCTCCAGCCTGCCGTTGCGGAGAAAGGGCCGGTATATCTCCACAATCCCGCCTTCTTCCGGCCCAAGGTTCTGGGTTACCGGTTTACCCGTCTGAATGACCTCGTCAAAGGCCTTTTTGCGCCTCAGGGAAAAATTTTCATCAAAGCGGAGAGTGCCGTCGTAAAAGACATCCAGCCGGTAACAGTATATTCCCAGGTGAATTTCCGGGTATTCTTTTTTAATGGTGCCGATATTGGCGCTGATCATCTCGCCCAGGACCTGTATCTGCTCGGTTCTGGCCTTCTTGTAGACACCCTGGCCCTTGAGGTAATCCTCCAGGCTTCCCGAAATGCTCTGATCAAAAAGTAAAGCCGCCTTCTCCAGTTTGGTCTTCTGGCTTTCCAGCAGGGACAGTTCGCTGTTCTTTATCACGTGCATCAGGTAAACCGAGGATAAGATCATTATTAATAATATCAACAATATAAGAATCAAAATCTTGTTGCCGAAACTTACGTTTTTCATGTAACTTTTTCCGCCTGTACCTCAAAATAAAAATATTTCTATATGTATATTATATAACTGGGTCGAAGTGCAGTAAAGTTCAATATCATCCATCTTTTCTGGAATATGTGCAATATTTCACCAGCATTCCGAATAAAATGGCCGGCTATTGTTTAAAACGGCAATTAGCATCACGAATGTCAGGCCGGCTATTTGAAATTTAAAGTTACAATCATTTTTAATATATATTTAATTCTTTTAGTTCATCCCTGGTGAAATAAATAAAATTTGCCAGAATGCCGCCCAGGTTGCTGATATTTCCAGCTGATTCGTCATATTCAAAGGGGAAGAGCAATTTAAACCTGTATTTGCCGGTGGCCTCAACCCGGGGATTTTCCCTCTCGATTTTATTGCCCAGCAGCTTTTCCAATTTGTCCAGCTTTTTTAACAGGGGGATGAAAATATTGTTTTTGTTGCCGTCCATTATTAACTCCATTACCAGCAGTTCCATTCCCCCGTAAGGCCCTATTCTCGGGCAGGTCCTGCCCAGCCTGTAGTAAACAGTGTTGTCACTGAACACACTGATACATTTTGAGGACTCTTTTAATCCCAGGGAAATGCAGTTTATCTGTATCTCCTTTTCAGACAGTATTTTCTTGGCTTCCGAAACAATGCGGGTAAGAAACTTGCCCAGGTCTATCTTCTTGTTTTTAACCTCTCTGGTTTTGACCTGCAGCAGGCTTTTATTCCCCTTCAGCCACCTTTCAAAATGGTCCAGGGCTCTTCTGTTCTCAAGGGCTTGATCCTGCTGCAGGTATCTTTCCTTATACAGCTCGAAGGTACTGAAAAAATCGCCGCTGCTCAAGGCATCCACTCCCCGTAATAGCCATGTGCCGCCAGGGCCGTCGGCTGTTATTGTTAAGTCTGACAGCAACAATTGAATTGCTGTATGTGGACTCATTTAATGGCAGACGCAACCACCCAGCAAACCAGCACTGCCAGGCCTGCTGCGGCAGTAAACTGGACCCCTGTGGAAAGGCCGTTTGTTTTCTCCGACGGTTCGGCCCTGGCCATTTCCGCCTTCAAAAACGGTTCCTCCAGGTTTCGCTCCATCCAGGAATGGATCTTCTTGACTGTATTCTTCAAAGATCCCACACCCCTTACATTCTGATACCCAAAACAGATACTGATTATGTCAGGCGGATCTATATAGTGCAAATAAGATGCCACCAGAAAAGTTCCTTACAGTGCGATTTTACCGGGTTTCCGTCACCCACGGCCCTGCCGGATCTGACCGGCTTTTAATATTGCTGTCCGTTTTTTATACATCCCTTCCTGCTCCGAATGCTTAATCCCCCTTGTCTCAAGGCTTTGGGAGGTTATTGTATTAATATTTTATATTTTCTGATTGTATAAATTCCGGTCACTCTCCAGCCTGTACCGGCAATAAGTTTTTAACAGATGGGTCGTTTAGATCCATATAGTGCAAAATACTCAGGTAAAGTATTCACCGATGGCCATAAAAATGTCCAGCGTCCTTACCATGCCGACAAGTTTTCCCTTTTTCAATACCGGCAGCGAATTAACCTGGTGTTTTAACAGGGCCAGGGCCACCTCCCTGACGCTGTCCCCCGCGTCCACCGTGGCCACCGCCAGGGGCCGCATTACATCCCTTACCTTTAGCCTGGATTCTTTCCGCAGGCGGTCAATATAATACCAGCCCCAGGACTCAGCCTTAAAATGCGGGTCATTGTCCAGTTCCTTCAGGCCGGCCGCCCTTAACAGCCCCCTTAAGCTTAAAACCCCCACCAGTTCACCGCCATTGCCCAGCACTATAACGCTGCGGTGTCCGTACCAGGCCTTCCCGTCCCGGTGAAAAGAGCTGCGCAGAACCTTTATGGCTTCATAAAGGGTGGCGTTTTCCGAAATGGTATTGTACTCATTAATGGGGACCATGATATCCCCGGCAGTTTTTTTTCCGTCCACCGTGCAATCCCCTTTTGGTCAATCCAGATATTCCCCCGCCGTCCAGAACAGGTCAATGGTCCGGACAACTCCCACCAGTTCCGTACCCGACATTACCGGCAAGGAATTTATTTTTCCCTTCACCATTACCGCTATGGCCTCGAAAATATCGCTGTCCGCCTGTACGGTAATGAGATTTAACGGGCGCATGATGTCCCTGGTCTTGATTTCCAGGCTGTCGTAAAACCGGGGTAAAAAAAACAGTCCCACCGGATCCCCCGTTAAAATATGGTCCAGGACGGCCTGTATTTTAAGAGCCTTAAGAAAACCCCGGAGGGTCAGTATACCCACCAGTCTTTGCCGGCGGTTAACCACCAGCACCGACTGGAAACCATACCAGGTGCCGTCCTTTTGGTGGAACGATTCGCGCATTATCCCGACGGCCTCGGCAACAGGGGTATCTTCATAAATAACCGGGTATTCGCTTATCGGCACCATAATATCCCGGACTTTTTTATTTTCATACATTGAAAGATGCCCCCAGGAAAAACGGTATGCTTAACACCAGTGTAATTTTTTAAAGGGTGCCTGGCAATAATCTGCCGCGCACCCTTAACAAAATTTCAATACGGTTTTGTTCGTTGTTATATTTGCTGCGTGACTTGCTGTGTTTGCCTCTCCAGTTCGGTTTTAAGCTCTCTTTTCCTTTTCAGCATGCTGCCGAGGATAATAACTCCACCTACAGCCAAAGCGGTGCACATGGAAATATAGCTGATGCTGTTGAGCACTGATATGGTACCCTGGGCCAGCTTTATTGTACCCAGCTGGTGCAGGTAGACAGGCATGGCAAACCCCCTGCTGACTGCTACGATAATCATAATGGTAGACATTACCAGCTTAATCATATACTCCTTCACGTAGGTTGTGCCCACGGCGCCCAGCTGCACGCCGATTAAAGAGCCGGCCAGGATCAAAAGAACCATCCTGATATCCACAAAGCCGCCCATCGCCCAGTTTATCGATCCGGTCAATCCCATCACAAAGGCGATTACCAGCTCAGTAGCGCTGGCCATCATGGCCGGCACCCCCAGCACATATATCATGCCGGGAACTCCGATGAAGCCGCCCACTGCAATGGTGGCGGCAAGCATGCCGGTGCCCAGCCCCACCGGCACGGTTACCCACAGGGACACTTTCACATTAGCCTTTTTAAAATGAATCACGGGTGGCAGTGAAAACTTTTTAATCTTTTCCGCCAGGCCGGAGGAGGTATCCTCCACATTTCCCCGCATCGCCCTTCTGGCATCGAATAGTATATACAATCCCAATACTGTAAGGATGCTTACAAAAGCCAGGCTGACGTAAAGATTTGAACCCGCCGCGCCCCACTTGGCAAAAATAAATTTTTGGATCTTAATCCCTATCTGAACGCCCACCGTGGCCGAAACCGCCATTATCAACCCCAGTTTTATATCCACCTGGCCGTACTTATAACGCTTATACGCCCCCACCAGCGCCTTGGGAAACTTGTGGCACATATTGCTGGCCACGGCGATGGCCGCCGGCGCCCCCAGGGTCATCATCCCGGGAGTAAGGACGAAGGCTCCTCCGGAACCGATAAACCCGCTGATCAGGCCGCCGAGAAAACCCAGGATGAACAGGAAAAGCGCACTTTTAACATTTAATTGAATAAACTGTTTGACAACGTCTTTTTCGCTCAGCATCTCCCCGGCCGCTTCACTGACGCCCGGAATTAAAAACATTGTTAACGCGCCCAGAACCATTATGCATAGTAGTTTTGCGCGCCCCGATGGCCTGAGATTCATTTCAGCGACCCCCTTTGCTGACCGGCTTAAAGCCCATTGCCTCGATGAAGTAATTGGCAAAAACCCCATGCACGAAGGAAAAAAACAGAGCGGTCAAAATAACCGGAACGGCATAAAATCCTCCCCGGGTGAAAATCTCTGTTACGGTTTGCTGGTTTAAAAATACTATCAGGTACAATACCAGTGAAAATATTCCCCATAAAACCGCCTGGCCCACAACCTTAGCCTGACCCTTTCTCCTCATTTTTAATACCCCCGTAAATATGAATTCCGTATAAGAGCCTTTATTCTCAAACCGGAAAGGCTCTAATCCTTAGCCGCACTCTCCCCTCCCTAATGTTTTTTGCACTTGCTTTCACAAACCATTAACAACATGAGTAGCAAGGGGTGTGCCATCTTACCTAGATAAAGAAATCACATATTTAGGGGGTTTTTCAGTGCGGCTGACGGCAAATTGACTAAACCGCGGACAGAAGGGTGTCTGCTTTTCAGTCAGCCGCCGTTTTGACCCCGGAAAGCCTCCATTTAACCAGAAATGAATAGGGAGGCATTTTTAAGGAGTGTCCAAAGAACAGACAGATTGATCAAATGAGCACAAGAACAAAATGTTCAGGCGCAAAAAAAAACCTCCCTTTTGGGAAGGTCCGGCAAAATTATTTAAAATTGAGCCGCCAAAGCCTTATTCAATAACCGGACACGCCGTACAGTCCCCCTGCCTCTCCTCGCACGAGGAAAGACAGTCCGGGCATAAATAAGCTCCGCAGTTGGACTGGATCTCCATATCCACCGGGCAATTGCACATCTGGCAGTTCATCTTTCAAGCCCTCCTTATTTCGAGGTTCGACCTTTGAGGTTCGTATTCCCAGTTTCCATCCCTCCCCAAAAGCCGGGAGTTGCGCGGCAATAGCCTTATTGAGGTATTCTTAACCAGTTAATATGGAAAATATACATCGGGGGCAAAAAAAAAGCCGCCCTTGCGGGCGGCGCCGCTGTTCCAGCGGCGGGAATCCAGAATTCAGAATCCGGAATCCAGAATGCTTACAGCCTTTCCTAAAGCCCGGCTCCTTCTTTTGGGACGTACAATATTTTAAAGGCTGCTATCGAAAGGGAGAAGGCATCAATCGGGCGATATTACCGGAGACTGTTACAGTCTCTTGCGAATGAGCCGGAACGGATGACGATTTGGACGCCGGATGCGGCCAAAAGCCCGAGAGCCGCATGG
>JBMOPD010000097.1:0-22924 GCA_049323615.1 Bacillota bacterium | reverse complement strand
TTTTGTTTACTCCGACTCCCTCGGCCTCTTTTCTACCTCCCTGTTGTTTTTTAATTCCTTCTATGGCCCTACATGGTATCAATGTTATTGTTTCCCTGGGTATTTCTTACTGTTTCCGAAATTACTCATACAAGCCTCTTAAGATTATAAGCCTGTTCAGCCAAAACAGCAATAACAAATGCTTACGGGCAGTCCTTTCCCGCCGGAATTCAGAATACTGAAGACAGGAGACAGAATTCAGGCCAGCCTTCTAATCAGAGTCTCCAGCTCCTCCAGGTAGTATTCGGGGTTGTCCGCAGACCCCGGCGCCCTCAGCCTGACTTCAAAATCATCCCCCTGGGTGGCAAACTTAACCCGTTTTTTGTACTCCTGCCCGATTTTAACCAGCTTTTCCCCCGTCAGGGGGTGCCCGGGTGAAAACTGGAGCCTTAAAAACCCCGACTGCTCGGCTATATTTTTAATTCTAATCTGGCTGGCCAGGGTTTTTATCCTGGCCACCCGGAACAGCCTCTGCACCGGAAGCGGCATGGTCCCGAAACGGTCCTCCAGTTCCCCGGCCAGGTCTTCCAGGGCCGGCTCCTCCAACACAGCCGCGATTCTCCGGTAAATATCCACCTTTTGATTGGGGTCGGGCACGTAAGCCTGGGGAATATACGCCTCCACCGGCAGTTCAACCACGGTATCCACCGGTCCCGGCCCGCTGTCGCCACGGGCCTCCCTGACGGCTTCCTCAAGCAGCCGGCAGTACAGGTCAAAGCCCACGGCATCGATATGCCCGTGCTGTTCCGGGCCCAGCAGGTTGCCCGCTCCCCTTATTTCCAGGTCCCTCATGGCTATCTTGTAGCCGGACCCGAAGGCGGTGAACTCCCTGATAGCGGCCAGCCTCTTTTCGGCCACTTCGCTTAATATGCGGTCCCGCCGGTAGGTAAAATAAGCGTAGGCAATCCGGTTGGACCGTCCCACCCGGCCCCGCAGCTGGTACAGCTGGGACAGGCCCATGTTGTTGGCGTCTTTAACTATCAGGGTGTTGACGTTGGGGATATCCAGGCCGCTTTCGATTATGGTGGTGCACACCAGGACATCATAAGCGCCGTCCATAAAATCCATCATTATTTGTTCCAGGTCATCTTCCCTCAACTGCCCGTGAGCCACAGCCAGCCTGGCATCGGGGACCAGCCCCTGGAGCCAGCCGGCCAGGCTGTCCAGGTCCTGAATCCTGTTGTGCACAAAAAATACCTGCCCGCCCCTGCCCATCTCCCTGTAAATGGCTTCCCTGATCATGGAAGGGTCCTCTTCCAGAACATAAGTCTGCACCGGGAAACGGTTTTCGGGGGGCGTCTCCAGAAGGCTGGTATCCCTTACCCCCACCAGGGACATGTGCAGAGTCCGGGGAATTGGAGTGGCGGTCAGGGTGAGCACGTCGACATTCTGTTTAATCATTTTCAGCCGTTCCTTGTGGGCCACGCCGAACCGCTGCTCCTCGTCCACCACCACCAGTCCGAGATTTTTAAAGACCACGTCTTCCTGCACCAGCCTGTGGGTCCCGATAACGATATCCAGCTTGCCCAGCTGAAGGTCCCGCAGTATTTTTCTCTGCTCCCGGGGGGTGCGAAAACGGCTGAGCATTTCAATGCTTATGGGATAGGGCGCGAACCTCTCCCGGAAGGTGTTGAAGTGCTGCTGAGCCAGTATGGTGGTGGGAACCAGCACCGCCACCTGCTTGTTGTCCATCACGGCCTTGAAGGCGGCCCTCAGGGCCACCTCGGTTTTTCCGTAGCCCACGTCCCCGCACAACAGGCGATCCATGGGCCGGCTGCGCTCCATGTCACTCTTGGTTTCTTCAATAGCCCTGAGCTGGTCCGGAGTTTCCTCATAGGGGAAGGCCGCCTCAAACTCCTTCTGCCATACGGTATCCGGGCTGAACTTGTGCCCCCGGGCGTTTTCCCTGACCGCATACAGGGCCAGCAGTTCCTTGGCCATCTCCCTTACGGACTCTTTGACCCTGCCCTTTACCCGGTTCCACTCCGCCCCTCCCAGCTTGGAAAGCCTTGGGGCATCCGCCTCTCCCCCGAGATATTTTTGAATCAGCCCCACCTGGTCGGTGGGAACGTATAGTTTATCCTCCCCGGCATACTTGATGGCCAGGTAGTCCTTCTGAATACCCCCGATGTCCAGTTTTTCAATACCGGTAAACCGGCCTATGCCGTGGTTTACATGAACCACATAATCCCCGGCCTTGAGGTCGGTAAAGGGTTCCATCAGTGTCCTGGCCCTGGACCGGGTCCTGACCTTCCGCTGGCGCCCGTACATTTCAGCCGCCGTGATAACCGCCAACTTGCCCGTCGGCAGCTCAAAGCCCCCCGAAAGGCTGCCGCCGCTAATCACAACACTTCCCTGGGAAACAACGCTGTCCAGCGCTGCCGCGTGGAATGCGTCTATTCTGGCGTCTCTCATCACGTTCAGAAGCTGCCCGGCCTGGTCACTGCTGCCGGCCAGAAGAGCCACGGCATAGCCCGACCGCTTCCAGTTGGCCACCTCATCGGTGAGGATATCCATACGGCCGAGAAAGGCATGCATACCCTTGGCCGGAAAGGTTACCACCCGGCCCGGACTGATGTTCTGCGGCTGGCGGGGCAAAAAGGAAAGGAATACCGTTATAAACCGGTTCAGCGCCTTTTGGGCATCCTCCCACTGAATATAGCCGTTGTACTGGCCCGGTAAAATTTTTCCCTTGGCCAGCAGGCCGGTGTAAGTTTCCGACCTTTCCTTATGGATAATCTCGACTATTTCTTTCCACCGCATCGGCTCATCAACCAGGGCCAGGGTATGGTAAGGAAAATAGTCGGCAAGGGTAACGGGCTCCGGGTAAAAGTACGGGAGGTACTGGTCCATTTCGGAAAAATAAATCCCGTCTCCAATCCTCTCAACCGCCGCCTGGTACATCTCGGTCAACTGCCGCCGGGCTTCCAGGCTGCCGGACCTGGTTACCCTTTTGATCTGTGTTTTGTATTCATTTTCCAGCTGTTGCAGCGCCCGGGACCTGCTTTGTCCATCCACAATCAGTTCCGTGGCCGGGGTAACGGTAATGTTTTGCCGGTTCCCGGTGGAACGCTGGGTATCCACATCAAAGGGGCGTATGGATTCCACCTGGTCATCGAAAAATTCCAGGCGGACCGGGCTATCCAGTGTCATCGGAAATACATCCACTATACCGCCCCGGACGCTGAACTGGCCCGGCCCTTCAACCATTTCCCCCCGCTCATATCCCATGTCCACCAGCCGTTTCTTTAATTCCCCGGGGTCTATCACATCACCCACCGACAGGGTGAACCTGCGGGCATAAAAGATTTCCGGAGGGGTTAAACGGCGTATAAAGGCTTCCGGTGTGGCCACCACCACCACCGTCTCCCCGGCGGCCAGGGCCTCCAGCGCCTTAAGCCTGGCTGCCATGACTTCCCGGCCCGCAGCCAGGATCTGGTACGGCAAAAGCTGCCGTACCGGAAAATGGAGAACCCTTTTTCCCGGCAGCAGGCTCAGGAGGTCTTCTATCATGGTAGAGGCCTCCTGTTCACCCGGGACCAGGATCAATGCCGGCCCGCCGTCATGCTCAAGCAGTCCCGCCGCTATATAAGCCTTTTGCGAACCGGACAGGCCAAAAATAAGCTGTTGCTTGATTTTTCTGTCCAGCCCCTGGCTTATACTTTTAAATTCATTCATTTTTTGCAAAGGCGCCAGCAGTCCTCGCATATCACATCTCCATATTTTAATAGCTGGAAGTCAGGTCGGGGGTTAGTCCCGAAAAACAGCACGACGAATAGAGCTTTAACTGGCGCTAAAGCTCTGTGACAGCTCTTAAATGCCTTCAAACCATAAGACTAATTATATATTCCGGGTCAGTAAGCGTCAAGCATTCAGGCTGCGGGGATCTCCGGCATCTCATTTCGAAATTTTAAGTACGGCTGTGTTCCATGCTGTATTCTTCTTATATGATTAACATAAAGAGGCTCCTTCTATACCCCGTCCCGGTTAAACCTGTTCATGGCCGCATCAACACCTTCATTGACCAGGGTGATCACGGCTTCAGCAGCCCTTTCCAGGGCATGTCCCACAAGCTTTTCCTCCTCCTCCGTAAGCCTGCTCAACACCCAGTGGGCTACATCGTATTCGGGGGTTGGCGGCCTGCCAATGCCTATACGCACCCGGGTAAACTGGTCCGTACCTATTTTTTCTATTATGGACTCCAAACCATGGTGGCCGCCGTGCCCTCCACGGGGCCTTACCCTTATTTTGCCCGGAGGTAAATCAATATCGTCAAAAACCACCACCAACCCCCGGCGGGGAATTTTAAACCAGTTCATCAGGGCGGCCACGGCATTCCCACTGAGGTTCATGTAGGTCTGCGGCTTGGCCAGGACAATTGTCCTCCCGGACAGAACTGCGCGGCCGGTAAAGCTTTTAAAAAGAGGTTTGGTCACCGGGGCATTAAGCCTGGAAGAAAGCACATCCAGCACCCTGAATCCCATGTTGTGCCGTGTCCCGGCATACTCCCGGCCGGGGTTTCCCAGTCCCGCCACCAAAAACATTTTAACCCCTCCCATGATGAACATTTTACCCTGTCACTGCCATGTATTTCAATACTTGCCCTGGTCACAGCGCCAAATGCCCACTATTTATGAAACCCCCGCTTAAGGCGGGGGGTTTTTGCGGCCCTTGTTTTGTTTTCTTTATATTGTGTCGGGCATTGTGGTTACCACACCGGGTTGAGCCGCGGCCACCAGGGGCCCGCCGGGGACAACCGCAGATACAGCCATCAAGGGGACATAAACCACCCGCGTAGTGGCCATATCCACATGAAGCTCAAGGTAATCCCTGCCCACTTCATGAAGCATGCCGGTGAGGGCAAGGGGACCGGAGCCTGCCACTACGCCTCCCCCGGCAGGCAGTACCGGAACCGGCGCCACCGGACCCAAATCGCTTACATAAACCGTTACCTGCTGTCCTTCCAGAGTCCTGAGCTTGCACGCAAGGACATTCATCCTGTCCCAGTATTCCGGCATAACCGGACACGGCATACCTGGACCCATTCCGGGACCCATTCCGGGACCCATTCCGGGACCCATTCCCGGACCCGGCATTACCGGCCCCGGCGGACACGGTGACACCGGCCCCGGCCCCGGCGGCATATAGCCGGACATGTCTACTCCTTCCAGCTTGGCTTTTTCTTTATCTTTTTCGTCAGACATATTACAGCCCCCTTATAAATTCTTGTGCTACAGAATATGCAGGGGGCCGGCCGGTGGTGAATATTACCTCTTTTAGATTAAACCAGGCAGCGATTCCAAATCTATTCACGAAAACTACTCCTGAGCCTTCTTCTCCTCTTGCTCCACCTTTTCCGGGCCAATTTCCTTTTCCGGAACCTCCTGGACAGCTTCCTCCACGGGTTCCTCTTTCGGAGCCAGCACCGTAACCACGGTGGCGTCCGGATCGGTTAAGACCTTTATCCCCTTGGGCACCTGCAATGCGGATACTGCAAGGCTGTCGCCGGGCTTCATGCCGGTTACATCTAAGGCAATCTGGTTGGGAATCTTGGCCGGCATACATGAAATTTCAATTTCCCTCAGGGCGAGCTGGGCCAATCCCTCAGCAACCTTACCGGTCAAAACCACCGGCACGGCGGTGTTAATCTTATCCCGCAAGGATATCTGCTGAAAGTCGGCGTGCATGACTACTCTTTTTACGGGGTCGTACTGCACCTCCCTGATCATCACCTTGTACGGGCTGTTAATTCCCGTAACCGAAAGATTGATAATGGTATTTTTTCCCTCCCGGAGGGCATTTTGCACATCCCTTTCGGCCACTTCCAGGAGCTGGTTGCCTACCATTTTTCCGTAAACCACGGCGGGTATCAACCCTTGCCGGGAAAGACTCTTGCGGAATCCACCGCCCGTTTTTTCACGGGCAGCCGCTTTCATGTTGTATTCAGCCATTCAGCACTCCTCCAGAAAAAAGTTTATCTCTTGTATTCTATTTGTTTTAGTATTTCCCTTTATTTGTCATATAAATCCGGCCTTCCGCATAGCTTTTATTAAAAAGCTGTCTGTCCGGGTCAGGGGTTAGGGGTTAAGGATAATTCGTTGGTTGCGGGGGACTGCCTGCCCCAATTCCTAATTCCCAATCCCCAATTCCTGCCGTTACCAAAGGGGGGTTAAAAATGCGTAAAAGCAAACAGTTTCTGGGCATGCCTGTGATAAGCCTGGAAGAAGGCCAGCAAGTGGGAGCCATCAAAGGGCTGGTAGTCAACCCCACCCTCAAAAGCGTGGCTGCCCTGATAATAGAGCAAAAAGGCTGGTTCAGGGAACAAAAGTTTATTCCCTACAGCAAAGTACACAGCACAGGTGAAGACGCCATCACAATAGATCGCGTCAACAGGGTCGAAAAGGGTGTCAGCCTGCCGGAAATTTTAAAGCTGTTCAAAGAAAGGGTAAATATTACAGGGTCCCGGCTGGTGGCTGAAAACGGTACGGTCCTGGGGGTAGTGGATGAATATTACGTTGACCTTCAGACAGGGGATATTGTGGGCCTTGAATTCTCGGGGGGAACCGTCAGCAATCTGTTAAAGGGGAGCGCCTTTTTGGACATAAACTATGTCCGTACCCTTGGCACCAATGTAATCATATGCAGCGACTCGGCCATCAACAATATAGTCAAAATGGACGGGGGATTGCAGGAAACCCTGAGGACTATACGGGAAAACACCGGGCAGTTCCTGGAAACAACGGCCCAGAAGACCAGGGGATGGGGACGGAACCTCAACCAGTCAATTGAAAAGCTCAGGCGCAGCAGGGCCGATAAAAAGACCAACGGGGACGCGGACGACGCCGGTCAAAATCCGGAACCGGGCGGCCCCTGCAGCTGCGGCCAGCACGGGGAGGAAAAAACACCCGATATTGCTGAACCGCCGGCTTCTTTCCGAACCCCCGAGGACACACCTCCGGCTGACGATCAGGAGATCAAAAAAAGCTGACAGTTACCTGTCAGCTTTTAAATTTAAGCCGGTTAAGAAGACATGTCAGAAATGCTTTCTCCATTCTGTCTCCTGACCATGACTCCCGGCTTTTTTCCGTTTAAGTGTCAAAAAGCTTGCTTACGCTCATATCCTCGTGAATCCTTATGATGGCTTCCCCCAGCAGGGGGGCCACCGACAGGATCTTCATCTTGGGAATGATCTTTTCCGGCGGAACCGGAATTGTGTTTGTCACCAGCACTTCCTTGACGGGGGCGTCTTCCAGCCGCTTGAGGGCCGGACCGCTCAATACCGGGTGGGTGCAGCAGATATAAATATCCTTCGCCCCCCAGTCCTTCAAAGCCCTGGCTCCCTGGCAAATTGTTCCCGCAGTGTCTATTATGTCGTCAATCATAATTACGTTGCGGCCATTTATATCCCCGATTATATTCATAATCTCGGCCACGTTGGGTTCCGGCCGGCGCTTGTCGATTATGGCGATGGGAGCGCCAATCCGTTCGGCCAGGTCTCTGGCCCTGGTCACCCCGCCCAGGTCCGGGGACACCACCACCACATCGCCCAGTTTTTGCTGCAAAAAATACTGGGCCAGAATGGGTACTCCGGGCAGGTGATCGACGGGAATATCAAAAAACCCCTGTATCTGCCCCGCGTGAAGGTCCATGGTGATTACCCGGCGGGCGCCGCTGGCGAAGAGAAGGTTTGCCACCAGCTTGGCGGTTATGGGGTCCCTGGCCCTGGTCTTGCGGTCCTGGCGGGCATACCCGTAATAGGGCAGCACCGCCGTTATCCTTCTGGCTGACGCCCTGCGTACCGCATCCACCATGATCAGCAGTTCCATCAGGTTTTCGTTGACCGGTGTGCTGGTGGGCTGGATGATGAAAACATCGGCCCCCCTGACACTCTCGTTTATTTTCACCTGAATTTCCCCGTCGCTGAAGTGGCCCACCTGGGCCGCGCCCATCGAAACTCCGAGGTATTGGGCTATTTCCTCGGCCAGCTGGGGGTTGGCGTTGCCGGTGAAAATTTTAAGCCTTCTGCGGGAATTCATGTGATTTACCTCTCACTTCTCTTTATTTGGGGTCTTTTTCCTCCTGGACCAGTCCGGGATGTTTTTCTGCTTATCCCTGGCCACCCCCAGGGCACCGTCAGGCACATCCTTTGTAATGGTTGAACCTGCTCCTATCATTGCTCCGCTGCCCACCCGCACCGGGGCCACCAGGTTGGTGTTGCTGCCGATAAAGGCATTGTCCCCGATTACCGTGGTCCATTTCTTTTCCCCGTCATAGTTGCAGGTGATTGTTCCGGCCCCTACATTTACATTTTGCCCCAGGACGGCGTCTCCCACGTAGCTGAGGTGGGGCACCTTGCTTCCCTGTCCTATGTTTACCTTCTTCAGCTCTACAAAATCCCCCACCTTGACCTGGCTGTCCAGCACACAACCGGGCCTGACGTAGGAGTAGGGGCCGATTACGCAATTGCTTCCGATATCACTTTCCTCTATCACGGATTGCCTTACCCTGACATTGTCTTTCAGGCAGGCTGAAATAATCTGGGTAAAGGGCCCGATGGCACAGCCTTCACCAATCACCGTTCTTCCCTGGATTATGGTGTGCGGGTAAATGACGGTGTCGCGGCCGATTACCACTCCTGCATCTATATATACTGTGGCCGGATCCACCATTGTTACCCCGGAAATCATAAGGTCGTTGTTTATCCTGCGGCCCATGGCCTCCCTGGCCAGGGCCAGCTGGCAGCGGTCGTTGACGCCCATTATTTCAACGGTATCGGCCACCGAAAGGGCGGCCACCTTTTTACCTTCACCGGCATATCGCCCGATTACGTCGGGCAGGTAGTATTCCCCCTGCACGTTTTCCGGCTTTAGCTGTGCCAGGGCTTCAAAAAGCCCCTGGGATTTAAAACAGTACATACCGGTGTTTATTTCCTTAATCGAAAGTTCCTCCGGCGCGGCGTCCTTTTGTTCAACAATCCCGGCCACCCTTCCCTGGCTGTCCCGCTTTACCCTGCCGTAGCCCGCGGGGTTGTCCGGAACGGCAGTCAGCACGGTGGCCGAGGCGCCGCTGTGACGGTGAACAGAAACAAGCTCCTTCAGGGTGCCGGCGGAAATAAGGGGGGTATCCCCGCACAGGACGAGAATATCTCCCTTAAACTCCTGTAAAGGCCTGGCCGCCTGCTGCAGGGCATGAGCGGTGCCCAGCTGTTCATGCTGAAAAACAACCTCTCCCAGGCCCTTTATTTCCTGTTCCACCAGGTCCCCGCCAAAGCCCACCACCACCACCACCCTGTCCGCTCCGGCCTCCCGCGCCGCCTTCAACACATGGCAAATCATCGGCACACCGCAAACTTTATGTAAAACCTTGGGCAAATCCGATTTCATTCTGGTCCCCTTACCTGCGGCAAGGACAACAGCTGCCAGGCTCATTCCCCGGACCTTCCTTCCCATTTTTTTAACGGCCCAAACTGATGTATTCAACACAAACCGGGGTTTCCCTTTAGCCTTAACTATTTTTTGAGTTTTCACACAAAAAGAGAGCCTAAGCTCCCTTCACTTTTTTTCCCCCTATTCTCTTATAGAGCCGCCTCGTAAGCCTGCAAAACTGCGTTTTGTATGACTTCACGTGCGGAAGATGTGATGGGATGAGCTATATCCCTGAATTCGCCGTCGGGAGTTTTTCTACTGGGCATGGCAACAAACAACCCATTTTGTCCTTCTACCACCTTGACGTCGTGTATCACAAACATATCGTCCAGCGTAACCGAAACTATTGCCTTCATCTTACCCTCTGTAAGGATTTTACGCACCCTTACGTCTGTCACAACCATCCCCTTCACCACCTTCCTGATCAGAGTTGCATTTAAATAGTTCTGATTGAATTCTCCATTGAAGATAAAATTCCTTCATTTTTCCAATTCTATATGAAAATTATTCCTAATAATCATAAATTTTAAAAATGGTTCACAAAATTTCCAGGGAATAGCCGGCTTTTTTAAGGGTGGCGAGCACATTTTCCACATGATCCCAATTCATCGTTTCCAGTATGAATTCAACCTCGGCGTCTTTAATGGGAACCTTTGGACTGGAACGGTCGTGAACTATGGAAATGATGTTCACCTGCTGCTCTGAAACCAGTGAAATAACCTTCTTCAGGCTGCCCGGCCGGTCGGAAATGACGGTTTTTATTCTCAGGCGCCGGCCTGATTTGATCAGGCCCCTTTCAATAATAGTGGACAGCACGTTCACGTCAATATTTCCTCCGCTGATCACGACCACCACATTGAGTCCCCGGAGCTTTAACCTGCCGTGCAGCACGGCGGCAAGGCCGGCGGCCCCGGCTCCCTCGGACACCACTTTGGTCCGCTCAAGAAGCATCAGTATAGTCTGGGATATTTCTTCGTCATCCACCAGCACCACATCGTCCACATACTTTTTAATCAGGTCAAGGGTCAGTTTTCCGGGACGGCGCACATTTATACCCTCGGCGATGGTGCCCGAAGCCGGGGTCTCCTGAAATTCCCCCTTCTTCCGGCTGAGGTACACGGCCGGAGCACCGGCCGACTGCACCCCGTATACTTTTACCTGCGGCCTGAGTTCCTTCAAGACAAAGGAAATCCCGCCCAACAGGCCGCCGCCGCCCACGGGGGCAACCACTGCGTCAACCCGGGGAAGCTGTTCTAAAATCTCCAGCCCCAGGGTACCCTGTCCGGCAATTACGTCGATATCGTCGAACCCATGGATGTAAGCGGCTCCGGATGCTTTTTGAATTTCCATGGCCTTGTCAAAGGCCTCATCGTAATCCCTGCCGCTGATGATCACCTCGGCGCCGTAGCCTCTGCTGGCCATTATTTTGGTTATGGGTGACCCCTCAGGCATTACAATGGCAGCCTTCAAGCCGGACCGGGAAGCGGCATAGGCCACCCCCTGGGCATGGTTTCCGGCCGAGGCTGCAACCACTCCCCCGGCCCTTTCCCGGACCGAAAGGGAATTGATCTTATTGTATGCCCCCCTGATTTTAAAGGACCCTGTTTTCTGCATGTTTTCCAGCTTCAGATACAGGCTGGAACCGGTCAGGCTGCTGAAAAACCGGGAATAATCCAGGGGAGTCAGGTGAATAATGCCGGCCATCCTGTTTCTGGCCTCTATCACCTGTTCAATGGTTATGCCTGGCAAGTGAATTCCCCCCATTGAGAAGCGAGAAGTAGAAGCAGGTAATGAGATTAATAAGGAATTGGCTAAAGGGCCAATTCCAACAAAAGTCCAACTTCTCACCTCTCACTTCTCAAACTAGGCCGACATCAGCACCTTGCTGACCAGTTCCAGGTCACTGGGTTTATCCACATCAACCCCCACCTCGGGGTACCTGGTAATGACCACCGCTCCCTCGATGCCCAGCAGATCCGAAGCCTTTCTTTCGGCCTCTTTAATGGTTACCATACGCAACATGAATTTAATCAGGAAGGGCACCCCCATCAACCTGCTCAGGCGAATGGGACTTTTTCGGGCATCAACCAGCTGCTGCCCCTTGACCATACACCGGTTAACCGCAGCGGGAGCGATCAGGAAAAGGTTGCCCCCGGTAAAGTCCCCTTCTTTGAAGGTGACGTACGTACGCCTGGTGTTGATGAAGCTTTTCTCCACCACTTCCCTGGGCACAACGGGGTAATAGATGTCGGCGGATTTGTCTCCGCACCTGTCCAGAAAATCTTCTATGGCCTGGGATGTGATCAGGGGAATATCACAGGTGGCCAGCAGTACCCTTTCGGCGCCCGGAATATTTTCCACTCCCCTTAACATGTTTTCCATCAGGTTTCCCTTGGCCGGGACCACCTTGACATCGTCCCGCCGGCAAAAGCCCGGGACATCGGGCGGGCCCACCACCACTATCCTGTTGATACGCTTTGAGCTCCTGAGGGCATCAATCACGTATTCTATCATGGTCTTACGGCCAATGGTGATCATCGCTTCGTACGGTACCGAACTGCATTGCTTTAACGGGCCGTCGTTCCTGCTGCCGGCCAAAACCAACGCATCTACCATTATTCCTTAGCCTCCCGCAGGGCAGTTAACAAACTTTGCTCGGCATTTTCTATATGTTCACGGGCCAGTGTCTGGGCCATTTCAACATTGCGCTCACTGATGGCCTCCACTATCCCCCGGTGCTCACTCAGCGCATCCTTGGAGCGGCCTGGCTGAGAGAGGGACGTGGTCCGGAAACGCTGAATCTGCTCCTTCAGGTGAGTGACGATCTGAAACAGCCTTTCATTACGGCTGGCCTTGTAGATTAGTTCATGAAAGTTGGTGTCGGTCTCCACAATGGCGTCCAGGTCATGCCTGTCGCTTACCTCGGATATCTGCACCAGAGACCTTTCCAGATTTTCCAGTTCCTCAGCGGTAATCCTCTCGGCCGCCAGTCCCGCCGCCAGGGCCTCCAGGGCCGCCCTGACCTCGAAGACATCAACTATGTCCTTGACCGATATTCCTGACACGTAGGCTCCCTTACGGGGGATCATGACCACAAAGCCTTCCAGTTCCAGCTTTCGGATGGCTTCCCTGACCGGTGTCCTGCTGACACCCATCTCGTCGGCCAGCTGCATCTCCATCAGGCGTTCACCCGGCTTCAGCCGGCCCTGGATAATGGCTTCCCTTAAAGATTCAAATACCAGTTCCCGTAAGGGCTTGTAGTTATCCAACCTGATCGGGATCAGCCTGGACTCTTGCATCTCCACTCCTCCTACCATAATACTCCAATACAATTGTAATCTTTTCGCACAGACACTGCAAGTGACCTTAATTTAGCCACAGAGGTCACAGAGGGCACTTTGTTCTCTGTGTTCTCCGTGGCTTAAATATTTTTGTCATACTGTTGCTGTAGTTATAATCCTGCAGCCCGGCAGCTTCAGGCGGGAGGCCACCGCCAGGGCCTCCTCCGGTCCGGCGCACAGCCCGAATACCGCCGGGCCGCTGCCGCTCATCAACGCTCCCGCCGCCCCGGCGGCCAGCAGGGCGTTTTTGATATCCATTATTTCCGGGTGCAGGGATGAGGTCACCCTTTCCAGTACGTTTCCCATCAGACCGGCCACGGCCGGCACATCCCTTTTTTTAAGAGCCCCGATTAGCGCCCCGGTGTCCGGACCGGGACCCGGGGGACAGGTGTCGTAAAGACCGTAAATTCTGGCGGTGGAGACACCAAAGGGTGGTTTGACCAGCACCACACCCAGGCCTGAAAAGGGCGGAAGCGGCGTCAGTACCTCACCCCTCCCCCCGGCCAGGGCGGCTTTACCCAGCAGGCAGAACGGAACGTCCGAACCAAGCATTTCACCCAGCCTGAAAATCTCACCCTCGCCAATATTCAGTTCCCACAACTCATTTAAAGCCCTCAGCGCAGCGGCGGCGTCGGTTGAACCCCCGGCCAGCCCCGCCGCCACCGGGATATTTTTATGTATGTATATTCGGGCTCCGCGGGTGCAGCCGTATTCCCTGCGGATTAAACCGGCTGCCCGGTAAACGATATTGCCCGGACCCGGGGGAACCTCCGGATCACTGCTCTCAACCCGGATTTCGCCCGGCAGAAGTTCCACTTCCAGGACATCGTGCAACTCCAGGGCCTGCATCACCGTAAGGATTTCATGATACCCGTCCCCGCGCTTCCCCAGCACATCCAGGGATAAGTTTATTTTTGCCCGGGCTTTTACCTTCATCTGTATCTCCGACATAAAAATGTAACTTTGATCATACGTATTAATACCACTTGCAGTAAAATATCCCTTTTTTTATTTTTCTTTATATAATAAGGAGGGATCGCCTTGCCTCACCATTCAAGCAGGCCGGAGGCCGGAACACAGCTGGAGATAATAAGGGCCGCCCGCAGACTTAATTATTACAACGGGGACAAAATAATAAAAACATACCCGGTGGCCGTGGGGAAACCCTCAACCCCAACTCCTTTAGGCAGCTACAAGGTTGTCAATAAAATAATAAAGCCTGGCGATATACTGGGTACCCGGTGGATGGGGCTGGATATACCGAACGGGCCTTACGGCATTCACGGGACAAACAACCCTTCCTCCATCGGAAAATTCATTTCCAACGGATGCATCAGGATGTACAACGGTGACGTGGAGGAACTGTTCCCCAAAATAAATATCGGGACACCGGTAATAATAACCGACGGTAAGGGTAACGCCCCGCCTGTTTCCCAAGAGGGCAAACAGTATGTGGTTAAGCCGGGCGATACCTTATGGAAGATATCCCAGATATACGGTGTGCCCCTGGATGACATAATCAGGGCCAACAACCTTGCCGACCCGGATATCCTGATCCCCGGCCAGGTATTAATAATTCCCTGACTCCACTATCTCTTTTCTATAACCGCTACCACACCTTATATAGAGACTGCGGCCTCATTTCCTCAGGATAAGCCAGGCTCCTCCCGCCATGAGCAGGGTGCCGCCTACGCGGCACCAGTTAAAGGGCATTTTTTCCATGCCGAAGAGGCCAAGATGGTCGATCAGCCCGGCGGTAAACACCTGGCCCAGTATTATGGCGGTGGTGGCCGGCGCAACACCCACTTTGGGGATGCTTTTCATCACCCCGTATATAATAATTACTCCCAGTATCCCCCCCAGGTAACTGTACACGGGGACCTGGCCGAAAAGATCCGGTTTTAAAACCCCCAGTTTAAACACGAACAACAGCAGGGAGACAAGTACAAGGCCCACCAGGTGAACCACAAAAGTGGCTTCCAGCAGCCCGATGACTTTGCTCAGGGAGGTATTCAACGTGCCCTGAACGGCCATTGTCATCCCGGAAACAGCAGCAATCAGAAGGGCCAGCAGCTTGATGCTCATCTGCAACTCCTTTCAGCCGTTGGGAAGGACATATGGAGAATATCCCAGGGAGTCCAAAGTGCGTTCCAGGTATTCCTCCCTGATTACCCCGGGATCAAACTCAACGTTTACCGTCCGGTCCGGGATGGAAACCCGCACGTTGCGGACCCCGTCGATCTGGATCAGGTTGTGTTCTATTTCTTTCCGGCCCTCCTGGTCTTTCAACCCCCCAACCCTGAAAAGAGCTCTGCCGGTTTTGTTCAAAAAATCACCCCCACACATCTGGGGGTATTTTTTGCCGCTACAGCGTTAAATTATTCATTCTTACCCCAGCCGCCGGTCCCAGGTCAAAACGTTTCCCTGCCTCCTCAGTTCATTCTGGCTTTTCCCGCCAGCCGCTTTTCCGCCACCGGGCCCCGAAAGATTGTCCGGTCTGTCCTTTTCCACCTGCTGACGGGCCTGATCCGGCTGGTGGAACGGGGGCGGAACCGGTGGATGGAATGGGGACTGCGCAGGCGGCTGCATCATACTACTCAACAATGCCATTAAAAGGGCATTTTCCGGCCTCTGGCCCTGACGTCCCAACAGGCTTAACAGCAGAGCAGGGTTTATGCCCGGGGCGCCTCCCCGCGCCCCCTGCTGGTATTGCCCCTGTCCCAGCGACCCCAGGAGGGCGGTCATCAGGGGGTCCTCCGCCAGGGACCTGGTCATCGGAGGCCCGGCAGACCACAGCTTATTCATAGCACTGATAATCCCCAGCAAATTAACCAGGGTGACCATGACCATGGTGTCGTACTGGTCGGAATTTTCCCCCGGCTGGCAATCTATCAGGCGAAACATTACATTTTCAAGGTGGGCATCGCCTGCCGCTGCACTGGACATTAATACGCCTCCTCTTTTTTTATCCTGCCCTTCCGCCCCGGCGACATCCGGTAACAAGTTTTGCCTTTACGTCATAAAATGGAAATAGCCAAAAATCTCACTATAAAAAAGGGGGTTTAAAAATTGCCCGGAAAATTTGGCGGAGGTCCTCATCCCGCCCTGCTGCCCGTTTTTTTAATGATGTCGCAACCCGGAAGGGAACTGGAAAAAACTCTTGACGATCTTATTGATTTCATACAGTCAACCAAAGCCGCCGTACAGGCCATGAAGAACGGTATGGACACCTTTCAGGCCGGCATGTTAAAAATGATTCCCTCAGCAAAATCAAATGATTCTGTTGCTACTCTGCCGGAAAAGAAAGCAGATCCAAAACCGGTAAATGAGCCGGCGGAAGGTCCGGGAAAAAACAACGGGTAAGAAACCAACCGGCTGTCAATCCTCATTCTTTTGAACATCCGGCTGAGGGTCGGCTGTTTCTTGTTTCGATGTCTTATTACCGGCATCCGGCTTCTCGTTTTCAGGCGGCTTTCCGGTAGGGGGGTGCATAAACCGGTTCAAAAGGCCCGCCAGTTGGCCCGGATTGACGCCGGACCTGTCTTTCCCGCCCAGCATGGCCAGTAACGAAGCCGGGTCAAAGGGAGGAACCTTTCCCCGCGGCCCGGTTTCCGGCCCCGTTTCCGGACCACTGTCCGGCCGGGCAGCTTCCGGTTGGCCGGCGGTGGAATCAGCCCCGGCACCCTGTTTAATCCCTAACCTGTAATTGATTATGTTGATAATCCCCATCAGATTAACCAGACTCAACAAAACCAGAAGGTTTCCCTGATCCATATCCCTGCCGCCACCGGACTGAAGCAGTTGAAACAGGGTTTCCTCAATATTGGCGTATTTTACGCCTTCTTCAGCCACAAATAGACCTCCTCATAACCCCGAATCCCTACCCTAAATATATATGCCGTGGTTGCCGCCGGTGATACATCCCGGGGCGGAGCCGGCGGGATCATAAAAAAGAAGCTGTTTCCCGTGAAACAGCTTCTTTTTTCAAGGTGTTAAAGGCCCTTTAAAAGCCCCCGGTGCACACCAGAGAAGCATCGTCAATAGCCACCGAGCAGTTGTTGGGCGGGGTGGTGTTTGTGACGGCCGGCACCTGCATGGCTATGCGCACCAGGGCAAAAGCGGTGTTCTCCGCCACCGGGCCCACGTTCAGGCAGAACTGCCTGAAGGAGGTCGGAACCTGCTCGTCGGCCCAGGACTGGGACTGGGCGTCAATCAGGTTGCCCGCGGCGTCAAAGAAGGACACCTGGGCCTCCAGTGTAAAGTCGCAGTTCGGGGGGACTATTGGCAGCTTTTGGGCATAGAAGCAGAGACGGTACATAAAGTTGGGCAGTACAGCCCTGGTGGTCTGGAACACTGCCGCCGGCAGGGCGGGATCCAGGCCCAGCCCGGCCGCGAATTCACCGGTTCTGCCTTCGGTCCGGAAAACGTTGGTGGCACCCCAGAGCAGCGGGGTGTTGCCTACCCAGTGTTCGAAACTGGGATCGCGCAAAATGTTGACGTCCTTGGGGCACTTTTCCGGGGAAGGGCAGACCTGGACGAAGATCTGGCGCTGCTCCACGGCTTTGACCCTGATCAGGACCACACCGGTCTGCTGCAGCCTGCTGGCCCGCACCAGGTCCCAGGTCACATCGGCCCTTTTTCCGTGGAACTGAATTTCCACGTCGTCAACATCTACTACCGGCTCGGGTTCGGCCAGCTCAATGGTCTTGGTGAAGGGAACATCCTCTCCCACGTGTTTTACCTGGTCTTCCTGGTTCACATAGAAAATCTGCTTGTGCAGAACCCCGTGCACAATTATCTTTTTCAGGAAGGCCCTGCCGGCAGGAAAGCCCCAGGTCAAATAGTGGGGCCACTTTTTGGACATGCTTATGTTCCAGGTGGACTCGCTTTCGTGCACAAAAATGGGGTCAGCCTCCAGGTCCTGCACCGAAATGTCGATGTGGTCAACTTTCTTGGCCAGTTCGGGCATGCAGAAGGTGGTGTCCACCACTACCTGGGCTTCTTCGGTTTCGGCGATCACTACCGGAACCTTGATCCTTACACATCTTACCAGTTCCGGCTCGGCAAATGTAAATTCAATGGGCATACTGAAACCTCCTCATTTTAAAGGTTTTTATCCTTTGGGTACGCAGGGAACATTGATCTCCATTCCCGGTCTAATCTGATTGGGGTCCGGGAGTTGCGGGTTAGCGGCCTTCATTTCGGCAAGTGAGACCCCGAACATTCTACCGATGGTGTAAAGGGTGTCGCCCGGCTTCACAATGTACTTAAATGTTTCCCCCGGCGGGCACGGCTCGGCCGGCGCCGGGGCGGCGGTGGTAAGCACATTCCTCTCCAGGGATTTGGTCACCCTGGCCGTCACCTTGAGCACCACTTCCACGGTTATCTCACAGCCCTTGGCGGTGGCGGTGGTAAACTCCACATTGACTTTGACTTCAACGTCATGGTCTTCCCGGGCCCCCATGACCTCCACAAAGGTGCGGAAGGGCAGGGTCCTGTGCAGGGCGTGCACCGCCTGATCTTCCTGGGCGGCCACATAAACGATCTGCACCTCGACCTTGCCGCTGACTATAACCTTGTCCCTGAGGATCTTTTTCTCCGTAACCGTCACTTTTTCAACCATGGTATCCAGGATTTTTGCCACATCGGGCTTGGGATCGGGGGTTTCAAAGGTATCCTTGATAATCACCTGGTTTGTGTTTTCACCCACCAGGCTGTCAACCTTGAGCTCGGTAAAGTTCGTTTCCACATTGGGGCAGCTGCTTACATCGGTAATGACTTCCACCGTCCGCGGCTCAACCACGTTGGCGGTCAGTTTGAGGACAATGTCCGCCCGCAGCCGGTCGGGTTTAGACCGTACAGTCTCCACATCAACACTCTCCACTCTGACGTCGAACCTTACGTCCATTCCCTGCATGGCGCCCGGCACTTCAACAAAGTCACTGAAATTGAAGGCCCGGTGCAAACTATGTACCGGCTGGTCCGGAAGCATTCCGACATACATCAAGGCAACCGTGGCGGTACCGTCCACAATAACTTTGTTCTTCAGCACTTTGGTGCTGGTAATTTCGACCTTTACATCGGTGTCCAGTATTTTTTCTACCGGCGGCTTTTCCTCAGGAACGTCGAATTCGTCACTGATCATCACCTGCCGCTTGTTGCTGCCGATCAGGTGATCCACCGTGATTTCTTCAGTTTCGCAGGTGCATCCGGACGGGCACTGGGTGACCACGTCAATATCCATGACATCACTGACCCTGGCCGATACCTCCAGTACCGCGGCAACATCAAAATCCCTGGGATGACCTGTGCGACGGGTGACATTCACATCCTCCACTGTAATATCCACATCAACAGTCATCCCCGGCAGCGCTCCCGGTACGTCCACAAAGGTGGTGAAATCGATCTGGCCGTGCATGTGATGGACTGACTGAGCCGGCTCAAAGGCAACGTAGACTATCTGCAGAGTGAGGGCGCCCTCTACGATGACTTTGTCGGGTACTGTTTCTACATTTCTAACCTTTACCGACTTGTCGGTGGACAGAACCTTTTCCACGTCCGGCTTCGGGTCCGGCACGGTGACAATTCCCCGCACAACGGTTTGAGTGGTATTATCACTGACTAACTGATTAACCCGAAGCCTTTCTGTGCCCGGTGCTACGGTTCCATTCATGTGTTATTTCCTCCTTTCAAGGCTGGTCTATTTATAGCTGTCTATATATATATATGAAATGCTCCTTAAAATGTGCAAAACTTCTCCTTTCCTGATTGGTTAAAGAAGGAAAAATAACAACTTGAAAACAATAACTGCACACTTATATATATTTATCCTGTTTTATAAATATAACGGTAAACTTTAAGTTAAAACATATTTCCATAACTAAAAAAAACACCCATTAAAGGGTGTTTTTCCTAATCAGGGGAGGAT
This sequence comes from Bacillota bacterium, assembly GCA_049323615.1. Classification (GTDB taxonomy): domain Bacteria; phylum Bacillota; class Desulfotomaculia; order Desulfotomaculales; family Desulfocucumaceae; genus JBMOPD01. The sequence continues at coordinate 3,191 of JBMOPD010000097.1, read as the reverse complement.
TTCCATCCTCCCCTGATGATTTATCAGCCGATAAACATCTGGACAAACATTTTGCCGTAAGGACCGCCGCTTATAATCCCTATCCCGACCTCTTTGAAGCTGCCGTTCAGTATGTTGGCCCGGTGGCCGGGTGAATTCATGAGATTTGTGTGCGCCATGTCCACCGTGGGGGCCCCCGCCAGGTTTTCACCGGCAGTCCGGTAGGTGATGCCAAACTGCCTCATCATGTCAAAGGGACTGCCGTAAGTGGGCGAGGTGTGACTGAAATAGTTCTTTTCAATCATGTCCCTGGCCTTGAGCCTGGCTAACCCGGTAAGTTTAAGGTTGGGCTTTAACAAAGCCTGCCCGTTTCTTGCCCTTTCGGAGTTGACCAGGTCCAGCATCCTCTTTTCATCAGCCGTCAGCCCGGCAGCGCTGGTATCACCGGTACCCGGCTGACCGGGGGTGGTGGGGTCGGAAGCAGGGGGCTTTACCGGGCCGGTGCCGGGCGGTGGGGCCGTGCCTCCGGACGGCGGCTGGCTTTCTCCGCCGTCGGTGAATATCTCCACGAAATACTTGTATCTTCCGTTATCGGCTATGCCTATTCCCACCCGCTTGTACTTGGTGCTCAGTATGTTGGCCCTGTTGCCCGAAGACTTCATCAGGGCATTGTGCGCCCTGGTCACCGAGTAGGCGGCCGCCAGGTTCTCCCCGGCCCTGGTGTATTTAACCCCGAACCGGTCCAGCATGTTGCGCAGGGACCCGTATGTCGGTGAGGTATGGGAGAAGTAATTGTTTTCCACAAAATCCCTGGCCTTAAGCCTGGCCACCTTGACCAGGGTGGAATCCGCCTGTAGCGGCCGGACACCCCTGGACGACCTTTCCTGGTTTACCAGGTCCAACATCTGCTGCTCTTCCGCCGTAAGTGAAACTGTTTCCACCCCCAGCACCGGGTACTGCCCGGTATAAACCTTGTCCCGGGACTCTTCACCTTTGGCGGAAACAGCCTGTCCGATCACAGGCTGGTTTTCTAAATTTTGATTTTGGGGAACTTTTTGCTTATTTTTGGTGTCTTTGGTATCAGTAAGGATGGATGGAACAGCGGCAGCGTTGCCGGATTGAAGGGCCGCATCCACAGCCGGGGCGCCTTGATCTCCCGGCATACCGGGCGCGGCAAAGGCCGCCACAGCCAGACACAGAGTAAGCAAAACGACGAGGAAGCCGGTAGCCAGAAACTTTCTGCTGTTCATATGATGCTCCTTTCTTTTTTATTTCTCCGTACCCATTTTTTTGTATTAATGGGATTCGGCAATTGTATTCTGCAATATTCACCTTCTCTGACAAGCCGTTACTGAGGAGCCAGGGCTTGTACAAAAAGGAAATATGTGCAAAGATACTTTATCAGAAAAAAAAAGATTGCCACAACAGGCAAATCTTCCTCCACGCGTACTTATTAACCAGTTGTTCCATATAATTCATGCACCAGAACATTTTAACGCAAAATTTCAATAAGATGGTATAATAAACCATCTTACCATCAGCCCGTCAGCTATCAGCGGTTACCACGGAACATACAGCACCGCCCCCATCCCCTCGGTGAGAGCCAGGCACTCCAGACGGTCACCATCCTCATAAAAACTGGTTATTATAAACATCCGGCTTTTAAAGGACCGCTGAAACCTTTTGACGGTCAGTTCGTCAAGATCCCGCAATATTTCAAGGGTCTCGGTGGAACCTTTAATGAGCAGTATGTACCTGCCGTCCGGCTGGCGTAAAAACATAACTCTGTAAGGTTCCGTATACTTCACCAGGCCCTCTATGGCGCTGACATATTTTTTTACCGCCGCTACCGCTTCCGTCCTGGTCTTTAACCTGGGGCCTATGGCTGGAATATTCTCTCCCAAAAGGGCCATGGCAATTTCTCCGGATTTTAAGCCCGGACATTTCTGAACCATAATTGACCCTCCCCATATAAGTCGTCAGTCGCCGGCCGTCAGACGCAGGGGATAATAAAACGCCGGGTCACAGGGCCCCAGAGAATACTTTGAAAACTGACGACTGACGTCCGACGACCGACGACTATAGCAGATCCACTCCCAGCTTTTCAAAAACATTGCTTAACCGGTTGAACACGGTAACTTTTTCCGAACCGGCAAAAAGAAGGCCCACCGCCCTCTTCCTTTCGTCCAGGATCAGGGCCCCGCTGTCTCCACCCCGGGAAACCATCTCGGCAACAACCTGGTTCGAGAACATGCCCACTTCAGAATCGTTCAGCTCCACCTGGAGAGAAACATCCACGGCAGATACGGGGCCGGAGGTAATGCCGCTGCTGCGGCCGCTTTTAATGACCGTCTGTCCTACCTCAGCCATACCAGTCCCCTGCGGTAAACCTATTTCCAGTATATCTTCGGAAATCACATCCGGCGAAACCGGCCTGGCTACTGCCGCGTCAATTATATTGCTGCCCCGGTAATGTTTTACAAAGCGCAGGTCGTAATTGGGCTTGATCACATGCACCAGCATGCTGCCTGCCCGGGCCGCCCCGGCAGCCACCGGGCAGTCGGCCTCTTTCACACTGCGCAGTAAAGGCACAAACCTCAGCAGTTCAGCGATTTTGTCCTGGACGTTCCCCCCGTCGTATACCCCGGGTTGAAAAATGGGATCGCCCGGGGCGGCCCTGCCGTCCCTTCCATCGGTGGCATTGGCCAAAATGTGGTTATTGCTCAATATCAGGGGTTCCCCCGTTTTTTTATCCTTTACCACCGCCCCGAACGTACCGGCGGTTACTTTGTAATGCCCGATACTCATGCCCGGACGGGCCGGCCGCTGCTTGCCGGTCCTGCTGTCCAGCAGCCGGACCCGGCCGATTTCAATTACATCTGTGGGTACCCCGTTTATCTTCTTTGGAATGATGTGCTCCCTGGGGAGATCTTCTTCTTTTAATTTCTTTTCCACAAAAACAACGATTGACGGTTGTTCCGTGCGCTCCATGCCCACTTTTTTCATACCCACGCCGACACCGACGACATTCTTTTTATTAAGAAAAAAAGGCCGGGTCCGCTTAAGGGCGCGCATGCACCTTTCCATATAAAAAAACCCCTCCTCGATGCACCTCCTGCCATATTATTCAGTGCATTGAGAAAGGGTTCCGTGAGTTGGGGTCAGTACGGGGATTTGGGTACTCCCAGTCTGTATTTTCCACGGGTTTCAAC
>JBMOPD010000096.1:0-23396 GCA_049323615.1 Bacillota bacterium | reverse complement strand
GTGGGGGGGCCCCCCCCCGCCCCCCCCCCCCCCCGCCCTAGGGGCGGCTTTTTTATGTCATAGGCAATGTTAACCAAACATATATTTAACTGAGCTGGCAAAATAAGGATGAATATTCCGGGTGATTAATTGTCAAAAATAATTGTCAGGTAGAAAGGAGGATATATGAGTACCAATTTTGCCAAAGCTGTCCTTATTATTGCCCTGCTGGTTTTATTTTCGGGGCTTGTAATCGGGGCGGCAGCCGGTGAAGAAGATCCAAAATTGACCGGTTACAGTCAGAAAAAGAATTTTTATACTGTACAGGAGGGTGACAGTCTTTCAAAGATTGCCGAAAAAACAGGTGTATCGGTGCCTGCTTTAATAAGAGCCAACAGGCTTTCCTCGACAGTAATCTACCCCAAACAGGTCCTGATAATCCCCGGCAGCGGTCCCGACTTTGGCATAGCAATTTCGCGGGGCTTTACCAGGGAGGATGTAATGCTGCTGGCCAGGGCGATTTACGCCGAGGCGAGGGGAGAGAGCTTTACCGGTCAGGTGGCGGTGGGCGCTGTTATCTTAAACAGGCTGGAAAGCCGTGATTTTCCCAAGACCATAAGAGATGTAATAATGCAGAGGCAGAGCGGAACCTACCAGTTTTCGCCGGTGGAAGACGGAAGCATAAACCTGGAACCGGATGAAATTGCCATATGTGCTGCCATACAGGCGATAGCGGGACAAGATCCGACGAACGGGGCCCTGTACTTTTACAACCCAGAAACTGCCAGCGACCGGTGGATCAGGACACTGCCGGTAATAGCCCGGATAGGTAATCACGTGTTTGCCTCTAAAACCTGATTCGCCACATATTTTGAAAAGCCTTGCCAAGCAAGGCTTTTTTTAAGGCCAAGCGACAAGCCAATAAAAAGCCACCCTCCGGGCGGCAGGCTCCAGAATGCTTACGGCCTGCCTATTTTAAAGGCAGGGTGGCGCTTTTTAACTCGATGCTCTTTACAACCACGTTGACTGTCTGCACCGAAATTCCCGTCATGTGTTCAACCCGCTCTTTGATCAGGGTTTGGAGCTTTTTGGACACCCCGGGCAGGTAGATGCCGTAACACAGTACCGGGGATATTTCGATGGTCAGGCCGTCTTCGGACTGTACCAGGTGAATCCGGCCGGGGTTTTTAACTCCCGAAACTTCCCTGGCCGCCAGGGATACAATGGAAGAAATGGCGTTTTCCGAGATGGTCAGCTTTCCATAATAGGTAAAGGTGGGCCTGACCACCGACTGTTCTTTCCAGCCCCTGCCAACCGGTGTTTTTTCCTTTTCTTTTTTGATCAAAACCCGCAGCGGGTCGATGATTGTCCCGGGGAAACTTTTTCTGACTTCCATGGTTGGCGCGGGTATAACGTGCCTGGAAAAACGGGTCCGGTTCAGGCGGGCCTTTTTTATTTCCTCCGGGCTGGCCACGTCCTCAATATCGATAACCCTTGAAATTTCGGGAAGGCCCAGTGTGGAGGCAATTTTTTGAGCCATACCCAGGGATGTGCCCAGTATCAGCACCCTTGCCGGGTTATGACGCACCAGGGCTTCCTTGGCCTGGGCGGCAAGTTGCTGTTCAAGGAAAAGAGCGGCCTTTATGGCTCCTATCCTGGTGGGCTGCTTCTTGGCCGTGTTTCCCACGATAATCTGGTCGCCCTTGATCAGAAGGCCGTCGTCAATAATTATGTCGGATTCGGTTTGATGGGCCACCATGATGGCACGATGGCTTTTACCGGTGCCGCTGGGACCGATCAACGCAAGTACTTCCACCATGATCCCCTCCGCCAATGAGCTTCTTATTCGACTCACCCCACTTGTTTCCCTTTTTTATAGTATAATTGAAAAACATTATGTGATTAGAATAATCAGGGACTAGCCGGAATGTGCCCGGGTAATATATATTATTGCTGTTATTTTTATAATATCCATTTTCAGGCAATAAAAAGACGCAGGCCTTTAAAGTTTTTAATAACAGGATTTTTCCCATTTGCAAAGAAGTTCAAATTATACTTAAACCACAGGGAAGGGTAGATAAAATGTCCCGGGAAATTGCCGCCTTGATCGTTAAGGAGTTCGGCCTGGATAATGAGACTGAAAGGTTACTTGTTAAAAATATAAGAAGTCTCAACAGGATGGAAAGAAGGTTTTATTTTCAGAATGTAAAGCCCAGGGAAAAGGAATTTAAATATTTTCTGGCCGGGCATTATACAGCAGGCAGTGACCCGGCAAAGGAAAGGGTAGTCCGCGATACGGTGAACAGCCTGCTGGAAAGGAGAGGCGATCCCGACCTGGTGGACAGTATGGTTATGGATGTGGTCGGGAGGCTAAAGATATATAAGAACCTGCGGGAGAGGTCGGAAAGCGAAGGAATCAAGCTGAGCGCGCTGACAAACTTCGGCGGGCTGTCAATGGTGCTTTTTGCGGTGGTGATCATTACAGCCATCGTATTATATCTTAGGAACATGTAAAGGTCAGGGATTAGGGGAGAGGTGAAATAAATGTGCAGTCCGGTCAATGCCTACCAGGAGGCGGTGAAAAAATTTATTGACCTGGACCCGGAGGACATTGCCGCCAGGTCCGGGGCAAGGTTTGACAGCGGGGGGCAGAGGTTCGAAATCATGTACTTCGGCAGTTTGTACATGGCCGGCAGGGACGGCAGGGTGTGGCGGGCCGATGACCCGGGGGCCGAAGTGCCGTACAATGACAGGACCCTTATTTTGCAGTACCTTTGTGAGGCTTCGGGGCTGCCTCCAAGGGGGGTCTGGCTTTCCTTCCTGGAGCTGCCCGACGGGGCGCACCACTACATGCCCTTCCAGACCGATGCCACCGGTCCCCTGGCCAGGATATTCGGCAGCAGGCCTGAAAGTTTTGTGGATGCAGCTGTTAACTTTGGGGGCAGCCCCCTTTCCATGGGTGACTATTCCTTTTATATTCCCGCCCTGCCCAGGATACCCCTGGCGGTGGTGCTGTGGGAGGGTGACGATGAGTTCCCGCCCAAAAGCAATATACTTTTTGACTCGGTGTCCCCGGCCCACCTGACCACCGCCGCCCTCTGGGTGCTTGGTGTCGAGCTGGCCCACAAGTTAATCCGCCACTTTGACGAAAGTGCCGGCCGGGAAAGGGAGATTAGCTGGCTGGAGGGGGTGAAGAAGGATTAGATCACACGCCAATGCATTTTTAACCAAGTTTCTTTTATACGCCCCGGTGGCGGGCATAATCATGCCGCTGTTCAGCTCTACAAGTACCGCCAACTCTGTCCTGGCGGGCTTTCTGGCTGCCGTGGCGGCGTATCTTACCGCGGACCTGGTGATTTATCCAAGATACGGTAATTTTCCCGCTGTTGTGGCTGACGCCCTGATTTCAGCGGCGGTGCTGGTGGAAATTTCATATCTGGCCGGGACGCCCCTGTCCTTGCCGGGAATAGGGATATTATCGGTCATTATCGCGGCGGGGGAATGGTACTACCACTCTTACCTGCGCAGGGTGCTTTTTTCCAGGCGCCGGAGATAAACCGGATACTTATAAAAAAAGTCCGGGAATGAGAATTCCCGGACCGGCAGTTCACCTGAGATTAGCCCTGAACAGGCGGCTTCTCCTCCGTTGAAGGCGATATACCGCTTGCGATCTTGTGTTCCCATTCTTTTAGCTTTCCGGGCTCCGTTGGCGGTGTGAGCAGGCTGACCGCCACCAGCACCAGCAGGCTGGTAAAGATACCGTAAATGATGGGATTGGTGGCTGTCAATCCCTCGCGGGCCAGTGTAACGATGATCACTATGGAACTGATCACCATTGAGCTGACGGTTCCCTGCCAGGTGGCCCTCTTCCAGAAAAAGGCGGCCATTACCGGAACCACAATGGCCCCGGAAAGAAGGTCGTAAGCCACGTCCAAAGCGGCCAGCACGTCCTGGATCCAGACCGCGCTGACAATGATAAAGGCCCCCACTATCAGGGTAACAATGCGGGACACTTTTAACTGGGACTCCTCGGTGCAGCCCGGGTTAATGAAGCGCACGTATATGTCCCGGGTGATCAGTGTCGAGGCGGCCAGGCTGGGACCGCTGGCGGTGGACATCAGGGCCGACAGGGCGCCCGCCAGTACCAGCCCGATTACGCCGGCGGGCAGTACCTTCACCGCCAGGGCGGGGAAGGCCGACTGCGCATTTTCCAGGCCCGGAACAATCACTTTGGCCGTCATGCCGATAATGGCCACCAAAACAGCATAGATCAGGCAGTATATCCCGGCGGCCAGGGTGCCGGCCCGGGCGGTGCGGGCGTCCTTGGCGGTAAAAAGCCGCTGCCAGACATCCTGGCCCACCAGAAAGCCCAGGAAGTAGAGCAGGAAAAAAGAAAATATTGTTTTTCCACCTATGGTGCCCCAGTTAAAGAATGGCGCGTCCAATTGAGCCTGTAACCCGGCAAATCCCCCCACCTGAACCAGGCCCATGATAGCCATGAGCACCACGCCGCCGGTCATTAACCAGAATTGGATGACGTCGGTAAGGGTAACCGACCACATGCCGCCGGCCTCGGTGTAAATCAGAAAGATAAGCCCGCCCACCAGCATTGAAGTTTGCAGGCTCCAGCCCAGGATAATGTTGATCACGGTGCCGATGGCCACCACCTGTATAACGGCAATCATGGCCGCATAGACAGCGGCGATGATGGCGCTAATCAGGCGGGACCATTTGTCGAATCTCAGTTCCAGCAGTTCGCTTATGGTGAAGATGCGCATGTTGGAAAGCTTGGAAGACACCAGCAGGGCCAGCGTTATGACACCCAGCCCATACATAATCACCAGCCATGATCCCGAAATGCCGTGTATATAACCAAGTTTGGACCCGCCAAAGGTGGCCCCGCCCCCGAGGATGACCGCCGCCATGGCCGGAAAGAACATCCAGAAATTAAGGCGCCGCCCCGCCACCAGGTAATCTTCGTGTGTTTTTGAGCGCCTGGCCCCGATGTATCCGGCCCCTAGCATGACGGCAAAATAAGCTACTATAATGAAATAATCAATTCCTGAAGCCATATCAGTATTCACTCCTCATTAAGCGTTTCCCTAAAAATCAAATCTGCCTTCAATACGCCGCTATTCAAAAAGACCCTGGAATCCAGTGTAAATTGTTTCCACCTCCCCGGGACCCTTTGCCAGGGTTACTTTCCGGATAAAATCCTTTTCGTCATTTCCGCCGGTCCTTGGCAACAAATTTGGGAAAACCGGGTTTACTTCGCTTTTTCCATGGCCCTTTTCTTTTGCAGGGCAATGATGGAGATAAACTCGTAACCTATGTTGGCCGCAAGGTTGGCCGTTATTTCCGCCGGATCATAAGCCGGCAGGACCTCCACAACATCAAAGCCCTTAAAAGGAATGTCCTTTAGTTCCCTCAGCAGGGACAGGGTCTGGGCGCTGGTAAATCCACCCGCCTCGATGGTGCCGGTGCCGGGAGCATAGGCCGGATCCACAAAATCAATATCAAAGGTCAGGAACGCCATTCTTCCGGCCACCCTCTCCCTGATCCGGCGGGCGGTTTCCCGTATTCCCGCCTCATGCATTTCGGCGGCCGGGATAACCTGAAAACCAAGCTCCCGGGCTGCATTGACGTCATCGGGCGAATACAGGCTGCCGCGCATGCCGGCCTGAACCGAATGCTCCGTATCAATCAAGTCCTCCTCCACTGCCCGCCGGAATGTGGTTCCATGGTTGTATTTGTGGTTAAAGTATTGATCCCAGGTATCCAGGTGGGAATCCAGGTGTACCAGCGCCAGCTTGCCGTAACGTTTCTTCATTGCCCTTAGCTCCGCCAGGGTTATGGAATGATCACCTCCCAGCACGATGGGCGCCACACCCGCCTCCACCAGGGGGGTTAAAAATTCTTCGATTCTGGCATAGGTGTCCTCCACGTAACCCGGCACAACATCAACGTCTCCGTAGTCCACCCCCGATACATGGTCGTAAATATTAACGTCCAGGTTCATGTTATAGGGCCGCAGCAGGGCTGACAGCTTCCGGATGGCGGAAGGTCCGAAACGCGAGCCTGTACGGTAGGATGAGGCTGTGTCAAAGGGTACACCCACCACGGCAAAGTCGACATCTTTAGCTGCGCGAAGATTGGGAAGTCGCATAAAAGTCTGAATTCCGCAAAATCTTGGCGACTGGAGCGCATCCACAGGCTGATAACGATTCACTAATCTGTTTCCTCCTTTGTATTAAGCTGACGCAATATCGTTAAGCAAATTATGGACCAGGATTTTTTTGGTTTTTTCACGGGTGAAGGATATGCTCCGCAAAAGGAAAAAGCCGCGTGTTGACGCGGCTTTGGGTAATATGTGTGCCGGCGGCCGTGCCCGGCGCCGGCCGTAAAAAGATTGGGGATTGTACCATTACTGATATTCATGGACCACTTTGGGGACATAATTTAAATATTTTCTCAGCTTCCGGGCGGCGGAGGATTTGCTGATGCCCAGGGCCGAGGCCAACTCCCTGGTAGTGGGATAAACCCTGGCGTACTGGCGGATAATCCGCCCTTCGAACATTTCCATCGCCTTGTCAAGGGACTGCGAATACTCTTCGGTATCCGGATAGTCCCACACCTGGATTACCTGATCCACATCATGCCGGCAGATTTGTTGCGCCGGGGTGGTGACCAGCAGCCTTTCTATGACGTTCTGCAGTTCACGCACATTTCCGGGCCAGGAATACCGGACCAGTTGACTGAGCGCCTCGGGCAGGATTTCTTTGCTTATGCCGTATCTCTTCGCAAATTGGCTGAGAAAATAGCTGACCAGTATAGGAATATCCTCCCGCCGCTCCCTTAAGGGGGGAATGAAAAGGGGCACTACATTCAAGCGGTAAAAAAGGTCTTCCCTGAAGCGGCCTGCTGCTACCTGCCCTTTCAGGTCCTTATTGGTTGCCGCCAGGATCCTGGCGTTCACCGGTATAGGCCTGGTTCCGCCGATGCGGATAACTGTCCGCGCTTCCAAAAACTGCAGCAGCTTAACCTGCATGTCCAGGGGTATTTCGGAAATCTCGTTGAGAAACAGAGTTCCTCCGTTGGCAGCCTCAATAAGTCCGATTTTGCCCTTCTGCTTGGCCCCGGTAAAGGCTCCGGACTCGTAACCGAAAAGCTCGGACTCCAGCAGGTTTTCCGGGATGGCGCCGCAATTGATGGCCATGAACGGGCCTTCCCGGCGCGGGCTGTGGCGGTGAATGAAGTTTGCCAGCAGGTCTTTACCCACTCCCGACTCTCCCTGCAGCAGAACTATAGAGTCGTAGCCGGCCACCCTTTCGGCCATTTCCACCAGTTGCTGCATGCCGGGAGAGCGGTAGACAAGGCCCCTGGCCTCGGTATCCATGAAGCGGTGCAACTCGGAATGGTATCTGCTGACCAGCATTTCCTTATGCGTCAATTCATTCCGCAGGCGGGTTATCTCGGTAATGTCGCGAACATTGCAAACCACCAGGGAAATGGTCCCCGTTTCGTCAAAAACCGGTGTGCCGGTTACCAGTACCCGCAGGTTCCGGGCTGTTTCCTGAACCAGGCTGACCCGTTTTCTCTCCTGTAATACCCGGGCAGTTACCGAGGGGCGAAATATGCCCTCCCGCTCCAAATCGTAAACGCTTCTGCCGACCACATACCCGGGGCTGACACCGTCCATTTCGGAACAGGCCCTGTTGACCGCCAGTGTAACTCCCCTGCCGTCGGTGATGTAAACACCGTCGAAAAAGGAGTTTAAAATGTCCGGAAGATGTTTTTTTACCATGGTTAAGCCTGTTCCGGTGCGTGCCATAAATGTGGTTCCCCCTTTATCCGGCCAGCTTCGGATTTGATTAAATGTTAGCATACCTCCCGCTTACCCACAAGGTATGGCGATTGCTCTTTAATGCTGAAGGATACTGGCGGAGGAATGTAGAATCACTTAAAAAAATTTTGTAATGGTGGCTTCAGCCTGTAAAAAGTGACTTTTAATGGAAACGGGGGGGCCAGGTGGAAAACAAAAAGATCATCAAATCCGTGCAAAAAAGCCTTCAAATTTTAAAGTACATTAACGCTGCAGACGGGGAGGTGGGTATTTCCGAGTTGCAAAAGGCGCTCGGGTTTAGCGCCGCCACCATTCACCACCTTCTGCAAACCCTTATGGCAGAGGGATTTGTCAGCCAAAACGAACAAACCAAGAAATACGATTCCGGCCGGGAGTTTTTTTTCGTCAGCCTGGAACACCGGCGTTTTGAAAAATTTTTTGCCCGGGCCATGCCCTATTTGCAGCAGTTGACGGAAGAAGCGGGCGAATCCTCGGGAATTTTTATCCAGAGCGGGTGGGAGTCCATCTGTGTTCTCAGCGCCATAACCGACCGCTACCTGCGCGCCGAACTGAGAGTTGGAAAAAGAATCCCCCTTTATTGCACCGCCACCGGCAAAGTTTTTTTGGCGGCCATGCCGGCGGACCGGCTGGCGGCCTACTTCAATAACGTCAACCTGGCGGCCTATACGCCGGGCACGGTTACGGAACGCGACACCGTAATAAAGCAAATTGAAAGGGTAAAAAAAGAGGGTTACGGCACGGAGTACGAGGAATACGAAGAAGGCATCAACGCGGCTGGCGTGCCCCTTTGGGGACCAAACGACAAGGTAATTGCAGTGCTAACGGTGGTTGCTCCCGCCAGCCGCCTGCCGGCGCAGCGGGTGGCTGAATTAATCCCGGAATTGAAAAAAAGGGGCCGGTGCATTGCTAAAACCATGGCGTCTGCGATATATTACTGACGGGGCCGATAGGCCCTTTAATTATTTGAGAATTAAATATATTTTGAGAAGGATTCCCTGATCTTACGGCGAATAATCCTAGTAATTTCATTTTAGGAAATACATGTTTCCCATGATGAAATTCAACCTGTTCAAAGACAGTATAACCTCAACTGAAAACCCTGAGGAGGTGCCTGGATGTCCAAAACTATTCTGGTGGATCCGGCAAAATGTACCGGTTGCCGGATCTGTGAAAATGCCTGCTCGCTGACTAAAAACCAGGAATGCAACCCGGCCAGGTCCCGCATCAAGGTGTGGCGGGAGGAAGGGCGGGGAATTTTTATCCCCATCCTCTGCGCCCACTGTACAGAGCCGCCCTGCCTTTTTGCTTGCCCGATGGGATTGATTTCCCGTGATCAGGTCAGCGGGGTGGTTATGGCCAGGGAAACAGCCTGCATCGGCTGTAAGGCTTGCCTGATTTCCTGCCCCTTCGGGGCGGTATCCTTTGACGGGGGGCGGGGCGTGGCTGTCCGCTGCGACCAGTGCCAGGGCGACCCCGTGTGCGTTAAGTTTTGCCCCACCGGAGCCCTGCAGTTTGTGCGCACGGAACTGGCCGATCTCCCCAGGCGCCGGCAGATGGCGGCCAGGCTTGGCGAATCTGTGGCCGCCGCCCGGGATTTTTAAGGAGGGAAGAAGATGACCTACGGTTGGACTGGAAATGTACTCAAGGTGAATTTAACTTCCGGCGCTCTGGCCAATGAGCCGCTGGACGCCAAAACGGCGGAACAGTTCATCGGCAGCAGGGGGATTAACTCCTACCTGGCGTACCGGTACATCAAGCCCGGCACAGATCCCCTGGGACCGGAAAATGTGCTGATTTTCGGCGTGGGCCCGCTGACCGGCACCCTGGCCCCGGCATCCGGCCGCTGGACCGTTACCGCCAAGTCCCCCATGACCGGCATTTTGGGGGACGCCAACGCAGGCGGGCACTGGGCGCCGGAACTAAAGTACGCCGGGTTTGACCATATAGTAATCGAAGGCCGGGCCCAGCGGCCGGTTTACCTGTTCATCAGCGACGGCCGGGGGGAAATAAGAGACGCCTCCCACTTATGGGGCAAAGATACCTGGGAAACCACCGAACTGATCCGGGAAGAGCTGGGCGACCCGGAGGTCAAGGTGGCCTGCATCGGGCCGGCGGGAGAAAACCTGGTCAAATTTGCCTGTGTCATCAGCGAACGCACCCGGGCCGCCGGCCGCACCGGGATGGGGGCCGTGATGGGATCAAAAAATCTGAAGGCCATTGCGGTGCGGGGCACCGGCCCGGTACAAATCGCCCGGCCGCAGGAATTCGGGGAGGCGGCCTTAAAGATCCACCGCACCCTGCGTTACGATTGGCCGGCTTACGAGGGAATGTCCACCCAGGGCACGGCGGGGCTGGTGGCCGCCGGCCTGGCCATCGGCTGGCTGCCGGTGCGCTATTTCCGGAGCACCGTTTTCCCGCCGGACGCGGTAAGCGGAGAAACCCTGGTAAAAAAGTACAAGGTGCAGTCGGTGGGGTGTTTTGGCTGCCCGGTGCACTGCAGCCACTATTATGCCGTGCGGGAGGGAGCATACAGGGGCACCACCGGCGAGGGGCCGGAATATGAAACCATCGTCGCCGTAGGCCCGAAATGCGGCATCGGCGAACTGGACGCCATTTTGTACATGACCAACCTGGTTAATCGCTACGGCCTGGACTCCATCGACACCGGCAACGCCATCGCCATTCTCATGGACCTCAAAGAGCGCGGGTTTATTTCCGACCGGGATGCCGACGGACTGGATCTTACCTGGGGCCGGACCGAAACCGCCATCGCCCTGATCCACAAGATCGCCCGCCGGGAAGGGATCGGCGACCTGCTGGCCGAGGGATCTTTAAAGACGGCGCAGAAGTATGGCCCGGCAGCCGAGGCCGGGGTCTGGCACATTAAGGGTTTGGGCAATATCAGCGTGGAAATGCGGGCACTAAAAGGAGCCAACCTGGGTTATGCCACCTCCACCCGGGGACTGGACCACCTGCGGGGTATGTGCGTGCCGGAGGAGGTGCAGCTGCCCCCGGAAGCCGGGGAGGCCTTATACGGCATTCCGGAAATCGGCGACCCCGATACATACGCCCGGAAGGCTGAAGGGGTGGTATGGCTGGAGAAATTTACCGCCTCCGCCGGGGCTTCCGGCATCTGCCTGTTTAACACCGCCTGGATCTGTGCCCCGCTGGGTCCGCGGGAACTGGCGGAGCTCTTAACCGCAGCCACCGGCGTGGATTACAGCGAGGACCGGATTTTTAAGGCCGGCGCCAGGATATACAACCTGGAACGGGCCTTCCTGGCGCGGGAGGGTATAACCCGGGCCGATGACTACCCGCCGGCCATAGTTTTTGAACAGCCCATACCCGACGGCGCCCGGAAAGGGGCAGTCATAGACCGGGCCAAGTATGACGAGGAACTGGACGACTACTACCGGCGCATGGGATGGGACACGGCCACCGGCATCCCGCGCCGGGAAACGCTGGAAGCCCTGGATTTAGGTTATGTGGCGGAAGAACTGGCGGTCCTGGGCAAGCTGCCGGAGGTGTAGCCGTGGTCCGGGTAACGGTCAGGTTTATCGGTCACCTGGCGGCGCTGGCCCGTACGCGGGAGCAGGTCTTTGAGCCGGACCCGCCGGTGCTGGAGGAGCTTTTCAGGCAGGTGGACCGCGCCACCGGCGGCAGGCTGGCCGGTGAACTGTACCAGGCCGGCGACCGGCAGCAACTGCACAAGGCCAATATATTTTTGATTAACGGCCGGGAGGCCCGTTTTCTGGCGGGCCTCCAAACCGCCCTGGACGACGGGGCGGTCGTCACTTTCATGCCCCCGCTGGTCGGGGGTTGATACGGGGAGGAAAGGTATGGACATTTTAATCACCGGCGGCACCCTGGTCACCATGGACCGGCAGCGGCGGGTCATTGAGAACGGGGCGGTGGCTGTGAAGGGCGACCGAATCGCAGCGGTGGGCGACGCCGAAGAGCTGAGCAGCCGCGTTTCCGCCGGCAAAGTTATTGACGCCGCCGGGAAGGTGGTGCTCCCCGGCCTGGTCAATACCCACACCCATCTTTTTCAGGGGCTGCTGAAAGGCCTGGGGGACGACCGGGTGCTGGTGGACTGGTTCCGCCAGGTTACCGGGCCCAGCGCCGCCCGCCTTTTACCGGATGACTGTTACCAGGCGGCCAGGCTGGGCTGTTTGGAATCAATCCGCTCGGGCGCCACCACCCTGGTGGACTTCATGTACCCCCATGCCGGCCCCGGCCTTTCGGACCCCATCATACAGGCCTTCCAGGAAAGCGGCCTGCGCGGGATTTACGCCCGGGGGTACGTCGACTGGGGAGTTGATGACGGTGTTCCCCCGGCCATTATCGAACAGGCAGCTGACGCCCTGGCGGACTGCCGCCGCCTGTTTGAAACGTACCATGGCTCCGCCGGCGGGCGCATTCACATCTGGGCGGCTCCCTGCATGATCTGGACCCAGACCGCCGAGGGGCTCATGGCCACCCGCCGGCTGGCCGACCAGTGCGGGATGCGGATCACCATCCACGTGGCCGAGACCCCCTTTGAACTGGCAAACGCCCGGCGCCGGTTCGGCCTGAAGGACCTGGAATACATGGCGCAAATCGGGTTTTTGGGGCCGGACGTGCTGGCCGTCCACGGGGTTTACCTGGATGCCCGGGACATCCGGATAATGAAACACTTTGACGTGAAGTTGTCTCATAACCCGGTCAGCAACATGTACCTTTCCTCTGGCGTGGCTCCGGTGCCGGAAATGCTGGCGGCCGGGATAACGGTGGGGCTGGCCACCGACGGCCCAGCCAGCAACAACAACCAGAACATGATCCAGAGCCTCAAGTTTGCCGCCCTTTTGCACAAGGCGGACACCAAGGACCCCACCGTCATAACCGCCGAGAAAGTTCTGGAGATGGCCACCATTGACGGGGCCAGGGCACTGGGGCTGGAGGAAGAGATCGGCTCCATCGAGGAGGGCAAAAAGGCGGACCTGATCGTGCTGGACCTGAACAACCCCTTCGCCGCCCCGGTGCACCATCCCGTATCCGCGCTGGTTTACGCGGCCACCGGCAACGAAGTGGAAACGGTGCTGATTGACGGGCGCCCGGTGATGGAAAAGGGCCGGGTACTGACCTTGGACGAGGCGTCAGTGCTGGAAAAGGCCCAGGCAGCGGCCGTTGCCCTGGCGGAGAGGGCGGGCACGATCCACCTGAGCCGGCGCCCCTGGCGCTCCCTGGCCTACTAGCTAACCCTACGGGGGGTGAAAATAGATGTCCATTGTCATTATCGGGAACGGTATTGCCGGAAACAGCGCCCTGCGGGCGGTCCGGGCCATTGATAAGCGGGTTAAGGTGATTGTTGTTTCCGAAGAAAAGGATCTCCTTTATTCGGCCTGCGTGCTCCCGGACTACCTGGCCGGGGAATTGCCCCGCCGGGAGGTTTTTTTAGAGAGCCCGGAAGACTATGCCGGGTTGAACGCCGAGTTAAAGTTCGGGCGGGTAACGGCCATCGATCCCGGGCGGCGTGAAATTATCCTGGAAAACGGGCGGCTTTCGTACCGCCGGCTGATTCTGGCCACCGGCAGCGAACCTGTGATCCCGCCGGTTCCCGGAAAGGAACTGCCGGGCAATTTCGCCCTCAAAACACTGGCCGACGCCGACTCCATCCTCGGTTACCCGGCTTCCCGCTGGGTTATTGTCGGTTCCGGGCCGGTGGGGGTGGAGGCCAGCGCCGCGCTGGCCCGGCGTGGCTGCAGGGTAACCCTGGTGGAAAAGCTGGACTGGATTCTCCCGAAGGTATTTGACCAGTACCCAGCCGGTGTGATCCGGGAGGGCCTGGCCGGACTCGGCGTGGCGGTGCGCACCGGGACCGGGGTAAAGGCGGTCCAGGGACGCAACGCTGTGGAAAAATTAACGCTGGACAGCGGGGAAGTGATTCCCTGTGACGCGGTAATCTGGGCCGCCGGCGTAAGGCCGCGGGTGGAGCTGGCCCGCCAGGCGGGCCTGGCTATCGGGGGGACCGGGGGCATTGTTACGGACTCCCGGATGCAAACGTCCCACCCCGGTGTGTTTGCCGGCGGCGACTGCGCCGAAACCGCAGACGCCGCCGGAAACGGGCCGGTATTAAGCCTTCTCTGGCACAGCGCCGCCCACCAGGGAATGGTGGCCGGGGCCAACTGCCTGGGAGCAGGGAAGGAGTACCCCGGTTCCACGGCCCAGGTTGTAATAGAGTTGCCGGGGCTTGTGGCGGGCGCCGTGGGATACCCGGCCGCCGTGATGGGGGCCGGTGTCACGGCCAGTGAGTGGTCCGGGCGGAACCAGTACCACCGGCTGGTGTTTTCCGGAGGCAGAGTGGCGGGATGCCAGAGTATCAACAACCTGAACTACCTGGGTGGGGTTCAAAACAACATCCGGAAACGGGCCGGTATTGACACGTGGCGAAACAGGGAGTTTGCCCGGCTGATCCCGTGGGCAGGCGGACTTTTAGTGCCGTACGCCGCCGGGCATAAAAATGTTGAGCTTCAATAGAAACAGTCCCCGCCGCGCTTTAGCCCCCTGAATGACCCCCCATGTTTACATCCGGCATACCTGCAGCCCGCATTGTTTATTTTAGATCCGGGATTGGCGGAAAGGGTTTAAGGAGTCAGAAGCCAGAATTCAGAACTACCGCCCTTTTCCCCCCGGATTCTGAATTCTGGCTTCCGGCTTTACGATATCCGGTAAATCCAGTTCAGCCCGTTGTTGTTATCCCAGTTATGGGCGCTGTCGCGGAAGCAGAAATTCAGCTGCTTGTTGTCATGCATGGCCACTGTGGACTCCCAGCCCTCATATGTTCTCTCCAGGTGCATGTCCCCGACGCTTGCCCAGTTATCCGACTCGCCAAAACCGTAATGCATGAACACGTCTGCCGCGCCGGAAGCCGCCAGCAGCCCGTTGTAGCGGATCCTGACATCCCTGCCGCTTTCATTCAGGGGCTTGACCTGAACGCCGTGAATGGCCTGTGAAAATTTAAACGGCTTAATGGTCTTCATTTTTTACAACCTCCGAAAATAAATTGTTAATAATATTCTTGTCTAAAAACCGGTCTGTATGAATGGCTATATTTCACAGTAATCGGGAATTGGAAATTAGGAATTGGGAATTGGGGGATTTCTGCCGTGGCTTTTGAGCAAAAAAATTTGTTTCCGCCCATGGAACTGCTGCTGGTGGGGGCGGCGGTCAAGGTGGGGCTGTTCGACGCGCTGAAAGACGGGCCGCTGCCCGAGGATGTCCTGGCCGCCGGGATCCAGTCGGATGCCAGGAGCCTGTGGGTGGTTATTCAAGCCCTGGTAGACGCCGGCTACCTGCAGCGGGAAGGCGGGGCGGTCAACCTCACCCCCGGGGCCCGGGACATGTTTTACAACCCGCAAAGTGACGGCTACACCGGGTTCTCCTTCATGCACGGCTACGAGCTGTGCCGGTCGTGGCTTTCGCTGCCCGAGGTAATCAGGTCCGGCAGGCCGGTAAAGCGTGAAAGAACAAAGGACAGCATGAAGAGCTTCATCATGTCAATGGCCCTGCACGCCAGAAAGGTGGCCCCCGTTTTTGCCCGGGACTGCCTGGAGGGATTGCCCGGAGGTGCGGCTGTCCTGGACATCGGGGGCGGCCCGCTGACCTACGCCCGGGAATTTGCCCTCCTGGGCGCGAAGGTTACCGTGTTGGACCTGCCCGAGGTGGTGGAAATGATGAAGCCCGCCCTGGAGGGCAGTGCCGGCATAGAGATGGTGCCCGGCGACATGACCGTGGGCCTGCCCCGGGGCCCCTTTGACCTGGCTTACCTGGGAAACGTCTGCCATATTTTTAACGAAGGGGAAAACAGGAGGATATTCGCCAGGGCACATGCCGTTTTGAAAGACGGGGGGAGGATAGCCGTCCAGGACTTCGTGCGCGGGATAAGTCCCAGGGCGGCCATGTTCGGGGTGAACATGCTGGTGAACACGCCGGGGGGAGGCACCTGGACCCTGGAACAGTACCGGGAATGGCTGTCCGGGGCGGGGTTCTCCGGCGTAGAACTGAAGGACTACGGGGAAAGGCAGCTGATAACGGCTAATAAAAATCAGTAAAGCCATAAAATAAAAGTGCGGGAACCCCTTATCTCACGGGGTTCCTGTTTTTAGATTTTAGCTAACAGCTGGCAGTTATTTTTCAGAATAGTGAATAAGCATATGAATTCTGGTTGGAGACTTTGCTCCGTTGCGGTAGGCATGGGGCCTGTCGGCGGGAAAGCGGATGGCGTCTCCCCGGTGTATTGTATAGGTTTCTTCGCCCAGAACCAGGTCCAGCCTGCCCCGGCAGACAGTGATATACTCCTCCACGCCGGCGTTGTGGGCCTCGGATTCATGCCTGCACCCGGGTTCAAGCTCCACTGTGAAAAGCTCAAACCCTTTGGCCCGGCCGAAGGGAAAAAGCGGGTATACTTTGTATTTGCCCGCATCTTCAAGGAGAGGCTTAATCTGCTCATGGGAAATAATTGACACGGCGGGTGTTTCATCTTCCATGAAGGATGTAAACGACACCCGCAGCCCGGTGGCGATTTTCCAGAGAGTGGTCACCGTCGGATTTGACTCTCCCCGCTCGATCTGGCCCAGCATAGCCTTGCTTACCCCGGTTATCCCGGCCACCCTGTCCAGGCTTAAGCCCTTTTCTTTGCGTATACGGTGCAGATTTTTCCCTATTTTTATGCGCAGCTCTTCCATATTGACCTCCGGATGATATTGTGCGATATAACATACATATTGTATATTATAATATAGAAATTTCCGGGCGGGAAGGTTGTGGAAGTGAGTATGCTTTGAGCAGAACAGCGGTAACTACAGAACAATGCCGACCAATTTCAGCGCCTTTAACATTCACCGGGGGACTGAAGGCGGGCGTCCCCATTGCCGTCGGGTACATACCGATTGCCATCGCCTTTGGCTTGCTGGCGAAGTCCGCGGGGATCCCCAACCATATCACCATACTCATGTCGCTGGCTGTTTTTGCCGGCGCCAGCCAGTTTGTGGGCGTTAATTTAATGGCTTCCGGGGTGGCGCCCTGGGAAATAGTAATGACCACGTTTATTATAAACTTGCGCCATCTGCTGATGTCGGCCTCGATTTCCCGGCGGATCGATCCGGGGGCATGGAAAAAATTGATGCCCGTGCTGGCCTTCGGCATCACCGACGAAACTTTTTCCGTGGCCTCCTTCCGCAAAGAGCAGCAAATCAGCCCGGAGTTTGTCCTGGGATTGAACCTGCTGGCCTTCAGCGCCTGGAACGTGGGCACATGGGCGGGAATTTTCCTGGCCGCGGGGCTTCCGGAACTGGTAAAATCAAGCATGGGCATTGCCCTGTACGCAATGTTCATCGGGTTGCTGGCGCCCGCCCTGAAAAAATCGGGTCCCGTTCTGGTTATTGCAGCTCTGGCGGTGGCCGTGCACTCGATTCTGTACTGGGTTCCCCTGTTTTCCGGACTTTCCACGGGCTGGAAAATAATAATCGCCACCATAGCCGCCGCGGCGGCGGGCGCCGCCATTTTTCCCAAGGGGGTCGGTGAATAATGGATAATCTCTGGCTGGTTGTGCTGGCCATGGGGGCAGTGACATATATACCCCGGATGCTTCCCCTGGTGCTGCTCAATAATATAAAATTGCCGCCCTACGTTAATTCATTCTTACAGTTCATTCCCTTCGCCGCCCTGAGCGCCCTCGTATTCCCCGGGGCTCTCTATTCCACGGGCAATGTGGGATCGGCGGCAGCGGGCTGCGCGGCTGCCGCCGCGCTGGCGCTTCTGCGGGTGAATATCATGGTGGTTGTGCTGGGCGGGATAATCGGGGTTATGGCGTGGGAAATGTTGATGGTGTGAAGACAGGGATTGGGGATTGGGGATTAGGTCCAAGCAGGAGCCGGTGTTCCCGGCGCGCGCCGCGGGAGATACCGGCTTTTCCTTTTCGCGGTGATAAAATGTCAGAATTACACAAATATTTTTACTTGACAGTTGCCCGGTTAGATCTGATAATTTATAATAAAGAACGTATGTTTAGCATAATAAACATGAGGCCCGGGGGTGATGGCCGGAACATATTTTCGTTAATCAGTTGCTTACCGGCGGAAGGACCGGACTTGCCCCGCCGGCATTTGGCATGTGGTGCCCATACTGGATCCAAGGGGGGAGCTTATGGATTACGTAATAATCGGCAACAGCGCCGCCGCAGTGGGGGCGGTGGAGTCAATCAGAAAAGTTGATCAAGAAGGTGCGGTTACCGTAATCAGCAGTGAAACGGAACATACCTACTCACGCCCGCTGATTGCCCACCTGGTGGCGGGTGAGGTGGGTGAAGAAAAAATGCCGTACCGGCCGGCGGATTTTTATCAGAACATGAAGGTTCAGGTGCGGCTGGGGCAAAGGGTAAGCGGGGTGAATTTTGCAGAGCAGAAAGTCATTTTGAGTGACGGCGGGGAAGTGTCTTACGACCGCCTCCTGCTTACCACCGGGTCGAAGGCTGTTTTTCCTCCCATCCCGGGCCGGGATTTACAGGGCGTGACGGCGTTCCAGACCTGTGCCGAAGCGAGGGCCATCATGGAAATGCTGCGGGCCGGAAAGAAAAGGGCCGTGGTCATCGGCGCCGGGCTGATCGGCCTGCGGGCGGCGTACGGCCTGCAGAAGGGCGGCGCCGGGGTAACGGTGATTGAATTTTTACCCCGCGTGCTGAGCCGGGTTCTTGACGCCGGGGGCTCGGCGCTGGTGGAGTCAATCCTTAAAAGGGGCGGCTTAAATGTTTTAACCGGGCGGTCGGTCAGGGAGATTAAGGGCAGCGGGGGACAGGTGGCCGGTGTGACCCTTGACAGCGGGGAAGATCTGCCCTGCGACCTGGTGGTCATAGCCACCGGCGTGGCTCCCGACCTGGAACTGGCCGGCGGCTTGAAAACCAACCAGGGTATTGTGGTCAACCGGTATTTTCAGACCAGCTACAGCAACGTGTACGCCGCCGGTGACGTGGCCGAAACCCTCGATATTCCCAGGGGATCGCTGAGGGTAAACGCCAACTGGCCCAACGCCCACGGGCAGGGGCGTATCGCCGGCCTGAACATGGCCGGGACACCCGTGCCGTATAAAGGGTCCCTGGGGATGAACTCGGTTTCTTTTTACGGGGTGCCGGTGATCTCCCTGGGGGTGTTCGACCCCGAAGCTGAGCCCGAAAAAGGCTATGAGGTGAAAATCAGAAAGAATCCGGACGCCGGCATATACCAGAAGCTGGTTTTCAAAGACAACCGCCTGAAGGGCGCCATATTCATCGGTGACCTGGGTTATTGCGGGGCCGTAAAGGACCTGATCGAAAGCCAAATGCTGGCGGGGATCATCAAGGATTCAATTCTGGAGGAACGGTACCAGTTTTACGGCTTCCTGCGCAAAAAACGCCAGGAAAAGCTGGAGGGCAAGCAGGTGCGCTGGCCGGAGACTTACAGCATAACCCAGAAGTACCAGAAGAGTTTTAACGAGGAAACCTGGACCGAGCGCGAGCGGGATGAGAGGCCCTGGTAGCTTGTCCGGAAGTTTGGAAGGGAGATGATTTTATGGCCCATCACCCGGCCGAGGAGAGGCCGATCTGTTTAAACGCCCTGGTCAATCTTACCGACCGGTCCGTGGAATACATCGAGACGCCGCCCGAAATCCTCAGGAAGTTCGTAGGCGGCAGGGGATTGAACATGTACTACCTTTATAAATACCTGAAACCCGGCTGTGACCCTCTCTCACCCGACAATGTGCTGATCATCGGGAACGGCCTCCTTACCGGCATGCTGGTGCCCAACAGCGGCCGCCACAACGTGACCTGCAAATCGCCCGAGAGCGGCATCATCGGTGATTCCAACATAGGCGGTTTTTTCGGGCCGGAAATGCGCTTCGCCGGCATCGACCGGCTGATCATCCTGGGGCGGGCCGCATCGCCGGTTTACCTTTACATTGAAGACGGGCGCATCGAGATCCGGGACGCCTCGCCGTACTGGGGGCTGACCTGCAGCGACACCCAGGTTAAAATGAAGTATGACCTGGGGTCCGATGTGGAGATCGAGTGCATCGGGCCGGCGGGGGAAAACATGGTGCGCTTTGCCGCCACCCGTTACGGCCTGAAAAACGCGGCCGGCCGCTGCGGGACCGGGGCGGTGTGGGGATCCAAGAACCTGAAGGCGGCGGTGGCCAGGGGGAACGGCGGACTGCCCGTGGCAGACCCCGAGGGGATGCTGTCCAGGTACATAGAGCTGCGGGATTATTTGAACAAGTCCAAGGTAATTGGCGTCATGGGCCGGGTGGGCACCCCGCTCCTGTACGACGTGAGCAACTACCTGGGCGCCATCCGCACCCACAACAGCCAGCAGACTGTCTTCTTCGACACCCTGAACGCCGAAGAGGTGCACAAGTACGTGGACAAGATGCTTTCCTGCTACGGCTGCGTGGTGCACTGCCGCCACCGCAACCGGCTGGGCGGGGAAGGCCCGGAGTATACGACGGAAGTCCTGGTGGGGGCCAACATCGGCGTGGCCGATACCTGCCAGATGATTGACCTGAACAACCTGGTCAACGACCTGGGACTGGACGTGTCCTCCACCGGCACATATATTGCCTGGGCCGTGGAGCTGTTTGAGAAGGGATATCTCGACGCTAAAACGGTTGGATACGGCCTGCGCTTCGGCGACTACCCGTTGCTGCGCCGGCTCATCATCGACATAGCCTACCGGCGGGGATTCGGCGACGTGCTGGCCGAAGGCAGCCGCCTGGTGGAGAAGTTCGGCGCCGAAACCGCCGGATTCCTAATTGCCGTCAAGGGCCTGCCGCAGTCCGACCCCCATGACGTGCGCTACTTGAAAGGCTTTGCCCTGGGCATAGCCACCGCCTCCCGGGGGGCCGACCACCTGCGCAGCCGGCCCACCCTGGAAATATTCGACCTGCCGTCGGAGGTAAGGCGAGAGATTTACGGCGGGCCCATCGACCCCAACCCGATGTCCTATAACTCAAAGGGCCGCCTGGTGTATTTCCACGAGAACATCTACGCGGCCATCGACTGCCTGGGCATCTGCAAGTTTATCTGCCACGGCTTTAACAGCCCGCGCAACCTGAACTACACCCACTTCCGGGAACTGGTGAAGCTGGCCTACGGGCTGGAGTTCAGCGAGAAGGAACTGGAGGAAGTGGGCAGGCGGGTGATTGACCTGGAACGCCTGATCAACCACCGGGAAAAGGGGATCAGCCGGAAGGACGACACCCTGCCGGCCCGCTATTTCGACGAACCGATGCCCAGCGCCAGGGCCAGGGGCAGCCATATTGACCGCCAGGGCTTTAAGAAGATGCTGGACGACTACTACGCGCTGCGCGGCTGGGACGGCGACGGCATGCTGCCGGCCGAACGGGTGGCGGAGCTGGATTCCCTGCGCGACCTGTCGTGAAGTATGCTGCAGTGAGGAGGTTTTAAGGATGCCCAAACAAAAGCAAATATACGCCCGGCCTGCTTTGTGCGCCGGCTGCCGGATTTGTGCCAACGCCTGCGCCCTGGTGCACCGGGGAGAAACCAACCCCCGGCTGGGAGCAATCAGGATCAGGCAGAATCTCGTCGAACGGTACGAATTCCAGGAAATATGCCGTCACTGCGATGATCCGCCGTGCCTGGACGCCTGCATGGCGGGCTGCATAAGCAAGGATCCCCTGACCGGCCTGGTCATTCAGGACCAGTCCCGCTGTGTCGGCTGCTGGATGTGCCTGATGGTTTGCCCGTACGGCGCCGTCGGCCGGGATGTGACCCGGGAGGTGGCCATCAAGTGCGACCGCTGCGCCGGGAGAAAGGCTCCCGCCTGCGTGGAGGCCTGTCCCACCGGGGCGCTGGTCCTGGAGGCCAGGGAGGACACCGTGGAAGATCCCTTCTTTACCGAGCCCACGGTGGCCAGTTAAAGCGGGCAGGCCAAAATGAGCATTCAGATAAAATTTATGTCGCTGATTAGTGCAATGGCCGGGGTGGGCCAGGTCCAGCTGGACCCGGTTTACCGGACGGTGGGTGAGGTGCTGGACGAATTGACCCGGCTGTACCCTACCCTGAAGGCCGAGCTGTTCGACGAGGAGGGTAAACTGGACTACCTGTACCAGATTTTTTTGAACGGGGAAAAGCTGGAATGGTCCCTGACCCGGGATGAACCGGTGAAGGACGGCGACCAGCTGGCCATTTTTGCCGTACTGGGCGGCGGCTAGCCGTAATCAACTGTATGAACAATTACCAATAAGCGGGGGTTTAATCACCCCGCTTAATTATTTAAGGTTGATTTTTAAATATCACCGTATTATTATATAATAAATTACTAATATATCATGTCTTGGAGGTAGGAGACAGTGACTATCACGAACATCTTAATGAGTGGGGTCTACGAACTGCTGGAGTATTTATCGGCCCACGTGCTGACCTGCCTGGTGCCCGCCTTTTTTATCGCCGGCGGGATAGCGGCGGTGGTTTCCACCGGGTCGGTACTTAAATATTTCGGTCCCCGGGCTGAAAAGGTGATGTCCTATGGGGTGGCTTCCGTTTCCGGGGCCATTTTGGCGGTATGTTCCTGTACCATACTGCCCCTGTTTGCCGGTATTCATAAAAAGGGGGCGGGTCTGGGACCGGCGGTTGCCTTCCTTTTTTCCGGCCCGGCCATAAACATACTGGCCATAGTGCTCACCGCCCGCAAAATGGGCTGGGAACTGGGGGTGGCCAGGGCTGCGGGGGCCATTATCTTTTCCATAGTGATCGGACTGTTGATGGCCCTCATCTTCCGGAAAGAGGAAAAACTCAAGGAAGAGGACGAGAGCATGTTCGCCGGCGGGGAGGGCAAGCCGGTAATCCAGTTGCTGGCCTTCTTCGGCGTACTGGTGGCCATACTCCTTTTCGGTACGGCAGGCATCCCCCTGTGGTCCAAGATAGCCATCTTGATTACACTTTTGAATTCAATGGCCCTGGTGCTGGCTTTCTGGTACACGAAGGACGAGGTTGTGGACTGGCTGAGGGAAACCTGGAAGTTTGTAAAAATGATTTTCCCGGTCCTGTTAGCCGGTGTATTTGTGGCCGGGATGCTCAAAGCCATTATTCCGCAGCAGTGGGTGGAAGCTGCCGTGGGTGGAAACAGCCTTACGGCCAATGCCGTGGCGTCGGTTTTCGGGGCCCTGATGTATTTCTCAACCCTGACTGAAGTGCCCATAGTAAAGGCTTTACTGGACATGGGCATGGGAAAAGGCCCCGCGCTGGCACTTCTGCTGGCTGGACCGTCTTTAAGCCTGCCCAATATGATTGTTATCGGCAGGGTTATGGGGGTAAAGAAAACATCGGTATATGTACTTCTGGTGGTTGTTTTGGCGACCCTTACCGGTATGTTTTTCGGTTTTCTTGTGGATTAGGACGCCGGCAGTGTATATTTTTAGTAGGTGTCTGGAGGGGTAATAAAGAAATGAGACCTCTAGAGGTTACTTCATAAGAAGTAGCCGACTCCCAGGCAAGGAGTGAGGTCTCGTGGTAAAAATTCGGCAATTG
>JBMOPD010000095.1:0-23899 GCA_049323615.1 Bacillota bacterium | reverse complement strand
GTTCAGCCGCAGGTCCTGTAGCCGGATTGAAACCCGGACCCCGGCCCCAGAGTTTTCTTTCCTCGGCTATCTCTAAGTATGAATAAAAAAAACTGGGAGTTCTACCTACTAAATCTTGACGCAGACTTTTATTTGGCGTCAAATTGACAAATGTCTTATTGCCTGATAATCTGATATTCAGAGGTGGTTCTTATGGATAATGAAACAGTAAAAGTAGGGCGAAGGGGGACGGTGGTAATCCCGGCATATTTACGCAAGGAGTACGGCCTGGAGGAAGGGGCCCTGGTTATAGCGGAGCCCAGGCCTGAAGGGATACTTTTGCGGCCGGCGGTAGCCCTCTCTGTGGAAATCTACACTCCTGAACGCAGGGCGGAATTCCTTTTAAATAGTGCCGTTACGGCTGAAGATTACGCCTGGGCTGTGAATGAGGTTAAGAAACTGGGCCTGGATCCGGAGAAGATACCGCATGAAAGGCCGAACTGAAGATGGACCGGCTGTTTCTCGATGCAAATGTCTTGTTCTCAGTGGCTTACGGCAGCCGTGGCCTGGAAATCCTTTGGGATAAAGCGCGCCAGGGACATATTAAGCTTCTGGCATCGTCATACGTTGTGGAAGAAGCCATGCGCAACCTTTCCCGGCCCGAACAACTAACAAAGCTGAAGGAACTTTTAACAGAGCTGACTATAGTGCCGGAAGCCGACCCGGGTATACCCTGTCCTGTCAAATTACCGGCCAAGGACATACCCGTATTAATGGCCGCCGTTCAGGCCCGGGCAACCCATTTAATAACCGGGGACTTGAATCATTGCGGTGATTATAGAAAGAAAACCATACAGGGTGTTTTTATATGCACACCAGGGGAGGTAATCCTTTCTACCTGAGTTTCAGGCACCGTTTTCGTAATCTGTATGGTTATGAGCTGGAACCGGACAAAATAGATTTCTCCAAGGCTGATAATGCTCAGGTAAAGACAGGGATGGAGATCTGGCCCGCTTTTAAATGTTGGCGCCGTC
Source organism: Bacillota bacterium (assembly GCA_049323615.1). GTDB lineage: Bacteria > Bacillota > Desulfotomaculia > Desulfotomaculales > Desulfocucumaceae > JBMOPD01. The sequence goes on along the minus strand of JBMOPD010000095.1, from coordinate 22,886 downwards.
GTTACTCTCCTGAAGGAACTGAATATGGGTCAATAGTAAGCACGGCAGGGAAATCTTTTATATTGCAGGTTAAAACTGCGCAACCCTGTAGTTTTGCCGTGGCCCCAATTAAGGTATCAGCCATGCTTAAGGTTTTTCCCTCTTTTCGCCAGTTCCGGCGGGTAGATGCAGCTTCTGCTGCAACGTTTTGATCCACAGGGATAACTTCCAGGGAAGCAATGAGGTCTTCAATTATTTTTCTTGCTTTATCCGTGGATGCGCCGGTGAGCAGTTCGTGATATACTATAACGCTGGTGCAGGCCATTCCCGAGATAACCATTTCTTCAAGCCATTTTGCAGAAGTCTCAGGCAATCTTTCCGTCAGGTAATCGATAAAAACGCAAGTATCTATGAGGTAGGCCATTGGGGAATATTCCTTTCTTCACGCCTTAACTTCTCCACCCATCGGCTTCCTGCGTCGTGCAGGATCCATTCCGGAGCATCCTCCGGTTTTAGAGTTCCTCTTAATTTTTTGAAATTTTGCCTTGCTTTTTCCTGTCGTAACCGTTCTGCAACAGCATTATTAATGAAGGCCGTTTTTGTCCCCTTGTGTTTTTTTACAAAAGAATCGATTTCTTTAATCAGTTCAACCGGCATCCTCACGTGAACCATTCTCGTTTTTTCTTCCATAAGAGACACCTCCGTATCTCTTATAATATATCACATCATGTTTGGGAAATAAAGAGGCGTCCCCGGGGGAGAAAAGGGGACAGGCTACTTTTTAAAAGTACCGATTCCTTGTTATATTACACCATGTAGTAGGCCGGCGGACAAAAATAACACTTTCAGTTCCACAACAACTTTTATTTCGATGGGGGTAAAAAGGGGTTTTTAACTTTACTCTCTGTAAAAGTTTGGTGTTGACGTGGCCTGCTCTCCGGACGGGGAACTGCTCATGTTATGTTTTCCTGTTTCAGGCAGCGGACGTATTCCCTTCGCCCGTTCAGCTGATTGACAAGTTTTTCATCGGCAGTCCAGTATTCGCAGGTTTCTCCCGTTCTTTCGGCGATAATTTCCGCAACGGCCAGAAAAGCCGCATCGTACAGTGTGGGAAAGTCAAAATAACGGCTGATTTTCCAGGCGCGGTCCATTACAGAGTCACCGGTTAAGTACTCGATGCCCGGAAACTGCCGGAATTCCCGCCACAATTCACCGGCTTCCGCCGTGGTTAGCTCACCTTTCCTGCACTTCTTTCGCAAAACGGTTCCGATTTCCGCCCAGGCAAAGGCAGGCAGGACGATCACCTGCCGGCTTTCAATTATTTTTTGCAGCAGTGCCGTGGCCCTGTCGCTGTCTTCTTCCGGAACCAGGACTTTGACCAGTACTGAACTGTCAAGGCAGATACAGTTATTCATAGCGGTATTTTCCTTCCCGGAGTTCCCGTACCAGCCCGGTTGAGTCCCCTTGAATCCCGGTTTTTTGAGCCACTTTGGATCTTAAACGGAGGATTCTGTCCAGGCTTTCTTTTCTGATCCCGGTCAATAGATCGGCTTCCTCCGGCTTTTGCATTTTATCGAAGGTTTCCGCATCAACCAGGTAAGCTACCGGTTTTGAACGCTGCAGGATAACTGCCGGCTTTTTTGTTCTAACTACTTCTGACAGGACCGCGCGGATATTTCTTCTTATTTCTGTCACGTTAATTATATTCATTAAAAACACTCCTGCATGTGTTGTATGTAATAGCAATAATATATCACACAATGGAAATTATTGCAATTGATTTCCCCTGTTTGTTTGTTTAAAGGTGATGCCGATGAGGGGCGGGGCGTCGTAAAGGAGTCCCGTTCCCCGTGCTTTGTAAAAGAAAATTAAGACTTTAGTTGTCGAAATTGAGGACTTTTTACCTATGGTGCTTGTAAATGCCGGTTTATAAAATAATAGGTAACCGTTGGACGAAAATTCAGTTACTTTACATTAGGAGGAGATGTTATGAAGAGAGCAGGATTAATATTGTTGGTTATAACCGTTTCTTTATCCTTGCTGATCGGCCCGGCGCTGGCGAAGGGAAGCTTCGGCAATGACCGGGGAAAAGCAAGGTCCGGGGTTAAGGCGGAAAAACGCATCCGGACCAGCGTTACCAACATGACCCCGGAGCGGAAGCAAAAGCTTCAAAGCCAGTTGAAAGAACGTGAAAAGCAGGCCGTTAAGCGTCAATTCAGTGACGACGCTGAGCACTGGGCCAAAAGTAAAATTGAAAAGGTGCAGAGCCTGGGGTTAATCAGGGGATATGAGGACGGAACATTCAGGCCGGATCAGCCTGTGACCATGACGGAGGCCATGGTAATGGCGGTGAGCCTGGCGGAAAACCTGGCTATTGAAGAGGAAACGGCTCAGGAAGGAACCGCCGGAGAAGGTGCCGCTGAAGAGGGCGCCGCCGAAGAGGGTGCCGCCGAAGAGGGAACTGCTGAGGAGGGCACTGTTGAAGAGGGCACTGTTGAAGAGGGTACCGGCGAAGAGGAGACCCCGGATGTTCCCGGCTGGGCAAGGGAAAAGGCTAAAAAGGCCATGGCGCTGAGAATAGTCAACGTCAACAGGTTCCACAGCGAAGTGCAGGCCACCAGGGCCCAGGCCGCGGTGATGCTGGCCAAGGCGCTGGGATTGCAGCCCGCAGATACCTCCGGCGTTACTTTCAGCGATTCGATACTGATATCGCCTGAAGACCTGGGCTATATCATTGCGCTGAAAGAGGCCGGGGTTATAAAGGGCACCCCGGACGGCAAATTCAATCCGAACAGCGCCGTGACCCGGGCTGAAATTGCCGCCATGCTGGCGAATATGGTCGACTTGGTGGAAAATGACGGCGCTGCCGGCGAAGAAGGAACGGCCGGCCAGGAAACACAGCCTGAGGAAAACACGGGGACTACCGGCGAGACTGCTGAAAGTGGAACTCAGCCGGCTGAAGGCGACGAAACTACCGTCCAGAATGACCAGGGCGAGGCCGGTGAAGAGGCGACCCAGCCCGCTGAGGGAACGGAAACTGCCGGGCAGACCGCCGAAGGCGGAGTGACCCAGTAAATTTCAGAAACAAGAGCAATGGTACACCAAAAACAATTACCCCCTTCGGGGGGTATTTTTATTCTGCCCTCCAGGCTTATGGCATAAGCGCCCCGGACGAAGCGGGAAGCCGGTTCCAGGGGGCCATCCCGCCAGGGAGGGGATGGAAACAATCTGGTGGTGGGTGCCGGGGGTTTTTCGTCATGTCAGCCCCCAGTACAAAGACCTCTGCCTGGACGGGCTGCAGGGAATAGCAACCTGCCTTTTGCGGTTCAGGAGGCAAAAACTTTTTTCAGATCTATTTCTAGACCCGGCAGGAGCGGGGAGGTCAGGGTTTCTTTTTCGTCATACACCCCGGCCAGTTCCCAGCGGTCCTTTCCGGCCTGGAAAACTTCCACCGTCTGGATCTCCGGGTCCACCAGCCAGTACTCCCTGACTCCGTGAGTAAGGTACAGCAGGGTTTTTTTGGTGCGGTCAAGTTTTCTGGTGGACTGTGAAAGCACTTCCACCACCAGGTCGGGGGCGCCCTGGATGCTGGTTTCACCAATGATGCACAGCCGTTCTTTGGAAATGAAAAGCACGTCTGGAGCGACCACCTGGCCGCCCATCAGTACGTCCACTTCCCCGTAAACATCCCCGATTCCTTTCTGTTGGATGAAATTTTCCAGCAGTCCGAACAGCCGGTATGCAGTCTTCTGATGTTTCAGCTTTGGCCTGGGTACCACTATCAATTCGCCCCCAATCAGTTCATACCGCTGATCGTCATCCAGATTCAGGTAGTCCTCGTAGGTGTAATGCTTTTGGGGCGGTACCGGGCTTGAGGTTGAACCGGCATCAGCCATGTTCGTCATCTTTCTCACCCCCGTATGCGTTGTGTATGGCAACAATATAGCACAGAATGGAAATTACTGCAATTGAGACGAGACCGCAAAACGGTCCATTTTATTGTGCCGGGTACACCAAAAACAATTACCCCCTCCGGGGGGTAATTTATTTGTTCCCAAATGACAAGATTGCGGGTAAGGATGTTGTACAGAGTTACGGCTATTATTTTTTTTCAATACGCAGCAGGCGGATTTCCCGTTCATGTTCCATCAGGGTAATGTTAAAGTCCATAACCCGGCGGGCAAGGGATTCCAGGGTATCTTCGATACGTGCCTGGCTGTCCTTTATGCTGGCGAAGTAGTCCATGTAGAGGGAGTGGGCGTCGAAGAGGACCCGTATCTTATCAATGACCTCGTTTTCAATACGGGTTTCCATTTTAAGTTGACTGGTGTCCAGGTTGTCCACCTTGGTTTCGAGGCTGCCCACCCTGGTGTCCAGGTTGTCCACCTTGGTTTCGAGGCTGCCCACCCTGGTGTCCAGGTTGTCCACCTTGGTTTCGAGGCTGCCCACCCTGGCGTCCAGGTTATCCACCTTGGTTTCGAGGCTGCCCACCCTGGCGTCCAGGTTGTCCACCTTGGTTTCGAGGCTGCCCACCCTGGCGTCCAGGTTGTCCACCTTGGTTTCGAGGCTGCCCACCCTGGCGTCCAGGTTGTCCACCTTGGTTTCGAGGCTGCCCATCCTGGCGTCCAGGTTGTCCACCTTGGTTTCGAGGCTGCCCATCCTGGTGTCCAGGTTATCCACCTTGGTGTCTAGTTTATCCACCTTTGAGACAACCTGTTTTTGGCCTTCTTCCAGGTTGACAAAACGCTGATTTAAATTTTGTAATTCATCAAGAATTCCCTTTAATAACTGTTCACTCACGCTTATTCTCCCCGAACAGTTTTTTTACTGAAAAAAATCCGGTAGAAAATACTTGCTGGTAGTATTATACAGGTTATTAATCAAACAGTCGATATCATATTTGTTTTTTGCATAATTTTCCACTGCCGCTTTCCGCTGAGGGCGTGGCAAGCCGGAACCAGAGCGGGACCGGTGAACAGGAGTGTATATTATATGGTAAATAATGGCGGCAGGATGTTTGTAAGTATGGCGTGGAAAGCGCCGGCGGGCAAGTTAAAATATTTCCTGTTTTTAAAGCGGTCTGGAGGAGTGAAAAAAATTATGGTAAAATGTTTGAAGAATTGCATAAGAAAGCTGTTAGTGACCGGAAGGTTGAAAAGGTGAAAATAAACCTGCTGGGCGCCGCCGTTGACGGGCTTACCATGGGACAGTTTGTGGAAAGGATAGCTCTTTTCGTGGAGGAGGGGGATCCCTGTTTTGTGATCACCCTTAATCCGGAGCTGCTTTACCGGGCTCAGTATGATGAAGATTTGCTGGCCATGATCAACCGGGCCGACCTGGTGACGGCGGACGGCGTGGGGATTGTCTGGGCCTGCAGGGCCGGCGGCCGCCCCGTTCCCGGGCGGGTGACCGGAATAGACCTGATGATGAGGCTTTTGGACTGTGCGGCCGGCAAGGGCTGGCGTGTCTTTTTCCTGGGGTCCCGCCCGGGGGTGGCGGAAGCCGCCGCCCGGAGGGCGGCCGGGATGTTTCCGGGGCTGCGGGTGGCCGGCACCCATCACGGTTATTTTTCGGATGAGGACAGTGATGAGGTGGCCGGCAGGATAAAAAACGCGTCACCGCATTTGCTGTTCGTGGCCCTGGGATCTCCCCGCCAGGAAAGGTGGATTGATCAACACCTGAACCTCCTGGGAAGCGTTGTTGCCATGGGTGTGGGGGGAAGCCTGGATGTCCTGTCCGGGAACGTCAGGCGCGCTCCGGAGTGGTTCAGGCGATGGAATCTGGAATGGCTGGGCAGGCTTTTAAATGAGCCCGGCCGGTGGAGGCGCATGCTGGTTTTGCCCAAATTTGCACTGATGGTTTTGATGACATATAAATTTAAAATTGGGAAATCCTCTGTCAGGTGAGATCAGCCGGAAATATGATGCCATTGCTGATGGCTGACTGCTGACGGCTTATTTATCGGGGGACACAATTCATGCCCAGGGTGGTTATTTCCGGGTATTTAGGGTTTAAAAACAACGGCGACGAGGCAATGCTCTACGCCATACTGAAGGCGCTGGATCAGAGGGTTCAGGGCCTTGAGCCCGTTGTCCTGTCCAGGGATCCGGAGGGAACCCGGGAATTTTTCGGTGTCAGGGCCGTTCCCAGGCATGATCTCGGTTCAATACTGGCCGGGCTCCGGCGGGCCGACCTGCTGATCAGCGGCGGCGGGGGCCTGCTGCAGGATGTTACCGGACCCAACAGCATCCTGTACTATCTCGGCATTGTGACCCTGGCCAGGATGATGAAAAAACCTGTACTTTTCTACGGGCAGGGCATCGGCCCGATCAGGACCGCCCTGGGAAGGACCCTGATGCGCCTGGTGGCCAACAAGGTTGATTTAATCACCGTCAGGGACAGGGAATCGAAGGAGGAACTGCTTGACCTGGGTGTGATCAGGCCGCGGGTTGAGGTTACCGCCGACCCGGCCCTGGGCCTGGATACCGGCGAAATCAGTCCGGAGCCGGGCGCCGCGATACTGAACGAGGCCGGCCTTTCAGCGGGGGAAGACCTGGTGGGTGTTTCGGTCCGGGCGTGGAAAGGAGAAAGCGCCTATAAGGCGGTAATAGCCAGGGTGTGCGATGACCTGGCGGCCAAGGGCCGGAAGGTGGTTTTCCTGCCCATGCACTACCCCGTGGATGTCGATGTAAGCCGGGAAGTAGCGGCCCTGATGAAACAAAGGCCGTTTATAATAGACAGGGAGCTGGATTTCAGGGAAATGCTGTCACTGATGATGCAGACCAGGATGATCATGGGCATGCGCCTGCATTTCCTGATTTTCGGGGCCCTCCTGAATATACCGATGGTGGGTGTTTCTTATGATCCTAAAGTGGACAGGTTTTTAAGCCTGGTGGAAATGCCGGCCGGCGGCTCGGTGGAAGACCTTGATTACAATAAACTTTCCCGGTGCATTGACCGGGTGGAGGAGTCTTCCCAGCTACTGAAGGCCAAACTGGCTGAGAAGGTGGCTGTTCTGCGCATGGAGGCCCTGCGGGGGGCCGATCTGGCGGCGGAAATGCTGAAGAAAAGGAGACGGGAGACAGGAGACAGGAGAAATAATAGCTTGAGGGATTAGCTTTGGGGTCAGGAATCCAGAGGGCAGAATCCAGAATAATGGAAGAAGCAAAATTATACTGAGCGGGGAACATTTTTAGGGATATTTCGTCGTAATTATCAGGAGGTAGTGTTAATGAAACTGCGCTGGCCGAAGAAAGGTCTTTTTCTGATGGCTGTTACGGCGGTGATTTTGTTGTTCGGCACTGTCCTGGCCGGGTCGGCCGGCAGCGGCGATCCCGGGAGCGCGGATGATCCCCTGGTAACCCGGAGTTATGTGGAGGCTCAGATAAATTCACGTCTCAATGAAGCGGTAAAAATCTATGCTGAAAAATATATGCAGTGGCAGGCGGTTGAACTTTCACCCGGCCAGCGGCTGATCGGGGCGGCGGGCACCGAGTTTATTGTAAGAGTGGGTAACACAGTGGTAATAGACACCACCGGCAACGGGATTCCCGACGTGACCGGGGGGGTTAATGTGGCGGCCGGCCAAGCAGTGGCCCTCAATCACCATTTTATTATCCCCAGGGCCGACGGGCGGGGTATTGTTGCCAGGACCAAGGCGGCTGTGATGTATAAAGGAGAAATACAAATCAAATAAAAGGGTCGTGAGCTTAGTTGAGCCGGTGCAGTTTTGACGGAAAAGGGGTGTGGGCAGGTGAACCGGTACCATAGATACAGACTGAAAAATAAGGCCAAGTTTGTGTTTGCCATGTTTTTTATACTCACCCTGCTGGTTGGGGGAGGACTATGGGCAGCCGGGTATCTGGATGATCTCCTGAATGGCGCCATTATTTCCGGTGATCCCGCAAAGGAAACGGACGCTTTCAGGCTGAATGTCCTGGTCCTGGGTGTCGACACCCGCAAGGGTGAAAAAATAGCCCGGGCGGACACCATTATGCTGTGCAGTGTGGACACCGAGAAAAACCTGATGAGCATCCTTTCCATCCCCCGGGACACCAGGGTGCGCATTCCCGGCCACGGGTGGGAAAAGATCAATTCCGCCACCGTTTACGGCGGCCCTAACCTGGCCATGAAAACCGTGTCGGATTTGCTGGGGGTCCGGGTCAACAATTACGTTATGACCAACTATGAGGGGTTCAAGGATGTGGTGGACGCCCTGGGCGGGGTTACCATAGACGTGAAGCAAAGAATGCACCATGATGACCCCGAGCACGGCGGTATATACGCCATTGACCTCAAGCCCGGAGTGCAGCGGCTGAACGGTGAAAAGGCGCTCCAGTACGTCCGCTACCGGGGGTATCCGCAGGGGGATATAGACCGGACCGAACAACAGCAGAAATTCCTTTCCGCCATGGTCAGGGAGGTTCTCCAGCCGGCCACTGTGGTTAAGCTCCCTTCCCTGATCAAAAGCACTTACAAGATGGTTGACACCAATCTCAGCCTGCTGGATATGACAAAGCTCGCCGTTGCCGCCAGCAAGATGACCGATGCCAACCTGCTGACCCAGACCCTGCCGGGTAAATTTCTTAACACTGATGAGGGCAGTTACTGGGAGGTGGATCCCAATACGGCCCGCCTGGTGATGGCGGCTGTTTACGAGGGGCGGCCTGTGGACAAGGTTGTCCTCGGATCGACCACGGTGGCCTCTACCAACAGCCCGGGGTCCGGCAGCCAAAAGAATGACGGTAAGGTTGTTCCCGGGCAGACTGACGGGAACGCGGGAGTGAAGGATTCAAAAACCGGGGTCACCGGGAGCGGGGCAACCGGCGGAAGTGTCAAGGCCGGGACTTCGGGGCAGACCACCGGGAAAACAGGCGCCTCCGGCACGCAAACCAATAGCGGTGCGCCCGGCGGGAAGACCGGTACTAAAACCGGACAGACAACCACTGGTGGCTCTACGGGAAAAGTTGTGCCGGGCAACCTCGGGCAGGATCAGCAGCCTGCCCAAAGTGAGCCGCCGGTAACAGTAATCATCACTCCGAAAACAGTGGTTAATTGACTTATAAGCGGGAGTACCGGGTCAGGAGACAGGAAAAAAGCGGACTAAGTCCGCTTTTTTTTTTGCCGCTGTTACAGGGTTGTTTGTAATCCTGGGACCTCTAACCTGCCTGTGAATCGTCGATATGGGGCAGGGACACCAGGATTCCGGCCAGCAACCAGAAGTACGTGGCCATCATGGGAACCTCAAAGATGTTTTCCACCACGTTGTGCGCGGCCACCCCCAGAAGGCCGGACAGTATGGCGGCGGCCAGCACTTTCAGGCCGGAGTCTTTTATTTTTCTGTAGGCCACATAGCCGAACCGGAAGGCGCCGGCCAGCAGCCACAGGAGGGCTAAAAGCCCGATGAGGCCGCTTTCCACCGCCGTTTTCAAATAAAAATTATCCACGTAAAAGCTGCCTGGCACCCTGCGGGCGGCCACGGCCCCTCCAAAGGTGCCGAAGCCCGATCCGAACAGGGGGTCCTGCCGCAGCCTGTCCAGTCCCATCTGCCAGAGGCCGAGGCGGCCCCCTTTCTGGCTGCTGGCCAGGTAGGCCGGAGAAAGCATGTAGCTGAGGCGCGTCCCGATGCCGGGCACCAGCCTGGCGGCGGCTATCGCCCCGGCGGCCATGATTAACAGCAGGAGGGGATTATACATCAGGCTGAGGGCGGTCAGGGAAAGCCCCAGGGCCAGCCAGGCGCCGCGGGAGAAGGTGAAAACCAGGCAGGCCAGCATGACGGCCAGTGCCGCCAGGTAAGCGGCCCGGGCCCACCGGCCCCTGGAGATCAAAAGCTGCCCCGTGGTCAGCGGAATGAACAGGACCAGCAGGCTCCCCAGCACGTTGGGGCTGACCACTATGGAAAAGACCCTGGTCCTCAACTCCGCCTCGGCCTGGTCCACCCAGCCGGCGGGCATCTGGACCCCGATGATGTACTGGTATACCCCCACCACGGCCACCAGGGCGGCCACGCCGATCATCCCCTTAACCAGGGCGTCGAACTGCCGCCGGTTGAGGATGAGATTGGAGCCGATGAAAAACCACACCAGGTATTCAAGGTAAAGCCTGGCCCCCTCCACTGCCAGGGAGACATTTCTTGACCGCATAAAAAACAGAAACAGTACAATGCCCATATAAACCAGGACCGGTATGTCCAGGCCGGTATACCGGTAGGTTACTTTCCCCCGCAGGGCCATCTGCACCGGCCAGGCTGCGATAATAAAAACAAGCAGCAGCTCATCCCAGCTTCCGGCCAGGAACCCGGGGGCCGGCGCCGACCGCAGCAGGTAGTCCACCACCGGGTAGAGGACGGCCAGCCAGAGGGCGGTTTCCACCCTGATGCCCGCCGCGGCCTTGAAGAATTGGCTTTGGGCCAGCACCTCCGGCGCTTTCAGGTTAAATACCGCACTCCCGCCGGACCACCGGCGCAGCGCCGACCCTGAGGAGGACAGGGGCCTCAGCAGGAGGCGGGCCAGTCCCGAGGCTGTTCTCAGGATTAGGGAGTCTTTCATGAACTGGGGCGACGTATACCGCGGGGGGGTACGGAGGAGTTTGTAACTGTAACTATTGGCGGCGGCATTGCGGATGCCGGAGAGGAACCGGTACGTAATGCTGTTTTTAATAATGCCGGCCAGTGTCAACCAATTACCCTCCCTTGCCCATAGCTGTCATCCGTCAGAATTCACAAAGCCCGGAATTATATTTGCAGGGCATTTATTACAGTCAGTTATCTCCTGTATTCTGTCTCCTGTCTCCTGTATTCCTCTTGCATTTTTATCAAACAACCACTGATTATTATACACCATCAGCCGGTCCATATCCAGGACGGCGCAGGGAAAAACTCCTTGTCGAACGACTTTGAAATTGATAAAATGATTAAAGCAAAGCCAAGGAGGCACACAGAGGTGAAGCGTTTACGGGTCCTCCACGTCATAGGCGGGGGCGAATTTGGTGGAGCTGAACGTCACATCTTGAATTTGGCCACTGCCATTGACCCCAAACTGGTGGAGGTTTCAGTGTGCTGCCTTTTTGCCGATCCCTTTTTACAGGTGGCCAGGGAGGCCGGGATCAGGGCTCATGCCGTCCCCATGCGCCACAAGCTTGACTTCAGTATTTTAACCAAAATGAAGGACCTTATTGTCAGGGAAAAAATCGATATTGTGCATACCCACGGCGTCAGGGCCAACCTGGTGGGCCGGCTGGCCGCCCGCATGGCCGGGGTGGAAACCGTGGTTACCACGGTGCACAGCCTGCTGGTACAGGATTATCCGGACCTGTTCAGCAGGTTGGCCAACATGTTTATCGAAAGGGCTTCCCGCGGGCTTACCACTCATTTCATCGCCGTTTCCGGGGGGCTGCAGAAGGCCCTGATTCAGCAGGGGGTTCCTGAACAAAAGATAACCGTCATCTATAACGGCCTGAACCCGGATTTGTTCCGGGAGGCCGGCAGCAGCGCCGGGCGGTGGCGTGAAAAGGCCGGCTTTGAGCCGGGCACGCAGCTGGTGGCCGTGGTGGGCCGCCTGCACCCGGTTAAGGGGCACCGCTATTTTCTCAAGTCGGCCGCCGAGGTGCTCAAGGAGAGAAAAGACGTTCACTTTCTGGTGGTAGGCAGCGGGCCGGAGAGGAACAGGCTTGAGGAGTACACCAGGAAGCTGGGGATTTCTGATTACGTCACCTTTACCGGTTTTGTGGCCGATGTTTCCGGGCTGATGCCTGACCTGAACCTTCTCATCGTTCCGTCCCTGTGGGAGGGGTTCGGGCTTACCGCTCTGGAGGCCATGGCGGTGGGAGTGCCGGTGGTGGCCACTTCGGTGGGCGGGCTGCCCGAGATTGTTGAACACTGCACCACCGGGCTGCTTGTTCCCCCTGCCGATGAGGCCGGGCTTACCAGGGGCATCATCTGGATGCTGGACCATCCCCAGGAGGCCGTGGAAATGGCAGCCGCCGCCAGGACCATGGTGGAGCGGAAGTTTACGGCCTCGGCCATGGCCCGCAGGACCGAGGATCTGTACCGGCGCCTGGAGGCGGAGACAGGAGACAGGAGACAAAATCCGGAATGAAAAAAAAGAGGAGTTTTGTGCTTAGTGAATGACACTCTTACCGGCCGGGACGTTATTTGCATTGCGCCGGTGGACTGGGAACCCATCTGGAACCGGTCGCAGCAGATAATGTCGAGGTTGCCCCGCTCCAGCCGGGTCCTCTATGTGGAGCCGCCGGCCACCCTGCTTTCAGCCTTTAAGGACCGCAGCCTGTGGTTCAAGTGGTGGCGGTGGATGAAGGGGGCCAGGCAGATAACCGAGAACATATACCTGTACTCACCGCCAGTGGTGCTGCCCTTCGGAAACATGTTCCCGTGGGTCAACCGTCTGAACCAGCGGTGGCTTTTACTTTTTGCCGGGAAAATCGCCCGCCGGCTGGGCTTTAAAAGGCCCCTGGTGTGGACCTACCTGCCCGGCTCCCTGGTGCTGGCCCGGGGGCTTAAGCCCGGGGCGCTGGTATACGACTGTGTGGACGAACACTCTGAATTCGCCGGGCTGATTAACAGGCAGGCGGTGCTGTCCATGGAAAGGGAGCTGCTGGGCCGGTGCGATATTGTTTTTACCACCGCCCGGGGGCTGTACGAGGCCAAAAAGCCCTATGCCCGGAATATTCACCTTGTTCCCAACGCCGCCGACGTGGGCCACTTTGCCCGGGCGGACCGGGAGGAGACCGCCGTGCCGCCGGAAATAGCCCGCCTGCCTCATCCCCTGCTGGGATTTGTGGGGGTCATCCACCACTGGATCGACCTGGACCTCGTCGAATATCTGGCCGGCCGCAGGCCGGACTGGTCGGTGGCCATGATTGGCCCGGTGGGGGCCGGTGTAAACGTGGACCGCCTGAAGGCCCTGCCCAATGTTTATTTTTTGGGCCGCAAGGACAGGGAGGAGCTGCCGGGCTACATGAAGGCCTTTGACGTCTGCCTGAACCCCTTCAGAAAAAATGAGCTTACCGACCGGGTCAACCCCCTGAAGCTGTACGAGTACCTGGCTTCGGGGCGGCCGGTGGTAAGCGTTGAAATGCCCGGGGTGATGGAATTTAAGGATATTATAGAAATAGCCGGGGATTACGAGGGCTTCCTGCAGGCGGTGGAGCGGGCGCTGGAGTCGGAGAGCGGCCGGAAGAAGAGGCTCCGCCTGGAAGCCGCCGCCCGCAATTCCTGGGAAAGCAGGGTGGAGAAGATGATGGAGCTTATTGGTAAGACTCTTTCACCTCTACCTTTATAATAGTGCCCTTGAGTTCATAGTCCCTTGACTTCACATAATAATCCTTCCCCACCCGGATATCCTGCCCGCCCATGGAGATGGCGGCCGAGTACAGTACGGTGGGGCCGGTGATTGTCACGTACACGTCTTTAAGGTGAGGGTCATAAGACTCCACCCTTTGTCCCCTGGCGTCCACGTTTACCGAGTAGCCCTGTTTAACCTGCACATCCTTGACGATGACATTGGTGTAGCTGCCGCCCTGCACCATCCTGTCGCCCACCTTGACGGCCTCTGCCAGCTCGGGCCTTACATGGGGGACCACGACCTGAAACTCTACCGTTACTTTTTTACCCTGGGCGGACTCGCGGGTGAATTTGTAAGCGGCCCCGGCGGCCACCAGGAGAACCACCAGCAGTATGATCAGGTCCACTATGTTGATCAGCCCGAAAACCTTCCCTCTGTCATCGATCAATTTCACGGAAAAAATCCCCCTTTTGACTGAATACAGGCTCCCACTCTTAAAAGTATATGGTTTTTTGCCGGCCAGGTCAACGGAATATGATGTACAGGCCCGAAACAAAAAGGATATCACAACCTCCCCGGCGAAAAATATCAGGAATCAGATAAAGCGGGATATAAGGATGTCCTTTGACGTAAAACCGGGCAATAATGTAACAGGAGGGAGTTTATTGGACATTAACGAAATAATGAAAGTAATTCCCCACCGCTACCCGTTTTTGTTAATTGACCGGATCCTGGAACTGGAGCCGGGCAAAAGGGCGGTGGGCATCAAAAACGTCAGCGGCAACGAGCCGTTTTTTCAGGGACACTTTCCCGGCTACCCGGTAATGCCGGGGGTGCTGATTATTGAGGCGATGGCCCAGGTGGGAGCCGTGGCCGTCCTGTCTCTGCCCGAAATGGAGAAAAAACTGGCCCTTTTTGCCGGAATTGACGGGGCCCGTTTCAGGAAGCAGGTGGTGCCCGGGGACCAGCTTCGCCTGGAGGTAGAAGTGTTGAAACTCAGGGGCCCCATCGGCAAGGGCAGGGGAACGGCAACGGTGGACGGGCAGCCGGCCGCCGAGGCTGAACTTGTCTTTGCCCTGCAGGATGTGAAAAACAGTTAAACCGCGCGAAATACTGTGTCTCGTGTAGATTTAAGGATAAGGCTTGTCCAATCGGGCGTTAATTGGTTGCGGCGGGTGTTTTTTTTCACTTTGTGAATAGCGTTGACTAAGTGATAAAATAACTATAATGTGTCTACTTATACATTTTTTTGGGGGTATTGATGTTGATTGAGTTTTTACCCCTGCTGGCGGCCTTTCTGGTGGCCCTGGCCATAACCCCGTGGGTCAGGTCGAGGGCTGTTTGCTGGGGGGCTGTGGACCTCCCCAACCAGCGGAAGGTACACCAGGGAGCCATGCCCCGCCTGGGCGGCCTGGTTATATACCTGGCCTTTGTGCCCGCGGCGCTGTTCAGTTTTTCGTTTAAAACGCCGGTGCTGGGTATGGCCTGCGGGGCCACCCTGATTCTGCTGCTGGGCATGGTGGATGATGTCAGGGGTTTATCACCGCGCCTGAAGCTGGCCGGCCAGGCCCTGGCGGCCCTGTCGGTGGTGCCCTTCGGCGTAAGGGTTGATTTTTTAACCAACCCCTTTAACAACGAAATACTGCACCTCGGGCTGTTCGCCATTCCGGTGACGGTGTTCTGGCTGGTGGCGCTCACCAACGCGGTCAACCTGATTGACGGGCTTGACGGCCTGGCGGGAGGGGTTTCGTGCATAGCATCGCTGACCATGGCCGTCATAGCGCTGGTCCAGTTCAATATTTTCGGGGAGGCCGGGCAGCTGGAGATTGTGGTCCTGTCCCTGATTCTGGCGGCCTCCATTCTCGGTTTTCTGAAATATAATTTTTACCCCGCCAGCATTTTCCTGGGCGACTCGGGTTCAATGCTGCTGGGCTTCAGCCTGGGGGTTATTTCGGTAATGGGCCTTACCAAGAGCGCAACCGCCATTTCGGTGATCATACCGGTGGTGGTAATGGGAATTCCCCTGTTGGATACCCTGCTGGCCATAGTCAGGCGGTATCAGGACCAGCGGCCCATCTTCCAGCCCGATAAACAGCACCTGCATCACCAGCTCCTGGCCCGCGGTTTTTCCCATCGGCAGGCGGTGCTGTCAATATACGGCGTAAGCGTTGTGATGGGAGCCAGCGCGGTGGTTATGAGCCTGTTGACCACAAACCAGGCCATGCTGCTGCTGGTGATACTGGCCACCGTGGTGCTGGTGACGGCCAACAAAATAGGCGTAATCGGGTCCGGGGTAAAGAATAAATACACCACTAAAGAAGCACCCGGGCGGTCCTCAAAAATGTAGGACCGCTTTTTATTTAGCTATTGGCTGTTATTGATAAGCTTTCTGCTGCTATAAGCTTCCGCGTTTGGTATAATATCCCTGGGAGGGGTGCCGGATGATGAAGATAAGCAAGGCGGTAATTCCCGCGGCCGGGCTGGGCGTACGGTTTTTGCCGGCCACAAAGGCACAGCCCAAGGAAATGCTGCCCATAGTGGACAAGCCAACTATCCAGTACATAGTCGAGGAAGCCGTAGAATCGGGAATAGAGGACATACTGTTTATCACCGGCAAGCAAAAGAGGGCCATCGAGGACCATTTCGACAAGTCCCCCGACCTGGAGGCCCAGCTCAGGGAAAAGGGCAAAAAGGACCTCCTGGAACTGGTCAGGGATATCGGTGAAATGGTTGATATTCATTACGTCCGCCAGAAGGAGCCAAAGGGCCTGGGGCATGCGGTTTACTGCGCCAGAAAGTTTATCGGTGACGAACCCTTTGCCGTTCTGCTGGGTGATGATATCGTGCGCAGCAAGGTCCCCTGCTTAAAGCAGCTGATCGACCTTTACGGGGAAACCGGAGGTTCGGTGATCGCCGTGCAGGAGGTGCCCCCCGAGGATGTCAGCAAGTACGGGATACTGGACGCTGAAGAGGTGCGGGCGGGAGTATTCAGGATCAGGGACCTGGTGGAGAAGCCTCCGGCTCAAAGCGCTCCCTCCAGGCTGGCTATAATGGGCCGGTACATAATTACCCCGGGGATATTTGACATCCTGGCCAGAACCGGCCCCGGCGCGGGGGGGGAGATTCAGCTCACCGACGCCCTGAGGGTTTTGTGCCGGGAAGAGCCGATGTACGGGCTGGCCTTCAGGGGGCGGAGGTTTGATGTGGGGGACAAGCTGGGATATCTCAAGGCCACGGTGGAGTTTGCCCTTGACCGGCCGGACCTGGCGGCGGAGTTCGGCAACTACCTGAGGCAGATAGCCCGGGAGCTGTATCCGGAAAATCTTACGGGTCAGGAGACGGGAGACCCCAATTCCTAATTCCCAATTCCGGACCCTTAAGAGAGGCTTTCATATGAAAGTATTAGTGACCGGCGGGGCCGGCTTTATCGGGTCCCATATAGTTGACGCCCTGGTGGACGGCGGCGCAAGGGCGGCGGTGCTGGACGATCTCAGCACCGGCATGCTTGAAAACATAAAAAAAGAAGTCAACTTTTATCACGGGGACCTGCGGGACCGGGAGTTTGTTTTCCGGTGCCTGCAGAGAGAGCGCCCCGGGGTGATTATCCACCAGGCCGCCCAGGTCAGCGTGCCCAAATCCCTGGCCGACCCGGCGGAAGACGCCCGGGTCAACATTGTGGGGTCATTAAACCTGCTTGAGGCGGCCCGGGCCGGCGGTGTGAAAAAGGTGGTTTACGCCTCTTCCGCCGCGGTGTACGGCGCTCCCGAACACCTGCCGGCGGACGAGCGGCACCCGGTGCGGCCCATTTCAGGGTACGGCCTCTCCAAGTACGCCGTTGAGCGCTACCTGGACCTCTACAGGGACCTTTACGGCCTGGATTACACGGTGCTGCGCTATGCCAACGTGTACGGGCCCAGGCAGGACGCCCGGGGGGAGGGAGGGGTGGTGGCCGTTTTTATAGACCGCCTCCTGCGGGGTGAACAGCCCGTGATATTTGGGGACGGCCGGCAGACCAGGGATTTTGTTTGCGTTTCAGATGTTGTCAGGGCCAACCTGTGCGCCATTGAAGGGGGGTCCGGCATGACATTCAACATAGGCACCGGGCGGCCGGTTACCGTCAACCGCTTATTTGACATTTTGAAAGAGGTGGCCGGCTGCAGCGGCAGCCCCCTTTACGGTTCTCCACGGCCCGGGGATATCAGGGACAGCTGGCTGGACTGCGGCAGGGCGGAGTCGGTTCTGGGATGGACGGCCGGTGTCGATCTGGAGCAGGGATTGCGGTATACCTTTGAGCAAACCGTTAACCTTTTTCAGCACTCCCGCATAAAATAATGCCTGAAGATCTTTAGCCACACTGTCTAAGTATATCCCGTAATTTCGGCTCAAGGGGAGGTTGGCGGTTTGTTCAAAATATCGGAGCTTGCCAGGCGTGACATTGTGAATTTGGCCGACGGCGCCAAGTTGGGGGCTGTGAAAGATGTTCATATAGATCCCTCCACCGGTACAGTGCTGGCCATAGTCCTTGAGGGGCCCCGCCGCTTCGGCCTGCTGTCCGCCGGCAGGGATACGCTGGTGCCGTGGTCTAAAATCAAGAAAATTGGCGTTCACACAGTGCTGGTGGACCTGGAGGCGGCCCACAGAACAGGCTAAAAGCAGCCGGAATTTTATTCTTCCTTAAAATTGGCCCCGGCCAGTTTTTTAATTTAAAAATCAAATTTTTAATACGCGAGTTGTTTGACAATTAAAGGTCGGAGTGTTAAAATTAACATGCATTTTCTAGTTTTTTAGCGGTTTATCCCGCAAGCCGGACCTCGTAGGGGTCTATTTTTCTGTAAAAATGCAAAAGGAGTGTTCTTTTTGGCCGGAAGACTTTTTACCTCGGAATCCGTTACTGAGGGTCATCCCGATAAGATAGCGGACCAGATCTCCGATTCCATTCTGGATGAAATCATTGCTCAAGATCCCAATGCCAGGGTGGCCTGCGAGACGCTCTGCACCACCGGCCTTGTGCTGGTGGCGGGGGAAATTACCACCAACTGTTATGTGGATATACCCAAGGTGGTCAGGGAAACCGTCCGGTCCATCGGCTACACCAGGGCCAAATACGGCTTTGACTGCGATACCTGTTCGGTGATTACATCTATTGACGAGCAGTCCACCGACATTGCCATGGGGGTTGATAATCCCCTTGAAGCCAGGGAGGGAGAGATGACCGACGCCGAGATAGACGCCATCGGCGCCGGCGACCAGGGGATGATGTTCGGCTATGCCACCAACGAGACCGTGGAAATGATGCCTATGCCCATAGCCCTGGCCCACCGGCTGGCCCGCAGGCTGGCCGAGGTGAGGAAAAGCAGGGAACTGCCCTACCTGAGGCCTGACGGCAAGGTGCAGGTGACGGTGGAATACCGGGACGACACTCCGGTCAGGGTTGACACCGTGGTGGTATCCACCCAGCATCACCCCAGGGTCGGCCTCAGTGAGATCCGCGAGGATATCATCCAGAGGGTGATCAGGCCTGTGATTCCCGCCGAATTTATGGGTAATGGCGTGCGGTACCTGATCAACCCCACCGGAAGGTTTGTCATCGGCGGCCCCCAGGGGGATACGGGGCTGACGGGAAGGAAAATAATCGTGGATACGTACGGCGGCATGGCCCGCCACGGAGGGGGGGCCTTTTCCGGCAAGGACCCCACCAAGGTTGACCGCTCCGCCAGCTACGCCGCCCGCTATGTGGCCAAGAACATAGTGGCGGCGGGCCTTGCCGGCCGCTGCGAGGTGCAGCTGGCATACGCCATCGGGGTTGCCAGGCCGGTATCCGTCATGGTTGATACGTTCAACACCGGAAAGGTTTCTGATGAAAAACTGGTCGAATTAATCCGCAAGCATTTTGACCTGAGGCCCGCCGGGATCATCAGGTCCCTGGACCTGCGCCGGCCCATTTACCGGCAGACGGCGGCGTACGGCCATTTCGGCCGGACCGACCTGGACCTGCCCTGGGAAAGGACAGACAAGGCGGAAATACTCAAAAAGGAAGCATGTTTATAAGCGGGGAATCCAGAAGTCAGACTCCAGAATCCAGAATTTAAAGAAACACCGGGCTTTGGCCCGGTTTTTTTCTGACCGCTGAAAGCTGACGGCTGACGGTTATTCAGTCACCCCCCGGGTGATTTAAACATATCTTTTAATAACACCGGGGGGTGAGGGACATGATGTGGCTGTGGGTGCTGGCCATACTTTATTTCTGCTGGCTGGGGTATATCCTTTGCCTGGCGGCCGTGTTGATCAACAGCGGCAGGCCGGCCGCCAAAGGCGTGGTTTATGTGCTGATGGGCAACCAGGCCGAGGTGGCCGAGTGGTTTCTGAGAAGCATGTACAGGGGTGAAGGGATACTGTCGGGCCGGCTGGCGGTGGCCGTGGCGGCGGAGGGGTACGACGACACGGCCGGGATTGTGGAAATAATGTCCCGGGAAAGGGAGTTTTCCGTGATTAAACCGGAAGAATTCCGGGGAGCCGGGGAGAGCGGGCCGCCGGGGTCCTGGCTCTTTGATGTCCGGGGCCTGAATACCCGTGAATCGCTGGAAGGCCCGTTGAACCGCCTGAAAACACTTTAAGGAGATAAAAAAGGTAAGTTCCCCCCTTTGTCGAAATATAACCAGGGGGGGAATTTATGCAGTGAAAGCACCGGGCAGGAGAAATTTCATACATACGGCATATTCCTTAATGGTCATTGCCGCCGGGCTGGGGATCCTGATCAGCCTGTTCAAAAACCTGGACCTGGACCGCTCCAGCGAGTTTGCGGTACTGATTATGCTGGGGATTCTGGTGGAGTGGCTGGCCGTAAATTTCCCCCTGGGCCGCCTTTCCGGGAGCTTTTCACTTATTTTGGCTTCTCTTCTCATATATAACCTCAGCGCCTCTGCGTGGATCAGCTCAGTGGCTTTTTTTATCGGAAACGGCATTGCCAACAGGGGAAATCCGGTGCGCACGTCGGTTTTCAACATGGCCCAGCAGGTCCTGACGCTGTACGGAGCGGTTTACCTGGCCAGGCTGGTCTGGGGCAGGGACATCACCGGGTCCCTGCTGACAGGCATAAACAGCAGCATTATTCACCTGATTACCCTGATCGTCCTGTATTTTATCATCAACCACATCCTGGTTTACCTGTACATGTACCCCGGCAAGGAAGGGGCCAGGATGCACTCCTGGCAGGACACCATGCGCTGGGACGCCCTCAGCTATTTTTTCAGCGCTCCCTTTGGCATCGCCATGGCCGTGGTTTACCAGAAGACCGGGATGCCGGGGGTGCTTCTCCTTTTTGTGCCCCTCCTAACCGTACAGTTTGTCCTGCGCCTCTATGTCCGGTCGGAACTGGTCAACAGGGAGCTGCGGGCCGTATATGAAATAAGCCGCAGGCTGGGGTCCAGGGCCGACTTTCAGGAAACCCCCGGCGTGCTTTTGAAGGAAATGCGCAGGGCCATTTCTTTCCATACCGGGGTTTTTTATCTCTGGCATGAGAGGGAGAGGCGGTTCAAATCGGCCGCCGCTTACGGTCCCTACCGGGAGCAGCTGGAAAAGGACTACATTGTTCCCGGCGAGGGCTTCCTGGGCTGGGTAATAAACAACGGCGAGCCCGAGATTGTCTTTGACTCCAAGATTGACCCCAGGGTCAAATCGGAGCAGGGCCTTCCCCAGGTCCTGCGTTCGCTGCTGGTTATTCCCCTGGTGGGGGAGGCGGGCCCCCTGGGGCTGGTTATAATCGGTGAGAAAAAAGCCATGTTTTTCAGCGAGGCCGACCTGCAGGCCGCCATGTCCCTGTGCGGGACGCTGAACGCCGCCCTGTCCAACCGGGTGCTGGCCGAAAGGCTGGATAACTACAAAAACCGTGACTCCATGACCGGCCTCTTAAACAGGATATCATTTTACCGCCACTGCTGCCGGGCTTTTGAGGGTGAAGGGAAAATTGCCCTGATCTCAATGGACGTTGACATGCTGGGGCATATCAACGAGGGCTGGGGCCAGGAGACGGGGGACAGGATGATAGCCGAACTGGGAAGATTTTTGAAATCCCTGGATATCCCGCAAATACAGGCCGGCCGGTACGGGGACGACGAGTTTGCCCTGCTGCTGCCCGGCTTTGACGAGGGAAAAGCCCTTTCTCTGGCCCGGGAAATCAGGAGCGGGCTGGACGAGTACGTTTTTGACCGGGAGTATCCCCTGCTCAGGATAAAGGTCAGCGCGGGCATTGCGGTTGCCCCCGAAGACGGGGTGACCCTTGACGAACTTTTGAAAAAGGCCGCCCGGGCCCTCAGGCAGGCAAAGAAAAGCGGACGGGACAGGATTGTCACCGCCTCGGATTTGAAGGGCCGGTTTGCCGGAAGGAGCAGCTGGCTTACTTGAGATTAATTGCCGGAATCATTGACCTTCTTTTTCCTCCCCGCCGGGTATGCCCCCTGTGCGGGTCGTCCGGGGCCGAAAACAAAATCTGTCCCCGGTGCCTTAAGGTCATTGCGGAATACCGCCGGGAGCCGGTCTGTTTCAAGTGCGGCAGGTATTTTCAGCAGCTGCCGGAACCAGAGTGCGCCCCGGCGGGGGGCGGGGCCGTTCTCTGCCGGGATTGCGGCCACGGGGGCCGGTACTTCCGCCTGTCCAGGTCCGCCGGGCCCTATGAGGGCGATTTGAAAAGGGCGGTGCTGAAGCTTAAATATTCCGGCCGGAGGGACCTGGCGGGACATCTTGCCGGCTTAATGTTCCAGTCTGTGGCCGGAAACCCTCATTTTATAAAGGTCCAGGTAATCGCCGCGGTGCCCCTGTCCCCTGAAAGGCTCAGGCAGCGGGGCTTTAACCAGTCGGAACTGCTGGCCGCCGGAATGGCCGAAAAAATGGCGGTTCCTTTACTCCCGCTGCTGCGCAAGGTAAGGGAAACCCCGTCTCAGACCGGGCTGAGCAGGGCCGGGAGGGAGGCCAACCTGGTGGGCGCCTTTCAGCTGTCGGATCCGGGGGCCGTCAGGGGTAAAACGGTTTTGCTGGTGGACGATGTAATCACCACCGGTTCGACGCTGAATGTGGCTTCGGAAACCCTGATCAGGGGCGGTGCGGCGGCGGTTGTCTGCATTACGGCGGCCGCCGGGAGGACTTTTATCAACCTGCCCGGTAGTTATGCCTAATTTTTATTTTTAGGTTTTCCATACTTTAACTTTCGTGTAATTTTGCAGACAGGCCTGCATTTTTGCAGGCCTGTTCTTTTCGGCCCTTCGGGGCCATTGGGAAAATAACCTCTAAAAAGGGCAATGCCAGCCAAAAAATAAGAGGTGTTTTGCCCGGGGTTTTTATGGCATGTTTTTTGTAAGCCTATTTTTAATAACAGGTCAGTCAAAAAGTATTGGAACACAACATGCGGATTTCATAAAAACTAACGTATTTCCCGGCTGGTCCTCTACCCCCGTGCAAAAAAGGGCCTAGCTTATGTTCAGGTTCAGGGCCATCCTTGACGCCCACCTGGACGAGCTTACACTGCTGGTGGCCATGGAGCTGGGGAAAAACCTGGAGGAATCCAGGGGAGACATCATCAAGGCCATCGAAGTGGTGGAGCTGGCCTGCGCCGCC
>JBMOPD010000094.1:0-128136 GCA_049323615.1 Bacillota bacterium | reverse complement strand
TAGATAGGCCGGGCGTGTAAGTTCAGTGATGGATTGAGCGGACCGGTACTAATAGGTCGAGGGCTTGACCTAAAAAATCCCCTGGCGTGGAAAGTTTTCAGGGAGTACGCTGTGAAGTTTTGAGGGTACAAATTTTCCGGTGGCCATACCGGAGGAGGTACACCCGTTCCCATCCCGAACACGGAAGTTAAGTCCTCCAGGGCCGATGGTACTTGGGCTAAAGCTCCGGGAGAGTAGGTCGTCGCCGGAATTAATCTTAAAGCCCCTGCAGGCAACTGCAGGGGCTTTCTAATCGTTAAAGAAAGTATATCGCAAGAGACTGTAACAGTCTCCGGTAATATCGCTCGATTGATGCCTTCTCCCTTTCGATAGCAACCTCTAAAGAAGGATGGAGCTTGACTGCTTGTTTTCATCGTGCTAAAATTCTAATTGTGTTGAACCACCGTTCCTCGATAGCTCAACGGTAGAGCAACCGGCTGTTAACCGGTAGGTTGTAGGTTCGAATCCTACTCGAGGAGCCAGAAAAGAACAGGTCCGCGTTTTTGCGCGGACCTGTTCTTTTCTGTTAATGTCAAGGGCTCAGTCCGGCTCCGTCAGGCGCTCAGCCCACCGCCCCCGGCCGGAACGCTGCGCAGTTCACCCTCGGTAGAAGCAACCACCACAGACCCGCAGGCGTCACCGGTTACGTTTATGGTGGTCCTGGCCATGTCCAGTATGCGGTCTATGCCGGCAATGATGGCCATACCCTCAAGGGGCAGGTTTACGGAAGTTAAAACCATGGTCAGCATAATCAGGCCGGCCCCCGGCACTCCGGCGGCGCCTATGGATCCCAGGGTGGCCGTAAGTATGATTATTAACTGCTGGCCGAGACTGAGGTCCAGTCCGTAGATCTGGGCCACGAATATTGCCGCCACGCCCTGGTAGATGGCTGTTCCGTCCATATTTACAGTGGCTCCCAGAGGAAGAACAAAACTTGACACGCCTTTTGAAACGCCCAGGTTTTCTTCGGTGCACTTCATAGTGACCGGAAGCGTGGCCGCGCTGCTGCAGGTTGAAAAAGCAATCAGCTGGGCGGGCAGGATACCCTTAAAGAAGGCCAGGGGAGACTTCCTGCCAAATGCTGAAACCGCAGCTGAATAAATAATGGCGGCATGTAATATACAGGCGATATAGACGGCAAGAATTACTTTGGCCAGTGGGAAAAGGACGCCCGGCCCGTTGGCGGCCACCACCGGTGTAATTAATGCAAAAACACCGTAAGGGGCAAATTCCATTATCCACCCGGTGATTTTGAACATCAGCTCGGCAAAGCCGTCAAAAAAGGCTTTTACCACCGCCCCTTTGGTCCCTATGGCGGTTATGCCGATGCCCACGAACAGGCCGAATACGATTATCTGCAGCATATTGCCGCTGACCATCGCCTCGAAGGGGTTGGTGGGGACAATCCCCAGCAATACCGAGGACAGGGCGGGCGCTTCCTTCCCGGCGTACTTGGCTTCAACCGGCAGGGTAAGGCCGACCCCCGGGTTAAAGAGATGCGCTATAATCAGTCCGATTGTCACCGCCACAACAGTGGTAGCCAGGTAGTAGACAATGGTTTTCCCGCCGATCCTGCCCAGCTTTTTCAAATCGCCCAGGCTGGATGCGCCCATCACCAGGGAAGCGAACACCAGCGGTACAATGATCATTTTAATGAGGTTTAAAAATAAAGTGCCGAAGGGTTTAATCCAGGTATTAACTGCGCCCGCGTAATTGTTCAGGATAAGCCCGGCAATGATGCCCGCTCCCAGCCCGATAAGAACCTTTGTGGATAGCTTCATCTTATACCTCCTTTCTAATAACCGGCCTTTAAAGGCTAAATTCAGACCACCTCCTCAACTAATAGAATAGATAACTTTTTCGTCAAGTGCTTCGTAATTATTATTAAGTTATGTAGAAACCGCCGTTTAATTCTTTTCAGAGCCGGTGGTATAAATTTCCTCATTTACCAATCCCGGTAATTTTATAATACAAATTTTGGCTGATAATTCAACCTTTTTTATCTGCCGTTAACATCAGGCCCCTGGTTCTCCGTCATACCAAGGATGAAGGAGATATTTAAAGCAATATAACTATATTTTTTATATTTGCGGGGAAAATAAATTTGTTAAAAAGGTCAGTTAAGGTCAATAATAAAATTAAGGTCAGTCAAGATTAAAATCAGCCAAGGAAGTGGTGTGCGTAGATGTCCAACATATCCGACCTGATCGAAAAATACCTGAAAGAGCTAATAGACAAGAGCAAACAGGGGCAGGTTGAAATCCAGAGGAATGTGCTGGCCGAAAAGTTCAACTGCGTGCCGTCCCAGATTAATTATGTGCTGTCCACCAGGTTTACGGTGGAGCACGGATTTGTTGTGGAAAGCAGGCGGGGCGGCGGCGGTTATGTGCGTATAGTCAAACTGGCCATGGACGACAGGGTTGACACCGTGAGCTACCTGTGCGACCTCATCGGGGGGAACATCAGTCAATACGGGATGGAGGGCATTATCCGCCGGATGCTGGAAGAAGATTTTATTACCCGCAGGGAGGCAGCCATGATGAAGGCCGCCCTGAGCCGGGATGTGTTGCGGATAGCCCTGCCGGCCAGGGATCAGTTGCGGGCCTTGATATTGAAGGCGATGATTATTTCCCTGCTTCAGCTTAATGAAAGGGAGGAGTAGTATATGAATTGCGAGCGCTGCCAGGAAAGGCCTGCAGTGGTTCACCTTACAGAAATAATAAACAATAAAAAGAAGGTTATGCACCTTTGTGAGCAGTGTGCCAGGGAGGTGCAGGCCGAAAGTTTCGGATTGATACCCCAGATGAACCTGCATAATTTATTGGCCGGTCTTTTTGCGAACCCCACAGCTTCTCCTTTCACTCCCGCCCTGACCCAGGGTGAAAAATGCCCCAGCTGCGGCCTCAGCGAGGCCCAGTTCGCCAAAAGCGGGCTCTTGGGCTGCGGGGACTGCTACCGGCAGTTCGGCGACCGGCTTGATCCTGTCTTCCGGCGCATACACGGGACCAGCAGGCACACCGGGAAAGTGCCTGAACGGACCGGGGGCAAGGTAAAGCTGTCCAAAAAAATAGACCGGCTCAAGGTTAAACTGAAAGAGGCCATCAGCCGGGAGGAATTTGAAGAAGCAGCCAAACTCCGGGACCAAATCAGAGAGATGGAAAAAGAGCTGGCCGGGGAGGGGAACTGAGGTGTCTATTAAAAAAACGGTGAACACTGCCCACAGCCACTGGATGGACGCCAGCGGGCCGGAACCGGATATTGTCATCAGCAGCCGGTTAAGGGTGGCCAGGAACCTGTTGAATTTTCCGTTCCCCCACCTGCTTTCGGAGTCGGACGCCCGGCAGATAATTCATTCGGTAAGACTGGCCGTGGATAAAATTAACCAAAGTGAGCGGCTGGGGAACCTGGAACTGACCGAGATGAGTGAATTGACCCCGGTGGAGAGACAAATACTAGTGGAGAAGCACCTGATCAGCCCCGACCTGCTGGAAAACTGCCAGAAAAAGGCTGTTGTCCTGGGGGATGATGAGGTATACAGCATAATGGTCAACGAGGAAGACCACCTGCGGCTGCAATGCCTCCTGCCGGGGCTGCAGTTAAAAGAGGCCTGGGAAAGAATCAATAAAATTGACGACGCCCTGGAGAAAACCCTGGAGTATGCCTATGACGAAAAGCTGGGCTATCTCACGGCCTGCCCCACCAACGTGGGAACCGGCCTGAGGGCTTCGGTGATGCTTCACCTGCCCGGCCTGGTGATGGTAAACCGGATCCGGGACGTGCTGGGGTCGGTTTCCAAGCTGGGACTGGCCGTGCGGGGCCTGTACGGAGAGGGCACAGAGGCTTCCGGCAATCTGTTCCAGATATCGAACCAGGTAACCCTGGGTCCCACTGAGGAGGATATTATTTCCGCCATTATTTCCGTAGCCTGGCAGGTAATATCCAGCGAGCGGGCC
The DNA here is from genome assembly GCA_049323615.1 of Bacillota bacterium. Taxonomy (GTDB): domain Bacteria; phylum Bacillota; class Desulfotomaculia; order Desulfotomaculales; family Desulfocucumaceae; genus JBMOPD01. The sequence goes on along the minus strand of JBMOPD010000094.1, from coordinate 124,144 downwards.
GCCCGGGAAGCTCTGATCAGGGAACGCAGGGAGCAAATCGAGGACAGGGTGTGGAGGGCTTACGGACTGCTCAGCAACGCCCGGGTAATGTCCTCCGAGGAGGCTGTAAGGCTGCTCTCGGATTTAAGGCTGGGTGTCAGCATGAGTATTATTGATTTTATACCGTCCGGTCTGGTCACCGAGCTGATGGTGATGATCAGGCCGGCTTTCATGGTGAAGAGGGCCGGCAGGGAGATTTCACCCATGGCCCGGGACGTGATCAGGGCCGGCATGATCAGGGAAACCCTTAGCGAGAAAAAAATATAGAGAACTAGTTGGCAGTATTAACTAAGGAGGTATTTTCATGTTCAACAGATTTACCGAAAGGGCCCAGAAGGTTCTGTTCCTGGCCCAGGAAGAAGCCATGCGGCTGGGTCACCCGTACGTGGGCACCGAGCATATATTACTGGGACTGATCAGGGAAGGCCAGGGAGTGGCCGCCAAGATCCTGGCCGGCCTTGGCGTGGAGGCCGAAAATGTCCGGAATCTGGTTGAGCAGATGGTGGGCAGGGGCCAGGAAGTTTCCGGCAACGAACTGACCCTTACCCCCAGGGGCAAAAAGATTCTGGAACTGGCTGTGGAAGAGGCCCGCCGGATGGGGCACAATTACGTGGGGACCGAACACCTGCTGCTGGGCCTGATCAAGGAGGGCGAGGGCGTAGCCGCCCAGGTACTGAAAGGTATGGGGGCCGACCTGGACCGGGTGCGCCAGGCTGTAATAAAGCTGCTTGGCGGAACCGGCCTTGCCGGGGACCAGGCCCAGTCCTGTACCACCTGCCAGACGGGGGCCAAGACCAACACCCTGGACCGGTTCAGCCGCGACCTCTCGGACATGGCCAGGCAGGGCAAGCTGGACCCGGTAGTGGGACGGGAGAAGGAAATTGAGAGAGTGATTCAGATCCTGAGCCGCCGCACCAAAAACAACCCGGTGCTGATCGGGGAGCCCGGTGTGGGCAAAACGGCCATCGCCGAAGGGCTGGCCCAGCGCATAGTGGCCGGGAATGTCCCGGAGGTGCTGCTGGATAAAAGGGTGGTAACTCTGGATCTGGCCTCCATGGTGGCCGGGACCAAGTACCGTGGGGAGTTTGAAGAAAGGCTGAAAAAAGCCATTGAAGAAATAATTGCGGCGGGCAATATAATAATTTTTATCGATGAGCTGCACACCATTATCGGAGCGGGGGCCGCCGAGGGGGCCATTGACGCCGCCAATATACTGAAGCCGGCCCTGGCCAGAGGGGAGCTGCAGTGCATCGGGGCCACCACCCTGGATGAGTACAGAAAGCATATCGAGAAGGACCCCGCCCTGGAAAGGCGCTTCCAGCCCATCATGGTGGAGGAGCCCACGGTGGAGGAAACCGTTGAAATACTGAAGGGTTTGCGGGATAAATACGAGGCCCACCACCGGGTGAGGATCACGGACGAGGCCCTGACTGCGGCGGCCCGGCTTTCCGACCGGTATATCACCGACCGTTTCCTGCCGGACAAGGCCATTGACCTGATTGATGAGGCCTCGTCCCGGGTGAGGTTGAAAGCCTATACCGCTCCGCCCGATGTCAAAAGCATCGAGAAGCAGCTGGAGGATGTCCGCAAGGAAAAGGAGGCGGCCATCAACAACCAGGAGTTTGAAAAGGCGGCCCAGCTGCGGGACAGGGAGCAGGGCCTCAAGAAGGAACTGGATTCCACCCGTGAAAGCTGGAAACAGCAGCAGGGGGGCCAGGAGCTGACCGTTAACGAGGAGGATATTGCCCAGATAGTCAGCACCTGGACCGGTATTCCGGTCAAAAAGCTGGCCGAGGAAGAAACCGAACGGCTGCTTAAAATGGAGGAGGTGCTGCACCGGCGGGTGGTTGCCCAGGATGAGGCGGTCAAGGCCGTTTCCAGGGCCGTTCGCCGGGCCAGGGCCGGACTCAAGGATCCCAGGCGGCCCATCGGGTCCTTTATCTTCCTGGGGCCCACCGGGGTCGGCAAGACGGAACTGGCCAGGGCGCTGGCCGATGCCCTGTTTGGCGACGAGGACGCCATGGTGCGCCTGGATATGAGCGAATACATGGAAAAATTCGCCGTGTCCCGCCTGATGGGGGCTCCTCCCGGCTACGTGGGCTACGAGGAGGGCGGCCAGCTGACCGAGGCGGTGCGCCGGAAGCCTTATTCGGTGGTGCTGCTGGATGAGATTGAAAAGGCCCACCCGGACGTATTCAATGTGCTTTTACAGGTGCTGGAGGACGGCCGCCTCACCGACTCCAAGGGGCGTGTGGTTGATTTCAGGAACACGGTGATAATAATGACCTCCAATGTGGGGGTGTCCACCATCCGCCGGGAGGCGACCCTGGGCTTCAGGGCGGGCGACCAGCAGGAATCCGGTTATGAAAGGATGAAGGAAAAAGTCACCGAGGAGCTGAAGCGCACCTTCAGGCCGGAATTCCTGAACAGGATAGATGAAATAATTGTCTTCCACGCTCTTAACAAGGAGCATATCAAAGAAATAGTGAGCCTTATGCTGCAGGAAGTGGCCGACCGGATGAAGGAAAACAACATCAACCTGGAGGTTACCGATAAAGTCAAGGAATATCTGGCCGGAGAAGGGTTTGATGAAAATTACGGGGCCAGGCCGTTGAGGAGGGCCATCCAGAAGCAGGTGGAGGACCGCATAGCGGAGGAACTCCTCAAGGGCACCGTAAAGCAGGGCGACAGTGTTGTTATGGATAAGAAGGGGGATGCACTGCTGGTGAGGAAAGCTTGACACGCGAACCGATTCTGTGGACCCGGTATAAAAACCGGGTCTGTGTTGATTTTTGGTGAATTATGGAATTCAATTATTGAGAATTTTAATACTTAAATGTTATAATAAAATCTGGTGGTTGATCAGATTTGAATTCTGAATACTGACCGGGGGTCTTTATGTCTTCCAGGACCAGGTTCGCCTGCAGGGACTGCGGTTATGTAAGCCCCCGCTGGCTGGGGCGCTGCCCGGGCTGCGGGGAATGGAACACAATGATAGAGGAAAGTGTCAGCCGGTCCGCCCCCAAGGGCGGCAGCAATTATTCCCCGGCAGCCCTGCCTATTTCCCAGATTCCCCTTTTGGAGGAAGACCGTTTTGCCACCGGTATTCAGGAACTGGACAGGGTGCTGGGGGGCGGGGTGGTTCCCGGGAGCCTGGTTTTGCTGGGCGGCGACCCCGGTATAGGCAAGTCCACTTTATTGATACAGGCGGCCTCCCGGGTATGCGGGTCAGGTAAAAAGGTTCTTTATGTGTCCGGTGAAGAATCGGTGCAGCAGGTAAAAATGAGGGCGTCCCGGCTTAAAATAGGAGAAGGCCCGCTCTACCTGGCGGCCGAGTCGGACATAGACCGGGTGGAGGCAAATATAAGGGGTATAGCCCCGGAACTGGTGATTGTCGATTCCATACAGGCGGTGTTTAAACCGGACCTTTCCTCATCACCCGGAGGGGTGGGCCAGGTCAGGGAATGCGCCGCCCAGATGATGCGGCTGGCCAAAACAGAAGGGATTTCCATTTTTCTGGTGGGGCATGTGACCAAGGAAGGCGCCCTGGCCGGGCCCAAGGTGCTTGAACACATGGTGGACACCGTACTGTATTTTGAAGGGGAAAGACACCATTCCTTCCGCATCCTCAGGGGTGTAAAAAACCGCTTCGGGTCCACCAATGAAATAGGCATCTTTCAGATGGAAGGCGACGGGTTGAAGGAAGTTTTCAACCCGTCGGAGCTGTTCATGATCAACAATAACCGCGGGGATGTGGCCGGATCAGTGGTGGTTTCCACCATGGAGGGGAACCGGCCGCTGATGGTGGAAATTCAGGCCCTGGTCTGCCCCACCGGCTTCGGCGTGCCCCGCCGGATGACCGCCGGGGTAGATTATAACCGGGTGTCCCTGATCATGGCGGTGCTTGAAAAAAGGGTGGGGCTGCACCTCGGGGGGCAGGACGCCTATGTCAACGCGGTGGGTGGTGCAAGGCTGGATGAGCCAGCCGTTGACCTGGGCATCGCCCTGGCGCTGGCCTCCAGTTTCAAGGAAATAGCGGCCGTCCCAGGGCTGGCGGCCATTGGGGAAATAGGTCTGACCGGGGAGATAAGGCCGGTGCCCCAGCTGGAGAAAAGGATACTTGAGGCGGCCAGGCTGGGATTTTCAACATGTCTGGTTCCTCTGAGGGCGGGGCGTTCCCCTGCGGCGAATGAAGCCATCCGGGTAATCGGGGTGGAAACACTGACAGAGGCCGTTGAAGCCGCTTTAAGGCTTTAAATCTTTTTAAATGGAGAAGAGCTGATGGAAGATAAGCTGTTGAAGATTTTGAAAGTGGTGGCTCCGGGCACCCCCCTGCGGGAAGGGCTGGAAAACATCCTGCGGGCCAAAACCGGGGCTCTGATAGTGATTACCGACAGCCCGGAAATAGCCGAAATAGCCGAGGGAGGTTTTCAGTTAAACGCCGATTTCTCTCCGGCGAACCTTTACGAGCTGGCCAAAATGGACGGGGCCATAATCATCAGTTCCGATTTGAAAAAGATTGTGGCCGCCAATACACAGCTGGTGCCGAACCTGAGCATACCCTCCAGCGAGACCGGAATCAGGCACCGCACAGCCGAACGGGTGGCCAAACAGATTGATGCCCTGGCCATTTCCATCTCCCAGCGCCGGGGTGTGATCACCGTATACAAGGGGAATGTCAAGTATGTGCTCAGGGACCTGGGGGTGATTCTTACCAAGGCCAACCAGGCCCTGCAGACACTGGAAAAATACAGGTCGGTATTCGAAAGGGTGGTCACCGAACTGAGCATACTGGAGTTTGAGGAGGCGGTCACCCTTTTTGATGTGACAAAGTCCATCCAGAGGGCCGAAATGGTTTTGCGGGTGGTGACTGAAATTGAGAAGTACATCAGCGAGCTGGGGGTTGAAGGACGCCTGATCACCATGCAGATGGAAGAGTTGGTGGCCAACGTGGAGGACGAGGGCCTCCTGGTGATACAGGATTACTGTTCCGGCGCCGGTGAAAAGTCTCCCGAGAGCATAATGGCCATGATCAACAGTTGGCCGGCCGAGGATCTGCTGGATCTTTCCCTTATTACCAGGGCACTGGGGTATCCGGGCAGTACCAGCATACTGGATCAGAACGTATCCCCCAGAGGCTACCGCATTCTTGAAAAAATACCAAGGCTGCCCCTGCCTGTGATAGAGAATCTGGTCCAGGAATTCGGGTCCCTCAAGAAAATTTTGAATGCCACCATACAGGAGCTGGACGAGGTGGAAGGCATAGGAGAGGTAAGGGCAAGGTCTATAAAGGAAGGCCTGAATCGCTACAGAGAACAGCTGGGCCAGGAAAGGCACGTATGACCCGGGAGAAAAAAATCCAATCATTATGGCATTAAAGGCGGGTGTTATTCTGAATTCTGGATTCTGGCTCCTGGATTCCCGACCCGCGAGGATTTTACGCGAGATTATAGTAACCAAGTATTTTCATCTGTTTCTGTTCTTTAAGCAATATGTCATACATGTTCAAATCCAGAAGGTTGCACAGCGCTGTGGTGTAAAACATCATCTTGCCCACCGATTTTTCAATGTTTTCCCGGCAACTTTGGCAAAGTTCACCTTTAACGTGAGAATCAAGGATTTGTTTTAAGTCAGCCAGGGTGGCGTCAGAAGGGATGTTTGCCTTGGAGGCGTTGATTTCTATGCAGCCGCACCGGGTGACAGATTTGATTACAGACTTGTGGAGCGTGGCGCTGGTTTCCTGAATCTTGGCCAGGGCATCAAGGATGCTTCTGTTATATATTAGAAGTTCTGAAACCGTATTTTGAAATTCATCGAAAACAATATCCTTAACCAACGGTTTCACTCCTCAAAAAAATATGTAAATTTTAAATCTTGCAGTAATTATACATACCCGGTGCTCGTCCTGTCAAACACATGGAATTATTAAAAAATTATTGACACTGTCTGGCAGCTATGCTAAAATTATAGTTTCTTTGACAGATGATGCTCTTTGTGCTATACTATTATTAGAATAGAGTTTAGTAGGAGGGGTCCGGCGTTGTACAAGATAGGGGATAAAGTCGTGTACCCCATGCACGGGGCAGGAGTTATAGAATCAATCGAGGAGAAAGAAATTTTGGGTGAAAAGCGTCAGTACTATATATTGAAATTGCCTGTGGGGGATATGAAAGTAATGATCCCTATCAACAACTGTCGGGAGGTTGGGCTGCGGGAGGTCATCGACAGCGAAGGGGTACAGAAGGTTATAGGCATCTTGAAAGAACAGGGCACCAGTATGTCGGCCAACTGGAACCGCAGGTACCGTGCCAATCTGGAGAAGATTAAAAGCGGTGATATATACGAGGTTGCTGAGGTGGTCAGAAACCTTATCAACCGCGAAAAGGAAAAGGGATTATCTTCAGGTGAGCGGAAGATGCTGGAAAACGCCAGGCAGATACTGATAAGCGAACTGGTACTGGCCACAGAGCTGGAAGAAGACAGGGCACAGTCCCTCATAGACAGCGCATTTGCACTATAAACGCCAGCATGGCGTTTTTTCTTTTTTTATGTTATATTTGTGTAATATTCTTTTTTCCGGTTGAGACAATCCTCCTGAAGCCCTATAATATAATAAGCTGAACTGTAAATAATAGTAAAGAGCAGTCAGCTGTCACCCGTCAGCAATCAGCAGTTGCGGCTGAAAGCCGGCAGTTGATGGCCGAAAGCTTTTTGAAAGGAGGTGAAAAAGTGTTCAGGAAAACAGTTTTTTTTATTTTGGTGCTGGTGTTTGCGGTCCTGGGATTTTATTCAGCCACCTTTGTGGTGTCAAACAAAATCCTGAATCTGCCGGCAGGCATTCCGGGGCTGGTATTCGGCTTCTACGGACTGGGAACCCTGGTCGGATTGGTGGCCGGGCTTCTTCTGGCGCCCTGGATCATTCGGGGAACACTGAAATTTATATCGCTGAGTGAGCAATTTATTCAGCGGACCCCTACCTATGACCTGGTGGTGGGTTCGGTGGGCCTCATAATCGGACTTATAATTGCTAATTTATTGGGTTCCATGTTAACCTTTCTCGGTATACCGGGTATTATTATCTGGGTGTTGGGAACCGTTTTACTGGGATACCTGGGCTTAAGCATCGGCGTAAAAAAAAGGGAGGAGGTTCTCGGCCTTTTCAGCAGTCTTACCAAATTTGGCAAAGACAAGTCTCCCAAGCCGGATGGGAAGCCAACTTACAAAGTTCTGGACACCAGTGTAATTATTGACGGGCGCATCGCGGACCTGTGTGAAAGCGGCTTTATTGAAGGCACCCTGCTGGTGCCGGCCTTTGTGCTGGAGGAACTGAGGCATATCGCCGATTCATCGGATTTACTCAAGAGAAACCGGGGGCGCCGCGGCCTGGACATACTGAACAGGATGAGAAAGGACCCCTTGATCAAGATCCAGATCTATGAAAATGTAAAAGGACTGGAAGATCAGGCCGAGGTGGACACCAAGCTGGTAAAGCTGAGCCAGAAACTGAACGCCAAGATCGTTACCAATGACTACAATCTCAACAAGGTGGCTGAGCTGCACGGTGTCAAAGTACTGAACATCAACGAACTGGCCAATGCCGTAAAACCAATAGTTCTGCCCGGTGAGGAGATGTCGGTGCAGGTGGTCAAAGACGGCAAGGAAGCCGGACAGGGAGTGGGCTACCTGGATGACGGAACAATGATAGTGGTGGACGGAGGAAGGAAGTTTATCGGGCAGACCATTAATGTTGTGGTTACCAGTGTGCTGCAGACGGCCGCCGGGCGTATGATTTTTGCCAAACCGCGCACCGGCGACCGCAGGGATTTGAGCAACGGCCACTACCATGAGGTGAACATAATTGGCTAGGATTTACGCTGTTGTGGCCGCTGCCGGGCAGAGCACCCGCATGGGTGGTGTTGACAAGCAGTTGCTGCTCCTGGCGGGCATTCCGGTCCTGGTGCATTCCCTGCGGGCGCTGGAGCAGGCCACGCAGGTGGAAGGCATCGTACTGGTGGCCCCTCCGGATAAACTTCAGCAGTTCAGGGAAATCACCGTTAAGTGGAACCTGAAAAAAATAACAGCAGTGGTCCCGGGGGGAGTTAACCGCCAGCAGTCCGTTTTATTCGGGCTGCTGGCAGTTCCATTTGAATGTGAAGTGGTTCTTGTCCATGACGGGGCCAGGCCGCTGGTTACTGTAAAGGAAATTGAAGATCTGATCCCGGCCGCGGTGGAATTCGGGGCCGCCACCCTGGCGGTGCCGGTCAAGGACACTGTTAAGGAGGCAGGCCCCGATGGTTTTGTGGCCAGAACCCCGGATCGGAAAAACCTCTGGCTTACCCTGACGCCCCAGGGTTTTTCTTATAACGTGCTGATGCCGGCCCACCGACTGGCCGGGGACAGGGGGGCCGTGTATACCGATGACGCTTCCCTGGTGGAAGCTTCCGGGCACCCGGTGAAAATAGTCAGGGGAAGTTACAGTAACATCAAGATCACCACGGCGGAGGATTTGTATGTGGCTGAGGCACTGCTTGGCTTCAGGGATGTTAAAAAAGGTCGGAATACAGGAGACAGGAGACGGGAGACAGGAGAATTATAACAAACATAAATCCTGCCCGAAATATACTGTTGTAATACAAGTCCCATTGCCCAATTCCTGAATCCCAATTCCCAGTTCCGCGACTGGAGTGTAATGTATATGAGAGTAGGTTTCGGGTATGACGTGCACCGCCTGGCGCCCGGGCGGAAACTAATCCTGGGCGGGGTTGAAATATCTTATGAAAAGGGCCTGGAAGGGCACTCCGACGCCGATGTGCTGGTACACGCCATCATGGATGCCCTTTTGGGGGCGGCAGGCCTGGGGGACATCGGCCGGCACTTTCCTGACACCGATCCTGCGTACAGGGGGATCTCCAGCATTTTATTGCTGGGTAAGGTCATGGAGAAGCTGTCCGCCCACGGTTTTGCGCCGCAAAACATAGATTCCACCATAGTGGCCCAGGCGCCCAGGCTGGCGGGATATATTGACCCCATGAGAAGCACCCTTGCCGAAACTCTGGGGGTAGAAGTCTCCCGCGTCAATGTTAAGGCCACCACCACCGAGGGCCTCGGCTTTACCGGTTCCGGAGAGGGGATAGCCTGCTACGCCGTAGCATTGATTCAAAAAATAACATGCCCTTGAACTGCTGCAACAGTTCAAGGGCTTTCGAATTAACCCCGGTGAATTAAACTGACAAAAAATTATTTTTAAAAAACTTATACCGGTAAACAACAAATTCATCATAAAAGGGTCATGTGTGAAGAGCCGCGTAAGCGGCCCTTTTGCCGTTATATAAGGCACCGGATATAAAGGCACTGTCGAAAGCTTTTTACGGCAGCATGACGGGGGAAGTAATAGAAAATAGTTTGCTCCCAAAACCCTTGTGGTGGTATAATAATGGGCGAATTTAGGCCTGTTTGGAGGTTTTCGCTTGTCTACCATCAGAGTAAGATTTGCCCCCAGTCCCACCGGCCCCTTGCATATCGGGGGAGCCAGGTCGGCATTATTCAACTGGCTTTTTGCCCGCCGCTACGGCGGTACTTTTATTGTACGCATAGAGGACACCGACCTGGAAAGGAGTTCCCGGCCGTCGGAGGAAAACATCCTTGAATCCTTAAGGTGGCTGGGCCTGGACTGGGATGAGGGAATTGGCGTGGGCGGCCCCCACGGCCCCTACCGGCAGACCGAGAGGCTGGACCTGTACAGGGGCTATGCCCGGCAGCTGCTGGACTCGGGGCAGGCCTATTACTGTTACTGCACCGAGGAAGAGCTGGCCGCCGAGCGCGATCAGCTGATGGCCGGGGGTGAACTGCCCAGGTACATGGGCCGCTGCCGGAGCCTGTGCGCCGATGAGAGGGCCCGGCTGGAGGCCGGGGGGCGGAAGCCGGTGATCCGTTTTAAGGTGCCGGAAGAAGAAACAGTGGTTATAAACGACCTGGTAAGGGGAGAGGTTTCTTTCGAGTGTTCCGGCATAGGCGATTTTATCATCCTTAAGTCGGACGGCATCCCCACCTATAATTTTGCCGTGGTGGTGGATGACCGGCTGATGAAAGTCAGCCATGTAATCAGGGCCGAGGAGCACCTCTCCAACACTCCCAGGCAAGTTCTTATTTACCGGGCCTTTAACTGGCCTGTACCGGAATTTGCCCACGTTTCGCTGATCCTGGGCAAGGACCGCAGCAAGATGAGTAAAAGGCACGGGGCCACTTCCATAGAACAGTATATGGAGATGGGCTACCTGCCCGAGGCCCTGGTTAACTTCCTGGCGCTCTTGGGCTGGTCCCCGGGCGGGGAGGAAGAGGTACTGGGCATTGACCGGATAAAGGAGCGGTTTTCCCTGGACAGGGTGGCCAAAAACCCCGCCGTGTTTGACCTGGACAAATTGAACTGGCTCAACGGGCATTATATACGCCAGAGCCCTGTAGACAGGCTCACCGATATGGCCATGCCGTACTTCCGGCGCGCAGGTTATCTGGCCGGGGAAGTGACCCCGGAACAGTACCGCTGGCTGCAAAAGGTAATGTCCGTAGTAAAGAATTATATTAACAACATGTCCGAGATAACCGGCCATATAGATGTATTTTTTGCCGAGGCGGTGGACCCCGTGGATGAAGAGGCCCGGGCCGTTCTGCGCCAGGAGGAGGTCCCGGCGGTTTTAGGAAGGCTCCGTGATAAACTGGCAGCTGCCCCCTCAGTGGATGAGGAATCCGTAAAGAGTATGCTGAAGAGCCTGGGCAAGGAACTGGGGCTGGGCGGCAAAAAGATTTTTATGCCCCTGCGGGTGGCCGTCACCGGGAGGACCCACGGGCCCGAACTGCACCAGGTAATCGCCATCCTGGGGGCCGCAAAGACCATCAGGCGCCTGGAAAGGGCGCTTCTCGAAGCTCGATGTTAGACGTTCGAAATTTAACTCGAACTTCGAATCTCGAACATCGAAATGTGGGGGGAGTTGTATGTTTGGGAGGCTTAAAAGAGATATACAGGCCGTATTTGAGCGGGACCCGGCGGCCAAGAGCGTGCTGGAGGTGTTGCTGTGTTATCCCGGGTTTCATGCCATTATGATCCACCGGGTAGCACACTTCTTTTACCGCCACAAACTTTTTCTCATAGCCAGGATAATCTCACAGATCTCCAGGTTTTTGACCCACATTGAGATACACCCGGGAGCCAGGATTGGCGAGGGCCTTTTCATAGACCACGGGGCCGGGGTAGTGATCGGGGAAACCACCGAAATAGGAAACAATGTCACCATATACCAGGGCGTCACCCTGGGCGGGACGGGCAAGGAAAAGGGCAAGAGGCATCCCACCATAGGAAACAACGTGGTTATCAGCACAGGGGCTAAAATACTGGGATCTTTTACGGTTGGGGATAATTCAAAAATAGGGGCCGGATCCGTGGTGTTGAGTTCGGTTCCTCCCAACAGCACCGTGGTGGGGGTACCGGGAAAAGTGGTGATCAGAGACGGGATTAAGATCGATTCTCCCGGGGAGGCTTATATTGACTTGAGGCACGACCAGCTTCCGGACCCGGTGGCCGAGGCCATGAGCTGTATGCTCCTGAATATAGAGCGCCTGGAAAAGCGGGTCAGGGAGCTGGAAATACAGGCCACCGGAAAGGCGGCCGCGCCGGTGCTGGAAGTATGTGAAGGAGTTGGAAAGAGTAATGCAGATATATAATACTCTCACCAGGCGGAAGGAAAAATTCGTCCCCCGGGAACCGGGAAAAATATCCATGTATGTCTGCGGGCCCACCACATACAATTTTATACACCTGGGAAATGCCAGGCCGCTGGTGGTTTTTGACACCGTGAGGAGGTATTTCCTTTACAAGGGGTACCAGGTCCGCTACATTCAAAATTTTACCGATATAGACGATAAAATAATCAACCGGGCCCGGGAAGAGGGGGAGGACCCCATCCCGCTGGCCCGCAAATATGTGGAGGAATATTACCGTGACGCCGACGCCCTCAACGTTATGAGGGCCGACGTGCACCCCAAGGTTTCGGAGCACCTGCCGGAAATAATAGAAATGGTGGACGTGCTGATCCGGCGGGGCCACGCCTACGTGGTGGAGGGGGACGTGTACTTCGACATATCCTCATTTCCCGACTACGGCAAGCTGTCCGGCCGGTCCCTGGAGGACATGCAGGCCGGGGCCAGGGTGGAGGTGGACCCGAGGAAGCGCCACCCGGTGGATTTTGCCCTCTGGAAGGCCGCCAGGCCCGGGGAGCCCGCCTGGGACAGCCCGTGGGGGCCGGGACGGCCGGGGTGGCACATCGAGTGCTCGGCCATGTCGTTAAAATACCTGGGCAGCAATTTCGACATCCACGGCGGCGGTTACGACCTGATCTTCCCCCACCACGAGAATGAGATCGCCCAGTCCGAGGCGGCCACCGGCCAGCCCTTTGCCCGCTGCTGGATGCACAACGGCTTTATCACGGTAAACCAGGAGAAAATGTCCAAATCCCTGGGCAACTTCTTTCTGGTCAGGGAGATACTGGCCAAGTTTCCTCCCGGGACGGTGCGGTTCTTTTTGCTTTCCACCCACTACCGGAGCCCCCTGGACTTTGACGATGAAAAGCTGGCCGCGGCCGGCAGGGGCCTGGAAAGGATCAAAACCTGCCTCCGGCTTCTGGAAGAGGCGGCCGGAGGAGCGCCCAGGGAGAACCGGAACAGCGAAGATGAAGCCCTGTCGGGCATGCTGGACAAGAGGCGCCGGGAGTTTGAAAGCGCCATGGATGACGACTTTAACACCGCCCTGGCCATAGCCGCCCTTTTTGACGCCGTGGGGGACATAAACTCCTACCTGCACAGGGCCGGTGCGGGGGAAGGCCCTTCCGCCGCCGTTCTGAACCGGGCCGGGGCGCTGCTGGAGGCTTTTAACTCAGTGCTGGGCCTGTTCAGGTCCGGCCCGTCGGGGAAAATAGTTCTGGACCGGGAGGTTGAGGGGGAAGGAAAGCTGGCGGCCGACCTGATCGGCCTGATCATCAGGGTCCGCCAGGAAGCCCGCTCAAGGAAGGACTGGGCCACCGCCGACAGCATCAGGAACGGTTTGAAGGAGATAGGCATCATCCTTGAGGATACTCCCCAGGGTGTGCGCTGGAAGAAACAGGTGTAGACAATGTCTGACTGGAACCAACTATTCCGGGCGGATCAAATCGATCAGCCCCACATGCTTTCCCCCCTTGTGCTGGCTTACATCGGAGATGCCGTGTATGAGCTCTGGGTGCGCCGGCACGTTATCGCCAGGGGGGTGTCCCGCACCGGTAAAATCCACAGCGAGGCGGTCAGGTACGTGTGCGCCGGCACCCAGGCCGGGGTATTGAGGGCCATCGAGGACATGCTTACCGGGGAAGAAGCAAATATAGTCCGGCGGGGCCGCAATGCCAAGCCCGCCCACACTCCGCGGGGCCGGGTGGCGGCCTACCGCCAGAGCACCGGGCTGGAATGCCTGGTGGGGTACCTGTTTCTCCTGGGTAGTATGGAAAGACTGGCGGAAATTATGGATAAAATATTTCAGCTGGTGGATGGGGATAAATTATGCTGAAAGGCTTCCGGGTAAGGAGACAGGAGACAGGAGACAGGAGACAGGAGACAGAATGCGGCCATGAAACCACAGGGCGATAATCGGCCTGACAACATAGTGGCTGGCGTGAATCCGGTCAGGGAGGCTCTTAAAAGCGGGCGTCCTGTTGACAAGGTATTAATCGCGCAGGGGGAAAGAGGCGGAAGGCTGGGGGATATACCGGCCCTGGCCAGGGAAAAGGGCGTGCCGGTACACAGGGTGGAACGGGCCAGGCTGGACACCCTTGCGGGAAGTTCCAGGCATCAGGGCGTAATGGCCTATATTGCCGCCCGCCAGTACAAAAGCCTGGAGGATATTCTGGGCAGTGCGGGGGATCCCCCTTTCCTTCTCCTGCTGGATGAAATAAACGATCCCCACAACCTGGGAGCAATACTGCGTACGGCGGAAGCGGCGGGCGTCCACGGAGTGGTCATCCCCAGGCGCCGGTCGGTGACCCTTACCCCCGCGGTGGCCAGGGTTTCGGCGGGAGCCGTGGAGCATGTTCCGGTGGCCCGGGTGACCAACATGGCGCAGACGATCGAGGGATTGAAGGAAAGGGGCTTCTGGATAGTGGGAGCCGATGCCGCCGGGCCGGAAGTTTTCTGGCGGGCCGGGCTGGACGGCCCCCTGGCCCTGGTTGTGGGAGGCGAGGACAAAGGGCTGGGCAGGCTGGTGCGGGAAAAGTGCGATCTCCTGGTAAAGATCCCGATGACGGGCAGGATAAGCTCACTGAACGCGTCTGTGGCTGCCGCCCTGCTTATGTACGAGGTTCTCCGGCAAAGAACATGCCCGTAGCTTTTCTTCACGCCTCGCAGAGGGGATTAAAATGACATGAAGGAATACCTGGTTGTTGATGGTTATAACATCATATTTTCCTGGCCGGATTTTGAGAAATTGAGAAAAACCGGCCTGGAACACGCCAGGGCAAAACTCCTGGATATCCTGGCCAATTATGCGGCCATGAGCGGGGAGTCGGTGGTGGTGGTTTTTGACGCCCACCTGGTCAGGAATAATGTGGAGCATGCTGAAATTATAGGGGATAACCTGGAGGTCATTTATACCCAGGAGGGAGAGACCGCCGATTCGGTGATAGAAAGGCTGGTGGGGGAGCTAACGGAGAAGGGAAGGGTTCAGGTGGCCACCTCGGACTGGGCCGAACAGAGCATGATTTTCGGCCGGGGGGCGTACAGGATGACCCCCGGGGAACTGCTGGAAAATATAAAGAGAGTCCGGCAGGAGGGCGAAAGCCGTTACGTTTCCACATCTCCCACCGAGTCGTACCTGGAGAACCGGTTGGTTGACGAGGTAAGAAAAACCCTGGAAAAGTGGAGGCGCAGGAAAAGATAGCGGCTCTCCTTCATTATATATATCTTGACTGTGTTTTGGGCGTACGTTATAATAGGCTTGGCTACTTTGAGATTGCAGGAAAGGCCTTTGTCCGGTTAAAAGATATCAACTGTCTGGGTAATTAATACCCGGACATTAATGTTATTAACGGAAAAGGCTTTTATTTTTCCAGTTAAAAACCATCATACGGAAGCGTCGGTTGGCCCGGATTGACTTGTTCTCCATGCGGAATAAAAAGCGGGAGGGATATCATGAATCTTAACGCCCAGAAAGAGGTCGCCGGAGGTTTTAACTTGTTGATTGACGAAGATATTGTGGAGTACGCCCGCGAGGGAGACGACGTCGCACTGGAATATCTGATCAATAAGTATAAAAACTTCGTCAGGGCCAAAGCCCGCTCATATTTCCTGATTGGAGCAGACCGGGAGGATATTATCCAGGAAGGCATGATAGGACTTTATAAGGCCATTCGCGACTTCCGGATGGACAAGTTATCTTCCTTCAGGGCATTCGCCGAACTGTGCATTACCCGCCAGATTATTACAGCCATTAAGACGGCCACCAGGCAGAAGCACATACCGCTCAACTCCTACGTCTCCCTTAACAAGCCAATCTACGATGAAGATTCAGACCGCACCCTGATGGACGTTATTTCCGGCACCAAGATTACCGACCCGGAAGAACTTATCATAAGTCGTGAAGAGTTTGATGATATCGAGGAAAAAATGGGGGAAATATTGAGTTCCCTGGAGTGGAAGGTGCTCATGTCCTACCTGGAGGGCAAGTCGTACCAGGAGATCGCCGAAGATCTGAAAAGGCATGTCAAGTCCATCGACAACGCCCTGCAGCGTGTCAAGAGGAAGCTGGAGAGGTACCTGGAAAAAAGGGAAGCTTGAAATAATATAGGGAGAGCTTTTGACATAAAAAACCACGGCCGGGAGTGTTGACACCCGGTGTTTTTTCTGTTAACATATATTTTGCGCCTGGAGATAGAGACTCACGCGCCGGCGTAGCTCAATTGGCAGAGCAGCTGACTTGTAATCAGCAGGTTGCGGGTTCGAGTCCCATCGCCGGCTCCAAATAAGTAGTCAGACGTCGGACGTAGGACGTCGGTAAGAAGGAATTCGCAAAAGCGAATTCCAACTTAAAAACTGACGACTGCCGCCTGACGACCGACGACCGAATATGGAGGGGTTCCCGAGCGGCCAAAGGGAGCAGACTGTAAATCTGCCGGTAGACACCTTCGCAGGTTCGAATCCTGCCCCCTCCACCAATGCCAATCAAAGCCGTAAAATCAAGCGGGACTTTATCGCAGTACGGCTTTGTGCTATAATAAACACTGTCGTCGCGGGGTGGAGCAGCTGGCAGCTCGTCGGGCTCATAACCCGAAGGTCGTAGGTTCAAATCCTACCCCCGCAACCATGCCGCTGTAGCTCAGTAGGTAGAGCGCATCCTTGGTAAGGATGAGGTCACCGGTTCAATCCCGGTCAGTGGCTCCATATGGCGGCGTAGCTCAGCTGGTTAGAGCACACGGTTCATACCCGTGGTGTCCGGGGTTCAAGTCCCTGCGCCGCTACCACAAAAAAACGGCATCACACCGGAAAGTGTGATGCCGTTTTTTTATTGCTATAAAAGCATTCGTCACCAAGCGAAAAAATTGTTATTTTTCGTTGAAAAAAGAGGATCATCCTTACATTTTGTTTAATATAACTACAAAGTTTACAAAATTTTTCAGGCACCGTATAGAACCTTTTAAGCAGCTTATTACTCCTTTCAGGCACCCGGTGGAGGAAATTACGACTGCATGAGAAATACAGAAAGAAGGGATTCCATTGGATCCGCAAATGTCGATCCTGATCATGCTTTGTATATCGTTCCCGGAAGCCATGCTGATGGCTTATTTTGCCATCCAGTTCATGGGGGGAAAGCCCAGGTTAGCTGAGATCGTATTGATCGGGTTAATCCAGTCGGTGGTGGCGTATATTGTCAGGTCTCTTCCTATACCAGTAGGATTGCACACAATTATTCAGATGATATCATTTGTAACCCTTATTTTTATAGTATCAAGAATACCCTTCTGGATTGCAGCAATTGGTATAACGGTCGGAGCAACTTTTGAAATTATACTAGAAATATCTTCCGCTCAATTAATGCTGGTTATAACTGGTCTAACCATACAAAGTGTGGTAAATGACCCATATATGAGAATATTATTCTTTATTCCCGTTGCGGGCGCTATGTTAGCCACTATATTAATATTTAAAAAATACAGTCTAACTTTTGCAAAGATAACCCGATGGCAAGCTTTCAAAGATAAATATTCTATAAACCCTGAGCCGGGAAATGGAGCCTTGTATAAAGAGTACCTTCCAGCCGTCATATTTATATTTCTTCCAATTTTTTTACTGTTCATTCTTAATTTTGCTTATGTGTCAGTTCAGGTTAACGTTTCCAGCAATTATCCGGATCTATTTAAGGTGTTATTTAATGCCCTAATAATAATTCTTGCTTTTGTATCAGTATGGGCTTTAAGGAGAATAAACAGGGCTGTTGAAAAGGAGTATGAGGCTACCAGGGCCGCTGAAACAATAGAACAATTGAAAGAACTAATCCTTTCCATAAGGAAGCAGCGCCACGATTTCAACCACCACCTGCAAACGGTCTTTGGTCTGATGGAGACTGGCAGCTTCGAGAAAGCAAAGGAGTACATACAAAACACATACCATTATGTTTCAGGTACCGGGGAGTTGATCAAGACCGACAACCCCGGTGTCAGTGCCCTACTCTATACCAAGATAGGTATAGCCGAGACCCGGAATATAAAATTTGACATCAGCATTGAGTGCTCCCTGGAGGATTTTCCTCTTAACAGTAACGAAGCCAGCTCGCTTTTGGGCAACCTCATCGATAACGCCTTTGACGCGGTGGGTAAGAATGAGGCTGGGGACCGGGCAGTAAGGCTGGACATTACCGCCGAAAGAGGAATGTATCTGATCGATGTGTCTAACCGGGGGGAAATGGACCCGCAGTTGGCCGGGGAGATATTCAAGAACAGCTTCACCACCAAAAAGGGTCATGCCGGCCTGGGTCTGACTATAGTGAAGGAAATAGTGGACAAGTATAAAGGGAATATAGAGGTTTCATCCGGGAGTGGAGAGACTATATTCAAGGTAGGCATCCCCTTCAGGAGGTGATCTGGTGAAGATGTACGACATCGCCTCCCGCATGGCCAAATTTTTGGTATGTGAGGTGGGGCTGGAGCAATCCAAAGTGGATACCGTCCGCTTTGGGCTGGAGATTATCCTGGGTGAGTTCATCAAGTGGACTATTCTTTTATGCGCAGCTGCTCTGTTGGGGGTGCTGCCCGGGGCGCTTTTCGCCATGGTAAGCATGGGTCTTTTCCGCCTGGTCAGCGGGGGGGCTCACTGCGAGGACTACTGGCGCTGCCTGACCTTCGGAATAATCGTTTTTCTTGGGGCCGGTAAACTGGGTGTTTATATTGAGCCTTATATATCCCAACCTGTACTGGTTAAAATTTTGGTGGTCGGTTCAGTGGTTATGGTTTTGTCGGTGCTGATTTGGGCGCCGGGGGAGGTGACCAACAGAAAGGTAAAAACCGGGGAGAGGGGATTATTTAAGAGGCTGTCCCTGTTATATCTAGCAATCTGGACCAGCGTAACGATGTTTATTGTTGTACCATACAACGTTCCCGTGGCGGTAGCCGGGTTTCTGGCCATGATGGTTCAGTCGTTCAGCTTCACCCCGCCGGGATACTGGGTGATAGATGGTTTTGACATTGTTCTTTCAAGGATACTGGGTGAAAGGAGGTGTTCCCATGCTTAAGAAGCTGGTTTACTCCCCCCTGGTGCTGTTTGCTCTGGTGGCGGCTGGGATCGGTATCGGTCCGGCAAGTTTATTTAACTATTACCAGCCCGCTCCCCCGGCCAAGTAAATGAAGTATGGGGGTAACGGAATGAAATTGACGGTGATGATAGCCGAGGATGATCCCGCCATGCGGCAGGTGATCAAGGCAGCCGTCAAGGATGTGCCGGGTGCGGATGTCGTGGGGGAAGCGGAAGACGGCTTTACAGCGCTTCAATTGTTTGAGAAGCTGCGCCCCCGGGTAGTGCTGATTGATATCGACCTGCCCGGAAAGAACGGGATCGCGCTGGCCCAGGACATCTTTGACATCAACCCCTGGACTTACATCATCTTCTGCACGGGTTTCTCCGAGTACAGGGACAAGGCTTTTGAAATTTATGCCTTTGACTACCTGGTCAAGCCCTTCAAGGTGGAACGGATAACCCAGACCGTCAAGCGGATTCTGGATATTGAGGCCACCAGGAGGGGAGAGCCCGTGAAGGAAGAAATCCCGGTTAAAAAATGGGGTGACATACAGGGGGCCAGGCTGTTTAAAGATGCCGAAAGGATCCTGATGATAGACTTGAAGGAAGTCATCTTCATCACCAAGGAAGACCGCAAGACAGTGGTGCATTACATCGGGGGCAGAGTTAACGCCGACGAATCGCTGGGAGCGCTGGAGGAGCAGCTGAGGGACCAGATGTTTTTCAGGTCGCACAAGGGATTTCTGATCAATCTGAACATGGTGAAAGAACTGGTCCCCTGTGGTAAAAGCACCTACCAGGTGGTCATGGCCAATACTCAGGAAAGGCCGCTGATGACCTGGGACAAGCTGCGGGAACTGGATGACATGGTGAATAAGGGCAAAAAAAAGCAGTAATCAAAAGGAGCCCTCCGGGGCTCCTTTTGATGTGGCTTCCGGTTTCAGGCGCTAAAATGCAGAAATCAGACAATTATTTTCACTTTTTAAACCAAAATGTAGACAAGCGGGGAAATATTTGATAAAATTACCTTCACTCACCCTTGGTTTTGTCCTTTCTCTTAAAACAGGGGGTAGGGGAGGGGATGTGTAAGTGTCTGCCGGAAGCAGTGTGATAATCGTGGATAAGTCCAGATGTATGCGCAACAGCTTAAAGGCAATGATCTCAAGGCATAGCTGTGCCATACACGAGGCCGGCGACGAATTCGGCGCCTTAAGGCTGGCCTTGGCGCACCATCCCCGGATCATATTTATTTCCATGGAAAACAATAATTACTGGCCCAACCTGGTGCAAACGCTGAAAAAAAAGATTAACTGCCCCGTGGTTGTATACACCACTAAAATTACCCGTGACTCTATGGCCAGCGCATATTTTGCCGGAGTGGACGATATTTTGATAAACCCGGTTAATCAGGCTGAAAGAGTTGAAAAATATATCCTAAAAGGCAGTGGTGCGGGGGTAAAATATTGCTGAAAATAGCAGTAAGCTGTCAACTCTAAACGGCCGGCAATTGAAATGGGTCATTTAGTAATTAAGAATTAGATATAGCCTGAATTCCAGGCTTAAAAGTCCGACAATACAACACAAAAACAGCCATGTATTTTTCTCCCCCCAGGGGGAGGATTTTTTTTGTTTTTAGAGAAATTACTACTGAAATTTTTCGGCCTGTATAAATCATGGCCCTCTGGAAAAACTTAGAGATTAATGATTTATTTCCGGAAGCTGCAAAGGAGGAAGTTTTCAAATGGCCAAGGCGAAATTTGAACGCACCAAACCGCACGTAAACATTGGGACCATCGGACACGTGGACCACGGCAAGACCACCCTGACTGCAGCCATCACCATGGTGCTGAACACCGTGGGCAAGGCCACGGTAAAGAAATACGACGAGATTGACAACGCGCCGGAGGAGCGCGAGCGCGGGATTACCATCAACACGGCGCACGTGGAATACGAGACCGACAACCGCCACTACGCCCACGTGGACTGCCCGGGTCACGCCGACTACGTGAAAAACATGATCACCGGCGCGGCCCAGATGGACGGCGCCATACTGGTGGTATCGGCGGCCGACGGCCCCATGCCGCAGACCAGGGAGCACATACTGCTGGCCCGGCAGGTGGGAGTGCCCTACATCGTAGTCTACCTGAACAAGGCAGACATGGTGGATGACCCCGAGCTGCTGGAACTGGTGGACATGGAAGTGCGTGAACTGCTGTCCGCCTATGAATTCCCCGGAGACGACACCCCGATCATCACCGGTTCGGCCTTAAAGGCCATGGAGTGCGCCTGCGGCAAGCGTGACTGCCAGTGGTGCAAATCCATCTGGGAACTGATGGACGCGGTAGACAGCTACGTACCGACCCCGCAGAGGGACATAGACAAACCCTTCCTGATGCCGGTGGAAGACGTATTCACCATCACCGGGCGGGGCACCGTGGCCACCGGGCGGGTAGAGCGCGGGGCCATAAAAGTGGGAGAAGAAATAGAGATCGTAGGGCTGCAGGATAAGCCGCGGAAGACCGTAGTGACCGGAGTAGAAATGTTCCGCAAGATACTGGACCGGGGGGAAGCGGGAGACAACATCGGGTGCCTGCTGCGCGGGGTAGACAGGAAAGAGATCGAGCGGGGGCAAGTACTGGCCAAGCCCGGGAGCATCAAGCCGCACACCCACTTTGGGGCCGAAGTGTACGTGCTGACCAAAGAAGAGGGAGGCAGGCACACACCGTTCTTCAACGGGTACCGGCCGCAGTTTTACTTCCGGACCACCGACGTGACCGGAGTGGTGGAAATGCCCGAGGGAGTGGAAATGGTCATGCCTGGGGACAACATCAGGATCAACATCAAGCTGATCACCCCCATCGCCATTGAAGAGGGACTGCGCTTTGCCATCCGTGAGGGCGGCCGCACCGTGGGCGCCGGGGTGGTTACCTCGATTATAGAATAAAAATATTTGAGCCGCAGGGAACACAGATCACAGAGTAAAAAAATATAGAAAATAGAAAGTGGTTAAAAATAGTTGCCAATTTGACCAGGAGGCTTGGTCTACATCCGGTTTCCCGGTCAGTTTTTGTTTTTTCTTAAGGAAAAAAATGGTATAAAAATACGCCTGGGGAGGTAGACTGGAAACGCACAGGAAAACCTTTAGTTTTCATACCTGAAGACAGCTATTGACAGGGAAAATTAATTATGATAAATTGTTTAAGGTTATCCATAAATAAGACCTTCCAGGTTTTTTTTGCTTTAGGAGGTGGCTTCAGATGCGGGTTGGAGTAACACTGGCATGCACAGAGTGTAAACGCCGTAACTATACAACGACCAAAAACAAAAAGAATGATCCCAACCGGATTGAAATGAAAAAGTATTGCAGATTTTGCCATACCCATACCGTCCATAAAGAAACCCGCTAGATTGGTACCCGAAAGCACACCGTCCGGTACCGGAACAGCCGGTTTGAGGCGGGTATTTTTATATCTGCCTTGAGATGCCACCGAATTTTCTAATTTTGTGCCACCCGTATGGAATTGGGAATCAGGAGCCTGCTCTCTGTGGCTGAAATTGGGCATACTATTTTCCGGAAGTTTAAGGATGTGGCTGATTTATGGCTATAATCAGGAAAGATAAGGATCAAGCAGACGAAAAAAAGCCTGCTCCCCGGGGTGAAGTTGCTCTAAAGAAGAAAGATGATGCCAAAAAGCCTGTCCCGAGGGGTGACAAGAAGCCGGTAGCGGTTAAGAAAAGCGCGGTTAGCCGTTTTGAACAGGCCAAAAAGTACTTCCGCGGAGTCTATGGTGAACTTAAAAAAGTACACTGGCCGACCCGCCGGGAGGTTCTTACCTATACCCTGGTAGTGCTGGTGGCTGTTATAATTGTAGGCATATTGATATGGGTTTTTGATTCACTGATGAGCAGGGTCCTGCAGTTGTTTATCCGATAGAACCGGGGAGGTGAGGGACCTGAACCAGGTCCCTTGTATTTATGAGTAAGCAGTGGTATGTCATCCATACCTATTCAGGTTACGAGAATAAGGTGAAAGCCAATCTCGAAAAGAGAATTGAATCCATGAACATGGAGGAAAAGATATTCCGGATCCTTGTGCCCATGGAAGATGAGATCGAGGTTAAGGACGGTAAAAGAAAGGTCAGCAAAAGGAAAGTCTTCCCGGGCTATGTTCTGGTGGAAATGATTATGACCGACGACTCGTGGTACGTGGTCCGGAATACCCCCGGAGTTACCGGATTTGTGGGCAGCGGATCAAAGCCCATACCCCTTACCGATGCAGAGGCCAAACAGATTATGAGGTCCATGGGGGTTGACGAACCCCGGGTACGGATGGATTTTGCGGTAAACGAACATATCAGGGTCAGGTCGGGGCCCTTTGAAAATTTTGACGGGATCATCGAAGAGGTGTATCCGGATAAAGGTAAAATCAAGGTTAAGATATCAATGTTTGGCCGGGATACCCCGGTAGAACTGGAGTATTCACAGGTGGAGAAAATAAGCTGAGTTGCGAAGCAGGAATACAGGAGACAGGAGAATAAAATAGCCTGGACATTCTGCTTCTGTTGTCTGGATTTCTACAGATATTTAAGTTTGTCAGGTACAGGCAAGGAGGTGTAGAGGAGATATGGCTAAAAGGGTTGCCGCTATAGTTAAGCTTCAGTGTCCCGCTGGAAAGGCCACCCCTGCCCCGCCGGTAGGTCCCGCGCTGGGTCAGCACGGTGTAAATATTATGGCCTTTGTCAAGGAATTCAATGAGCGCACTGCTGCTCAGGCCGGGTTGATTATTCCGGTGGAGATTACTGTTTTTGAGGACCGGTCTTTTACTTTTGTAACAAAGACTCCGCCCGCTGCGGTATTGCTTAAGAAGGCCGCCGGCATTGAATCCGGTTCCGGCGAACCGAACAAGAAAAAGGTAGCCAAGGTGCCCCGCTCCAAGGTGCGCGAAATCGCTGAAACCAAGATGCAGGACCTTAACGCCGCATCGGTTGAGGCAGCTATGCGCATGGTGGAAGGCACCGCCCGCAGTATGGGTATAGTAATTACCGAAGGGTAAATTAAAAATAGTGGGAGGATAAAGGCTGGCGGTTCGATAACCGCCGCCGTAATCCGCTGCACCACAGGGAGGTTGTAACATGCCCAAACAAGGTAAGAAATTAACCGACGCTGCCAAGCAGGTTGACCGTACGGTGCTTTACGATCCCGCCGAGGCCCTGGCCATGGTGAAGAAACTGGCGCCGGCCAAGTTTGATGAAACGGTGGAAGCGGTAGTTAAGCTTGGTGTCGACCCCCGCCATGCCGACCAGCAGGTCCGCGGGGCGGTGGTGCTTCCCCACGGAACCGGCAAAACCCGTACGGTGCTGGTCTTTGCCAAGGGTGACAAGGCCAAGGAAGCCGGGGAAGCCGGCGCTGACTTTGTTGGCGCCGAGGATATGGTGGAAAAAATTCAAAAGGAAGGCTGGCTGGGGTTTGACGTGGCCATTGCCACCCCCGATATGATGGGTATGGTCGGTAAACTGGGCCGTATCCTGGGTCCCCGCGGCCTGATGCCCAACCCCAAGACCGGAACCGTGACTTTTGACGTCACCCAGGCTGTTAAGGAAGTCAAGGCCGGCAAGATCGAATACAGGGTCGACAAGGCCGGAATAATTCACGCTCCTATCGGGAAGGTTTCTTTTGATACTGAAAAATTGACGGAAAACCTGCGGGTTCTGATTGAACAGCTGATCAGGGTGAAGCCCCAGGCGGCTAAAGGTCAATATATTAAAGGTGTTTCGGTGTGCTCCACCATGGGGCCGGGCATCAAAGTCAATTCCCAGAAGGTGACCGCCTAAAGCTGACGGGAAAGTCTTGGCTGTCAGAATACAGGAGATAGAATAATTTAATACATTTTTCACGCTGTAGACAGCTGGTGTCTTTAAACTTTAAAGACATAATGGCTTAAGCCGCCAGCCGAGGCCTGGATGCTACCTGCCAATATAAAGCTTATCGGCGGGCCCATAGGCGCTTCTACAGGGCCCGTTTTTTTGTATTTTTGGCATTTTGAAAGGAGGTGCGCTTTTGCCTACCAAGAAGGAAAAGGAAGCCGTACTGGAAGAATTGAGGGAAAAATTCGGGCATTCCAAGGTTGCCGTCATGGCCGACTACCGGGGCCTGAATGTGGCGGCCATGACAAAACTTCGGCGGCGTATGCGGGAGAAGGGCTGCGAACTGAAAGTGGCCAAAAATACGCTCACCCTTAAGGTTGTCCGGGAAATGGGTATCGAAGGGGTTGAACCTTATCTTGAAGGCCCCACCATCATAGCCTTCGGCAGTGACGACCTGGTGGCCCCGGCCAAAGTTTTGACTGATTTTATTAAGGAAGCCAAAACTATGGAAATCAAGGGCGGAGTCCTGGAGGGCCGGGCCGTTGACGCCAGGGCCGTCCGTAGCCTGGCCGACCTGCCGTCCCGTGAGGTTCTGCTCAGTAAGGTGCTGGGCGGAATGCAGGCCCCCATGTACGGATTTGCCTCCGTACTGCAGGGGACTCTCAGGAACTTTGTCTATGCCCTGGAGGCCATACGCAAGCAAAAGGCCGGAGAAACCGCCTGACTCCGTTTGGTTAAAAATTTCAATTTGAATAAACAGGAGGTATTGTTAGATGTCTAAGGTTAATGAAATTCTGGAAGCAGTAAAAGGATTGACTGTTCTTGAACTGGCCGAACTGGTCAAGAAATTTGAAGAAGAGTTCGGAGTAAGCGCAGCCGCCCCGGTGGCCGTTGCCGCAGCCGCTCCGGGAGCCGCCGCCGCAGCCGCCCCGGCCGAAGAGGAAGAACAGACTGAATTTGATGTAATCCTGGCTTCTGTGGGCGACAAAAAGATCAACGTGATCAAGGTTGTCCGGGAAATCACCGGCCTGGGGCTGAAGGAAGCCAAGGACCTGGTGGACAACGTTCCCAAGCCTGTAAAGGAAAAGGTCAACAAGGAAGAGGCGAACGCCCTGAAGGCCAAGCTGGAAGAACAGGGCGCCACGGTGGAAGTAAAGTAACGGTAGACCACCCATACGCCTCCCGGGCAGCATCCCGGGAGGCGTTATAGTGCTGTCCAAATGTACATCCAAAGGAGAAAAATTTTTGCAAAACATCCTTGACTTTGCATATTATATATGTTAAAATCTTTAAATCGTTTACTGCAATTTATTTCTACCATAAAAAGGATTGACCGTGATAATTTTGTGTATCCGGTGGTATTTTTCAGGGAATAATATTTTAGATATGATTTAATTTTCAGGAAAGAAGCGAGGTTTTTGATAATTAGAAACCTTGCTTTTCGTTGTTTCTTTTATAAATAGGTTTTGGGGGTGTGGCACATTACATGTATGCCGAATTAGAGGGTACAATCCAACGGAAAAATTTCGGCAAGTTGAAGGAAGTCCTGGAGCTGCCCAACCTCATCGAGGTCCAGAGGAACTCGTACAACTGGTTTTTGCGTGAGGGTTTGCGGGAGGTCTTTCAGGACATATCTCCCATTCAGGATTTTACGGGCAACCTTGTGCTGGAATTTCTCGACTATACCCTGGGTGAACCAAAGTATACCGTAGAGGAATGCAAAGAAAGAGATGTCACCTACGCCGCCCCCCTGAGGGTAAAGGTGCGCCTGATCAACAAGGAGACCGGGGAGGTCAAGGAGCAGGAGGTCTTTATGGGAGACTTCCCCCTGATGACCGAAAAAGGCACCTTTATTATAAACGGCGCCGAAAGGGTCATTGTCAGCCAGCTGGTAAGGTCTCCGGGCGTTTATTTCGGGGATGTTCTGGACCCCAGCGGCAAGAGGCTGTACACGGCCACCATTATTCCCAACCGGGGCGCCTGGCTTGAGTTTGAAACCGACGTGAATGATCATATATTTGTGCGTATAGACAGGACCCGCAAAATTCCCGCCACCGTACTGGTCAAGGCGCTGGGGTACGGCACCAAGGCCAAGATCGCGGAGCTCTTTGGCGAGAACAGGCATATCCAGGAGACACTGGCCAGGGATAATACAGACTCCGAGGAAGAGGCCCTGGTTGAAATCTACAAGCGGCTGAGGCCCGGCGAGCCGCCCACCGTGGAAAGCGCCAGGTCCCTGCTGGAAGCGCTTTTCTTTGATCCCAAGCGATACGATCTGGCCAATGTGGGGCGCTACAAGATTCAAAAGAAACTGAAGCACGGCATTCTTTACCGGTACCCTGATGACGGAAGGCCGGGGGAAGAATACGACCCCTATTTAAAGAAAGTGGTTCCGGTGGACCGGGAATTTATAAGGGAACTGGCGCCGGAAGATATCATCGAGACTGTTAAATACCTCCTTGAGCTTATTGAAGGCCGGGGAGTGGTGGACGACATAGACCACCTGGGCAACAGGCGCCTCCGTTCGGTGGGTGAACTGCTGCAGAACCAGTTCAGAATAGGGCTTTCCAGGATGGAGAGGGTGGTCAGGGAGAGAATGACCATCCAGGACGTGGATGTTATCACTCCCCAGGTGCTGATCAACATCAGGCCGGTGGTGGCGGCCATCAAGGAGTTTTTCGGCTCCAGCCAGCTGTCCCAGTTTATGGACCAGACCAACCCGCTGGCCGAACTGACACATAAAAGAAGGCTGTCCGCCCTGGGCCCCGGTGGCTTGAGCCGCGAACGGGCGGGGTTTGAAGTCAGGGACGTGCACCACTCCCACTACGGGCGGATGTGCCCTATTGAGACGCCGGAAGGTCCGAACATCGGACTGATCGGATCCTTAAGCACCTACGCCAGGATAAATGAGTTCGGGTTTATAGAGACTCCCTACCGGAAGGTGGATAAGGAAAACAGGCGGGTTACCGAAGAAATTGTCTACCTTACGGCTGATGAGGAGGAAGGGCATATAATCGCCCAGGCCAACGCTCCCCTTGACGAAAACGGCTACTTTATCGAGAACAGGGTTAACGCCCGGCACGGGCGGGACATCCTGATGGTAACCACCGACCGGGTGGACTTCATGGATGTGTCTCCGAAGCAGGTGTTCAGCGTGGCCACCTCGCTGATTCCTTTCCTGGAGCATGACGACGCCAACCGCGCCCTGATGGGGGCCAACATGCAGCGCCAGGCCGTCCCCCTGATCAAGGCCCAGGCCCCCCTGGTGGGTACGGGTATCGAAGCCAAGGCGGCCAAAGATTCCGGCGTGGTGGTGCTGACCAGAAGCGGCGGCGTGGTGGAGCGGGTGACCGCCAACGAAGTCGCCATCAGGACCGATGAAGGCAATGTAGACGTCTACAAGCTGCACAAGTTCAAGCGGTCCAACCAGGGCACCTGCATCAATCAGAAACCCATTGTGGACGTGGGGGAAACCGTTAAAAAAGGCCAGGTCATAGCCGACGGCCCTTCCACCAACTACGGCGAGCTGGCCCTGGGCCGCAATGTGCTGGTGGCCTTCATGCCGTGGGAAGGGTATAACTACGAGGACGCCATCCTGGTCAGTGAAAAGGCGGTTAAAGAGGATTATTTCACTTCCATTCATATAGAGGAATACGAGTGCGACGCCCGGGACACCAAGCTGGGACCCGAGGAGATAACCAGGGACATCCCCAATGTCGGCGAGGAAATATTAAAGGACCTGGACGACAGGGGGATTATCCGGGTGGGGGCCGAGGTGCGGCCCGGCGACATCCTGGTGGGCAAGGTGACACCGAAGGGTGAAACCGAACTTACCGCGGAGGAGCGGCTGTTAAGGGCCATCTTTGGTGAAAAGGCCCGGGAGGTGCGGGACACTTCCCTGCGGGTGCCCCACGGTGAATCGGGCAAAGTGGTGGATGTCAAGGTGTTTTCCCGGGACAACGGCGACGAGCTGCCCCCCGGGGTTAACCACCTGGTCAGGGTGTATATAGCCCAGAAAAGGAAGATTTCCGAGGGCGACAAGATGGCCGGGCGGCACGGCAACAAGGGCGTTATCGCCCGCATTCTGCCCGAGGAGGATATGCCTTTCCTGCCTGACGGAACGCCCATTGAAATAGTATTGAACCCCCTGGGGGTGCCCTCCAGGATGAACCTGGGCCAGGTTCTGGAAGCGCACCTGGGCTGGGCGGCCAGGGCCATGGGCTATCATGTGGCCACGCCGGTGTTTAACGGCGCCCTGGAGGAAGATATCCTGGAGTCGCTGAAGACGGCTGGGCTGCCCGAAAACGGCAAGATCACCCTGTATGACGGGCGCACCGGGGAGCCCTTTGATAATCCCATTACCGTCGGGTATGTGTATATGCTCAAGCTGGCGCACCTGGTGGATGACAAAATTCACGCCAGGTCCACCGGACCGTACTCCCTGGTTACCCAGCAGCCCCTGGGGGGCAAGGCCCAGTTCGGGGGACAGCGCTTCGGTGAGATGGAGGTCTGGGCGCTGGAAGCTTACGGCGCGGCCTATACACTGCAGGAGATCCTGACGGTGAAGTCCGACGACGTGGTGGGGCGGGTCAAGACGTATGAGGCCATAGTAAAGGGGGAAAATGTGCCTGAACCGGGTATGCCCGAGGCTTTCAAGGTGCTGATCAAGGAATTTCAGAGCCTCGGCCTTGACATCAAGGTTCTTTCCGAGGACAACCAGGAAATTGAAATCAAGGAAATAGAAGAGGATATCCATGAAACCGCCAAGGATCTGGGGCTGGACCTCACTGAAGGTGAGATGCTGCCTGATACCGAGGATGAGTACGATGGGGAAGAGACCGAGGAAGAAGAAGAGTACAGCGATGAATTCATCGATGAGGATTTTGACCTGGACGAAGATGAAACGGTGTGATTAAACCAATCCCCAATCCCCAATCCCCGAATTAATAAAGGGAGCGTGGTTAGAGTGCTTGACCTGAACAATTTTGACCGGATCCGTATCGGCCTGGCCTCCCCCGACCAGATCAGGGAATGGTCAAGTGGAGAGGTTAAAAAACCTGAAACCATCAACTACCGCACGTTGAAACCCGAAAGGGACGGGCTGTTTTGCGAGCGGATCTTTGGTCCCACCAGGGACTGGGAGTGTCACTGCGGCAAATACAAGCGAGTCAGATATAAAGGGGTAATCTGCGACCGCTGTGGTGTTGAGGTTACCCGTTCCAAGGTGCGCAGGGAAAGGCTGGGGCATATAGAGCTGGCCGCCCCTGTCTCCCATATCTGGTATTTTAAGGGTATCCCCAGCCGCATGGGGCTGCTTCTGGACATGTCCCCCCGGGCGCTGGAAAAGGTGCTGTATTTTGTTTCATATATTGTTACAGACCCCGGGGATACCGGCCTGCTTAAAAAACAGCTGCTTACCGAAACCGAGTACCGGGAGTACCGGGAAAAATACCCCACCGGCTTTAAGGCCGGAATGGGCGCCGAAGCCATATTAAAGCTCCTGGAAGAGATAGATCTGGAAGAGCTGAGCCGGGAACTGCGCCAGGAACTGAGGGAGGTTACCGGACAGCGTAAAATCAGGGCCATTCGCCGGCTGGAGGTGGTGGAAGCCTTCCGCAAATCAGGCAACCGCCCCGAGTGGATGATCATGAAGGTTATCCCGGTAATTCCTCCCGAGCTGAGGCCCATGGTGCAGCTGGACGGGGGCAGGTTTGCCACTTCCGACCTGAATGACCTGTACCGCCGGGTAATCAACCGCAACAACCGCTTAAAAAGGCTCTTGGACCTGGGCGCCCCCGACATTATCGTGCGCAATGAGAAACGGATGCTCCAGGAAGCCGTTGACGCGCTTATCGACAACGGGCGCCGGGGCCGCCCGGTTACCGGTCCGGGCAACCGCCCGCTTAAATCGCTGAGCGATATGCTCAAGGGCAAGCAGGGGCGCTTCCGCCAGAACCTGCTCGGCAAGCGGGTTGACTATTCCGGCCGTTCTGTTATCGTGGTGGGGCCCACCCTGCACCTTCACCAGTGTGGGCTGCCCAAGGAAATGGCCCTTGAGCTGTTCAAGCCCTTTGTGATGAAACGGCTGGTCAACGACGGCCACGCCCATAACATAAAGAGCGCCAAGCGCATGGTGGAGAGGGTCAGGCCGGAGGTCTGGGACGTGCTGGAGGAAGTGATCAGTGAGCACCCGGTGCTGCTGAACCGGGCTCCCACCCTGCACAGGCTGGGCATCCAGGCCTTTGAGCCGGTGCTGGTGGAAGGGCGGGCCATCCAGATCCATCCCATGGTCTGTACCGCCTACAACGCCGACTTTGACGGTGACCAGATGGCCGTGCACGTGCCCCTGTCGGCCGAGGCCCAGGCCGAGGCCAGGCTGTTGATGCTGTCGGCGCACAATATTTTGAACCCCAAGGACGGCAGGCCGGTGGCCATTCCCACCCAGGACATGGTGCTGGGGTGTTATTACCTGACCATGGAGAAAGAGGGGGCGCTGGGCGAGGGCAAGTCTTTTGCCGACCCCAATGAGGCCCTTATGGCTTACGATAACGGTATGATCGGCCTGCACGCCCGCATCAAGGTGCGTTTTAGGGGAGAAACGGTGGAAACCACCATCGGCAGGATTATATTTAATGAAGTTATTCCCGAGGAGATCGGCTTTATCAACCGCGTGGCCGACAAAAAGGAACTGAGCAGGATTGTGGATGAGTGCTACCGCGAGCTTGGTTTTGCCGCCACCGGCACATTGCTGGACGGCATCAAAAAGCTGGGGTTCCACTATGCCACCAAGGCCGGTGTGACCATCGGCATCTCGGATATAACCATTCCGGGGAAAAAGAGTGAAATTATCACCCAGACCGACCAGGAAGTGGAAAAGGTGGAGCAGCAGTACCGCCGCGGACTGATTACCGAGGACGAGCGTTACCGGAAGATAATCGGGCTGTGGAACGACGCTACCGAGGGCGTTACCAAAGCTCTTATGGACACCCTGGACCGCTTCAACCCGGTCTACATGATGGCCACCTCCGGCGCCCGGGGTAACATTCAGCAGATCCGCCAGCTGGCTGGAATGAGGGGCCTTATGGCCGATCCCTCCGGAAGGATCATCGACCTGCCCATTAAGGCCAATTTCCGCGAGGGCCTTACCGTTCTGGAATACTTCATATCCACCCACGGCGCCAGGAAGGGGCTTGCGGACACGGCCCTGAGGACCGCGGACTCCGGCTACCTTACCCGGAGGCTGGTGGACGTGGCCCAGGATGTTATTGTCAGAGAAATTGACTGCGGCACCGGGGAGGGCATAGAGGTCGCAGAAATCAAGGACGGTTCCGAGGTTATAGAAAAACTGGAAGACAGGATTATCGGCCGGATGGCCCTGGAGGACGTTATTCACCCGGAAACCGGCGAGATCCTGGCCGGCAGGGGAGATGTCATTTCCAACAGGCAGGCCGAAAATATTAAGAAGGCCGGCATCAAGAAAGTAAAGATACGCTCCGTGCTTACCTGCAAAACACGTTATGGTGTGTGCATACACTGTTACGGGAGGAACCTGGCCACCGGGCACATGGTTGATATCGGGGAGGCGGTGGGCACTATCGCCGCCCAGTCCATCGGCGAGCCGGGAACCCAGCTTACCATGCGCACGTTCCACACCGGGGGGGTGGCCGGTGACGACATCACCCAGGGTCTACCAAGGGTGGAAGAGCTTTTTGAGGCCCGCAGGCCCAAGGGCCAGGCAATTATCGCGGAATTTGAGGGTGTTGTGGAAGTAAGGGAGGTCAAGGGGCGCCGTGAAATAGAAATAACCGGCAACGACGGCGAAAAAACCGTATACCAGGTGCCTTACGGGGCCAGGCTGAGAGTGCAGAACGGCGACCGGGTGGAAGCCGGGGATGAGCTCACCGAGGGTTCGGTGAACCCCCATGACCTGCTGAAAATCAAGGGTCTGCAGGGCGTCCAGGTTTACCTGCTGCAGGAGGTACAGCGGGTATACAGGCTGCAGGGCGTTGACATCAATGACAAGCATATAGAAGTGATGATCAGGCAGATGCTGAGAAAGGTCAAGGTGGAGGACCAGGGGGACACCGAACTGCTGCCCGGGGGCCTGATCGATATATTTGAGCTGGAAAAAGAGAATGAATTTGTTGAAGCCCAAAATGGCCGTCCGGCCGTTGGCAAGCCGGTACTGCTGGGAATCACCAAGGCCTCGCTGGCAACCGATTCCTTCCTTTCAGCCGCCTCGTTCCAGGAAACCACCAGGGTTCTCACCGAAGCGGCCATCAAGGGTAAGATGGACCCCCTGCTGGGGCTCAAGGAAAACGTCATCATCGGCAAGCTGATACCCGCCGGCACCGGCATGAGCCGCTACAGAAACATTGAGGTTTTAAGCGACGGCGCCACTGATCCGGAGGCCGACGGGGACATTGACGGTATCGAGTACGACGACCTGGGCGGAGAAAATAAGTTCCATACCGGCGAGTACGGCATGGCGGTGGAAAAGTAAATAATTGTTGACAACAGTTATTTCAAGTGATACTATAAAAAAGTGTCTGGATTTGGGAGGTATGCCGCCATGTCCCTGGAGCGCCTGTCCAGGGCCCGCAAGAAGGTTATCGGGTCCAAGCAGACGTTAAAGGCCATTGACCGTAACCAGGCCAAGGTGGTGTACTTGGCCAAAAATGCCGAACGGCATGTAACCGACCCGATAATAAAGGCCTGTTCCGGTAAATCAGTTCCGGTGGTTTATGTAGAGAGTATGCAGGCTTTGGGAAAGGCCTGCGGCATTGAAGTGGGTTGCGCAGCCACGGCAGTGGTGGAAGAATAATTCAGTCGCAAGTCGTCGGGTGGTAGTCGTCGGACTATAAATATCTCTCGGGTATTTTACCCGGGATGTTTACTTTCAATCCGACATCCGGCGGCTTGCGGCTCACGGCTGAAATGAAGGCCCGTAACAGCTTTCCAGAGAGGAGGTGTATGTAAGTGCCCACCATTAACCAGTTGATCCGCAAGGGCAGAGAAGAAATGACCCAAAAGTCATCAGCTCCGGCACTGAAGGAATGTCCCCAGAGGAGAGGGGTATGCACAAGGGTATACACCACCACTCCCAAGAAGCCGAATTCAGCTCTGCGTAAAGTGGCCCGGGTCCGGCTCACCAACGGTATTGAGGTGACTTCCTATATACCCGGAATAGGGCATAATTTACAGGAGCACTCGGTGGTTCTGGTGCGCGGCGGCAGGGTCAAGGACCTGCCGGGTGTCAGGTATCACATCGTGCGGGGAGCTCTTGATTCGGCGGGGGTTCAAAATAGAAACCGCGGCCGTTCAAAATACGGCTCCAAACGTCCCAAGAAATAGGGAGCGCACATACCAGTCCGGTACGGTCAGCTCCGCAATAAAACCTTAATACCTGTAGCAAAGGGGGGAAATATGTGCCCAGAAGGGGAAATGTCAAGAAATTGGAATTAGTTCCCGACCCGGTTTACAACAACAAAGTTATCACAAAGCTGATCAACCAGATAATGCTCAGCGGCAAGAAGGGATTAGCCGAGAAAATAGTTTACGGCGCCCTTGATATCGTGAAGGAGAAAAGCGGGAAAAACCCGCAGGAGGTATTTGATCAGGCTTTGAAAAACGTCATGCCTGTTCTGGAGGTCAAGGCCCGCCGGGTGGGAGGCGCCAACTACCAGGTGCCGGTGGAGGTCAGGCATGAACGCAGGCAGACTCTGGGTATTCGCTGGCTCACCAACTTTGCCAGGGCCAGGGCCGGGAAATCCATGGAGGAAAAGCTGGCGGCTGAAATTTTAGACGCGTCCAACAATACCGGGGCCTCTGTAAAGAAAAGAGAAGACACGCATAAAATGGCGGAAGCCAACAAGGCGTTTGCACACTACAGATGGTAAGGGGGGGAGTCTTGATGGCGCGGCAGTTTCCGTTGGAAAAGACACGCAATATAGGTATCATGGCTCACATAGACGCCGGCAAGACCACCACCACCGAACGCATTTTGTTCTATACCGGTAGGGTTCACAAGCTGGGGGAGGTTCATGACGGCGCGGCCACCATGGACTGGATGGTTCAGGAGCAGGAGCGGGGGATCACCATAACCTCCGCCGCCACCACCTGCCAGTGGCGTAATCACTGTATAAACATTATCGATACGCCCGGCCACGTGGACTTTACCATAGAAGTGGAACGCTCTCTCCGAGTGCTTGACGGGGCAGTTGCAGTCTTCTGCTCGGTGGGAGGAGTGGAACCACAGTCCGAGACGGTCTGGAGGCAGGCTGATAAATATCAGGTCCCGCGGATAGCCTACATAAATAAAATGGACCGTGTGGGCGCCGATTTTTTCAGGGGAATAAACATGATCAGGGAGAGACTGGGCGCCAACCCGGTGGCCCTGCAGTTGCCCCTGGGAAGTGAGGAAAATTTCAGGGGGACCATTGATTTAATCAAAAACAGGGCAATCACTTATACCGACGAACTGGGCACCGTCAGCGAGGAAATAGATATACCCGCGGACATGCTGGAAATGGCCGCTTCTTACAGGGAAAAACTGATCGAAGCGGTGGCCGAGTCCGACGAGGAACTGATGATTAAGTATTTGGAGGGCCGGGAGCTTTCCCCCGATGAAATCAAAAAGGGGATTCGCAAGGCTACCCTGGCGGTAAAAATAATTCCGGTACTCTGCGGTTCTTCATTTAAGAACAAGGGAGTGCAGCCCCTGCTGGACGCCATAGTAGACTACCTGCCGGCGCCCACCGATGTGCCGGCCGTGCGGGGCCTGAACCCGGAGACCGGGGATGAGGACCGGCGCACTGCCGGAGACGGCCAGCCCTTTTCGGCCCTGGCTTTTAAGATTATGGCCGACCCGTACGTGGGCAAGCTGACATTCTTCCGGGTTTACTCCGGAAGGCTAAATTCAGGATCATATGTGTTTAATTCCACCAAGAGCAAGCGTGAGCGGGTGGGGCGGATCCTGCGCATGCATGCCAATCACCGGGAGGAAATAGCCGAGGTTTATACCGGGGATATTGTGGCTGCCGTGGGCTTGAGGGAGACCGCCACCGGGGATACGCTGTGCGACGAAAAGCATCCTATAGTTCTCGAGTCCATGGAGTTTCCGGAGCCGGTTATCCATGTGGCCATTGAACCCAAAACAAAGGCCGACCAGGACAAGATGGGAATCGCCCTGTTGAAACTGTCTGAAGAGGATCCTACTTTTAAAATGCACACCGACCCCGAAACCGGGCAGACCATTGTTTCCGGAATGGGGGAACTGCACCTGGAGATCATTATCGACCGGCTGCTCAGGGAGTTCAAGGTGGAGGCCAATGTGGGCAAACCCCAGGTGGCGTACAAGGAGACCATCAGGGGCAAAGGCAAGGCTGAAGGAAGGTTTATCAAACAGACCGGAGGCCGCGGGCAGTACGGGCACGTGGTACTGGAAATTGAACCCAAAAAACCCGGTACCGGATATGAATTTATCAATAAAATCGTGGGCGGTGTTATTCCCAAGGAATATATTCCGGCAGTGGACGCCGGGATCAGGGAAGCCATGGAAAACGGGGTACTGGCCGGTTTTCCGATGATAGACATAGGGGTCAGCCTGCTGGACGGGTCCTATCACGAGGTGGACTCCTCGGAAATGGCTTTCAAGATAGCCGGGTCCATCGGTTTTAAAAATGCGGCCGCCAAAGCCCAGCCGGTACTTATGGAACCGATCATGAAGCTGGAAGTGGTAATTATGGATGAATACCTGGGTGATGTGATCGGCGACCTGAATTCCCGGCGGGGCCGGATAGAGGAAATGGAGCCCAGAGGGAACACGCAGGTTATCCATGCTCACGTGCCGCTGGCCGAGATGTTCGGATACGCCACCGATCTCCGGTCCATTACCCAGGGCAGGGGCACATTTACCATGCAGTTCGGCCATTATGCCGAGGTGCCCCAGAATATCGCCGAGGGTATAATTGCCCGCAGGTATGGATAAGAATTCAGATATTGGAAGTTGGAAGCCGGATGTTGGACAGTAGCGCCAGGCTGACTGCCGGCAGCGGCGGTTCAAAGCTAATAAACAAAGTTACCTTAATAAAGGAGGAAGTTTTCAAATGGCCAAGGCGAAATTTGAACGCACCAAACCGCACGTAAACATTGGGACCATCGGACACGTGGACCACGGCAAGACCACCCTGACTGCAGCCATCACCATGGTGCTGAACACCGTGGGCAAGGCCACGGTAAAGAAATACGACGAGATTGACAACGCGCCGGAGGAGCGCGAGCGCGGGATTACCATCAACACGGCGCACGTGGAATACGAGACCGACAACCGCCACTACGCCCACGTGGACTGCCCGGGTCACGCCGACTACGTGAAAAACATGATCACCGGCGCGGCCCAGATGGACGGCGCCATACTGGTGGTATCGGCGGCCGACGGCCCCATGCCGCAGACCAGGGAGCACATACTGCTGGCCCGGCAGGTGGGAGTGCCCTACATCGTAGTCTACCTGAACAAGGCAGACATGGTGGATGACCCCGAGCTGCTGGAACTGGTGGACATGGAAGTGCGTGAACTGCTGTCCGCCTATGAATTCCCCGGAGACGACACCCCGATCATCACCGGTTCGGCCTTAAAGGCCATGGAGTGCGCCTGCGGCAAGCGTGACTGCCAGTGGTGCAAATCCATCTGGGAACTGATGGACGCGGTAGACAGCTACGTACCGACCCCGCAGAGGGACATAGACAAACCCTTCCTGATGCCGGTGGAAGACGTATTCACCATCACCGGGCGGGGCACCGTGGCCACCGGGCGGGTAGAGCGCGGGGCCATAAAAGTGGGAGAAGAAATAGAGATCGTAGGGCTGCAGGATAAGCCGCGGAAGACCGTAGTGACCGGAGTAGAAATGTTCCGCAAGATACTGGACCGGGGGGAAGCGGGAGACAACATCGGGTGCCTGCTGCGCGGGGTAGACAGGAAAGAGATCGAGCGGGGGCAAGTACTGGCCAAGCCCGGGAGCATCAAGCCGCACACCCACTTTGGGGCCGAAGTGTACGTGCTGACCAAAGAAGAGGGAGGCAGGCACACACCGTTCTTCAACGGGTACCGGCCGCAGTTTTACTTCCGGACCACCGACGTGACCGGAGTGGTGGAAATGCCCGAGGGAGTGGAAATGGTCATGCCTGGGGACAACATCAGGATCAACATCAAGCTGATCACCCCCATCGCCATTGAAGAGGGACTGCGCTTTGCCATCCGTGAGGGCGGCCGCACCGTGGGCGCCGGGGTGGTTACCTCCATCATAGAGTAAACTGGAATTGGGAATTGGGAATTGACCCCAAACCCTAATCCCTGAAAGGAGGTCTGCCTGTTGAAAAGACAAAAAATCCGTATCCGGCTAAAGGCTTACGATCATCATATGCTGGATCAGTCGGCGCAGAAAATAGTGGACACGGCAAAAAGAACCGGGGCCTCGGTGGCCGGGCCAATTCCGCTGCCTACCGAGAAGAGCATATACACCATCCTTCGTTCACCGCACGTGAACAAGGATTCCCGGGAGCAGTTTGAAATGAGGACGCATAAACGCCTGATCGATATACTGGAACCCAATCCCAAGACGGTGGACGCGTTAATGCGCCTGGATTTGCCGGCAGGAGTGGATATAGAAATAAAGCTTTAGAAAGGGCTTGCCCGGAAATTAAGTTCACGGCAGGAGAGCCCGGGTGGTATGGTTGGTACCAGCCGGGCCGGGGTGAACCTCTGTTTCCGGCCGGCACTGGAGGTGCTAAGAGTTGAAAAAGGCAATACTGGGTAGAAAAGTAGGCATGACCCAGGTGTTTACCGGCGAAGGCCTGGCCGTGCCCGTAACTGTTATCGAAGCCGGCCCGTGTTACGTGGTCCAGAAAAAAACTGTGGAAAAGGACGGTTACGGCGCGATCCAGGTTG
Source organism: Bacillota bacterium (assembly GCA_049323615.1). Classification (GTDB taxonomy): domain Bacteria; phylum Bacillota; class Desulfotomaculia; order Desulfotomaculales; family Desulfocucumaceae; genus JBMOPD01. The sequence continues at coordinate 85,501 of JBMOPD010000094.1, read as the reverse complement.
GTTTCGGAGAAAAAAGGGAAAGGCTGTTTAATAAACCGCTTAAGGGGCATTTTAACAAGGCAGGGGTAAGACCCCTGAGATTCCTCAGGGAACTGAGGGTGGACAATTGGGATAACTACCAGGTGGGGCAGGAGATAAAGGCAGATCTTTTCAACACCGGGGAAAAAGTTGATGTTGTGGGTACCTCGAAGGGCCGCGGCTTTGCCGGGGGCATTAAGAGACACGGTTTTCACCGCGGGCCCATGGCTCACGGGTCCAAATACCACCGCCGTCCCGGTTCCCTTGGCGCCAAGGGTCCGGCCCGGGTGTTCAAGGGCCGTAAGCTTCCCGGCCATTACGGGGCTGAACGGGTTACCGTGCAGAACCTGGAAGTGGTAAGGGTAGACGCCGGCCGCAACCTGCTGGCGGTTAAGGGAGCAGTGCCCGGGCCCCGGGGAGGGCTGCTGGTTATCAAAGACAGTGTCAAGGCCAGGAAATAGCGGTCGTGCGTAAAAGGAGGAACGAAAAATGCCTAGGGTTTCACTTTACAATACCAACGGGGAGCAGGTAGGGGAAATTGACCTGAATGACAGTGTTTTTGGCATTCCTGTTCACCAGTCCGTGCTGCACGATGCCGTGGTGGCCTACCTGGCCAATCAGAGACAGGGCACCCATGACACCAGGACCCGGGCCGAGGTCAGCGGCGGGGGCCGCAAGCCGTGGCGGCAAAAAGGCACCGGCCGGGCCAGGCACGGCAGCATACGTTCCCCTATCTGGAGGGGCGGCGGCACCGTCTTTGGTCCACACCCCAGGGATTACAGCATCAGGCTGCCCAAAAAGGTAAGGCGTCTGGCCATGAGGTCGGCCCTTTCGTCCAAGGTTGAAAGCGGCAATATAGTGGTTCTGGACCAACTGCGGCTGGATCAGCCCAAAACCAGGGATATGGTGCAGATACTGGAAAACCTTAAAATTAACAACAAGGCCCTGGTGGTGACGGCCGGCATTGATGAAAACATCTTCAAGTCGACCCGCAATATACCCGGCGTAAAACCCACTGCGGCCGGTTTTCTCAATGTGTATGACCTGATGGCGCACCAGACCCTGGTTATTACCAAGGATGCGGTGAACCGGGTGGAGGAGGTGCTGGCCAGGTGAAAAATCCCAGGGACATCATTAAAAAGCCCCTCATCACCGAAAAAAGCATGGACCTGGTGGGGGAGAACAAGTACACTTTCATAGTGGACTTGAACTCCAACAAAATTGAAATCAAAAAGGCCGTCGAGGAGCTTTTCAAGGTAAAGGTGGAAAAGGTGCACACCATTCGCTACAAGGGCAGGATGACAAGGGTCAGGGGCAGGATAGGCCGTACCCCTGATTACAAGAAGGCTATCGTTACCCTGAAGGCGGGCGACAAGATCGAAATCTTTGAGGGCGTGTAACCAAGTCGTCGGACGTCCGGCGTCAGCCGTCAGTATAGGAGGAATTGACTTGAAGCCGATTCCGGCTTAGAACCTGGCGGAAGACGACTGAAAAAGACTCTAAGACATTTAACTTCAGTCAAATGTCAGCGAGCAGTCCGACGACGGACGACTGACGACCGATGACTGAAATTAGGAGGGAAACCAGGTGGCAGTTAAAAAGTTTAAGCCTACATCGCCTGGTCGCAGGTTTGTAACTGTTTCGACCTTTGATGAAATAACCACGGATCAGCCGGAAAAATCCCTTTTAGCACCGCTGAAAAAGAGATCCGGCCGTAACAACAAAGGAAGAATAACGGTGAGGCACCGCGGTGGCGGGCACAAGAGGCAGTATCGTCTGATTGACTTCAAAAGAGACAAGGATGGCATTCCGGCAAAGGTGGCCACCATTGAGTACGACCCCAACCGGTCGGCCAGAATCGCCCTGCTTCATTACGCTGACGGAGAAAAACGCTATATCCTGGCCCCTCTGGGCCTGGAAACGGGCATGACGGTTACTTCCGGCGAAGATGCGGATATCAAGGTGGGGAATGCCCTGCCGCTGAAAAACATCCCTCTGGGCACCATGGTTCATAATATTGAACTGTATCCCAGGGCCGGCGGGCAACTGGTCCGTTCGGCCGGCACGGCGGCGCAGCTGGTGGCCAAAGAGGGCAAATACGCCCACATCCGCATGCCTTCGGGCGAAATGAGGCTGATTCTCCAGGATTGCCGCGCTACCATCGGCCAGGTGGGCAATGTCGATCACGAGAATATCACCGTAGGCAAGGCCGGGCGCAACCGCTGGGAAGGCAAAAGGCCCACCGTCCGCGGTGTGGTCATGAACCCGGTGGACCACCCGCACGGCGGTGGTGAAGGCCGCTCGCCCATTGGCCGCAACCCCGTAACTCCTTGGGGCAAGCCGGCCCTGGGGGCGCGCACCAGGAAGAAGAAGCCCAGTGACCGCCTGATTGTCAAGCGAAGAACCAAGTAGCGGGAAAGGAGGCTAGCACATGGGCCGTTCCTTGAAGAAGGGACCGTACTGTGACCCGAAACTGCTTGAGAAGATTGAAGAAATGAACGCTAAAAACGAAAAGCGTGTGATAAAAACGTGGTCCCGCCGGTCGACCATATTTCCCCAGATGATCGGCCATACCCTGGCCGTCCATGACGGGCGTAAACACATCCCGGTATATATTACCGAAGACATGGTGGGGCACAAGCTCGGAGAATTCGCGCCGACCAGGATGTTCAGGGGGCACGGGCATCATACCGAACGCTCCACGTCGTTAAAGTGAGACCGCAGTCTGGTTTGTTTTAACAGGTTTGAGTTAAGGGGGTATACCTGTGGCAGCTGCCAATACAAATGAAGCAAGGGCCATTGCCAGGTACATCCGTATCTCCCCGCGCAAGGTCCGGGAGGTGGTGGATCTGATCCGCGGCAAGGACTTACGGGAGGCCCTGGCTATTCTGAAATTCACTCCCAGGCGGGCTTCGGCGCCGGTGACCAAGGTGGTGCAGTCGGCCGCAGCCAATGCCGAACACAACTATGAAATGGACAGGGAAAGTCTCTACGTGGCCGAGTGCTACGTTGACCAGGGGCCCATTATCAAGCGTTACCAGGCAAGAGCCATGGGACGGGCGGATTTGATGCGCAGGCGCACCAGTCACGTAACCGTTGTGTTGAGGGAAAAAAATGCTAAATAAGATGAAAAGTCAGGGTCAGGGATTAGGGGTTACCAATCCCGGACCTGAAAGTAAAGGCTGATCAGCCAATAAAAGGAGGGCTAGTGTGGGCCAGAAGGTAAATCCAAAGGGTTTGCGCTTAGGTATCATCAAGGACTGGGACGGCAAGTGGTTCGCCGGCAAAAAGGATTTTTCCACCCATTTGCTTGAAGATGTCAAGATCCGTAAATTTATAAAGAACAAACTATACGCGGCCGGTATCTCCCGGATACAGATAGAAAGGGCGGCCAACCGGGTCAAGGTGACTATCCACGCTGCCAAACCGGGTATAGTTATCGGGCGGGGCGGGGCCGAAGTTGAAAACCTGCGCAGGGAACTGGAGAAATTAACCGGAAAACAGATCCACGTCAACATTGCCGAAATCAAGGTTCCCGAAATAGATGCCCAGCTGGTGGCCGAGAATGCGGCGGCCCAGATTGAAAAGAGGATCGCCTTCCGCCGGGCCATGAAGCAGGTTGTTTCCCGCAGCATGAAAATGGGCGCCAAGGGCATTAAAGTGGCCTGTTCAGGCAGGCTGGCCGGGGCGGAGATAGCCCGCACCGAGTGGTACAGCGAGGGCAAGGTGCCCCTGCACACCCTCAGGGCTGATATCGATTACGGTTTTGCCGAGGCAAACACCACTTACGGCAAAATCGGGATAAAAGTCTGGATTTACAAAGGAGAAGTTCTGCCGGAAGCCAAGCCCGCTGCCGGACAAGGAGGGGAATAGGCTTTATGTTGATACCTAAGAGGGTAAAGTATCGTAAGCAGCATCGTCCCGGTCTTACCGGGAAAGCCAAGGGGGGCACTGAAATCCATTTCGGCGATTACGGCCTGCAGGCCCTGGAGCCGGCCTGGATAACAAACAGGCAGATTGAAGCCGCCCGTATTGCCATGACCCGTTATATAAAGAGAGGCGGCAAGGTCTGGATAAGGATTTTTCCCGACAAGCCCATTACCCAGAAGCCTGCCGAGACCCGTATGGGAAGCGGTAAGGGCGCCCCTGAATACTGGGTGGCCGTGGTGAAGCCGGGCCGGATACTGTTTGAGCTGGCCGGTGTGACCGAGGAGGTAGCCAGGGAAGCTATGCGCCTGGCGTCTCATAAGTTGCCTGTTAAAACGAAATTCGTAAAAAGCGGGGAAGTGGGTGAGGCCGGTGAAGCCTAGGGAACTCAGAGAAATGTCCGACGATGAGTTGAGGAAGGCCCTGAATGATTCCAAGGATGAACTGTTCAGACTGAAGTTCCAGCTCTACACGGGCCAGCTGGATAACCCGATGAGGGTCAAGGAAGTTAAGAGGGATATTGCCAGGGTAAAGACCATTATACGCCAGAGGGAACTGGGTATTAGCCAGGCGTAGGAAAAACGCAAGGGGGGTTAGCAAGGTGGAAGGGCGAAATATACGCAAGACCCGTACCGGTTACGTGGTCAGCGATAAAATGGATAAGACCGTGGTGGTGTCCGTTGAGACTCTGGTCAGGCACCCCCTGTACCAGCGCACCTTCAGAAGGACCAGGAAATTTAAAGCCCATGACGGGGAAAACGCCTGCCGTGTGGGTGACAAGGTAAAGATCATGGAAACAAGGCCCCTGTCCAAGGATAAGCGGTGGCGGATCGTGGAAATACTGGAGCGGGCTCAACAGATTTAAGGCGCGGCGGCTGAAGGAGGTTGTAAAACATGATCCAGGTGCAAACCATTCTTAACGTGGCTGACAACACCGGTGCCCGCAGGCTTATGTGCATCAGGGTGCTGGGCGGGTCGCTGCGGCGTTATGCCACCGTCGGGGACACCATCATATGCTCCGTCAAGGAAGCCACGCCCGGCGGCGTTGTTAAGAAAGGCGACGTGGTAAAATGCGTGGTGGTCAGGACCAACAAGGAAGTCAGGCGCCCGGACGGTTCCTATATAAAGTTTGACGAAAATGCGGCCGTGATCATCAAGGACGACAAGAGTCCGCGCGGCACTCGTATTTTCGGGCCGGTGGCCCGGGAACTGCGGGACCGGGATTTTATGAAAATAATTTCCCTGGCCCCGGAGGTTCTGTAGGAGAGTTACAGCGCCTAGAGACAGGAGGTGTGAACATGCCGAAGATTCACGTGCGCAAGGGCGATACCGTGCTGGTGACCACGGGCAAGGACAAAGGGAAAAAAGGCAAGATTATCAGCGTTGACCCGGAAAAAAGCCGGATTATCATAGACGGGGTAAACATCGTCAAGCGTCATACCAGGCCCACTCAAAAAATGCCCCAGGGGGGGATAATGGAAAAGCCCGCCCCGGTGCACAGCTCCAATGTGATGCTGTTTTGTACAAAATGCAACTCTCCTACCCGGATAAAAAAGAAATTCCTGGAAGACGGGAAAAAAGTCCGGATCTGTAGGGAATGTGGAGAATTGCTGGGTTAACAGGCCGGAAAGGAGGGAATGTTGGTGTCAAGGCTCAAGGAAAAGTACAAAAACGAAGTAGTAAAGGCCATGATGCAGAAATTTGGCTACAAGAATATAATGGAAGTGCCCAAACTGGAAAAAGTGGTTATCAACGTCGGGGTCGGCGAGGCCATTCAAAACAGCAAGGCCCTGGACGCGGCGGTAAACGACATTGCCACCATCACCGGCCAGCGCCCGGTAATCACCAGGGCCAAGAAATCCATAGCCGCCTTCAAACTGCGCCAGGGCATGAAGATCGGCTGCAAGGTGACCCTGCGCGGGGACAGGATGTACCACTTTGTAGATAAATTGTTCAGCGTGGCCCTCCCCAGGGTGAGGGACTTCCGGGGCGTATCGCCGAAGTCCTTCGACGGCCGTGGCAACTACAGCATGGGGGTACGCGAGCAGCTGATATTCCCGGAGATTGATTACGACAAGATTGACAAGGTGCGGGGTATGGACATCATTTTTGTAACCACCGCCCGCACTGACGAGGAAGCCAGGGAACTGCTGCGGCTTCTGGGCATGCCCTTCCGGGCCGCCTGATTCCCTGCCGGAAAAAGCGCGGACTTTCCTGAAAAAGGAGGGAGAAGATGGCAAAAAAATCAATGATCAACAAAAACCTGCGGGAGCCAAAATTCAAGGTGCGCAGGTACAATAGATGCAAGCTGTGTGGCCGGCCCCATGCCTATATGAGGAAATTCGGAATTTGCCGTATCTGTTTCAGGAAACTTTCCTACCAGGGCGAAATTCCCGGTGTCCGCAAGGCCAGCTGGTAAAGAGGAAAGGGGACACACCTCCTCTTTATGAGTGTGACTCTGGGGGAGTCGGAGGAATGTCCCCGATTTGAAGGAGGTAGTGTTGCATGGCAATGACTGACCCCGTTGCCGACTTCTTGACCCGTATACGTAACGCCAATACCGTTTACCATGAAAAGGTCGAGGCCCCGGCCTCCAGGATGAAGAAGGCCATTGCCGATATTCTCAAGGAGGAGGGCTTCATTAAAGACTGCGAATATATTGCCGACGGCAAGCAGGGTATTGTACGGGTTTACATGAAGTACGGCAGCAACAAGGAAAGGGTGATTACCGGGCTGAAACGGATCAGCAAGCCCGGCCGGAGGGTTTACGCCCGCAAGGATTCCGTTCCCAGGGTGCTGGGAGGACTGGGGATAGCCATTATTTCCACATCCCAGGGCATCATGACCGATAAAAAGGCCAGAAAACTGGGCCTGGGCGGAGAAGTGATCTGCTACGTCTGGTAGTATTCTTTCGGCGCAGGAGGTGTAGAAATGTCGAGGATTGGCAAGCAGCCCATACCGCTGCCCAAGGGTGTCGATGTAAACATTGACGGCACTGCAGTAGCGGTAAAGGGACCAAAGGGAGTCCTCCAGAGAGAATTTCACGAAAATATGATTATCAGGGTCGAGGACGGGAAGCTGCTGGTGGAAAGGCCTTCAGACGATCCTGTTAATAAATCCCTGCACGGATTGTCCCGCACCCTGTTAAACAATATGGTCACCGGTGTGACCACCGGCTTTCAAAGAACACTGGAACTGGCCGGTGTCGGCTACAGAGCCTCCAAACAGGGCAAAAAGCTGGTACTGGCGGTAGGCTACTCGCATCCGGTGGAGATGGATCCTCCCGAGGGAATTGAAATAGAGGTCCCCACTCCCACCAGGGTTGTGGTAAAGGGTGTGGATAAGGAAAAGGTGGGGGCCTTTGCCGCCAACATCAGGGCGGTAAGGGAGCCCGAGCCTTACAAGGGCAAAGGCATCAAGTACGAGGGCGAATATATTCGCCGCAAGGCCGGTAAGGCCGGAGGAAAAGGCAAGAAGTAGGTGGCGAAGGAGTTGAAAGCCAGGTGATTAATAAACCTGACCGCAAGGAAGAACGGGACAAACGGCGCCGGCGGGTGCGCAACAAAATATACGGCACCGCCCAGCGCCCCCGCCTGAATGTATTTCGCAGCCTTAACAACATCTACGCTTCATTGATAGATGACGAAAAGGGAGTGACACTGCTTACCGTGTCCACCCTTTCCCCCGATCTAAAGGGCAAGCTGGCCAGTGGCGGGAATAAAGAGGCTGCCGCCGCCGTTGGCAGCCTGGTGGCCAAGGCGGCCAAGGATAAGGGCATTTCAAGAGTTGTTTTCGACCGGGCCGGATATCTCTACCACGGGCGGGTAAAAGCCCTGGCCGACGCGGCCAGGGAAGGCGGCCTGGAATTCTAAGGAAAGGGGACACACCTGCTGAAGCATGGGTGGTCCTTTGTGGACAGGAATGTCCCCAATTAAGGAGGGAAATAGGTGTCCAGGATTGATGCTGGTAAACTGGAATTGTCCGAAAAGGTTGTCTATATCAACCGGGTGGCCAAAGTGGTAAAAGGGGGCCGGAGATTCAGTTTTTCAGCCCTTGTGGTTGTTGGTGACGGTAACGGCCACGTCGGAGCGGGACTGGGAAAGGCGGGGGAGGTTCCCGAGGCAATCCGCAAAGGAATAGAGGATGCCAAAAAGAATATGATCGAGGTTCCCCTGTCGGGAACCACCATTCCCCACGAGGTGGTCGGAATTTTCGGGGCCGGTAAAGTCCTTATGAAGCCCGCGGCGCCCGGCGCCGGCGTGATTGCCGGGGGGCCGGTCAGGGCAATCCTGGAGCTGGCCGGGGTGAAGGATATTTTAACCAAGTCTCTGGGTTCAAACAATGCCAACAACATGGTTCACGCCACCATGGCCGGGCTTAAGAGCCTGAAAACACCGCAGGCGGTAGCCCGCCTTAGAGGGAAGACCGTGGAAGAGTTGTTAGGATGAAGTTTGGGGAGTGAGAGAATTGGCAAAGGTAAAAATTACCCTGGTCAAAAGCCTTATCGGCAGGCCCGGGGAGCAGCGGGCGACGGTAAAGGCCCTTGGCCTTGGCAAGCTGAACAGCTCTGTTGTAAAGGAAGACAATCCCGCTGTCACGGGCATGATAAAAAAGGTTGCCCACCTGGTGAAGGTGGAAGAAGCCTGAAGGAGGTGCAATTTTGGTTCAGTTGAGCGAATTACGGCCGCATCCGGGGGCCCGTAAAAAGCCGGCCCGCAAGGGGCAGGGCATCGGGAGCGGAACTGGCAAAACTGCCGGCAGAGGCCATAAAGGTCAAAAGTCACGGTCCGGCGGGGGAGTGCGTCCGGGTTTCGAGGGCGGGCAGATGCCGCTGCAGAGGCGCATGCCCAAGCGCGGATTTACCAATGCGCCGTTTAAAAAACATATGGAGGCCGTGAACCTGGACAGCCTGAATAAATTTGAGGCCGGAACCGTGGTCACTCCGGAGATCCTTCTGGAAGCCAGGATAATTAAAAAAATTGGTGACGGCGTGAAAATACTGGGCGGCGGGGAACTGACCAGGGCCCTTACCGTGAAAGCCCATGCCTTCAGCAAGTCGGCCGCCGAAAAGATAGCCGCTTCCGGCGGTAAGGCTGAGGTGATTTAAATGATCAGCACTCTGCAGGCGGCCTGGAAAATCGAAGAGCTGAGGAGAAAAGTGCTGTTCACCCTGGCCATACTTTTTGTATTCAGGCTGGGCGCCCATATCCCGGTACCCGGGGTGGATTCCAGTGTTTTTGCCGAGCTGGTGGCCAGCAACCAGCTGTTCGGGTTTTTTGACGTTATTTCCGGCGGGGCCTTCAAAAACTTTTCGGTATTTGCCATGAGTATAACTCCGTACATCAATGCCTCAATCATCATGCAGCTGCTGACGGTGGTTATACCCCACCTGGAAAGGCTGTCCAAGGAAGGGGAAGAGGGGCGTAAAAAGATTACCCAGTACATCAGGTACCTGACCGTGGTGCTGGCCTTCCTGCAGGCCATCGGCACCACCGCCGCCCTGAGGGCTGCCATGGGGCACCCCACGGTGTGGACCTACCTGCTGGTGGCCATAACCCTTACCGCCGGCACCGCCTTACTGATGTGGCTGGGTGAGCAGATAACCGAAAAGGGAATAGGAAACGGGATTTCGCTCCTGATATTCGCCGGCATAGTGTCGCGGCTGCCTTCGGGCCTAGCCAATATTGTGCAGTACCTGCAGACCGGAACCATAAACTTTTTGAGCATTCTGCTGCTGGTGGCCATAGGGGGGCTGGTTATTGCCGGCATAGTGGCGGTTCAGGAGGGGCAGCGCCGGATACCCGTGCAGTACGCCAAGCGTGTGGTCGGGCGCAGGGTTTACGGGGGCCAGTCCACCCACCTGCCGCTGAGGGTAAACCAGGCCGGTGTGATCCCGGTGATTTTCGCTTCGTCTTTAATGATGTTTCCGGACCAGATTGCCCGGTACTTCCCGAACAACAAGATTGCGGCATGGTATGTGGACTTTTTCGGCTGGGGGACCTTCCCGCACACCATTATTTACGCCCTGCTGATCATCGGCTTTACGTACTTTTACACCGCCGTGATCATGAACCCGGTGGACGTGGCCGACAACATCAAGAAATACGGCGGCTTCATACCGGGTATCCGGGCGGGCAGGCCGACGGCCGAGTACATCAGCAAGGTGATGAGCCGGGTGACCCTGGCGGGGGCGGTGTTTCTGGCCCTGATCGCCATACTGCCCAATTTTGTTTTGGTGGCCACTAAAATACCAAACATCTATTTCGGTGGAACATCCTTACTTATCGTGGTGGGTGTCGCGCTGGACACCATGAAGCAGATGGAGTCGCATATGCTTATGCGCAGCTACCAGGGTTTCATTAAGTAAGGGGTATTGGGGTATTTGCTATGATCACCTTGAAAACCGAAAAAGAAATAGCCTACATGAGAGATGCCGGCCGGGTGGTGGCCGGGGCCCTTGAGGAACTCAACAGGGCTGTAAAACCGGGGGTAACCACGGCTGAACTGGACCGGCTGGCCGAAAACTTTATTGTGGCCAGGGGAGCCAGGCCGGCATTCAAGGGTCTTTACGGCTTTCCGTCCACCATCTGCGCGTCCCCCAATGAGCAGGTGGTGCACGGCATTCCCAGTTTAAGGGTTTTGGAAAATGGAGATATTATTAGTATTGACATCGGGGCGGAAATAAATGGATATTTTGGGGACAGCGCGGTGACGCTGCCGGTAGGCGAAATAGATGATGAAACCAGGCGATTGCTTTCGGTAACCGAAGAGTCCCTTTATTTGAGTATTGCCCGGGCTGTTGAAGGAAACAGGCTGTCGGATATTTCCCACGCTGTACAAAAACATGTGGAAAAGAATGGTTTTTCCGTGGTGCGGGATTATGTCGGCCACGGAATAGGCAGGAGCATGCACGAGGAACCGCAGGTACCCAATTTCGGCCGGCCCGGCAGGGGTCCGAGACTGAGGGCCGGAATGACATTAGCCATTGAACCGATGGTGAACATGGGCACCCACGAGGTGCGCACCCTCCCGGACAACTGGACTGTTGTCACCAAGGACATGAAAAAGTCAGCTCATTTTGAACATACCATAGCCATCACCAGCGGTAAACCGGAAATTCTCACCCGGTTGTAACCGGGATACGGAGGTGGCGGGTTTGTCTGATCGCTTGGAGCCGGGGCGGCTGGTAGTTTCCACTGCCGGGCGGGACAGGGGAAAACATTACCTGGTGCTGGAGAAGGCCCCGGATAACAGGGTGTATGTTGTAGACGGCGAGATACGCAGGGTTGCAAATCCCAAGCGAAAAAACGAAAAGCACCTGAGATCATGTCCGGAAATGTCGGCCGAGATAAATGAAAAAATAAAGGCCGGCCTCAAGGTGACCGACCTTGACATCCGGAGGGCGCTGAGAGAGATAATCACCAGCTATGTTGACGGTTAAATAACCTTGTTGTAAGGAGGTTGGATCCAAACTAATGTCAAAAGAGGACGTTATTGAAATTGAAGGTACTGTAATCGAGCCCCTGCCCAATGCCATGTTTCGCGTGGAACTCCAGAACGGGCACAAGGTATTGGCCCATGTTTCGGGTAAAATTCGCATGAATTTTATCCGTATTCTGGCCGGGGACCGGGTAATGGTTGAACTGTCCCCGTATGATTTAACCCGGGGCAGGATTGTTTACCGCTATAAATAGTGATTGGTTTTTTAAGGGGGTTTTTAAGGTGAAGGTGCGCCCGTCAGTGAAGGCTATCTGTGAAAAGTGCAAGATTATCCGCCGCAAAGGCGTAGTTATGGTGATTTGTGAAAACCCGAAGCATAAGCAAAAGCAGGGCTAACTGAAGTATATTGCCTTTTCTTATTTAGATTAGACCTTTAAGATTAATGGGAGGTGTTTACAAAAGCATGGCACGTATTGCAGGGGCCGACCTGCCCCGGGATAAACGGGTGGAAATTGCCCTGACCTATATATACGGCATCGGCAGGTCAACTTCCAAGAAAATCCTGGAGCAGACCGGAATCAACCCGGACACCAGAATGCGCAACCTGACGGAAGACGAAGTAAGCAGGCTGCGTGAAGTGATCGAGAAAAATTACAAGGTTGAGGGTGACCTGCGCCGGGAAGTAGCCCTCAACATCAAGCGGCTGATCGAGATCGGGTCCTACCGCGGGTTAAGACACCGCCGGGGTCTGCCGGTCAGGGGGCAGCGGACCAAAACCAATGCCCGCACCCGCAAGGGTCCCAAGAAGACTGTTGGAGTACGCCGGAAGAAGTAAATAAGGGGGTTAGCTAATGGCACGTCGCGCCGCCCGTACCAAGAGGCGTGAGAAAAAGAATATTGACCGCGGGGTGGCCCATATAAAGTCCACCTTTAACAATACCATCGTTACCATAACCGATACTAAAGGTAACTCCGTTTCCTGGGCCAGCGCCGGTCAGGTAGGATTTAAGGGGTCCAGGAAGAGCACACCCTTTGCAGCCCAGATGGCTGCTGAAAAGGCTGCCAAGGAAGCAATGGAACACGGCATGAAAGAAGTGGAGGTAATGGTCAAGGGGCCCGGCGCGGGCCGGGAAGCGGCCATCCGTTCACTCCAGGCGGCAGGCCTTGAAGTAAACCTGATCAAGGACGTAACACCGATTCCACACAACGGGTGCCGGCCTCCCAAACGCCGGAGAGTTTAAGGAGGTGAAGGAGTTTTAAATGGCAAGGTATACAGAGGCGCAGTGCAGGCTTTGCCGCAGGGAAGGCATGAAACTTTACCTTAAAGGGGACCGGTGCTATTCGGGTAAATGCGCCGTGGACCGGAAAAGTTATGCCCCGGGGATGCACGGCCAGTCCAGGAAGAAAGTCAGCGAATATGGCATTCAGCTGCGTGAGAAGCAGAAAACGCGGCGTATTTACGGTATTCTGGAAAAGCAGTTCAGAAATTATTTTGAAGAGGCTGAGAGACAGCAGGGGATTACCGGTGAAAACCTGCTGCGGCTATTGGAGAGGCGCCTGGATAACGTGATTTACCGCCTCGGACTGGGAGCTTCCCGGGTGGAGGCCCGCCAGCTTGTCAGGCACGGCCATTTCACCGTTAACGGCAGGAAAGTGAACATTCCCTCTTTTTTAGTCCGGGTGGGGGATGTAATTGAGGTGCGGGAAAAAAGCAAAGAGTCTCCCCGCATCAAGGAATTGATGGAAAGGGCGGCCGACAGGACTCTCCCGCCCTGGTTGGAATATGAGCCCGAACAGGCCAGGGGGCGCGTAATTGCCCTTCCCACCAGAGACCAGATAGACGTCCCGGTACAGGAACACCTCATAGTGGAGCTGTACTCCAGGTAAGTGGGCAGTACAGAACCGGCGGGATATTCCGGCTGTTAGGGAGGTTACCTTTAAATGCTGGAAATAGAGAAACCGAAAATTGAATGTGCGGAGATGAATGAGGAAAACAACTTCGCCCGTTTTGTGGTGGAACCTCTGGAAAGGGGTTACGGCATTACCCTGGGCAATTCACTGCGCAGGATACTGCTCTCCTCTTTGCCGGGGGCGGCCGTCACCTCGGTCAAGATTGACGGGGTGCTGCACGAGTTCTCCACCATCCCGGGCGTTAAGGAAGATGTCACCGATATAATACTGAATCTCAAGGGCCTGTGCCTGAAAATGCACACCGAAGAGGAAAAGCTGATGCGCATCGAGGCCAAGGGTGAAGGTGAGGTTAAGGCCGGTGACATCATCCACGATGCCGATATAGATATTTTAAACCCCGACCTGCATATCGCCACCCTGTCCGGCAACGCCAGGCTTTTCATGGAGCTTACGGTGGCCAAGGGCAGGGGTTATGTGCCGGCTGAAAAAAATAAAAAGGGCGACCACATAATCGGCGTGATTCCGGTGGACTCTGTTTTTACACCGGTGCGCAAGGTCAACTACACTGTTGAGAACACCAGGGTTGGACAGCGTACCGACTACGACAAGCTGACCCTGGAGATTTGGACCGACGGCAGCATAAGGCCGGACGAGGCCGCCAGCCTGTCGGCAAAAATACTGGGTGAACACTTGAGGCTGTTCATCGGGCTTACCGAAACCGTCAATGACGTGGAGATAATGGTAGAGAAGGAAGAAGAAAAGAAAGACAAGATCCTCGAGATGACCATCGAGGAGCTGGACCTTTCGGTCCGTTCCTACAACTGCCTGAAGCGCGCCGGTATCAACACGGTGGAAGAACTGGTGCAGCGCAATGAAGAAGACATGATGAAGGTAAGAAACCTGGGCAAGAAATCGCTGGAAGAGGTAATCAACAAACTTAAAGAACTGGGCCTTTCACTGCGTAAAGACGATGATTAAGGGAGTGATGAACGGTGGGCTACCAAAAGTTGGGGGTGACGACCGGCCACCGCAAGGCCATGCTGCGCAACCTGGTCACCTCCCTGATAAAGGAAGACCGCATTAAAACCACCGAAGCCCGCGCCAAGGAAGTAAAGAGTATTGCCGAAAAAATGGTTACCCTGGCCAAGAAGGGTGACCTGGCCGCCCGCCGGCAGGCCCTGGCTTATATATACGACGAGGATGTAGTCAGGAAACTTTTTGATACCGTCGGACCCAAGTATGCCGGCCGCCGGGGGGGATACACAAGGATTATCAGGGCCGAACACCGCCGGGGGGACGCGGCCCAGATGGTAATTCTGGAACTGGTATAGCAAAATGCCGGGATAAGTAATGAATATATCCGCTTTTCCGGTGTGACCTTCAGTTATGGAGGAGCTGCGGGCCATGCGCTGGATGGTATTACCGCCGCCATAGACAGGGGCGGTTTTACGGCTGTAATAGGGCCCAACGGGTCGGGGAAATCCACCCTGGCCCGTCATATAAACGGCCTGCTGCTGCCCCTGGCCGGTTCCGTGACGGTGGCCGGAATGGACACCCGCAACCCCCGCTGCATACCGGAAATACGCCGGCGGGTGGGGTTTGTCTTTCAGAATCCCGACAACCAGCTGGTGGGCGCCACGGTGGAGGAAGATATCGCCTTCGGCCCTGAAAATCTGGGCCACAGCCCTGCCTCCATAAGGGAGTCGGTGGACTTTGCCATGGAGGTGGCGGGGATTAAGGATCTGGCCGGGCGGGCTGTGCACACCCTTTCGGGGGGCCAGAAACAGCAGCTGGCCATTGCCGGGGCGCTGGCCATGAGGACTGAATGCCTGGTACTTGACGAGCCCACTTCAATGCTGGGGCCGGCCGGCAGGCGCGCGGTGATGGACCTGATCAGGAAGCTCGCAGCCGGTTTGGGCATGACTGTAATTCTGGTCACCCATTTTATGGAGGAGGCCGTCTTTGCCGGCCGGGTGCTGGTTCTCCACCGGGGGCGCATTGTTATGGACGGGACACCGGCGGAGGTATTCAAATCATATGGCCTGCTGTCCGGAATGGGCCTGGAGCTGCCCGGCCCGGCGGATCTGGCCCGGAGGCTGAGAATGTACGGCGTGACTTTGCCCGACCCGGTGTTGACGGTGGATGAGCTGGTGACCTGCCTATGTCGGCTGTTATAAGTATAGAAAAAGTGTGGCATTCCTACGCCCGGGGAACACCCCTGGAAACCGCCTCGCTGAACGGCCTGAGCCTCGATGTGATGAAGGCCGAACTGCTGGCCCTGGTGGGGCCCACGGGTTCGGGCAAGTCGACGGTTTTGCAGCACCTGAACGGACTTTTGCTGCCCGACAGGGGCAGGGTGCTGGTAAACGGGTCCGACACCAGGGATAAAAATGCCAGGAAGAGGCTGTGGACCCAGGTGGGACTGCTGATGCAGTACCCGGAAAAGCAGTTTTTTGAGGAAACGGTTTACCGGGAAGTATCATTCGGGCCCGGAAACCTGGGCCTGTCCCGGCAGGAAACAGACATAAGGGTGATGGAAGCCCTTTCCATGGTGGGACTTGATGGTATGGAGGCGCGGCGGGTTTCGCCCTTTCGTTTGAGCGGGGGCGAACAGCGCCGGGTGGCGCTGGCCTCGGTGCTGGCCGTCAGGCCCGGTATTCTGGCTCTGGACGAACCCACGGCCGGCATTGACCCCGGAGGACGGAAAAAAATTTTTGAAACATTGAGAAGTCTTAAAGATCAGGGCATAACCATTGTCATGGCCAGCCACAATATGGACGATGTGGCTGCCCTGGCCGACCGGGTTGTGGTTTTGAGTAAAGGTGAAATTGTGCTGGCCGGCCCGGCCAGACAGGTATTTGCCAATCCCGGCCAATTGAAAAGGGCCGGACTGGACTTTCCCTTTCCCTGCGAGGTAATTGACAGGTTGAATGAGGCGGGATTCAGTGTTGACGGCACACCCCTGACCATGGACGAGGCGGCGGCCTGCATTTGGGGAAGGATCAGGAAGAGGAATCCAGAATCCAGAATCCAGAATCCAGAATAGTTTTGGATTAAATTTACAGGAAGTTATTCTCTGTATTCTCTCTGAATAACTTAAGTGCCTGGCACCTAAGTTATGAATTCTGTATTCGGACAGGAGGTGCCTGGACTGGAAGGTATCTCTTTGGGGCAGTATATGCCAATACAGTCCGCCATTCACCGGCTGGACCCCAGGACGAAGATTTTGTCGGCGCTGTTTATCATGCTGGCCGTCCTCGTGGCCGGATGGGCAGGAATGGCCCTGGCGGCCTTGCTTGCAGGCGCCGGGATTCTGCTGGCACGCATCACGCCACAGGTTTTGTGGCGGCAGACCAGGTCCCTGGGACTGATAATCGTAATAACGGTCCTGCTTCAGGCGCTGTTTACACCGGGCGATGTTTTATACCGCGCCGGTCCTGTTCAGGTAAGCGCCCAGGGGCTGACGGCGGGGATTGACCTGCTGGCGCGCCTGGTCTTGATCATATCGGCGGGACTCATTCTTACCGCCACTACCTCCACGTTGAGCCTGGCCGCCGGTATGGAAGCTCTTTTAAAACCACTGGGCAGGCTGGGCCTGCCGGTGCATGAGATAGTAATGGCCGTTACCATTGCGGTCCGGTTTGTGCCGGTTATATTTGAGGAGGCCCGGGTTATAGCCGGTGCGCAGATATCGCGGGGAGCCGGGTTTCGCGGGCCGGGCCTTATTTCCCTGATGGTTCCCCTGCTGGTGGGGGCCTTCCGCCGGTCCGAGGAACTGGCCACGGCAATGGAGGCCCGCTGCTACCGGGGTGGGGCCGGCCGGACGCGCATGAACGAACTGCGCTTTTCCGGAACAGATATAATGTGCATGCTGCTTTGCGGGATTGCCCCGGTGGCAGCGGTATTGTTGAGATGAGGAACATTAAGCTGACCATAGCCTATGACGGCACTGACTACCACGGCTTTCAGGAACAGAGGGGCAAAGGACTGCCCACGATCCAGGAAGAGCTGGAAAGGCGCCTTTCCAGCCTGGCCGGAAGAAAAGTGCAGGTGATAGGCGCCGGCCGCACCGATGCCGGTGTTCATGCCCGCGGCCAGGTGGTAAACTTCGACGCCGGGGGATGGAATATCCCCACCGGCAGAATACCTCTGGCCCTTAACGGGGTGCTGCCGAGAGACATAGTGGCGCTGGACGCCGGTGATGTGCCGGATGATTTCCACGCCAGGTTTTCGGCCAAATCCAAGGAATACAGGTATTCAGTGCACAACTCACGTACTCCGGACCCCTTTTTGCGGCGTTACAGCTATT
This sequence comes from Bacillota bacterium, assembly GCA_049323615.1. GTDB lineage: Bacteria > Bacillota > Desulfotomaculia > Desulfotomaculales > Desulfocucumaceae > JBMOPD01. The sequence goes on along the minus strand of JBMOPD010000094.1, from coordinate 67,896 downwards.
TTTTCCCCCGGCCCCTGGACACCGGGGCCATGGCGGAGGCGGCGGAGTACCTCAGGGGTCGACACGACTTTGCGGCTTTTAAAGCCGGGGGGACTCCGGTCAAAAGCACGGTGAGGACGCTTTACGATATCCGGGTTGTCCGCAGTGGAGAAATGATTGATCTGGTTTTCCTGGGGGACGGGTTTCTTCACCACATGGTGCGCATAATTACCGGCACGCTGCTGGAGGTGGGACTGGAAAAATATCCTCCGGAAGAGGTTTTAAGAATACTGGTTTCCGGTGACAGGACCAGGGCCGGTCCCACTGCTCCGCCCCAGGGACTGTGTCTGATTAAAGTATCTTATTAGCCGGAGATCTTGGGTCAGAATCCAGAATCCAGCATCCGTAATATAATTGCAGGAATTTTAGCCCTTAACAGGAAAGAAAGGTGGCCCGTTTTTGAGATTTCTTGACACCGTTGGGCGGTAGTATTAAAATAATTCTGTATGCGCCGTTAAAGCCCCAGAGCCCCGGGTGTCAACGGACGGCAGCAGGATGTAGTCGAACAAGGATCAGGTGTTTTGAAAACGGGTATAAATATAGATATTGAAATGGCTGTTTCAGTTTTTCCTGCAGTATTATGAGGAGGGTAACTAATGAAGACGTATATGGCTAAACCGGGTGAGCTGAAAAAGAAATGGTATATCCTGGATGCCGAGGGCAAGGTTCTCGGCCGGCTGGCCGCCGAAGCCGCCAGGATTTTGCGCGGTAAACACCGCCCCACCTTTACTCCCAACGTGGACACCGGGGATCACGTAATAGTAATAAACGCCGACAAGGTGATCCTGACCGGCAACAAGCTGCAAAAGAAAAAGTATATCAGGCACAGCGGCTACCCCGGCGGCCTGAAGGTTACCAACTATGCCACGATCATGAACAGCAGGCCGGAACTGGCCGTGCGGAAAGCCATTGTGGGCATGCTGCCGCACAACCGCCTGGGAGCGGCCATGGCCAGAAAGCTTAAAGTTTACAGTGGTCCGGATCATCCACACCAGGCACAGCTACCGGAAGCCTGGTCCCTGTAACTGATCGGTGAAAGGAGGAAAATTATCAGTGGCTCAAGTAAAATTTTACGGCACTGGACGTAGAAAGAACGCTGTAGCCAGAGTGCATATTCATCCCGGCGAGGGAAACATTGTTATAAACGGCAGGCAGGTGGGTGACTATTTCGGCCGGAAGGTACTGGAGATGGTGGTCCGGCAGCCCCTGGAGCTGACCGGCAGCAGCGGCCGGTTTGATGTCGTTGTCAGGGCTCACGGCGGCGGCATAAGCGGCCAGGCGGGAGCGGTCAGGCTGGGCCTGGCCAGGGCCCTGGTGCAGGCCGACCCCAATCTGCGCCCCACCCTTAAAAAGGCCGGGTTTTTAACCAGAGACCCGCGCATGAAGGAAAGAAGGAAGTACGGGCTGAAAAAGGCACGGCGGGCGCCGCAGTACTCCAAGAGGTAATTGCACGAAGGAGACAGGAGACAGAATATTTTCTTCTCCTGTCTTTTTGCTGTTACTTTCTGATTTCGGCTTGCGGTTCCCGGCTTTATGTTTTCTGCTATGGCAAACCGAGAAGGATGCGAATCCGGTCTTCAACCTCCGCCATGGTAAGGGAAGACACGGTACCCAGCCGTATCACAAGACGTTCTTTGGCAATCGACCGGACATCCTCGCACTTTATAAAACTTCTCTCCTTTAAGCCGCCTTCGGGGGGGCAAACCTCCAAATGAAAAGGAATGCCTTTTTCCCTGGTGGTTATGGGCAAAACCACAACAAGGCCGGCCGGACCGTGGTTAAAAAGGTCCACCGAAATAACCAGGGCCGGTCTTTTACCTGCCTGTTCACGGCCCCGGACAGGATTAAGGTCAACAAGCCAGACATCACCACGGGAAGGTTCCAATACAATCATTCTCCCTTTCCTAAATCATCACTCAGGGCAATATCCCAGGCCGCCCTCTCCTCAAGCTCGGCTTCCCATGCCGCGGGATCATTTTTTAGCGCTGCGAAGGCTTTATTGGCTTCTTCCAAAAAATATTTCCGCCGATAGTCTTCGATGGCCTTATCAAGAATTGACTGCAGTGATTCGTCGGCCCTGTCCGCTATTTCCCGAAGTGTCTTCCAGGAGGCGTGGCTAACCCTTATTGTTGTGCCGGACATAAAAACAACCTCCTATTATTCATTGTTGCAATTTAGTATACATAATTGTAGTATGTCCTGTCAACATATTGCTATGCAGTACTAACGCCCCAATATTTTTGTTATCATTTAAGGCAGGGCCTTCCTTTTTTCATATATATTCCTCTTGGGTCATATGATCAATGTAGGACGGGAGGGATATAACTTGCAGGTGATAAAGGCCTTCAGGCTCAAGATTTATCACGTGGTCTTTACGGTTGCGCTGGTCGGTGTTCTTTACGGGTCCTGGCTGCAGATCTCGGATATGCTGGAGAGGCGTTCCATTGCGGCCCTTTCCACAGTTCTGGCGGGCAGGCTGATTGTGATTGATCCCGGTCACGGAGGAATAGACACTGGAACCAGAAGCCCGACAGGCACATATGAAAAGGATATTACCCTGGAAGTGTCCAAAAGGCTGGCGGCCATGCTGGGACAGGCCGGCTCGGCCGTTATTCTGACCAGGGAATGCGACATGTGGCTGGCCGATCCCGGTGCGCCGCACAAAAAGCGCTCGGACCTGACCAGGCGGGTTGACATTGCCAACCGGAACAACGCCGACGTTTTCGTAAGCATCCATGTAAACAGTTTTACTTTCGACCGGAGTCAGAGAGGAGCGCAAACCTTCTCGCAGCCGGGTTCCGAGGAGGGAAAAATATTAAGCCGGTGCATCCAAAACGAGCTGATCAGGGTACTAAGAAACACTGAACGGCAGCCCAAGGAGATTGACTATTTTATCAGGCATTCCAAGGTGCCGGCGGTGATAGTGGAGATAGGTTTCCTGTCCAATCCCGCCGAGGAAAAGCTTTTACTGGACTCGGCGTACCAGAGTAAAGTGGCTTTTGCCATATACTGCGGGCTGGTAAGATATTTTGCCGATCAAGATGCCAGAACTCAGAACTCAGAACCCAGACCTCAGAATTCAGAATAAAAATTAACTTCCGACTCCCGACTCCCCGGCTTACATTATTTACCGCCCGATGGCAGTAATAAACCAAACACCCGGTGGCATCATATTTATAGACCCAAATTAATTTGCCGGGAGGTGCTGATACTGGTACAGGCATGGAATGACCCAATGAAGGGTGTCGAAGTGAGGCAGGCGGCGTATGGCAATGAGGCAACCATAGAATATAACGGCCTGCTGATGAAGTCAGGGGCCGATCAGGTGTACCTGCACTACGGATTCGGAGACCCTGTCCACTGGCAGAACGTTTCAACCCAGAGAATGGACCGGTCGCCCAAAGGGTGGGAAAAAACCATAAGGATGATTGATGATAAGGCCATTTTCTGTTTCAAGGATTCGGCCAATAACTGGGACAACAACAGCGGGTACAACTGGATAGTGCGGTCGTAACGGGATCCGGGTATCAGGGCGGCCTGATACCCGGGTTCTTCCTTTATGGCGGCCGGCTATCGGCGGCCGCCTTTTTGGGAATGTGCATATCACGTTTTCTTTTCCCTAAAGCAAAAACAGCCTGTCACCGGCATCACCCAGGCCGGGGACTATATACCCCACATCATTCAGCTTCCAGTCAACCACCGCAGTAATGATGCGTGCCGCGGGGTATTTTTCGTTTATCTTCCCGATCCCCTCTGCAACGGCAAATCCACAAACAAGGACAATTTTTTCCGCCTTAAAACCTGCTTTGACCAGTATTTCCATGGTTTTAATGCTGCTGTTTCCGGTGGCCAGCATGGGGTCCAGTATGTAGATGCGGTTGAAATTGTCCGGGTTTTCCGGCAGGGTGCTCATATAGGCCTTGGCCTCCAGTGTTTCGTGGTCTCTGGAGATGCCCACGTGGGCTACCTTGGCCTTGGGGAGGAACTCGAGGAAGCATTCCACGAAGCCCAGGCCGGCTCTGAGGATGGGAACCAGAAGAACCTTTGAAGATTCTACGGTTTCGCCGGGCGCCTCCACGCCCAGGGGAGTCAATACGGGATCAGGTGTAGACGGCAGGTCCGAGGTGGCTTCAACGGCCAAAAAAAAGCTCAGTTCCCTTAAGGCGCGGCGGAAAAGTTCAGTGTCGGTTTTGACGTCGCGCAGGGTACGGAGCCGGTCGCTTACAATGGGGTGTCTGAGAACTGTTACAGATTTCAATACTTCCCCTCCTGATCAAAAAAATAACACTTGAAACTCAATAGGCCATATTCGATAATTATTGCCAAAATCCCTGTACGGGTTGAAGATTTTTTTGGACAATGAAAACAGCTTCAACTTGCTGAAAGCTGACAGCTGCCTGGGTTCACCCCTTGTCCTGGAATTCAGCCCTGTCAGGAATAAAATCGGTTTGAATTAATGACAATATTTATGTCCTTTGTGCAGGGATTGACTGCTGTTTATAGTATACTATTATAAGCTCCGGCGGCAGCCGATTATTTATGTTATAAAGGAAAAAGGAAAGCGCCTTGTTTAAGGTGTTGTGGGGGGTAGAGGATGATGGAAGGCAGGATTAAAACCGCACTGGAGAAAGCAATGGAAAGGGCGGCATCCATGCGGGAAGTTTCCCGGGAAGAGATTGACCGGATGGAGTATGTGCCGCGGGGAAGGTCCATCGGGGCCTCCTTTATGCACGATAAACATTTTGATCTAAAGACCGCCCTGGCCGGTATTCCGGCCGGCATTGCCAAATATGTGCGTGAAGGCGTGCAGGATGTGCTGCTGATGAATATAACCCTGTCTGCGGACGAGACGGCCAGCCAGTCAAACCGGAGGGCCATGGAAGGGATCCTGGCCATTAAGCAGGACAAGGCGCAGGCCACCAGGGTGCTGGGGGAAATCGACCTCCTGTTGCAGCATTACCTCCAGGCCATAAACCAGACCAAAGAAAAGTTTAAGCAGGAGCTTGAGATGCGGAGGCGGATGGCCCGCAGGCAGGGGGTCAGGAGCAGGGAAATGGAGACCATGGAATTCCGCGAAGAATGGGCCAACGTGGTAAGGCAGTTAAATGCCGGTTATGAAATCAATCTGGCCGAACTAAAGGATAGGCTGAGGAAAATAGATTAGAAATATGGGAGACAGGAGACAGAATACAGGAGACCTTATTTTCCTGGTGAGCAACACAAAAGGCCCCCGGTAGGTTATCGGGGGTCTTTTGACGGGTACCGCTTACATGATCAGGTCAACGGACGATCCCAGCTTGCCCAGGAAGCGCAGCGTTTCAAACAGCATTATATCCTGTTTGGAAACATTTTTGCCGATCCGGGCCATCAGGACGTTGGCGGGATGTTCTATTATGTCGGGGTCGTCGGTGGTCACTTTGTTCAGCCCGACCCTGGCAAAGAGCCTGGTCAGCATCCTCTGGTATTCCCACACGTTCATCCGGGTGTTTCTCAAATCCCAGTGCCAGCAATATTCCATGGTAAGGACGATGAAGTCATCCAGGGTTTTATTGGAATAGGCCACCCGCATTAAATTTTCACCGACCCGGCACTGCCTCCAGTCGGGGCTTATCTCAATGCCGCCCATCTCCAGGACCCTGGGGTGTTTATACCAGCGGGTGAATTCATCTGCGTGGTGAAAGGTGACATACCCTATTATTTCGTTCCCGTGCCTGGCTATATACACCATTCCATCGGGCAGGCCGGTAATTCTGATCAGGGCCTCTTTTTGTTTTTTTGGCGGCCTGAAATTTGTAAGCCTTTCGTTCATTTCCAGGGATTGAAGGCAATCCCCGTCTACCGGCCCTTCTATGCAAACCAGTCCCTTGGGGGTTTCCAGCTCGAACCTGTCGGTAACCAAACCAATCACCACCTTTTTGCCGGTATTAACCGCAAGTATAAATCATATTATAGGTATGCCGGGCAAATTTTACAATAGAGCGGGTTCAATTGGTAAAGTTAAAAATATTCTTGCATCACTGTCCCCACATCATGGCAAAGGTCAATCATGTGAACGCAGCCCTGACCTCCGGCCAGGGCGCCGGCTATTTCTTTTTTGGACATGGCCGTAAGTTTTTGTCCCAGAAGGTTTTGGGCAAAGTCGCCCGCCTCAATGCATACCTGGTCCGGCCCCCTGAGCAGGCGGCAGTCAATGGCGGTGACGGTTCCCCGGCCTTTATCCAGGGTAATGCTGACCCCCACTTCGTGGAATGAATCCGACAGGCTGGCATCGGCAAAGTAGATATCACTGCCTTCCGATACCGATACTCCCTTGAAACGGTTGAAAAGATTGTTAAACCTTTTTTGCGCGGAAACATGGTTTTCCCACCGGCGGGTAATCCTGTTCAGATTGCTGTAGTAGCGGCAGGTGTTTAAATACATCTTCTCCCAGAAGTCATCATAGCTCTTGGCGTCTATAAAGCCCCTTTCCCTATATGTAAATGTCTCGGCCTGGACTATTCCCCTGACCGTTTCCGAGGCCAGCGACAGCGCCCTCGCCCCGAAGTCTTTCATCGCCCGGCGCAGGGCCTCTCCGCTTCCGAGGTAGGCCTCCACCCCCTTCAGTCCGTCGATATCCTTTGACTGGGGGCCGTCCGGTCCACGGTATATTTCCCACCGGGCCTTCTCCACCTGAAAGGTTTTAATGTTTACCCGGAGGCATGCCGCGCACTCAATGTCTGTGGACAAAAAAACAGTTCTTCCGTACAGGCTTTCCGGCCCGTGAATGTCAACAGAAGTGTGCCAGTGACTGTGGTGTATGCTTTTCAATGCAACCCCTCCAAATATATAATTAATATATAATCCCTATATGAACAGTTCTGATCATTGGTTTAAATTTATTGCCGCTACCCTGTTTCAGCGTGTAAAAAAAAGGCTAAACAGTGGTATGATAGTAAGTGAGGTGTTGAAATGGGCGGTCGGATAGTGGACCTGGATGAAGAGCGGCTGAAAAAAAGCCTGGCTGTAATTTACAGTATTCAGGTAAGAAATTGCCTGCCCGATGATATTATGCCCCAGGCCATGGAAAAACTGGGCCTCGATGAAGAGAGCGCCATAAACCTGCTCACGTCTTTTATCCGGCTGGGATGGATCAGTACCGGCAATATAAGGAAAAAATTTTTTTTGCGCCCGGGGTACGTACACAGCTTTCCGGTTATTATTTCGGCCAGAGGACTGGAAAAAATCAAAGGGTGATGGTATACATTTCAACACCGGGTGGGAATTTCCTTTAACAATCGGCGGCGAGATAAAATATGGTTATACAATATAGCCATTCAACTAAAAACAAGAATAATGGAGGTGAAAATCTGTGGATTTTTTCCAGAAAATGGTTGACAAGGCAAAAGGACTGGGCGGCATGGCCAGGGAAGTAACCCGCAAGTCCGGTGAGCTGCTGGAAGTGACCAAGTTAAAATTTGAGATGTCCAGACTGGAGAAAGAAACGGAAAACAACCTGGCTGGCCTGGGCGCCGTGGTTTATCAAAAGTATAAGGGTGCACCGGACATGGATGACGAAATAGACCGCCTGTGTCAGAGCACCGCCAGGCTGGAGGAGGAAATGAAGGTACTCCAGCAGCAGATCGAAAAACTGCAGCCCAAAACCCTGACTTGCCCGGAGTGCAAGGTGGACCTGCCATCCGGCGGGAAGTTCTGCTCATACTGCGGAACCAAGGTGGCCAAGGAGGATTAGGATAAGAAAACCGCAGTTTCCCACTGCGGTTTCTTTGTGGGGTGTTGAACCCGGATTAAACAAAAGCAGGGGGTGCCTGTACATGAAAGGTTATGATGAAAAGATTTTAGCCCTGGCCGGGCTGATCCGCAATACCAGTCCCTGTTTTGTATTAAGCGGGGCGGGCATCAGCACCGAGAGCGGCATACCCGATTTCAGGAGCCCCGGAACAGGGCTGTGGACCAAAATCGACCCCGCCAAAACAGCCAGTCTGAGCGCCTTTCTTAGAAATCCGGCGGCATTTTACGATACAAATCTCCCCAGGTGGAAGGGTATAGCCGGGGTGGAGCCCAATGACGCCCACCGGGCCGTCGCGGCGCTGGAAAGGGAAGGCCTCATCGTCGGGGTAATTACCCAGAATGTGGACAGCCTGCATACCAGGGCCGGGTCCCGCAGGGTGTGGGAAGTCCACGGGCACCTGCGCACATGCCACTGTGTTGGCTGTAAAGGGAGTTATCCCATGGAGCACCTTATTTCCAGGCATGAAGAGGGGGAGAACCCTCCCCGGTGCAAGTGCGGAGGTATTTTAAGGCCGGACGTGGTTTTGTTCGAGGACCCCATGAGCGATGATTATTACAAGGCCGAAAAGGCCCTGACCGGCTGCCAGCTGCTCATTGTGGCGGGGAGCAGCCTGCAGGTGTATCCGGTGGCCGGCCTGCCGCAGCTGGCCAGGCGGCTGGTGATTATCAACCGGGACTCAACTCCCTGGGATGACCGGGCTGAAATTGTGATCAACGAATCTATCGGGAAAGTGTTCCGGGATTTGCTGGCCTCCCTGGGAATTTATTCAGCTTAGAAGTGGTATAATAAGTAATTGTATTTGACCGGGAAAGGTTGAAATTATGGCTCTGATCTTGGCAATTGAAACCTCCTGCGACGAAACGTCGGTGGCCGTTGTCAGGGATGGGGTGGATGTTTTGGCAAACATTATATCTTCCCAGATCGACGTCCATAAGAAGTTTGGCGGAGTAGTGCCCGAGGTGGCCTCCCGTAAGCACCTGGAGCTGATCAACGGGGTAATCGGGGAGGCCCTGGATAATTCGGGAACGGATTTTAAGTCGCTGGACGCCGTGGCGGTAACTAACGGGCCCGGGCTGGTGGGAGCCCTGCTGGTGGGAGTATCGGCGGCCAAGGCAATGGCGTATGCTCTGGATATACCGCTGATTGCGGTAAACCACCTGGAGGGACACATTTACGCCAATTTCCTGGTTGAACCGGACCTGGCTTTCCCGCTGGTCTGCCTCGTGGTCAGCGGCGGCCATACCGACCTTTTGGTTATGTACGGGCACGGGAACTACCGGGTGGTGGGCAGGACCAGGGACGACGCAGCCGGCGAGGCCTTCGACAAGGTGGCCCGGGCCATCGGGCTGGGGTATCCCGGCGGGCCGCTGGTGGACAGACTGGCCCAAAACGGCGACGGTACCGCCATCCCGCTTCCCCGGGCGTACCTGGAGGAGGGAAGCCTTGACTTCAGCTTCAGCGGCCTCAAGTCGGCGGTAATCAATTACCTTCACAATGCCCGCCAGAGGGGGGAGGAGGTTAACAGGTCAGACCTGGCCGCCAGCTTCCAGCAGGCCGTGGTGGACGTGCTGGTGGATAAAACCATAGAAGCGTCCCTCCAGTACGGGGCCGGGACTGTCCTTCTGGCCGGAGGGGTGGCCGCCAACCGCCTCCTCAGGTCCGCCATGGGCGAGGCTTGCGCCAGGTATAATTTGCGGCTGGTATACCCGCCCCCGCTGCTGTGCACCGATAACGCCGCCATGATCGCCTGCGCCGGCTACTTCAGGTATTTGCGGGGGGATTTTGCCGATCTCACCCTTAACGCGGTGCCGAACCTGGAATTGGCTTAAGGGTAGTCTTTCTGATTCCCTTCTTTAGCTCCGGAGCTGCCTTAACAAAAAATTAACAATTTCAACAACGGGCCTGGCACGGTTTGACAGCGTAAAAACTGGGCCAAATACAGTATTTACAAGGGTTTTGACATGATCCGTGCCGCTGGTTAACCCTTTTTGTTTTGGCCGGGATCATGCTTTTTCTGTGGATAATGTGAATAAGTCTGTTAATAACTTGATTGAAGGGACTTGAATCTGTGGGCGAAATTGTTCGACAAATTATGTCGAAAATAGCAGTTAAAGAGCTGCTGCTGGAAAGTGCCGCCCGATCGAACATTTTACCTGTCATTTCGACCTGCAACGTGCGGTGCAAGTTCTGCAGCCACGGACAAAACCCGCCCACCGCCGAGGCCCTGAAGATGCCGGCGATAACAATGGAACTGGCGGATGAAGCCCTGTCGCTGATGAATCCCGGGAAACCGGTGGTTATAGGTGAATCGGTGACCAGGTTAATGGAGGGGGAGCCTTTTACCCATCCCCGGATTAAAGATATACTCCTGCTGATCAGGAGAAAAATGCCGCCGGCCCAGATCAGGCTGACCACAAACGGAACCATGCTTGACCGGGAAAACGTTGACTTTTTGGCGTCCCTCGGCAATGTACTGATCAACCTGTCTCTGAACAGCTCCGATGTTTCAGTAAGAAAATACTTAATGACCGACAGCAGGGCCGAAAGGGCGGTTTCAGCCCCTGCCCTGCTGCAGGAGCGGTCCATTGCCTACCACGGCAGTGTAGTTGCCATGCCCCACCTCACCGGCTGGGAGGACCTGGCCAATACCCTGAATTTCCTGGACCGGCACGGGGCGGCCACGGTGAGGGTATTTTTACCCGGGCATACCCGCCTTTCGCCCCCTGAATTAAGGGTTCCCCGAAACTTGAGAGAAAAGCTTAATATCTTCATAACCGCCGTAAAATCCGGGGTAAGGACTCCCATCACCCTGGAGCCTTCCGTGATCAATAATCTTGATGCGGAGGTGGCCGGGGTGATGGTGCACTCCCCTGCCGACAGGGCCGGTGTTAAGGCCGGGGACGTCATTGTCGGCGTGGATGGAATACCTGTGCAGTCAAGGGTGGATGCCTTCCAGAGGGTGCTGGAGAGACGGGACCCTTCCCTGGAAGTGTCCAGGGAGGGGGCGAACTACTTTTTTAAGATAATAAAAGAAAAGGGCCGGCCATCGGGGTTGGTTTTTGATTTTGACCTGGATCCGGCCACTATACGGGAAATTTTAAGAGCGGTCAGGCGCCGGAGGGCCAACAGCCCGTTGCTGCTCACCTCGGAGCTTGGCTACCCGGCAATGAAGCTGGGGCTGCAGAAACTTTCCGGTGAAAGCCCGGCTATCCGTGCCGTGGCGGTGAAAAACCGTTTCTTCGGGGGTTCCATCGGCTGTGCCGGGCTGCTGACAGTGGCGGACATGCTGGAAGCGGCGGCAAAATATGCGGCCGGGACTGACCTGGTCATAGTTCCGGCAATAGCCTTTGACATCCGGGGCAGGGACATAACAGGCCGCAGCTGCCTCGACCTGAGGCTTGCCGGGGGCCCGGAGGTGGAAGTAGTCTAGTATTAAAGTTAATTATCGGACCTAATTTTTTAGAGGATTATTGTCTGTAGTGTTGAAAATTATAAAATATTTGTATTAATGGGGATCAGTATAGAATTTCAGCTTTCAGCAGGAATAAAGTAACAGCTGATAGCTGACTGCTGAATAGCTGCTACGAAAGGGGTAAAGTATGTACTGGGACCGGGAATTTGAGACCATGCCCCGGGAAAGGCTCCGGGAATTGCAGTTGGAACGTTTGAAATCGACCATTAACCGGGTTTATAACAACGTTTCCAGTTATAGGAAGGCGATGACCGGGCGGGGAATCACCCCCGACGACATCAGAACGCTGGATGATTTAAGGGAACTGCCCTTTACCGTCAAACAGGACCTGCGGGACAACTATCCCTTCGGGATGTTCGCCGCTTCCATGGATGAAGTGGTGCGGCTGCACGCTTCTTCCGGGACCACCGGGAAGCCGACGGTGGTGGGCTATACCAAAAATGACATCCGGACCTGGGCCAATCTGATGGCCCGGTCGCTGACCATGGCCGGGGCCACCAGGGGTGACGTGGTGCAGAACGCTTACGGGTACGGACTGTTTACCGGAGGTATGGGAGTGCATTACGGGGCCGAACTGGTAGGCGCCACGGTAGTCCCCATTTCCGGGGGAAATACAGGCAGGCAGCTGATGATCATGCAGGACTTTAAAACAACCATTCTCACCTGCACCCCTTCCTATGCCCTCTTTCTGGCTGAAGAGGGGGAAAGGGAGGGTGTTGATTTTAAAACACTTCCCCTAAAGGCGGGGATTTTCGGCGCCGAGCCGTGGTCCGAGCGCATGCGCCGCCAGCTGGAGAGCAAACTGGATATCACCGCCCTTGACATATACGGCCTCAGCGAGGTCATGGGGCCGGGAGTATCCATGGAATGCACCGCCCAGCAGGGAATGCACATTTATGAGGACCACTTCCTGGCCGAGATAATCGACCCGGAAACAGGGGAACCGCTTCCCTTCGGCCGGCAGGGCGAGCTGGTGCTGACCTCGCTGACCAAGGAGGCCTTCCCGATAATCCGTTACCGCACCAGGGACATTACCGTGCTGACCGATGAACCGTGTTCCTGCGGCCGTTCACACGTCAGGATGAGACGGGTCACCGGCCGCACCGACGATATGCTGATCATACGCGGGGTCAATGTTTTCCCGTCCCAGGTGGAAAGCATCCTCCTTGAATTCGGGGAAACCGAGCCCCACTACCAGCTGGTGGTGGACCGCAAAGGTGTTTTGGATGAACTGGAAATCTGGGTGGAGCTGTCCGAGCAGTGGTTCAGCGACAAGGTGCGTCAGCTGGAAGATGTGGAGGGGCGGTTGAAGGATCGTATCGCCAGTGTGCTGGGCATCTCCGCCAGGATCAAGCTGGTGGAGCCCCGGACCATTCCCCGCAGTGAGGGCAAGGCCAAACGCGTGGTGGACAGGCGGGAAATATAATAGCTACAAGGAGGTCGTACAGCAGTGAAAATCAAGCAGATTTCAATATTCCTGGAAAACAAGTCAGGACGGCTGGCCAGGGTAACCAGGGTGCTGGGTGACAACGGCATCAATATCCGCGCCCTTTCCATTGCGGATACCACTGATTTTGGCATTCTGCGCCTGATTGTCAACGACCCCGACACGGCATACCGGGTGCTTAAAAAGGCCGGGTTTTCTGTAAACGTAACCGATGTAATCGCGGTGGAGATTACCGATGTCCCGGGCGGCCTGGCCGGCCCGCTGGAGTACCTCAGGGATGCGGGTATAAACATCGAGTACCTCTATGCTTTTTTGACCAAATCCAGCAGCGCGGCCCTGGTGGTGTTCAGGGTGGAGCAGATAGACGAGGCCATCAGGGTGCTGCAGGGCAAAGGGATCAGGATATTGGACGGCAGCGAAGTTTACGGTTTGTGATAAACTTCGTCCAGCTTTGTCATGACGGCCGACGACTGAACAGGGCGGGTTGAATCCCGCCCTTGAAGCTTTATAACCCGGTTATTACCGTTGCTTTTTAAGCAGGAGATTGCTTTTAATATGGCGAAGTTTTAAAGGCTGTGAACCGGTTTTTTGGAGGAGTTTTTTTGAACAGAAGCGAAATAAGACAGGGTGTGCTAAAGGCCAGGATGTCCTTGCCCCCGGCCGCGGTGCAGCAAAAAAGCCGGATCATAATGGACAGGATAATGTCCTCGGATATATACCTCGGGTCCCGGTCATTGATGGTTTATGTTGATTTTAGAAACGAGGTGCAGACCGGTATTCTGATTGCCCGGGCGCTGGCCGGGGGCAAACGGGTATCGGTGCCCATAACCGATGTGAGGGGCAAAAAACTGACCCCCTCCAGGCTGCTGGCCTATCCTGAAGACCTGGCGCCCGGAGCCTGGGGTATTCCGGAGCCCGGGCCGGAATGCGTGCGCCCGGTGGACCCGGCGGAACTGGACCTGGTGATTGTGCCGGGGGTGGCCTTTGATGTGAGGGGGAACAGGCTGGGTTACGGAGGAGGTTTTTACGACCGCTTTCTGCCCCGCACCCGCCCGGGGACGGTGTACCTGGCCCCGGCCTTTGAGGTGCAGGTGGTGGACGATGTTTTCCCGGGACCCCATGATGTTCCGGTGCATATCATCGTCACCGAGGAGAAAACCATCACGGCGGGAATCAAATAAGTGCGGACGGGAAGGGTATTGTCTGCCGCAGTGGCGGCGGGAATACCCGGCCTTTTCATTAAGCTATTTTAAATAAGGGAAAGAGTGAGAGGAGGGTTATGTTTTGACGTGCAAATGCGGACACGATGACGGGGCGGTAAAGCAGGAGGCGTTGCAGAAGGCGCTGGACAAGTATAAAACGGTGAAGGGCGCGCTCATACCCATCCTGCAGGAGGCTCAGGAGATTTACGGCTACCTGCCCAAAGAGGTTATGCAGCAGATTTCCAAGAGCCTGGGGATTCCTTTCAGCAAAACCTTTGGGGTGGCCACTTTTTACGCCCAGTTCCACCTGAAACCCCGCGGGCGCAATATCATCCGCGTCTGTCAGGGCACGGCCTGCCATGTCAGAGGGGCGGCAAAGGTGTTTGACGCGGTTTCCAAAAAACTCGGCGTGGCCAGAAACGAAACCACCGGGGACCTGCGCTATACCCTGGAAACGGTGGCCTGCCTGGGCGCCTGCGGCCTGGCGCCGGTCATGATGGTAAACGACGACACTCACGGCCGGCTGACGCCGGACAAAGCGGCGGGAACCCTTGAGAAATACGAGTAGGAAGGAGGTATCGGCCCTTGAAGAACTTAATGGACAAATGCTGTGACAAGTGCACCCACACACCGGCCAGCCCCTGCCAGGATTATATTAAATGCCGCAAGGAAGGCCCTATCTGCCATAAAGATGAAAGCTGCAGGCAGAAGAGAGCGGATCTGCTGGCCCGGATTCATTTAACCGCGGGCACCGAAAAACGCATGGTATATATCTGCGCCGGTACCGGCTGCACCTCCTCGGGGTCTCCCCGGCTGGTCAAGAAGCTTAAGGAGGAGCTGGCGGCCAACGGACTGACTGACAGGGTGGAAGTCAAGATCACCGGCTGCCACGGCTTCTGCGAACAGGGGCCGCTGATGATCATAGAACCGCTGAAGACCTTCTACACCCGGGTTGAAGAGGCCGACGTGGCCGAGATAGTGGCCAGGGACCTGGTCGGCGGTGAAGTGGTGGAGCGGCTGCTCTATAAAGACCCGATCACCGGGGAAGCGGCCAAAACCTACGAGACAGTGCCTTTTTACGCCCGCCAGAAGCGGCTGGTGCTGCACAACTGCGGCCATATCAACCCGGAGGAAGTTTCCGATTACATCGCCAATGACGGCTATGTGGGGTTCGTCAGGGCCCTGTTTGAAATGACGCCTGACCAGGTGGTGGAGGAAGTAAAGACCTCCGGCCTGCGCGGGCGGGGCGGCGCCGGCTTCCCCACCGGCATGAAGTGGGGCTTCGTGCGCCAGGCCCAGGGCGATAAAAAATACGTGGTCTGCAACGCCGACGAGGGCGACCCCGGGGCCTTCATGGACCGCAGCGTGCTGGAGGGCGACCCCCACGCCGTTCTGGAAGGCATGATGACCTGCGGCTACGCCGTCGGCGCCGACGAGGGCTATATCTATGTGCGGGCCGAATACCCGCTGGCCATTGAACGCCTGAAGATAGCCATCGCCCAGGCCGAGGAGTACGGCATACTGGGCGACAATATAATGAATTCCGGATTCAATTTCCACATCAAGATCAAGGCGGGGGCCGGCGCCTTTGTGTGCGGCGAGGAAACCGCCCTATTGATGTCCATCGAGGGCAACCGGGGCATGCCCCGGGTCAGGCCTCCCTTCCCGGCCAACAGCGGGCTGTGGGGCAAGCCCACCTGCCTGAACAACGTGGAGACCTTTGCCAATGTGCCCCAGATCCTCCGCAACGGCGGGTCCTGGTACGCCTCCATGGGCACCGAGAAGAGCAAGGGCACCAAGATATTCGCCCTGACCGGCAAGGTGAACAACACCGGCCTGGTGGAAGTGCCCATGGGCATAAGCATGAGGGATATAATCTTCGCCATCGGCGGCGGCATCCAGGGCGGCAAGAAGTTCAAGGCCGTGCAGATCGGCGGGCCTTCGGGCGGCTGCCTGCCCGATCAGTTGCTGGACCTGCCGGTGGACTACGACTCCCTTACTTCGGCCGGCGCCATGATGGGTTCCGGCGGCCTGGTGGTAATGGACGAAACCACCTGCATGGTGGATGTGGCCAGGTTCTTCCTGACCTTCACCCAGTCCGAGTCCTGCGGCAAGTGCACCCCCTGCCGGGAAGGCACCACCAGGATGCTGGAGATACTCACCCGCATCTGCAACGGGGAAGGGAGGATGGAGGACATCGACACCCTGGACCGGCTGGCCCGGGTGGTCAAGAACACCGCCCTCTGCGGCCTGGGGCAGACCTGCCCCAACCCCATCATTTCCACCCTGCGCTACTTCAAGGATGAATATATCGCCCATATCCAGGATAAACGCTGCCCGGCCGGCGTATGCGCGGCCCTTCTCTCCTACAGCATAAATGCCGAAAAGTGCAAGGGCTGCGGGTTGTGTAAGAAAAACTGCCCGGCCGGGGCCATCACCGGCGAGAAAAAGCAGCCCCACGTCATCGACCAGGCCAAGTGCATCAAGTGCGGCAGCTGCATAGCAGGCTGCAAATTCGATGCCATCGAGCGGGCGTAAGCCGAGGGGAGTGATAAAGAGTGGCAAATGTTACATTAACCATAAACGGGGTTAAGGTGACGGTGCCCAGGGGGACATCGGTGCTGGACGCGGCCGCCGGGGCGGGGTTCTTTATCCCCACTTTCTGCCACGACCCGGAAATACCCCGCTTCGGGGCCTGCCGGATCTGCGTGGTGGAGATACCGGGAATGCGCAACCTGCCTGCCTCCTGCGTTACCGAGGCCACCGGGGGCATGGTGGTGGAAACCGAATCCCCGGCGGTGGTGGAAGCCCGGAAGACCATCCTGGAGCTGATCCTGGCCAATCACCCCCAGGACTGCCTGACCTGTGAAAAGAACGGTGACTGCCGGCTGCAGGACTACGCCTTCCGCTACAATGTCAAGGGTTCCGGGTTTGAGGGAAAAAAACACGCTTATCCCCTGGACGACAGCAACCCTTATATCATACGGGATTTGAACAAATGCATACTGTGCGGCAGGTGTGTGCGCACCTGCGCCCAGGTGGAGGGACGGGCGGTAATCGACTTTGCCTACCGGGGCTTTAACACCAGGGTAGCCCCGCCCATGGACACCTCCCTGGGTGAATCCGACTGCGTTTACTGCGGCCGCTGTGTGGCCGTCTGCCCGGTGGGGGCGCTGACCTACAAGCGCATGGCCGGCAAGGGGCGCACCTGGGAGATTGAAAAAAGGCCCGTTACCTGCACTTTTTGTGACAGCGGCTGTCAATTTGACCTGAACATCAAAGACGGCAAGGTAATCGGCGTTACCGCCAGGTCCCCCGGCAGCGGCAGGCCCCTTTGCCTGAAAGGGCGGCTGGGCCTGGAACTCCTGCACTGCGACCGGCCGGAGGCCCCGCAGCTGAAAAAGGACGACCGGTTCGTGAAGGTTCCCTGGGCCGAGGCCCTGGGACTGAATGACGTGCTGGACAGGATCAGGAAGATGGAAGGGAAATGAACTACCGAAAGGAGGTCGAACGGTGGCTGATGATGTCACTTTAACAATAAACGGCCTGCAGGTAACCGTGCCCCAGGGCAGCACCATACTGGACGCAGCCAGGAAACTGGGAATTTTCATCCCCACCCTGTGCCACGACCCCGAGCTGAGCAGGGCCGGGTCGTGCCGCATGTGCGTGGTGGACGTAAAGGGCGCCCGCAGCCTGGTTATAGCCTGCGCCACCGCCGCCGCCGGGGGCATGGTGGTGGAGACCGAATCCCCGGCGGTAATGGAGGCCAGGAAAACAATAATTGAGCTGCTGCTGGCCAACCATCCCCAGGACTGCCTTACCTGCGGGAAAAACGGCGACTGCCGGCTGCAGGACTACGCCTATATGTACGGGGTCAGGGAAAGCGGCTTTACCGGCGCCGTGCACCAGTATTCCATTGAGGACGACAACCCTTTTATTGTCAGGGATATGAACAAGTGCATCCTGTGCGGCAAGTGCGTCCGCGCCTGCGCCGAAATCCAGGGCAAAAGCGTGGTGGACTTCACCTACCGGGGCTTCAACACCAAGGTGGCCCCGGCCATGGACACCACCCTGGCCGGGTCGGAGTGCGTTTTTTGCGGCAACTGCGTGGCCGTGTGCCCCACCGGGGCGCTGCAGGAAAAGGCCCTGCGGTCCACCGCCCGCACCTGGGAGGTGAAAAAGGTCCGCACCACCTGCCCGTACTGCGGCACCGGCTGTAACTTCGAACTGAACGTCAGGGACGGAAGGGTTGTGGGTGTCACCTCCTGCAACGGGGACGTCAACGGCCGCGCCCTGTGCGTTAAGGGCCGCTTCGGCTTCGGGTTCATACACCACCCGGACCGGCTGAAAACACCCCTGATCAAGAAGAACGGACGGCTTGTGGAGGCCTCCTGGGAGGAGGCCGTCAGCTTGGTGGCCCAAAAACTGGGTGCCGTCAGGGACAAGTACGGCCCGGATTCCCTGGGCGTGCTGTCCTCGGCCCGCTGCACCAATGAAGAAAACTATTTGATGATGAAATTCACCCGCGCGGTGCTCGGTACCAACAATATCGACCACTGCGCCCGCCTCTGACACGCTCCTACTGTCGCCGGTCTGGCGGCAGCATTTGGCAGCGGGGCCATGACCAACCCCATCGGGGATATCGCCGGGGCCGGCTTTATTCTGGCCATCGGCACCAATACCACCGAGTCCCACCCCATCATCGGCCTGAAGGTGAAGAAGGCCGTCCGGGAGGGGGCGACCCTGGTGGTGGCTGACCCCCGCAAGACAGAGGTGGCCGAACTGGCCAATTACCACCTGCAGATTAAATCCGGATCGGACATCGCGCTGCTGAACGGCATGGCCAACGTGATTATAGACGAAGGCCTGTACAACAAGGACTTTGTGGCCCAGCGCACCGAGGACTTCGAGGCCCTGATGGCTGCCGTGGCCAAATACACCCCGGAGTTTGTGGAAGGCATCACCGGGATACCCGCCGGCGCCATCCGGGAGGTGGCCAGGGGCTACGCCCGGGCGAAGAACGCCACCATACTCTATACCATGGGAGTCACCCAGCATATCTGCGGCACCCACAACGTTTTTGCCGTGGCCAACCTGGCCATGCTCTGCGGCCATATCGGCAAGCCCAATAGCGGGGTCAACCCCCTGCGCGGCCAGAACAACGTGCAGGGAGCCTGTGACATGGGGGCGCTGCCCAATGTGCTCACCGGCTACCAGCCCGTAACCTCCGGCGAGGCCAGGGCCAAGTTTGAGGAGACCTGGGGCTGCGGCAAATTGCCGGCCGAGCCCGGCCTGACCGTGGGCGAAATTATCGAGGGCGCATCCCACGGGACCATCAAGGCTATGTATATTATGGGAGAGAACCCGGTTCTTTCCGACCCGGACGCCGACCATGCCGTCCATGCCCTGGAGAAACTGGAATTCCTGGTGGTGCAGGACATATTCCTGACCGAAACCGCCCAGCTGGCCGACGTGGTGCTGCCGGGGGCCAGCTTCGCCGAGAAGGACGGCACCTTCAGCAATACCGAGCGCCGGGTGCAGCGGGTGCGCCAGGCCATTGATCCGGTGGGCGGCGCCAGGCCGGACTGGCAGATAATCTGCGACGTGGCCGGCGCCATGGGCTATTCCATGAAATACGGATCGCCCGCCGAGGTGATGAAGGAAATTGCCTCCTTGACTCCTTCGTATGGCGGCATCTCCTATGAACGCCTGGAGAAGGGCGGCATCCAGTGGCCTTGCCCGTCTCCGGACCACCCGGGCACCCCGGTGCTGCATGTGGGTAAGTTCTCCCGGGGCCTGGGCAAGTTCCACCCGGTGGAGTACGTGCCGCCCGCCGAGATGCCGGATGACCAGTACCCGCTTGTCTTAAGCACCGGCCGGAGGCACATGCACTACCACACCGGCACCATGACCCAGCGGACCGGGGCCCTGGAGGTACACTACAGCCGGGAACACCTGGAAATCAACCCGGCCGATGCGGCCAGACTGGGCATCGGGGACGGGGACAGGGTCAAAGTGTCCTCCCGCCGGGGCAGCGTGGAACTAATGGCCCGGATAACCGATATAGTTCCCCAGGGGCTGGTGTTCACCTCGTTCCACTTCCCCGAGGTGGCCATCAACAGGCTGACCAACCCGGCCCGGGACTCCATCGCCAAGATACCGGAACTGAAAGTCTGCGCTGTAAAAGTAGAGATTGCCTGACGGTCGCTAAAGTAAAGTTCCCCGGGGGAAACCCCCCGGGGAACTTCTTTAGCCTGTGAACTGAAACTAACCCCGGATCTTTTTGGCCTCCTCATAGTCCCGGGGAGTATTGATGTTGAACAGGGATTTTTTGAGATCGGGTATATCGGAGGGATTCACGGTTACTGATTTCCAGTTTACCTGGGAAAGGGCCGCCGTCACCTTGTATACCCCGTTTTTGACGGATGTCTCGGCGGCTTTGATAAAGGCTTTGCCGTACAGGGAACACAGGGGCTCGAAGTACTCCCCCTCCTTCAGTATCACCGCGTCATAGCCTTCCGCTTCCGAAACAACTTTCCTGATCAGCTTTTCACTGAGGTAGGGGGTATCGCAGGCCGATACAAAGCTGTAGCGGTTCCGGGCCGCCACCAGCCCGGCGTGAATCCCGGAAAGGGGGCCGCAGCCGGGGTAGATATCGGGGACCACGGGATAGCCCAGGTGTGCCAGTTCATCCGGGTCGCCCCCGGCGATGATTATTTCCGGGCACACCCCGGACATCACCCGGGCCACCCGCTCAATCAGGGTCACCCCGCCCAGCTCCAACAACGCTTTATTGGTTCCCATCCGGTTGCTTTTACCCCCGGCGAGGATGATGCCCGAGACTTTCACGTTTTACCTCCTGCGGGCTGTGATAAGCGTCGCTTATCCTTTCCTATAAGCACCCGCCTTGTGTTATTATATTATAGCAAAGCCTGGAAAACAAAAGGAGAGAGGTTTTTGTGAAAAGTGTTCCGATAGTGTCCATTGTCGGGGAGTCCGGGGCGGGCAAGACCACCTTCCTGGAGAAACTTATCAGGGAATTGAAGGCCAGGAACATCCGGCTCGGCGTGATTAAACACCATGTCCACGATATTGACATTGACCGGCCGGGAAAAGACACCTGGCGCTTTTCAAAGGCCGGGGCCGATACCGTGGCCATTTCCACCCCCGGCCGGGTGGGCCTGTTTATAAAGGTGGACCGTGAAATGGACCCGGATGAACTGGCCGGCCTGTTCGGGGATGTGGATATGGTCCTCACCGAGGGCTATAAAAGGGGGAACAGGCCCAAAATAGAGGTTGCCCGTTCGGCGCAGATAAAAAGGCTGATATCCGACCCGGCGGATCTTATTGCCATTGTCAGCGATGTGGAGTGGAATGCGGGAGTTCCCGTTTTCGGCCTGGATGACCCCGCCGGGGTTGCCGGCTTCCTGCTGTCCAGATACCGTATTGGATCTCAATAAGATTTATGGATCTGGAAGAATAAAACTGTCAACGGAAGCAGGATTAACAGTCTTTTTATAGAATCCTTTACAAAGATGGTGTAAACTGAAGATAACAGAAAATTGTATACCAAAGGTAATTTTAATTGCAGGATAATTTTAATTGTTTTATTTTTTTCACTTGGTTGAATGAATCACCAATCAATAAAATAAAAAAATAAGGGGAGGTTGTCAGGTTGGGCACTGAAAAAATTGAAAAGCACTGGCTTAAAAAATACCCTGAGGGTGTGCGTCCGACCCTGGACTACCCGCACAAGACTATGCCGGATTTCCTTGAAGAGGCTGCGGCAAAATTGCCCGACCGGACGGCCGTTGTTTTTTCCGGCATCGAGCTGTCCTACCGGGCAGTATTGGGAATGGTACATAAAACAGCCGGTTTCCTGCATGAACTGGGGGTTAAAAAGGGTGACCGGGTGGCCCTGATGACACCCAACTGTCCGCAGTATATTGTGGCCTTTTACGCTATTCAAAAAATCGGCGCCGTGGTGGTGCAGGTCAACCCCATGTACGTTGAGCGGGAGCTGGAGCACATCCTGAACGACTCGGGGGCTAAAGTTTTTATAGCCTATGACCAGTTTTACCCGCGCATCAAGAACGTGCGCCATCTCACCCCCGTGGAAAAGGTCATCCTGTTCAGCCTCGGCCAGCCCCTGGACGTCACCGGGGAAGATGTCCTGAAGGTTGAAAGCATCATGACCTCTGCCGCCGTCCCGCTGCCCAGGGTGGAGTTTGATGCGGTCAATGACCTGGCCGTGCTGCAGTACACCGGCGGTACTACCGGGGTTTCCAAGGGGGCCATGCTGACCCACCGCAACATTGTGGCCAATGCCCTGCAGGTCACCGAGTGGTTCAAGGGCTGTAAATACGGCGAAGAGAAGGTTTTATCCGTGCTCCCGTTCTTCCACTCGTACGGCATGACCACCTGCCTCAACTTCGGCATCGTCAACGCCGCCACCCTGATTGTCATCCCCAGGTTTGAAATAGAGGCGGTGATGCAGGCCATTGACAAGTACCAGCCCACCCTGTTCCCGGGCGTGCCCA
This sequence comes from Bacillota bacterium, assembly GCA_049323615.1. Lineage (GTDB taxonomy): Bacteria > Bacillota > Desulfotomaculia > Desulfotomaculales > Desulfocucumaceae > JBMOPD01. The sequence continues at coordinate 45,407 of JBMOPD010000094.1, read as the reverse complement.
CCATGTACATCGGGGTGATCAACTACCCCGATATCGCCAAAGTCAATGTAAAATCAATCAAATACTGCATCAGCGGTTCGGCCCCGCTGCCGGTGGAGGTGGCCCAGAAGTTTGAAGAACTTACCGGAGGCTGCCTGGTGGAAGGCTACGGCCTTTCCGAGACCTCGCCGGTGACCCACTGCAACCCCATGATCGGGGTGAGAAAGGCCGGCAGCATCGGGCTGCCCCTTTCGGACACCGTGTGCAGGATAGCGGACCTGGAAACAGGCACTAAAAACCTTCCTCCCGGTGAAATCGGCGAACTTTGTATCGCCGGCCCGCAGGTAATGAAGGGCTACTGGAACTTGCCCGAAGAAACCGCCAAGACCCTTAAAGACGGGTGGGTATATACCGGTGATATCGCCAGGATGGATGAGGACGGCTATTTCTACATCGTTGACCGCAAGAAGGACATGATCATTGCCGGTGGATTCAACATCTATCCCCGGGACGTGGAGGAAGTCCTGTTTGAGCATCCCAAGGTAATGGAAGCAGTGGTGGCCGGGGTGCCCGATCCCTACCGGGGGGAAACGGTAAAGGCCTTCATAGTGCTGAAAGAGGGGGAGCAGGCCACCGGGGAGGAGATTATCAGCTACTGCAAGAGCAAGCTGGCCGCCTACAAAGTGCCCAAACTGGTTGAATTCAGGAAAGAACTGCCCAAGACCGCGGTCGGCAAGGTGCTGAGAAGGTTCCTCAGGGAAGAGGAAATTAAAAAGCAAAAGGGCAATTAACACTGGACGGGGAGGTTTGTTCCCCGGGTTAGTGTAGGAAAAGCTGTCAGTTCAGGGGGCAGACGGTTGGTTGTCTGCCCCCGCCGTATTTTTTTAGCGCAGGGGCTGCCGTCTGCCTAAATGCCGTAAAACCGGTTTACCCCGTGGGAACAGTCTCAAACAGCTTTTTGATAAATGGCAGTAAATCCACAGGCCGCACAATCCCCACGACCTTGCCTAGATCGTTTATCACCGGGACGATGGTGATGCGGCGGTTTAGTATCAATTCGGCCGCTTTTGAGGGCGGGTCCGTTTCCTGCACAAAAACATCCACCAGCGGCCGGATGCATTTTTTCAATGGAGTGTCCTTAATTAATTGAATTCCTCCCCAGTAGAACATTCCGGGGCGGTTATAGGTGAAAATGCCCAGCCAGCCGCCGGCCTTGGGGGCCAGATTGCTAATGGCTTCAAATACATTGCGCAAGGTTAGAAAACCGGCGATGTTATCGTCGTCATCCAGCACCACCAGCCAGCGGTATCCCTTTTCCTTGGCCATCCGGTCCATCAGGTTTACCGCCTCTTTAATGGTCATGTTTTGGTTTACGCTGGGGTAGTCGGAGAACGGAATCATGTAGTCCTTTACTCTATCCTGATCTTCATGCATTAAAAGCACCTCCCTTGTGTATACAGGTTTGTGTACCCAATGTTATGCAACTGAAAGTTATTAATCAATAATTGTACTGTTTATTGATATTATTTGGGGTTAAGGTGTTTTCTGCCCCTGTCGAGCGTTTCACAAAATAAGATTTTTCTTTTTAACGGACATGTTTTTTTTTATTTTTTGGTATATTAAAAATGTCTCCAAAAAATTCCTCCACAGGTTATTTGAAAAAGGATATTCACGCTTCTCGGCGAAGGAATAAATTTGCAAGTCGGGATATGTTTTTCGGAGGTGGTTGCCCGTGTCGGCAGATGAAAAAATTCGCCAGGCCGTTTTGAAGGCGGCCGAGAATGGCCGGCTTTCCTGCACCATGGCCAGAAAACTGGCCCGGGAACTGCAGGTGACCCCCAAAGAAATCGGCGCGGCCTGCAATGAGCTTAAGGTTAAAATATGCGCCTGTGAGTTGGGATGCTTTTAACGAAAGGTACTGATGGGTTTGGAACTGTTTAAGGCGCTTACCGTTCTTGAATCGTGCCGGGAGATAGCCCGCCACATGAATATTTCCCGCCGGAAAAATACCGTCCCCCTGCTGGAGGCCCTGGGCTGCAGGCTGTATGAGGATGTAAAGGCCCCTGATGATGTGCCCGGATTTAACCGTTCCACCATGGACGGGTTTGCGGTGCGGGCCAGGGATACCTTCGGCGCTTCCGAGAGTATGCCGGCCTACCTGGATGTGGCCGGGGAAGTGTTCATGGGGCGGAACATACCTGATTCCGTCAGGCCGGGGCAGGCCTGGCGCATTCCCACCGGAGGGATGCTCCCGGCCGGCTGCGACGCCGTGGTTATGGTGGAGTATACCGAAGAACTGGACGAAAAGACCATCGGCGTTACCAGGCCGGTGGCCCCGGGGGACAATATTGTGCAGCGGGGTGAGGACATATCCGCCGGTGATTTTATTGTTACCCGGGGAACGGTGATCCGGCCCCAGGAACTGGGTGTCCTGGCGGCGGCGGGCGTAACGGCCGTGGAGGTGGAAGATCCCCTGCGGGTGTCCATCATTTCCACCGGTGACGAGGTGGTGGCCCCCTCAGAAAACCCGGGCCCGGGGCAGGTAAGGGATATCAACAGCTACACCCTTTACGGCCTGGTGGGCAGGGCCGGGGCCGTTCCGGTACTGTGCGGCATAGTGGGGGACGACTACCGGCGGCTGAGGGACGTCATGGCGGCTGAAATAGAAAGTTCCGACATAATTTTGCTTTCCGGCGGCAGCTCGGTGGGAACCAGGGACGTTTCGGCCAGGGTGATTGAATCGCTGGGGGGCCCGGGGATTTTATTTCACGGTATATCGGTCAAGCCGGGCAAGCCCACCATCGGCGCGGTGGTGGCAGGCAAACCGGTCTTCGGCCTGCCCGGCCACCCGGTTTCGGCCATGGTAGTTTTTACGCTGCTGGTGGAGCCGCTGCTCAGGGCTGGAAGGTATCCCCGGGACGAGGACGAGTTCCTGATGGAGTTCCCGGTAACCGCCAGGATTACCCGGAACCTGAGATCTGCGGCCGGGCGGGAGGATTTTGTCAGAGTCAGTTTGCGCCAGGAAAACGGGCAGTTGCTGGCGGATCCCATACTTGGCAAGTCGGGCCTCATAGCCACCATGTCCAGGGCCGGCGGCCTGGCCCGGATAGCCCCTGACCTGGAGGGCATCGAGGCCGGGGAGTTTGTCAGGATAAAAATTATGGGGTGATTTTTTTGAAACGGGATATTTATCTGTCGGAGCGGCCGTTGGAAGAGGCCCTTCAGGGATACATGGAGATGTTAAGGTCCGCCGGGGCTTTAAAGCCCGGCAGGCCTGAAAAGATAGCGGTGGAAGAGGCGGCCGGGAGAGTTACCGCGGCCCCGGTTTACGCCCTTAACTCGTCGCCCCATTACCACGCCAGCGCCATGGATGGAATAGCCGTGCGGTCGGTGGATACCTTCGGGGCTTCGGAAAAAACCCCAAAAACAATACAGCTGGGCAGCAATGCGGTGATGGTTGACACCGGGGATCCACTTCCCGGGGGTTTTGACGCCGTGATCATGATCGAGGACGTCCATGCCGTCGGGGAAGATGCCTATGAAATAATCTCCGCGGCCGCGCCCTGGCAGCACGTCAGGGTGATCGGAGAGGACATAGTGGCCACCGAGATGATTGTCCCGGCCAATCACCGGGTCCGTCCCATTGATATCGGCGGCATGCTGGCCGGCGGGGTCACCGAAATCTATGTTCACCCCAGGCCCGTGGTGGGCCTGATACCCACCGGGACCGAGCTTGTACAGCCCGGAACCGAACTTAAGCCGGGCGATATAGTGGAATACAACACCCGCATGTTTGCTTCCCTGGTGGAGGAATGGGGGGGCCGGCCGGTGAGGTTTGATATCGTGGCCGACCGGTACGACTTGCTGAAAAGGCAGGTTGAGAAGGCTATCGACCGGTGTGATGTGGTGCTGATCAACGCCGGGTCGTCGGCCGGCCGGGAAGATTTTACCGCCGCCCTGATAGGCGACCTGGGGACGGTGCATACCCACGGGGTGGCCATCAAGCCGGGCAAACCGGTGGTGCTGGGGATGGCCGGGGGCAAGCCGGTGGTGGGGGTACCCGGGTACCCGGTTTCCGCAATTCTCGGCATGGAGCTGTTTGTCCGCCCCGTTGTCTACAGCAAGCTGGGTTCGGTGGCGCCGGCCCGCCCCAAGCTTGACGCCCTTGTTTCCAGGAAGATAGTTTCATCCCTGGGAGTGGAGGAGTTTATCAGGGTAAAGTTGGGCCTGGTGGGCGACAAGGTAATAGCCACCCCCATTTCCAGGGGGGCGGGGGTAATCATGTCCCTGATCAGGGCGGACGGGATATTGAGGCTGCCCAGGCTTTCCGAGGGCTTTAACGCCGGCGAAACGGTTCCGGTGGAACTTCTCAGGCCCATGGAGGAGGTCAGGGAAACCACGGTCATCATCGGCAGCCATGACATCGCCCTGGATGTGCTGGCCAATTACCTGAGGGTTATCCACCCCGAGGCCAGCCTGTCTTCGGCCAATGTGGGCAGCCTGGGGGGACTTGCCGCCCTGAAGAGGGGCGAGGCCCACTGCGCCGGAACCCACCTGCTGGACGAGGAGGCCGGAGAATACAATGTTTCATACATAAAGAGGCTGCTGCCGGACAGGAAAATGGTGCTGGTCAATCTGGTGTACCGTGAGCAGGGGCTGATGGTAGCCAAAGGCAACCCCAAGGGGATAAGGGGAATTCAAGACCTGGCCCGGGAGGGGATCAGCTATATCAACCGCCAGCGGGGGGCCGGGACCAGGATTCTGCTGGATTTCAAGCTTAAAGAGCTGGGTATGGACCCCCGGAAAATTCATGGCTACGAGAGGGAGGAGTACACCCATATGGCGGTGGCCGCGGCGGTGGCCAGCGGGTCGGCTGACGCCGGCATGGGCATCAGGGCCGCGGCCAAAGCCCTCGACCTTGACTTCATAGGGGTGGTGGAGGAGCGTTACGACCTCTGCATACCCGCTGACTTTATGGACACTCCCTACATAACCCGGCTGCTGGATGTGCTGAAAATGGAGGAATTCAGGTCCGCGGTGAAAGACCTGGGGGGCTATGACCTGAGGGATTGCGGGAAGATAATGTGGGAGAGCTAATTCTGTCTCCTGTATTCTGACCTTAACTTCCGGCCCCTAAGTAATCACCCTTTCAGGATGAGTATACAGGTTCATTCTTTCTCCCCGTACGAAGCCGGCTACGGTAACCCCCAATTCCCCGGCCATCTGAAGGGCCAGATCGGTGGGGGCCGACCGGGATATGATTACCGGCACGCCTATCCGGGCCACCTTGATCAGTATTTCCGAAGATACCCTGCCGCTCAGGGCGATTATTTTATCTGAAAGAGGTATATCCTTTAAGAAACAGTAGCCCAGGACCTTGTCCACGGCGTTGTGCCGGCCGATGTCCTCGTAAAAGGCGATTATGCCTTCCGGGCGGCAGAGGGCGGCCCCGTGGGCGCCGCCCGTGGAGCGGAAAAGTTCGGCCCTCGCCTCCAGCATGGCAGCCAGGGAGGTTATGTTTTCCGGGGTTATCTTTAAGCCCCCCGGCTTCACCGGCCTTAAGCCCCTGGCGTCATTGACGAAATAAAATGAAGCGCGGCCCTTCCCGCAGCAGGTGGTTATATAGCGCTTTAGAAAATTCTGCCCGGCGGGGGCCGGGGAGCCGGTTTCCACCCAGATCAGGCCCTCGTTTAAATTGACCTTGATTTCTTTCAGATCTTCGGGTCCGATCAGGATTCCTTCACTTAAAAGAAAGCCGACGGCCAGCTCTTCCAGGCTGTCAGGGGTGCAGACCAGGGTCACCAGCTCCTCATCATTGACGAAAAGGGTCACCGGCGCTTCCCTGACTACCATATCCCCGGTTGTTTCCAGCCGCTGCCCGTTGTATCTTTTAATTTTTACAGGCCTGGACAGACTCATCATTTTTCCTCCGAAACCGTTTTATCCATTTTAACCGTTTATTTTTGCGCAATCAAATCAATTTAACAGGCGGGAGGGTAAATCATGTACAGGGTTGGCATACTGACGGCCAGCGACAAGGGCGCGGCAGGGGAAAGGGAGGACAAGAGCGCCGGGGCCATCAGGGAAATAATAGCGGGGCTGGGCTGGCAGGCGGCGGTTTACAGGATTGTTCCCGACGATCCGGAGGCCATCAGAGACGCCCTGACGGACATGGTGGACCGGGAAGGGCTGGATCTGATTTTAACCACCGGGGGGACCGGTTTTTCTCCCCGGGACAACACGCCGGAAGCCACCAAATCCGTCATTGAGCGGGAGGTGCCCGGTATTCCCGAGGTGATGCGGGCCGTAAGCCTGAAAAAAACATCCCGGGCCATGTTAAGCCGGGCAACTGCGGGAATAAGGAAGCGCACCCTGATTATCAACCTCCCCGGCAGCCAGAAGGCCGTCAGGGAATGCCTGGAGGCCATTTTGGACGCCCTTCCGCACGGCCTGGAAATACTCACCGGCAGGGGAGGGGAGTGCGGATACGGGCTGTGATAAGTTATAAAAAAAATTGTATAAAAGAAAAGCGGAGGGGGGAAAATATTTCTAGAAATAAAGTTAAATTTTATAAGGTTGTTTAATCATGGTATAGAAGGAGAAATTTAAAGCTATCTTTTTATTTTTAATTTAAATCACCCGAGAAGGGGGATTTTTGCATGTACAGGTGGCTTGCTTTTGAATTTCTCGTTCTATATTATAATACTTGGACGTTAGCACTCGCCCCTATTGAGTGCTAACAATAAATTAAAAAAAACTCAAATAAATTCCAAGAAGGAGGGTTTTTAAGTGATCAGACCTTTAGGCGAAAGGGTGGTAGTCAAGCCCCTGCCCAGCGAGGAGATTACCAAGGGAGGGATAGTTCTTCCGGATACCGCCAAGGAAAAGCCCCAGGAGGGTGAAGTGGTGGCAGTGGGCTCCGGCCGGCTGCTGGACAACGGGACAAGGGTTGCCATCGACCTGAAAGTCGGGGACAAGGTTCTTTTCTCCAAGTATGCCGGCAATGAAGTTAAAATTGACGATGTTGAGTACCTGATCATGCGTGAGTCGGACATACTCGGTGTAATTGAAAAATAAACAATTTGGCCCATAAAGGAGGAGGTAAAAAACATGGCAGGTAAAGAGATTATTTTCCGCGAAGATGCGCGGCGTGCCCTGGAGCGGGGCGTTAACGCCCTGGCGGATGCCGTAAAGGTGACCCTGGGCCCCAAGGGCCGCAACGTTGTTTTGGAGAAAAAATTCGGTTCTCCCATGATCACCAATGACGGTGTGACCATAGCCAGGGAAATTGAACTGGCCGACCCCCTTGAAAATATGGGCGCCCAGCTGGTCAAAGAAGTGGCCACCAAAACCAACGACGTGGCCGGCGACGGCACCACCACCGCCACCCTGCTGGCCCAGGCCATTGTCCGCGAGGGCCTGAAGAATGTGGCGGCCGGCGCAAACCCGATGATCATCAAGCGTGGTATTGAAAGGGCCGTGGAGAAGGCCGTGGACGCCATCAAGGGCTCCGCCAAGACCGTGGAGAGCAAATCCGCCATTGCCCAGGTGGCATCTATTTCGGCCAACGACAGCTCCATCGGCGAGCTGATTGCCGACGCCATGGAGAAGGTAGGCAAGGACGGGGTTATTACCGTTGAGGAGTCCAAGGGAATGGGCACCACCCTGGAAGTGGTGGAAGGGATGAACTTTGACCGGGGCTATATCTCCCCCTACATGATCACCGACACCGACAAGATGGAGGCCATTCTCAACGACCCGTACATTCTGATCACCGACAAAAAGGTATCGGCGGTGGCCGACCTGCTGCCCGTCCTGGAAAAAGTGGTGCAGGCGGGCAAGGCGCTGCTGATTATCGCCGAGGATGTTGAGGGCGAGGCGCTGGCCACCCTGGTGCTGAACAAGCTGCGCGGCACATTCCAGTGCGTTGCGGTCAAGGCCCCCGGCTTCGGTGACCGCCGCAAGGCCATGCTGGAGGATATCGCCATACTTACCAACGGTACCGTGATTACCGAGGAACTGGGCCTCAAGCTGGACAAAGCCACCCTGGATATGCTGGGCACGGCCTCCAAGGTAAGGGTTAAGAAGGAAGAAACCATTATCGTGGGCGGCGCCGGCAGCCAGGACAAGATTTCTGCCCGGGTAGCCCAGATCAAGAAGCAGATCGAAGAAACAACCTCCGATTTTGACCGTGAGAAACTGCAGGAGCGCCTGGCCAAGCTGGCCGGCGGCGTGGCCGTGATCCAGGTCGGCGCGGCCACCGAGACCGAGCTGAAGGAAAAGAAACTGCGCATCGAGGACGCCCTGAACGCCACCAGGGCTGCCGTGGAGGAAGGCATCGTGCCCGGCGGCGGCGTTGTATACGTACAGGCCATTAACTCCCTGACAGGCATTGAAACCTCAAGCATAGATGAAAAGACCGGGGTGGACATCATCCGCCGGGCGCTGGAAGAGCCTCTGCGCCAGATTGCCAACAACGCCGGCGTGGAAGGTTCCGTGGTGGTGGAAAAGGTCCGCAACTCGGAGTCCGGAATTGGATTCAACGCCCTTAACGGTGAATACACCAACATGGTGGATGCCGGTATTGTCGACCCGGCCAAGGTTACCCGCTCCGCCCTGCAGAATGCCGCCAGCATTGCCGCCATGATCCTGACCACCGAAACTTTGGTGGCCGAAAAGCCTGAAAAGGAAAAGGACATGGGAATGGGCGGCATGGGCGGCGGAATGCCCCCGATGATGTAACAGCCTGAAGGAATTAAGACCCAGACCCCTGCTGTGCGGGGGTCTTTCCCTTTGTTGCATCATTTGTTTGACTTCGAGGGTTTAATAGTGATAAATTGGTAAAAATGAACCGCGTACCATGGGAGTTGATGGACAGTTGAAAATAGCGGAAAGTATTACGGAACTGGTAGGTTCCACCCCACTGCTCAGGCTGAACAATTTTGCCCGGGGATCCGCGGCCCAACTGGTGGCCAAGCTGGAGTATTTCAACCCGGGGGGCAGTGTAAAGGACAGGATTGCCCTCAACATGATAGCCAGGGCCGAGGAACGGGGCCTGCTCGGCCCCGGCAGCGTGGTTATAGAGCCCACCAGCGGCAATACCGGCATTGGCCTGGCCATGGTGTGCGCATCCAGGGGGTACAGGCTGGTTTTGACCATGCCTGAGACCATGAGCAAGGAAAGAAGGGACCTCCTGAAGGCGTACGGGGCTGAAATTATACTGACCCCGGGCGCCGAGGGGATGCCGGGCGCCATCAGGGCGGCCAAAGAACTGGCTGCCGGAACGCCGAACTCATTCATACCCGGCCAGTTTGACAACCCGGACAACCCCGAGGCCCACAGGCGCACCACCGCTGAAGAAATCTGGCGCGATACCGGCGGCGGAGTTGACTTCTTTGTGGCCGGCGTCGGAACCGGGGGGACAATCACCGGTGCGGGGAGCGTTCTTAAGAAGAAAAAGCCGGGCCTCAAGGTGGTTGCCGTGGAACCGGCGGAATCCATGGTGCTTTCCGGCGGGCCGCCCGGTCCCCATAAAATACAGGGCATAGGGGCCGGTTTTATACCTGCGGTGTTGGACATGGGCCTGCTGGATGAAATATATCCTGTTTCCGGGGCAGAGGCCTTTGATGCCGCTCGCAGGCTGGCCAGGGAAGAGGGCCTGCTGGTGGGGATATCCTCCGGAGCGGCGGCCCATGCGGCCCTTGAAATTGCCCGGAAAAAAGAAAACAGCGGCAAAATGGTGGTGGTCCTGCTGCCGGACACGGGGGAGAGGTATCTGTCCGCAGCATTATTTGATGAGTAGGCCGGGCTGCATTCTCGAAGTTAGAAGGCCGAAAAGGGGGTTTATTGTGGAAAAGGCGGTTATAGAAACCAAGGCGGGCTTTACCGGCCTGGGCTGGACCGGCGCCGGACTGTTATTTCTGAATCTGCCCTCCCCCACCCTTTATGAAGCCGGGATGAAAATCCAGTATGAGCTGGAGGACCTGAAAAGAAAGGGTTACCGGGAGCAAAGGGAAACCGGCGGGAAGATTGATTTTAAATCCCTGGAAAAGGCAGTAAAAGACTATTTCAGCGGGAAACAGGCCGACCTTTCTTTTCCGGTGGATTGGGGTCCGTATACGGAATTTCAGAAGAAAGTCCTGCAGAGAGTCTACTCAATACCCCGGGGGCAGGTTGTTTCCTACGGGCAAATCGCCGGGGAAGTTGGCAAACCCCTGGCGGCCAGGGCGGTGGGCGGCGCGGTGGGCGCCAACAGGGTTCTTCTGGTTGTCCCCTGCCACCGGGTGATAGCGCATGACGGTACCCTGGGCGGATTCGGCGGAGGACTGGACTGGAAAAGAAGGCTGCTGCAGATAGAGGGGATCACTCTTGGGTAATTCCACCCCCAAAACCATCCATCTAGCCATTTTCTGTGCCTTCTGTGGCTTTCAAAACGCCGGGGCTCTGGTAAACTACAATCAGGGTCCGGTTCGGGCCGGTGGACAGGGAGGCGATATCAGCCGGAGTGGTGTGCTTTGACGTCCGGCCGGGAAAAAGGTCTATCCCCGCCGCTTCATACACGGTATCGATAAGCGCCGAGCAAATCAGCCTTTCACTGGCCGCATACAGAAGATTTGCGGATATATACGCTTCCCCGTCCCGGGTCAGGTGGTCGCCCCGGGACAGGATAAGCTTCAGGGCCTGATTCAGTATTTCGAAATAATCATATCGTGGAGGGTTTTTGCGGTAATTTTCAATACAGTTCCTGATCAGGTTTATGTGGTAAAGTGCCCGTGGATTATTGGGGAAAAGCGAAAAATGCCTTAAAACAATAAACGGCCTGGAACCTGAAAGGTAATGATTATCGTGATACTGAAAACCAAACCTGTTCATTTCGGCTATTTTGCCAGGTTCGGTGCAAAGTGCCGCGTGAGCGAAAAAACTGTTGGTTAGGTTCTGGATTATATCCGAAAGAAGATTGTCTCCGTGAACAAGAATTATATCTCCATATTGGCCCGACATTGAATAATCACTCCAGAAAGCGATAAATAAAATATTTTTTTGATGGTTTCCTTAAAGATTATGTATTAACTGTAATACTCCGTGGAAATAATAGTTTTAAAAAGAAGGGGTTGGTTTATATGGCTTTTGAAGTTTACAAACCTCGTGGTGAGCGGCAGGAAAGAGTGCCTATTATTTCACTTTCCAAATCCTCAATAGTGCTCAACAATGTAGCAAGGCAGAAGCTGGGCCGAAATAAAATTGAACTGGCCTTTGACAGGAATACAAAAACAATCAGGATCAGGGCCGTTGATGAAGGCGGCCTGGAAATGCGTAAGACAAAGGTTTTTGGGAAAGGCTTTTTTAACTATTTCGGCATTGACAAAAAAGGTAAATTTGAAGCCAGGTATGAACCCAACGAAAATGCGCTGTATGCCAAAATCCACTGATAGCTGTTAGCCCGTTTTGCGGGCTTTACTTCTTTTTTAATAACATCTTACGCCGTATCCGTCTGATTTGGCACAGCCAATACCCGGCGGATACATTAAATTCCAGCATTAAATACTGTTTCCCGGCTAATTTCGATGATATATATTGCGTAAAATATAATCGGGTGAGGATTATGAGCAAGCACAAAAACCACGTTGACAGAAGAAGAAATCTGATAGGAAACGCCCTCAGTGAAGAACGAATCAAAGAAATGGAAAAATTAAACAGGGTCTCCCCTGTTTATTCAGTATGTGCGGGCACCGGCCAAAAATTTGAGATATACAACCCCAATGTGAACAAGGGTAAACGGATAAAACCTGAAGACCTGTTCCGCTGATAGCGGGCGCCGTGCTGTTCCAAAGTGGGGGTTGGCAGGCGCGGGGCGTTGACTTTGCGGTGGCTATGAGGTATCATATATATTGCCCTGTGGAAGGGGTGAAAAAAGGCGCTGGTGTGGCTCAGCGGTAGAGCAGCGCACTCGTAATGCGCAGGCCGCGGGTTCGAGTCCCGCCACCAGCTCCAGAAAACACATAGCCCGCAAGGATTTGCGGGTTTCTCTATTTCTGTGGACGGCGAAAATTTTGCATAATGGGGATAATTTGGGGATAATCAGTTTAAAACGATACCCAAAAATTCAATCAAAACCGACAAAAAATAAAAGACAGGTGGTTAAGCCTGTCCTTTTTTTATCTCTTTTTGGCTGGTTTTTTTAATGTCCTGATAAAACTCTTCGAGCACGTCTGCAATAGCTTTGTCGGCGCTTTTTAGGTAGTGGGAATAAATATCCGCCGTTGTTAATATATTTGAGTGGCCGGGTCTTCTGGATATGTTTGTCAAAGGAAGCGGCGGCAGATTATGCTTTTTCAGGAATTTTGGAAACCATTTGCTGAAGAGGCCACGTTATGGTCTGCTTTCTGATTGTTGACAAACGTCTTCTTTGTACCTAAAAAAGTTCAGTTTTATGCGGCATCTCAGATTCGGGTTGTCAAATGTGAGTTATAGCTGCTTACGACACCTCCAGCTTGCGCCTCTCGTCGGCCCTGAGCTCCCGCCTTAAGAGCTTGCCCACCTTGGACTTGGGCAGCATGTCGCGGAACTCGATGTACTGGGGCACCTCGTAGGGGGCCAGTTTTTCCCGGCAAAACTTGATCAGGTCGTAGGCGGTAACCCCCTTTACGTCCTCCTTAACCACCACAAAAGCCTTGATTCTTTCGCCCACCTTTTCATCGGGCACCCCCACGGCGCAGGAGGCTATCACCGCGGGGTGCTCCTGCAGTACGGCCTCAATCTTCGAAGCGGCCACCCGGTACCCCTTGTGCTTGATTATGTCCGCCGACCGGTCCAGGAAAAATAGCCATCCTTCCTGGTCGATGCGCACCAGGTCCCCCACCCGGTACCACAGCCTGCCGTCAAGCCGGACGAAGGATCTCGTGGTTTCCTCGGGCTTGTTCCAGTAGCCGGTAACCATGTGGTCCGAGGAAACCAGCAGTTCCCCCGGATCGCCGGGGGGGACGTCCTCCAGGGTATCCGGGTTTACCACCCTGACCTGCTTGATGGGGAGGATTTTCCCTGCTGTTCCCTCCGGAAAAGGTTCCCCCGCCGGTGTCAGAGCCACCCCGCCGCAGGTTTCGGTGGCCCCATAACCCTGGTAGATGGGCCGGCCATACCTTTTAAGCCACCTGCCGGCCACCTCCCAGGGCAGGACGTCGCCGCCGCTGAAGCAGTACTGTAGGGAACCGAGATTATATTGATCCAGCCGGTCGTGCTCCAGGATCATCCGGTACAGGGTGGGGGTGCCGAAAAAGGTCTTGGCCCTGTACCTTTCGATGTGATCGAATATGGCGTCCAGGTTCATCCTGGGCAGAAGGACCAGGGTGTCCCCCGAAAGGATTGCCCCCAGGCCTACGGCCTGGCCCAGGATGTGGTAGAGGGGAGCGCCCTGGATGACCACGTCTTCCCCCCTGGGAATCAGCTTCTCGCTGGCCCTCCTCTGCTCTTCGACGCTTTCCAATAAAAGAATGTTGGATATGGGAACACCCTTGGGAAACCCCGTGGTGCCTCCGGTATAAAGTATTTCGGCCGTTTCTCCGCCCTCCGCCGCAGCTTGCGGCGGAGGCCCGGGGCTGCGCCTTAGCAGGCCTTTGAAGGTGAAAATCCCTTCCCCCGAAGCGTATTTTCCTTCCGGTATCCTGTCGTATATCTTGCCGATCAGCCTTTTCCACCAGGGGAGAAGGTCGGCCACGGTGTTGACCACCACCCTTTTCAGCCCGGTTTCGGCAAGTACCTGGCTGACGTAGCCAAAGTTTGTGTCCATGCAGAATATCGTCTCGGCCCCGCTGTCGCCGGCAATGTACCTGAGGTCGCCGGGCCCGTAGAAGTGCGTCACCGGGACGGCCACCGCCCCGATTCTCTGCAGGGCCAGCCAGATGACAATCCACTGGGGGACATGGGGAAGGTAGATCACCGCCCTTTCCCCTTTCTCCACTCCCAGTCCGGCCAGGGAGCCGGCGATTCTTCCGGCCATCTCCTCCAGCCGGCCGTAGGTGAACCTCTCTCCCAGGTAAATCAGGGCGGTTTTGCCCGGGAACCTCCTGGCCGCTTCCCGGAAGGCTTTATAAATTGACCGGTGTTTCTGGTCCGTCATGGTCTTTTCCTCCTTTTGCTAGACACCGAAGTAGGCCGACCTGACTTCCGGGTTATCCATCAGTTCTTTCCCGGTGCCACTGACGATGAGGGCGCCGTTTTCTATCACGTACCCCCGGTCGATTAAGGGCATGACGGGCTTGGCGTACTGCTCGGCCAGCAGTATGGTCACTCCCTCCCGCCGGATTTCCCTGACCGCCCGGACCACCTCCACCTGCATGGCCGGGCTTAAGCCCAGCAGCGGCTCATCCATGAGCAGCAGCTTTGGGCGGGCCACCAGGGCCATGCCGATGGCCACCATTTCCTGCTCTCCCCCGCTCAGCATGCCGGCCTTCTTTCCCTTCAGCCTCTCCAGGGGAGGGAAGAGATCATAGGCAAACCTGATTCTTCCCCAGATTTCGCTTTCCTTGCGCAGGTATCCCCCCAGCCGCAGGTTTTCCTCCACACTGCAGTCCTTGAAAACCGGGTGCCTTTCCCGGCAGAGGACGATGCCTTTGGCCACCCTCTGGCTGGGCTTGGCCCGCAGCATGTCTTCCCCCTCGAACAGCATCTTACCGGCGATGGTGATCCTTTGGCCTCCCTTCCTCTGCTCCCTGTGCTTCATGTGCTGTGTGAGGCCGGCGATGGTGTTCATCAGCGTGGTTTTGCCGGCGCTGTTGGATCCGAAAACCCCGACGATTTCCCCTTTTTTGACCTCCAGGCTCAGGTCGTTCACCGCCAGGGCATTTTCGTAAAACACCATGAGATTTCTGATCTCAAGCACCGGTCTCCACCTCGCTGCCAAGATAAGCCTTCTTTACCTCTTCCACTTCCATCACCTCGGCGGGCGTCCCCTCGGCGATCTTCATGCCGAAGTTGAGGACGATGACCTTTCCGACCACCCTGAACAGTTCCCTCAGCCTGTGCTCCACCATGACCAGGGTCCTCCCCTCCTCCCGGTTGATCTTCTCCAGGAGGGGCAGCATGCTGGCTATCTCGGACATGCTCATGCCGGAAAACAGCTCGTCCAGGATCACCAGGTCCGGCTGAAGGCACAGGCACCGGGCCAGCTCCAGCCGCTTCATGTACCCGTGGGGGAGGGAGCCCGCCGTTTTGTACGGCACCTGGGAATCCCGCTCAAACCCCACCTCTTCCAGCAGGTGAATGGCCGCCTCGTCCCGGTCGCCGTACCTTCCCCCCTTGAGCCCCCTGACCCGGGGGGAATACAGGGGAATGACCAGGTTTTTATAAACCGCCATGTTGTAAAAGGGCCTGACCAGCTGGAAGCTGCGGGCTATCCCCAGGGAAACCGCCCTGTCCGGGGCGATGCCGGTGATGTCCCGCCCGCGGAAATAGACTTTCCCGGCGTCGGGCTTGACAAAACCTGTGATCAGGTTGATCAGGGTACTTTTGCCGGAACCGTTGGGGCCGATAATGCCCAGGGTTTCGCCCTCGTACAGCTCAAAACTGACGTCGTAGACGGCGTTCACGCCGCCAAAGCGCTTGGAAAGGTTGCACACCTTCAGAATCGGCTCCCGGCTCACGCCCTCACCTCCTCCAGGGGCACAACCCTTTCGAACTGGTGGTACTTTCTCTCGATAAACCGGAAAATTCCCTCGGGCAGGCCGATGGTGAAGACAAGCAGGAAGGCGCAGTAAATGACCACCCTCAGGGTGCCGAAGGCCCGCAGCATCTCCGACAGGGGAACCAGGATGAAGGCTCCCAGCATCGCCCCGGCGAAGGTTCCCGGACCCCCGATGACCACGCTGGTCAGCGGCAATATGGAAAACTCAAGGGCGAAGGCCGGCATGCCCACGAACTGGTAGTGGTGGGTCAAAAAGGCACCGGCGAAGGTGCCGGGGAGGGCGGCGATGAACACCGCCTGGGCCTTGTACCACTGAATGTTGATTCCCGAGGCCAGCACCGACCGGTCGTTGTCCCGGATGGCCTTAAGCACCAGGCCGTAATCGGTGTCCATGAGCCTTTTAAATCCGAAGGTGCACACCAGGGCGGCCGTAATAACCAGGTAAAGCTCGAAAGTCGTGTCCGGCAGCGGAGGCAGTCCGCTCATTCCCTCGGTCCCCCCGAGGATCTTGGTGGCCTCGATCATGCGCATCATCAGGAGGGGCAGGGCAAAGGTGATCAGCCCGAAGTATATCCCCCGCAGCCGCAACACCGGGAACAGTATGACGGTGCACAGCAGCGCCCCCGCCACGGTGGCTGCCGGGATGGTCAAAAGAGGGGTCCAGCCAAAGATCCGGCTCAAGGACCCCGCCAGGTAGGCCCCGACGCCGAAAAACAGGGCCTGCCCCAGGGACACCAGCCCAGCCGAGGCCAGCAGGTCCCAACTCAGGGCCAGCAGGGCGATGGTGCAGGTGATCAGCATGACGTTCTGCCAGTAATGCCCCAGCACGTCCTTCAACAGCGGGAACGCAAGGAGGGATACGATTACCGCGGCCCTGGGGAGGGCCAGGTACAGTATTTCCCGCCATGAAGAGATGGCGAATATGTCGTCGGACCTGGCTTTAATTCCCCGGTCCAGCCTTTCTTTGCGATAGCCCGTTCTCACCGTCAGACCCTCTCCTCCAGTTCCTTGGATTTGCCGAACAGGCCCGACGGCTTCACCGCCAGGACCAGGACGATGGCGGCCAGGTACACGGCCTCCATCCACTGGGGGCCCAGGTACGTGCTGGTGAAGGTCATGGCGTAGCCCAGGATGAAGGCCCCGGCCACAAGGCCCGTGGTGCTTTCCAGCCCTCCCAGGACGGTTACCGCCAGGGCGATGAGCAGCACGTCGTACCCTATGTTTATGGAAATAATCCCCAGGGGCAAAATGGATAGTGCCGCCACCGCCGCCAGCCCGGCCCCCAGGGCCAGGCTGAGGGTGGCCGCCCAGTCAGACTCGATGCCCAGGGACAGCGCGGTGTACTCATCCTGGGCCATTCCCCTCAGGGCCAGCCCAATCCTGGTACGGCGGGTGAAGTACCACAGGGCCGCCGCCAGGACCAGCCCGATGCCGATAATAATAAGCCGCTGGTAATCCACCGCCACCCCGGCTACCTCCACGCTTCCCTTTACAAAGGGGCGGAGATTGAATTCATAGGTAACGAATCCCATCCACCGGAACAGCTCCAGTATGGCTACGCCCACTGCAAAGGTGGCGATTACCTCGGACAGCACCATCCCCCGCACCGGCATCAAAACCAGCCTGTAAATCAGGGCCCCCAGCAACGCGGCCAGGACCACCGCCAGGACCGCCGACACCCAAAAGGGCAAACCAAGGCGGTTGGCCAGTATCCAGCTCGTGTAGCCCGCCAGGAGGTACAGGCCCCCGTGGGCGAAATTGGCCACCCCGCTCAGCCCGAAGGTCAGGCTGAAACCCATGGCGGTCAGGGCCAGTACGGCGCTGTTCACCATTCCGAATATCAACACGCTGATTATCTCCATCCGCCACACCCGCTTTCCATAGCTATGAGCCATCTGCAACCAATTACCTGCCACCAACTACCTAACAGCCAGCAGCTACTAGCTAACGGCTTATTGCTTCATATACGGCGGCAGTTCGATCTTGCCTTCAGCGGCCGCCTCGGGGAACACGGGCACCCTTACTCCCGGGGCCTTCCACTGGAAGACTGCGCCGATGGCCGCCTCCTTGGGATTAACGTCATACACCACCTGGTGGTCGTCGCTGAACTTGATCCTGCCGATAACCCCTTCCATGTCGGTGGCCTTGATGGCCGCCGCCAGGGCGTCGGCCTCCATGATCCCGGCCCGCTCGATGGCGCTGGCCAGGACGTAGACCGCGTCATAGGAAGGCCCCGGCCCGTGGCCGCTCAGCTTGGTACCCATCTCCTGGCCGTACTTCTTGCTGTAGTTTTCATGGAACTGCACCGACTTTGGCACCGCCTTCACCGGCATGGGGCCAATCTCGAACAGGAGGTTGACCAGGCCCTCCACCTCGCCTTCAAATGTCTTCCAGGCGTTTCCGGGGGCCGCCGGGCTGATAAAGCCGGCCATCAGCGCCGGCACTTTCATGGCCCTGGCCTGCTTAAGCAGTATCCCCGACTGCGGCATGTCGAATATCGGCACGATTACCTGGGCCCCGCCGGCCTTGGCCTTGCTCAGGGACGAGGAAAAGTCCGAGGCGCCGGTGGGGTAGGCGTCAAGTCCCACCACTTCCCAGCCGTTGGCCTTCAGCCATTTTTCCAGTCCGCTCCCGGTCCCCTTGGCCCAGAGAACGTCCTGTACGATTATGTAAGCCTTTTTGAAGTTGAACTCCTTGCCGATGAAACCCATGGTCCTGGACAGGTAGTTGACCAGGTAGGGGGCGTTCAGGCACATCCGGAACATGTACTTGTACTTGTTGTAGTCCTCCTTAATTTTTTTCTGGAAATCCGGGGTCATGGCGATGGTGGTGATATAGGGAATTTTGTACTTGGCCAAAAGATCCATGGAGGACAGCAGGACCTCCGACCGGAAGGCCCCCACCACGATGGCGTTGGGCTTTTTCTCGGCAATAAGTTTGTCCACTGCCGCCAGTGCGTCAGTGACTGGTATTCCTGGCTCATGCTCCCTGGTGTCTATGGAGACCACCGCCAGAGGGCGCTTTTCACCCTTTACCGAAACCCCTCCCTTGGCGTTTATCTCCTCCACGGCCAGCTGCACCGCCCGCAGGGAGTCGGCCCCCTCGATGGAACCCAGCGCCGTAGGCACTCCGATAACGACGGGGGAGGCCTTCTTTTCATCCTTCCCGCCACCGCAACCGGCTGCGCCGATCACCAGTACCGCCGCCAGAAAAAGGAAACGGGCGGCCAATAAAAGTCTTTTCATACAGACCTTTTACCTCCTTTGAACATTGTGTAATGATTCAAGAGGGGCAACGCCTCTTCCGCTCCCGTTCACTCATCCCCCTTTCCGAAAAACCTGTCAAACCACTTCCACCGGATTAACCTTCCGGCATGATCCAACATTACCCGTGAACGGCCGGATTACCCTAATTAAATAGCATCATAATACAAAATATTCAAAAAATATATCGCTAGATGGAATGAAAAGAACTAACTTGAAAGGTGAAAAAGGGGTTAGCCCGTAACTGGCAACATCTTGGTATTAAAGTGAAGGAAATGTTACCCTTATGATTTACCCGGTTTTATGCTTTGCTATGGAAACAGGCCCACGAAGAGGGCTTGACCCATGAAGTGGAAATGGGTGGCCATTGAAAAACGAACCGGCCCCCACCCGGGGGTGGGGGCCGGTGGTGGCTCAGTATATATCCTGAGCGCTCGCCTGTTGTTACTATTATATTAGAATCCTTTCCCGATGGGAAGGGATTTTCCATTTATTGTCCGGTTTTTCAAAAAAGGACCCGGCACAACTGGCCGGGCTGGGGCTTTAGCCTATGACATCCTTGTAACTCCTTCTGCAGTGGCTTTATTGGAGCCTTTGGTGACGTAAGTCTTACAGCAGGTGGCCATGCAGGTTCCGGCCGAGGCAGGGGTGAGCTGCTTGGCCATGGTGGCGTCGATCCGGTCCGGCTGGCTGTCGCCAAACGCATCTGTGGATACAAGGATTTCGTTGGCCATACATTTGTTTCCCTGGCTCCAGTAATGGCAGTCATTGACGATACAGTGGATATGCTGGTTCATCGTTAGCCCCCTTCCTTTTCAAAGCTGTATTTTTGCTTAACCGAATTTATTTTTCACCGGGAAGGACATTTTTATTAAGGTAATTTGTATCCCGGTCAGTTTTCGGTGTTTGGCAGGGGTGCCTTTTCGGCAACATCGTAGGCTTTTCTGTCAGAATCGGCGAAATGCCACCATTCTCTCCAGATGGAAAAAAAGCCCTGTTTAACCATCACTTTCTCCAGGTACATGGCGTTGTTCCTTTGCTCGGGGCTGACATCACTGTAATCCCGGTCGGCTCTGGGGCTGAAATCATCAAAGCCGCTGGGCATGTCCAGTTCGTTTCCCTTTGGGTCAATCAGGGTCAGGTCAACGGCGCATCCCCGGGAATGATCGGAACCTTTGCGCGGGTCAGCCAGGTAGCGGGGGTCGGGGGCGGTATTCCACATTTTGACCTGGGCTTGGGGCGGACGGTAGGCGTCCCATATTTTTAAACGGTAACCCCTGGTGTTCACTTCTTCAGCCGCCCTTTTCAGCTTATCGGCAGTCCCTTTACGCAGGTAGGCCGCAGGACTGTCATAGAGCTTCTGCCCGGTGAAGTTATTCTCTGTGGCATAGACCAGGTCAATTTCCAGGGCTGGAATATATTCCTGCAGGTTTACAAAATCCGTATTCTTCAGGGGGACAGCGTCATTTTTGCTTGTGGGCGCTTCGCTTTTCTGTCCGCAGCCGCCGGAAAACACTGTCAGACCCAACAGCACGGCCAGTACCGGCGCCAGTATATGTCTGCCGCAGCGCATTGATCTGTCATCCTTTTTTGCTGATCTGCTGATCTAACGGTCAAACTATAATGTATATTCAACTACGGCCAAAATATTCCCGGCTGAACAAAAAAATTTTCTAGTAGGCTGGGGGGAGATTGGACCGCCGTGGCCCGCGGGATGCGTGGGGAGAGTTAATCGTATTTTGGCGGCGGTATTTCCGCGCCACACTTGGGGCAAACCCAGGTGCCGGATTCGTCGGCGCTGTGCCATGTGGAACCACATTGCGGGCAGTTTCTCGTAACCATGGTGAATTGCCCCCTCAATTTCCATTTACCATATTATACCATAAGCGGCTTTATAACGTAATATACTTCTTTAACTGCGGCCGATGTTTCTTCCCCGGATGTATACGGGGCTTAAACTATTGGGTAGAGTAAATTTGCACGTTCCCAGAATGACCCTGGCGGCTTCCAGGACCTCTGTCGCCGCTTCAAAACTGAGGTTTTCTCTGGCCAGTAAGGCCACCACATTTAAGGCCACCCGTTCTACCTCTGCCGGCTTCATTCCGCTCCGGACAGACAAATCCGGACATTCTCCCTGATCAATGCTGAGCTTTCTGGTCAACTGACTCACCCCCGCAGCTGTCCCGGCTGTCTGTCCGCGCCGGCCGGACCGCCCCCTGCTTCAGATTATTCCCGGCCCCGGTTGTCCTATTCATATCCGGTTGCATAAAAATTTGTCAAATATTAAAAGGTGGTGAATAAATTGTTATAAAAACTTTCGACTGCTCTTGGCAATTTGGGTCGGCCAAGACCGGATGGCGTTCCTGCAGCCCGGTAAGTTTAATAAGGAAAGGGGACACACCTCCCGCGGAGGAATGTCCCCATTGAAAAGGAGGCTGTTTGCTGTGAGTCTGGCGGTGAACTTTTTGGGTGAAGCAGCGTTGAAGCAGTTGGTGAGGTATATCAGCCGTGATCCTGAGAAAAGCCTGCCGTCTCTCCTCAACCTGGCTGAAAAAATCCCTTTTCATCCGGAAATACGGGAACTAATCAGGCAGGCCAGGGAGGCTTTCCTGAATCGGGATAACAACTGGTACCGGCTGGCCATGAGGGTTTTCAAAGAAGTCAGTTTACCTGTCCGGGAACGCCTGGTGATCAATTTCTTGTTAAACGCGTGGTTTCTGGGCCGTCCCAGGCAAATGGAGAAAAGCGGGAAGCTGGGGATCAACATACCTTTTGCCCTGCTGATCGACCCCACTGCCCGGTGCAATCTGCGCTGCACGGGGTGCTGGGCGGGAGATTACAGGCAGGACGAGGAACTGGACCTGGCTGCATTAAGCAGGATTTGCAAGGAGGCCAGGGAGCTGGGCACTCATTTTATTGTAGTTTCCGGGGGTGAGCCGCTTCTGCGCAGGCCGGACCTGCTGGATCTGGCCGCCGTATATAAGGACATGGCTTTTCATGTGTTTACAAACGGTTTACTGATTGACGGGCGGCTGGCCCGGGAGGCCGCCAGGCTGGCCAACGTCGGCTTTGCCATCAGTTTGGAGGGTTTTGAGGAGACAACCGATGCCAGGCGGGGCAAAGGGGTATTCCAGCGGGTTATGAAGGCGATGGATGCTCTCCGCAGTGAAGGGGTAATGTTCGGTTTTTCGGCCACCTACACCCGCCAGAATACCGAAGAGGTGGGCAGTGAGGATTTTCTGGACCTGATGATTGCCAAAGGGTGCACCTTCGGCTGGTACTTTACCTATATACCCATTGGCATCGATGTGGACCTGGATTTGATGGCCGCTCCGGAACAGCGGGCCTTCATGTACAGGCAGGTAAAGCATTTCAGGGAAACCAAACCCATCGCCGTCTTTGATTTCTGGAACGACGGCGAACTGGTGGCGGGGTGTATCGCCGGGGGGCGCCGCTACCTGCACATCAACGCCTCCGGGGAAGTGGAGCCCTGCGCCTTCATCCACTACTCAACGGGCAATATCAGGAACATGACCCTGCTGGAAGCGCTCAACTCCCCTCTCATGCAGTCCTACCAGAAAAGACAGCCCTTCAGCCGCAACATGCTGTGCCCCTGCCCCCTGATCGACAATCCGGAGGCGCTGGTGGAGATTGTCACCGAATCGGGCGCCTATCCCACTCAGCTTAACTCAAAGTACAACGCCGGTGAACTGGCGGCCAGGCTTAGGGACTATTCCCGCGCCTGGGGGCAGATGGCCGGTTCCCTGCAGGATTCGGAAGCCGGAAGCCGGAGGTCAGAAGCCGGAAATCAATAGCTTATGAAAGCACTTCCCTGGCCGCGGCCAGGGTATAGGCGACATCATCGGAACTGATATCCAGGTGTGTGACCAGGCGGATTGAATCCGGGCCGAAGGTGGAGCATTTTATACCCCTGCCGTTCAGCAGGGAAACCACTTCAGAGGCGGTGTGCCCACCCCGGGCCTGAAGCACCACGATGTTGGTCTGCACCTGGTCCAGGTCCACACTTATGCCCGGCAAGGCGGCCATTCCCCCGGCCAGCAGGCGGGCGTGCCGGTGGTCTTCAGGCAGGCGGCCGATATTTTTCAGGGCCACCAGGCCCGCCGCAGCCAGCACCCCGGCCTGGCGCATGCCACCGCCCAGGGCCTTCCGGTATTTGCGGGCCCTGGCGACAAAGTCCCGGTCTCCGGCCAGGATGGAGCCGACGGGCGCCCCCAGGCCCTTGGACAGGCAAAACATGACTGAATCGCAACTGGCGGTGAAGTCCCGCACATTCCGGTTCATGGCCGCTGCGGCGTTAAAAATTCGGGCGCCGTCCAGGTGTACCTTCAGGGATCTTTCCCGGGCCATTTTATATATCCGCTGCATGGTTTCCGGGGGCATTACGGCGCCGCCGCCCCGGTTGAAGGTGTTTTCCAGGCATACCAGGCGGGTGGCGGGAAAATGAATGTCTTCGGGCCGCAGGGCGTTCAGCAGTACTTCCTCCGCCCGGTGGCCGAGCAGCCCGTCCACCGGCTTCACACTTACCCCGGCCCACATGGCCGGGGCGCCCACCTCGTAATAATAAATATGGGACTGGCTGTCCGCAATTACCTCGTTTCCACGGCCGGTGTGGGCCAGGACGGCCAGCTGGTTGCCCATGGTGCCGCTGGGTACGAAAAGTGCCGCTTCTTTCCCCACCAGGGCCGCGGCTTCCTCCTGCAGCCTGTTTACGGTGGGGTCTTCGCCATACACATCATCCCCTACCGGGGCGCGGGCCATGGCCTCCCGCATTTCCGGAGAAGGAAGCGTGACAGTGTCGCTGCGCAGGTCTACCGTATATATGACAGATCACTCCTTAATGTGAATACCTTTTGCATAGTAATTCCTCCCGGCCGGCAAAAAATTAAAGCCCTGAAAGGCCCTTAATCCGGTTGGTTTTAGATTTAACATGGCGGGCTTTTGCACAGATTTTATTTTTTAAACCTGCCGACGGTTTCTATTTCCTGCAAAACTCTGGCGGGGACAAAGGGTTTGGCTATAAAACCCCTGGCCCCGAGGGCAAAAGCCTCTTTAACTATATTTTCCTGGCCCATGGCCGATACAACCACTATCCTGGCGTTCGGGTCGTGGGCCCTAATCATTTTTATGGCTTCCAGCCCGTTGACGTCAGGCATTGTGATGTCCATGGTGACAATATCCGGTTTGTTTTCAACATAGAGGTTTAAGGCCTCTTGTCCGTTGCCGGCCTCGCCTGCCACCTGGTGCCCGGCCTCCTCAATTATGCTGCGCAGGTATGATCGGACGAACAAACTGTCATCTGCTATCAACACCCGCATATAAATTCCCCTTGATTTTAATAAATTATTGGTTACTTAGTCCATTTTATCATAAACTTTGATTTATTTGAACTTTTAAAAACACCGTTGATGCTTTAAGGTGGATTTTTTCCACTGTCCCGCTATAATGTTATTAAGTGTAAAACGGCGGCGAGGTGATGTTGACATGGTGGTGGGCGTGTTGACTCTGGAGCTCTTTATGGGTGAGTCTTCGTCATTGAAAAGCAAGCGGAGGATTTTAAAAAGCCTTTTGGATAAGATGAAATCAAGATTTAACGTGGCTGTGGCCGAGGTTGACAAGCAGGACAAATGGCAGTATTCCACAGTGGGGGTGACCTGCATTACCAATGATCCTTCCCATGCCCACCAGATGATGTCGGCGGTGGTAAAGTATGTTGAAACCACGGGAACTGTAGAAATACTGGGGATTGAAACCCAGCTGCTTTAAATTCCCCTAATTCCCAATTCCCAATTCCTGTTTTGGGGGCTGGGGGGCGGCGCCCTTTAGTTCGGCTATAATCATTCCGGCGAGGATCATCGCGCAGCCTGCCAGCTGGCGGGCGGTAAGCATTTCCCCGGCCAGGACGTACGCTCCCAGCCCCGCAAAGACGGGCTCCATGGTAAAAATTATGGCTGTATGGGTGGTGGAGGTGAATTTCTGCACCTTGTTCTGGATAAGGAAGGCCAGCGAAGTGGCCGGGATCGAAGTAATCAGGAGGGCCGTCCAGACCGGCCTGGTGATGGCGCCGGGAGGCGTTTCCAGCAAAAACGCGGCCAAAAAACTGATTGCCGAAACCGTTCCAATCTGGATGATGGTAAGGGTGACGGGATTCAGGCGGGAGGCGAACCTGCCCACCATTAATATATGCCCGGCGAAACACACGGCGCAGAAAAACACAAGCAGGTCGCCGTAGTTCAGGGTAAAGGACTGATTAAGGGACAAAAGGGCAAGGCCGGTCACCGCACTTGATACTCCCGCCGCCAGGTAGGACGATGGGAGCCGCCGGGAGTATACCGTGACAAAAAGCGGTACCAGCACCACCGAGAGTCCGGTGATAAACCCGGCGCTGGCCGCGCCGGTGTATTTGAGGCCCACCGTTTGAAAGGCGTAGCCGCCGAAGAGAAACAGGCCGATAAACACCCCGGCCTG
The DNA here is from genome assembly GCA_049323615.1 of Bacillota bacterium. Lineage (GTDB taxonomy): Bacteria > Bacillota > Desulfotomaculia > Desulfotomaculales > Desulfocucumaceae > JBMOPD01. The sequence continues at coordinate 20,003 of JBMOPD010000094.1, read as the reverse complement.
TATTTCTTTGCCCGTGACCTTTAAGAGCTGCCTGTAATACAGCGCGCAGAGGAAAATGAAGGCGGCGGTGAACCTGAAGGCCAGGAAATAGTAAGGGCCTATGTCGGCCAGGGCGTCCTTGACCACCACAAAGGTTATTCCCCAAATAAAAGCCACCCCCAGCAGGGCCAGGTCGGCCTTGTGCTGCCTTGCCTTGTCGCCATTCATCGGTGTTTGCCCCTTTTTATCGCCAAAACTTTAAATATTTTCTCACGGGGTGGCAAAGGTGTCAAGTTTCCCCTCTACGCGGTCCGAAAAAAATCTGTATTGAGATAAATTCAGCAGGAATTTTCAAAGCCGGGGCGAAAAACTTATATCTGTAAAGTTGGAGGGAAATCCCGGTTAAATTTTTTCCTGGAGGAGGGGAATTTTTTGAAGAAAGCGCTTAAACTGCTCCTGGTGGGGCTGATGGTGGCTGCCCTGGCCATTGCCGCGGCCGGCTGCGGAGGCAAGAAGCAGGAGGCCCCCGCCGAGAAAAAGAGCGAACCCGCGCCTGCGGCCAAGAAAAAGGTTGTCCTTGCCTCGGACACCGCCTATGCGCCCTTTGAGTCCCAGGACCCGCAGAGCGGAAAGTACGTGGGATTTGATATCGACCTGGTGAACGCCATCGCCGAGGTGGCCAACCTGGATATTGAAATCCGCAGCATGAACTTTGACGGGATAGTCCCGGCCCTGGAGACCGCCAGCGTGGACGGGGCCATTTCGGCCATGACCATCACCGAAAAGCGGAAGCAGCAGGTTAACTTTTCTGTTCCGTACTACCTGTCCGGCCAGAGCATCGCGGTCCGGGCCGATAACACCGCCATAAAGACCTGGGATGACCTGAAGGGCAAGAAGCTGGGCGTCCAGATCTCCACCACCGGAGCCGATGAGGCCCGGAAGGTGCCCAACGCCAAGGTGACCGACTACAACACCATCAACGAGGCCTTCCTGGCCTTAAAGAGCGGCGCCGTGGAGGCCGTGGTCAACGACTATCCGGTATCGGCCTACTTCGTCAAGCAGAACAAGGATAATGACGTCAAAATGGTGGGAGATCTCAAGACCAGCGAGCACTACGGCATCGCCTTCCCGAAGAAGAACACCGAACTGCTGGAAACCTTCAACAAGGCCCTTTTAACCCTGAAAGAGAACGGCAAGTACAAGGAAATTTACAAGAAGTGGTTTGGCGCAGATCCTCCGGCCTACCTGCCGGGAGAGCCTCCCAAGTAACAGTTTACAGTTAACGATAGTAACATGAGAATATGCGTAACACTTCCCGTGTTACGCATATTTAATGTTACTGCCGGCTTTTTTTGAGGTGATGTTGTGGAAGTTGTAAAGCAGTCCTTCCATATTCTGCTTGTCGGCGCTGCGGCGACCCTTGAGATAACCGTTATTTCTGTGGCCCTGGGGTGTATTCTCGGTCTGGTGGTTGGGCTGTCCAGGCTGTCCGGGATCAGGATGCTGAGGCTGGCGGCCACGGCCTACGTTGATTTCTTCCGGGGTACGCCTTTGCTGGTTCAGATTTTCATTGTGTATTACGGTCTGCCCCAGTTGCTGAGGGACGGTCAGTCCTACCTGATGGCCCACTTTAACATGCCGCAGGTCCTGACCCAGTATGCCCTGCCGGTTTTCCTGGCGGCCGTAATTGCCTGCAGCCTGAACAGCGCCGCCTATATAGCAGAGATATTCAGGGCCGGGGTGCAGTCCATCGAAAGGGGCCAGATGGAGGCCGCCAGGTCCCTGGGCATGACTGCGGGCCAGGCCATGCGCTACATTATACTGCCCCAGGCCGTGAAAAGGGTAATCCCCCCACTGGGCAACGAGTTTATTGCCATGTTGAAGGATACATCCCTTTTGTCAGTGATCGGGTTTGAAGAACTTGCCCGGAAGGGTCAGCTGGTAGTTGGTCAAACTTATGTGGCCTTCCCGGTGTGGCTTACGGTGGCCTTCCTGTACCTGACCATGACCTTCTGCTTCAGCCGCCTGGTGGATTATGCCGAAAGGAGGTTGAAGACCGGTGATTAGGGTGGAAGGCCTGCACAAGAGCTTCGGCAAACTGAAGGTTTTAAACGGCATCGACTGCCGGGTGGCCCCCCGGGAAGTGGTGGTGGTTATCGGCCCGTCGGGGTCTGGCAAGAGCACCTTTTTAAGATGCATCAACATGCTTGAAGAGCCCACCTCGGGGAAGATTTTCATTGACGGAGTCTTTCTTCAGGACCCCAAGACAAATATCAACGCCATCCGGGCGGAAGTGGGAATGGTCTTTCAGCGGTTCAACCTGTTTCCCCACAAGACCGCCCTGGAAAACATCTCCCTGGCGCCCATGAAGGTGCGCAACCTCTCCCGCCAGGAGGCCGGGGACATTGCCCACAGCCTGCTAAAAAAGGTGGGCTTGAGCGACAAGGCCAATGTCTACCCCGACCAGCTTTCCGGAGGCCAGCAGCAGCGGGTGGCCATAGCCCGGGCCCTGGCCATGCATCCCAAGGTGATGCTTTTTGATGAGCCCACCTCGGCCCTGGACCCGGAAATGGTGGGCGAGGTTCTGGCCGTGATGAAGGACCTGGCCCGGGAGGGAATGACCATGGTGGTGGTAACCCACGAGATGGGGTTTGCCAGGGAGGTCGGAGACAGGGTCGTTTTCATGGATGAGGGCCTGATAGTTGAGGAGGGAACTCCGGAGGAACTGTTCCTGGAGCCGAAAAACGTCAGGCTGAAGGCGTTCCTCAGCAAGATATTATAGAAAAGACATGGTGACGTATGAAGCAGGAACACATAGGGGCGGCCCTGGTGCTTCTTTCGGCGGTATGCTACGGCTTTATGGCTGTTTTCGTAAAACTGGCCTACGCCGGGCACATCAATCTGATTACAACCCTTTCCGTCAGGTTTGTCCTGGCTTCTTTATTTATGTGGCTGGTGGTTTTGGTAAGCAGGCAGCCTGTCTCCATATCCCGTAAAGAAGCCGCTTCCCTGTTCTCGCTCAGCCTGCTGGGATACGGGGGAGCGTCCACCTTTTTCTTCGCCTCGCTGCAGATGATACCGGCTTCCCTGGCCTCGCTGGTGCTGTTTATCCACCCGGTGATGGTGTCGCTTTTCGAGGTGGTGGTTTACCGTTACCCCCTTAATATCCAAAAGGTTTCAGCCCTCGGGCTGTCCACCGCGGGCCTCGTTCTGGTGCTGGGAAATATAAGCGGCAGGTTTGATCCCGGGGGAATAATTCTGGTTCTGGGAGCCGCCCTCTCCTATACCGCCTACTTGCTGTACGGTAAAAAAGTAGTCACCAGGCACCCCCCGGCGGTAACCACGGCCTTTGTGCTGACCTTTGCCGCCGCCGGTTTCACCCTTTACGGCCTGGCCGCGGGGGGGATAAGCTTTGGTTTCCCGGCTGCCTCCTGGATTTGGCTGGCGGCCATGGCGGTGGTGTCCACCTTTATGGGCATATCCCTTCTGTTTGCCGGCCTGAAACGGCTGGAGGCCGGTAAGGCCTCCATTATAAGCACCTTTGAAGTTGTGGTTACCGTTGGTTTTTCCGCCCTTTTGCTGGGGGATGTGTTGACTCCCCTGCAGTTGGCCGGCGGACTGATGATACTGGCCGGTATTATAATTTTGCAGGTACAATCCAAAAATTTATTCGGCGCCTCGCGTTAGGATGAAAAATTGCTCTACCAGGCCGGGGTCAAACTGGGTTCCGGACCTTCTTTCCAGTTCCTTCAGGGCCTCGCCGGAACTCATCGGCTTTCTGTACGGCCTGGCGCTGGTCATGGCGTCGTACGCGTCGGCTATGGCAAATACCCGGCACAACAGCGGGATTTCCTGGCCCTTCAGCCCCAGCGGATATCCTTTGCCGTTCCACCATTCGTGGTGGTAGAGGATCCAATCGGCGATTGATATCAGCTCCGGGGTGGACCTGGCTATCCTGAAACCGATTTCACTGTGTTTTTTCATTTCTTCCCATTCTTTTTTAGTCAGAGGTCCGCTCTTAAAAAGAATGCTGTCGGAAACCCCCACCTTGCCGATATCGTGAAATTGCGCCAGGAGTTTGAGATCGGTCAGTTCCCGCTCGGAAAGCCCCACCGCTTCCCCCAATTTTTTAGCGTAATCAAATATCCTCCGGGCGTGGCCCTCGGCCAGAAAATCCCTGTCTTCAAGGGCCTTGGTAAGAGAGCTGACAATGGCGCCCCGGGAGCTGATCTTGCTTTGCAGCTTTTGCCGGTACATGTCGTTGTCGGCCAGCCGGTACAGTTCGCTGCAGCTTAATTCTTTTGATATGGCGCCGGTGGCCATACCGATGGAAAGGCTGACGGGCAGATCGGTACGCTTCCGGTTATACTTCTCAATGGCCTTGTTGATTCTTTCGCAGATATTCCGGGCCGCTGTTTCGTCGGTTTTGGGCAGGATAACGGCAAATTCATCTCCACCTGTCCGGGCCACCACATCAGAGCCACGGAGCGGCTCTCTTAAAATCTCGGCCACCGCCTTAAGCAGCTCATCCCCTTTTTTGTGGCCGAAGGTGTCGTTTACCAGCTTCAGCCCGTCCACATCGCAGCATATGATTGTTATTGGGGAAAACCTGCTGTTGTTGAGGCGGGTAATCTCCTCCTCGAAGTAGGTGCGGTTGTAAAGCCCGGTTACCATGTCGTGCATGCTCAGAAATTTGAGCCTTTCCTCGGCCTGCCGGCGCTCCGTGATATCCCTTACGATGCCCCTGAATCCGGTGGGTTTTCCGCTGCCATCCCTGACCAGGGAGATGGAAACTTCCAGGGTCCTTCTTTTTCCGTCCCTCCTGATTATCTCCCAGACCAGTCCCTTTTCCGCCGTTCCGGAGTTGTATACCTTGTTGAATGCCTTAAAAACAATGTCGGCATTTTCCTTGTCCGTATAGCTGCGGTAATTCAAACCGACCAGTGTTTCCATGTCTGATGCGCCGTATATCCGCGCCATGGCGTCGTTATAGTATAAAAGGTTGCCGGCCGGATCCACCTCGTAAAATCCGTCCTCGATGGTTTCCAGGAGCAAACGGTACTTCTCTTCCGATTCAAGCAGCGCCCTCTCCATTTGCTTGCGGCCGGTGATATCGATAAGGGACCACACGCTCTGGTTGGTGCCCGGGATCAGGTTAATACTGTATATTATCTCCCTGGTTTGGCCGAACCTGTCCAAAATCCTGAACTCATACCGCGCCGGCCCGCCGCTGTCGGGCCGGCGGCGCCGTAAGAGATATTTTTTCACCCTCTCCAGGTCTTCCGGGTGCACAAACTGATCCCACGTCATCTTGCCGGTAATTTCTTCCGGTGAGTATCCCGTTACTTTCTCAACCTCCTGGTTGGCCATGGAAATTATTCCGTTTTCCTCAATCACCATCATGGCCGTGCCCGTGTGTTCAAAGGTGGCCCGGTATTTTTCCCCGTACTCCAGAAGGGATTTCTCCAGCAACTCCCTTTTGGCAATTTCCGCTTTCAGCTTTTCGATGGTTTTTTCGTGTATATTTTCGTATTCTTTCAGGCGGGTGATGTCCTGCATCACCACTATGCCGCCCGTTAATTCGCCTTCAACAATAAAAGGGGAAATGGAAATTTTAAAAAACAACGTTTGCCCTTCCCGCGTTTTTATCGGTCTTTCAAAGTTAGTTGCGGTAAGGCCTTTTTTTTCAAAGAAAAAATCTACAGGGCAGTTGTCTTTGCATCTGCCCCTGGTGTCGCCAAATACCTCATGGCATTTTTTTGTCCGGACAACTTCCCCGGCCTGCCACCCTGTAATTTGTTCCGCCCTTTTATTCATGTACAGGATATTCTTCTGCAAATCCCTTACATAAACCAGTTCATTGATGTTGGAAAGGATGTCTTCGGCCATTTCACGGTGTGCCACTGGCCATCACGACCTTTTTTCCGGAAAAAAAATTTCAGTTACCGGCAACTGAACATTTTCTTATTAATTATACAGAATTTTTTAAAATCCTCCATTTCTGTGGTTAATATTTTCTACAAAAATTATTTTGTCAGGTTTTTTTGTCTACAACTGTACCGGACCACTGTGCAGTCCTGATGAAATTATTTTTTGGTTTTATAAAAAGAGGGGAAAAGGGGTCACATATCGAAAAAACCTCAGGAGAACATCAAACGCGGAGGTATGCCAAGTGTCCGAAACTATCGAATACCTCAGTCCGGTTTTTATTGACGCCCATAACCTGCCTGATGCCTGGTTCCAGCTGCAAAAAAAATTATGGGAAATTGACGCCTATGAGTACCCGGTGGAATGGGGAAGTTACCCCGGGCAGCTGAGACGGGAGTTTGACTTTGTCTGCTGCCGGATAAGGCACCCGGGCCTGAGGCCTTTATGCGACGAAATACCGCCCGGGCTCAGTATAGCGCCCCCCACCACCATCGACAGGATTGAAGAGTACTTTCAGACTTATATTCTCGGCCCCGGAAAAGAAGAAAATCAAAAATACACATACGGGGAACGCATCTGCATCCAGGTGGAGCATCTTATCAACAGTTTCAAGGAGCATGGTTTCGGTCATGTCAAGTCATGTATAGAGATTGCCCGGCCCGAGGACCTGGTGGACGGGAAATCCCAGCCGTGCCTGAGGCTGATTGACACAAAGATACGGAGAGACAGGGTCGCCAATGTGTACAGGCTCCACTTCATCGTCTACTTCAGAGTGTGGGACCTTTGGGGAGGTTTCCCCGAAAACCTGGGGGGGCTTCAGCTGTTCAAGGAGTGGCTGGTGGAGCAGATAGGCCCCAACCCCAGGGACGGCCTGCCCCTGGAAGACGGGGAGATGATTGTGATGTCCAAGAGCCTCAATGTGCGGGAGCACATGTTTGAGCTCTCCAGAGCCAGGGTATACAGCGGATAACTCATTTCAGCGGAATTTGGGCGGCGGTAATAAAACCGCCGCCCGCCGCCGTGAGGCCTGGCAAAACCTTTTATCCCGCCTACGGCAGCCCCTTCGGGGCGGAATTGTTGGGCAAAAAATTAAAGCTGAATAATAAGGCGTGAGAGGCAGTAAGGAATAGATGGACCAGGTGGATATTCTTATTATAGGCGCCGGCGTGGTGGGACTGGCGGTGGCCGCGGAATTGTCCGGCAGGTTTGGTGACCGGTCGGTTATTTTGGTGGAAAGGCACGGCAAGTTCGGCCAGGAAACTTCCAGCCGCAGCAGTGAAGTCATTCATGCGGGAATTTATTACCCCGCCGGAAGCATCAAGGCCAAATTGTGCGTTGAGGGAAACCAGAAGCTTTACCGGTTTTGCCGGGAGTGGGATATTCCCCACCGGCGCCTGGGTAAATTGATTGTGGCCCGAAATGACGGGGAAATACCTGCCCTGAAATCCATCCTGGCCCAGGGCAGGGAAAACGGCGTTCCGGACCTGGAGATTCTTGACCGGGACCAGATAGCCCGTTTGGAACCCCATGTGCGGGCAGCGGCGGCGGTTTTGTCGCCTTCAACGGGAATTATTGATTCCCATGGGCTGATGGCCCGCCTTGAGTGGCTGGCCCTGAAACAGGGCGCCATGATGGCCTACCACCATACAGTGGTCGGCATCGAACCCGGGAGGCACCGGCACCGCGTCTTATACCGGGACCCCGGCGGCCGGACGGAATCGGTTTTATGCCGCTGGCTGGTTAACTGCGCCGGACTGAACGCCGACCGGGTTGTATCCTGGCTGGGGATTGACGCGGACCGGCACGGCTACCGCATTTTCCCCTGTAAGGGAGAATATTTCGCAGTGTCCAACGCCAAGGCCAATCTGGTATCCCGTCTCATTTATCCTCCCCCGCTGAAGGAGTTGAAGGGCCTTGGCATCCACGCCACCAAGACCCTTGACGGCCGGTTGAGGCTCGGCCCCAACGCCTTTTACGTTGACAGCATGAATTACGATGTGGATTCGGAACATGCCCCGGAGTTTTATAATGCCGCCAACACCTATCTGCCGTTCCTGGAGTATTCCGATTTGCAGCCCGACATGGCGGGCATCCGTCCGAAACTGCAGGCTCCGGGAGTGCCCTTCCGTGATTTCATTGTGCGCCATGAGGCGGACCGCGGCCTGGAAGGGGTGATCAATCTGGCCGGCATCGAGTCGCCGGGCCTGACTTCCTGTCTCAGTTTGGCCGGGATGGTGGGAGACCTGGTTGCCGGCCGGACAGCCCACTCATAATCTCTTTTTGTCGGCATCCGGAAATGTTTCCTTGCTGGGAAAGAGGTGCGGGCTCAGGTTTTCCGGGGGGGCCGTCTGGATTTCCGGCTTTTTCACCCTGACCGGACCCGGCGAATAGGAGCTGAGGGGGATTGAATCCTTGTCGCCCCCTGGTTTTTTTCCGGTCATATAAAGCACCTCCAAAAGTAGCATGGCCTGCCGCAGGACCGGTTATGCAAACCAGATGATAATAACCCGTAAAACAAGGAGAGGCCGCCCTTCAGAGACGCCTCTCCTTGTTGCACCAATTAATTGCCGTCGGTTTCCGGAGTTTTGTGAACAAGCCTCAACTGGACCGGGAATTGTTCACCATGCACGCTATACAGCTATATTGCAGGTTGGGATTAATCTTGACACAATTAAAGCACAATTTTTTTCCGCATTTTCTACAGATCTCGTAAAAAATATGGTTATCCGTTTCTAATTCGGCGCCGCACTCTTCGCAAATCATCTTTTTTCTCACTGTATTATTTGTCAGATTTGGGGGCGGCAACGCCCATTTCCTGCAACATATCCCATACGGCCTTTTTAATTTCCTCCGACGGGTTTTCTCCTTTCAGCGCGCTTTCAATCTTTCCCGTCAAAACCCCCACGGCAGCCTTGTAATCCTTTTTTTCCACGGTTTTAGGCATAAAAAATGCACTCCTTTCTATTATTTTACAAGTATCTTATGCCGGCATAATGGTATATGTTACCACCGCAACGCATATTTAGCATTATAAGCATTATTTAGCAATAATTTTTGACGGGGTATCCAGTATGTGCCGGATGGAGGCGGCCAGAAGATCCGGGTTGCGGTCCTGGAACAAATTCCTGCCTATGGCTACGCCGCTGGCCCCCGCCTTCACCGCGTCGGTTATCATGGCCAGAAGATCGTCGGTGGAATCCATTTTGGGGCCGCCGGCAATCACCACGGGGATATTCACCGCGCTTGTCACTTCGGCGAAAGTTTCCGGCGATCCTGTATAATTCACCTTGACGATGTCCGCGCCCAATTCCCCGGCCACCCTGGCCGCGTGTTTAATTTTTGCCGGGTCGTACTCGCTTTGTTTGGTGCCGTCCCTTACGTACATCATGGCCAACAGCGGCATTCCCCAAAGGTCACACTCTTCCGCAAGCTTGCCTAAATCCTTTAACATCTGTGATTCATAAGCTCCGGCCAGGTTTACATGGGCAGACACTGCGGTTGCCCCCAGCCGGATGGCGTGCTTAACCGAAGATATCATTTCCTTTCTGTTAGGTTCGGGCGATAAGGCGGTTGAAGCCGAGAGGTGGACGATAAGTTCGCATCCCCCCGGGTGAACAAAATCAATTATCTGCTTGGCCAGGCCCTTGTGCACTACAACAGCGTCGGCCCCTCCTTCAATAACCGATTTTACCGTCCGCCGGATGTCTATAAGGCCGGGAGCCGGCCCCAGGGTTATCCCGTGGTCCATGGGAACAATGAACAGCCGTTTGGAATGCTTAAACAGGTACCTTAAGCGAACTTCTTTCCCTTTCACTGTTGGTTCCTCCTCCAGGGTCATTTTTCAATAATGGATTCATCAACCTTTATGCCGACGTGGCGACCGGGTTCGCAGACATAAGCCAGAAGCCTGTCACCTGGCCGGATGGTGGAGGCATTTTGGGGCTGCCCGCCGGCACCCATGATTCTGATGTGCCAGTCGTCCTGGACTATTACATTCAATTCCCCGCCTGATGCCTCGCCTTTGATTAACAAAAGCGGCCTCACCTCTATCTTGACACGGCCCACGGTAAGTTCCCTCGCCTCGCCTTTTATGTTGACGCATAACACCTTGCTCCCGGCAGCCAGGTCGGTAATGTATTCGGTGGTGTTGTTGGGCGCCCAGATGTATGAGTGGACGGCCCCGGCATTGACTCTGAAGGGGCGCAGGTTCATATAGGGAAGGAAGTGGGTTTCAGAGCAGACAAAGATGCCGCCCCGCGAAGTGGATCCGACTATCATGCCCTCTTCCGGCGTCATCAGATCGGTAGTGTCAATGCAGGCCCTTGAGCCCATGCCTATATGACGGGCCTCGGTCACCACCAGCGGGGTCAGTTCAAGGCTTTGAATATCATCTCTAAGCAGATAATTGCTTAACTGTAGAATTTCGGCCATGTTTGTTCCGGCAAACAGCACTCCGTCGCTTCCCCTTTCCAGAACTCCGAAGGCCACTTCCATATCTGCCATTGTGGCCACCTGGCGTAAAAGGACAGTATTACTGTCCTGGAGCCGGGCAATGATCAACTCCAGCGGAATATTGGTGGGCAGGTCAAAATCCACGGCGGCATAGTCAAACCTTGCCGCTTCCTGCCACGATTGTTCCAGGGCTTCCCTGCTGTTTACCGATAAAGAAATACACGTCCTGCATCCCTGTTTCCTGGCCGCCTCCAGCACATCCCGGCGGTCCGACAGCACTATTTCCCCGGTGTTAACCCCGGGCAACTCCTCTTCATCCCGGGCTTCCGTAATAAGCTGGGTCTTGTGGGGGTAGTGGCCGTTCCTTCGCTGCTCCGCTGTAACCAACACTTTTTCAACCGCCGAATTATTTACCAGACCCCATATATCCCGGCGTTCCAGGGGTATGGCACGCCCGTCGAACCATATTTCCCGTTTTCTTATCCTCATTGGTTTCTCCTTTCACAAGTTTCCGCTTTTTTGAAGTCATTCCGTTTTGAGGGATCCCGCTGCAGAACCCTTAATTTATGTCCGGGCCGATTTGATGTATTTTTTTTCCACCATCTCGGCTGCGGTATAGATGTATTGCGGTTTTCCCACTACTCCCACGGACAGCAGTTCACTGCGGTCGTAAAGCGTTCCCCTGGGAACGGCCTCGATGTATAATCTCATTTGATATTTCTTTTCCAGGGCACTGACCAATGCCGGAGAGATATCGCCCCCGGCCTTTTCCTCCTCCACCACTAAATGCAGCCCTTCGGGAGCCTCCCCTGCCACCCAGAAGCGCCGGAAGGGGAGGTTGGAGACTATTTCATCCAGGTCCCAGAGGTCTAATACCCGGCTGCCCACAGTGATGGTGTCTTCCCGGCGGCCGCGGATCTCCAGGCAGAATTCCTCCCCGCAGGGACACTCTTTTTCCACAATCCTGGCCCTGTCCCCGGTAAAGTACCTGATGATGGGGGTGGCCTTCTTCTTCAGGGACGTAATTACCAGGTAGCCCAGTTTCCCGGGCTTTACCTCCGTTTTCAATTCCTCGTCCAGCAGCTCGAATATAAAGTAGTCCTCCAGGGGGTGGGGATTGCTGAACTCACAGTCGACCACCGCCGTGCCGATCTCGGCCATGCCGTATACATCGTATACGGGTACGCCCCAGATGTCCTCCAGCAGCCGGCGCCGCCCCCGGGAAAGGGGCTCCCCGGCGGTGCAGACGGCCCGCAGGTGCGGAAAGTCCCGATTGGGCTTAAGCCCCAGCATTTCGGCAGTCTCGGCAATCAGAACGGCCTGCAGGGGAAGGCAGGCCAGAACTGTTACTGCCAGCTTCTGCATGAGGTTAACCACCCGTGGGAAGGGGCTTACGGTGGACCGGGCGCCCACGGGAATGACGCAGGCGTGTTTTAGCTGGGCGGCGGCGTGAACCATGTGGGCTACGGCCGAGATGGAGTAGGGAAACCGTACCAGCACTGTGTCGTCCTCGTTGAAATTAACGCCGCACATGGTTATTTCCCTGGCGTTGTACCGCAAATCTTCCCTGGTAAACCAGGTGGAGACCGGAACACCGGTGGTGCCGAAGGTCTCATGGTACTGGTACAGTTCCCGGCGGGGGACGCAGATCAGGCCAAAGGGCGAGTGCTGCCTCAGGTCCTCCTTTGTGGTTACGGGGATGTTCTTCAATTCCTCCAGGGAGCCCAGGGGCCCGCCGGGCAGGCGTTCCTTATAAAAGGGGGAGGCTTTGCAGTGTTCCAGCAGCTGGTTCAAAGCCTTCAGCTTTTCCTGCGGCTTCATTGTTTCCGCCCCCTTCCTTTAAGTCAGGCGCAGCAGCGCCCGGGTGTTTCCCGCGAGGATTTTTTCTTTGTCTCCGTCCGGCAAGTCAAGGAGGAGGATTTTTTTCAGTTCAACCGCGGGGTGGGAGAGGGGAAATTCCGAACCAAAAATGACCTTGCCCGCTCCGGTTCTTTTCACTGCTTCCTTTATGTGCAGAAAGCTTCCCGTGGATGTCTCCAGGAACAGGTTATCCAGTTCCGCCGCCGCCTCCAGGCCTTCCCGGTCGGCCGGGCCAAAGCCCATATGCCCCAGGATAAAGTTGGTTTTGGGGTACTGGCGGGCCAGGGCCACGAACCTGGCAGTGGAGGCGCCGGGGCTGAAAACCACGTGGCTGTATACGGGAAAACCGTGCTCCCCGCAGCAGACCGCCAGGGAGGCCACGGCCTTGCCGGCAAAGGAAAACTGGTGCGTCAGGGGTGAAAGCTTGAGGCCCCGGAATCCTTGCTTAAAGCTTTTTTCCAGTACTTCCACGGCGTCCTGACTATGTGGGTCGACACAGGCAAAACCCCAGAGGTTGGGATGGACCCGGCAGGACTCCTCCACGTAGTGGTTGTCGGGGATCAGGTTTTCCGGCTTGGCTCTCCCGGTAATGTAATCGGTCATATTTCTTACGTCCACCGTCCCGCCGGGAACCGCCACCCCTCCTTCAATGCCGGCTTCCTTGAGCTGGCTCAGGTATATCTCGATGCTGCCGTAAGTAGTCGCAGAGATATGGGCGTGGGCATCGATAATCACTGTAAATTCCTCCTTGCCACTAATAGCTTATGGCTGATAGCTGTCAAGCTTATATGGGCGGTGGCTGCCAGCCGCCCAGAACGGTCTCAATATACCCGGCCACCGCCAAAGCCACGTCCTCACGCCAGGGGCGGGCCACCACCTGAACGCCTATAGGCAGTCCCTCCGGCGAAGTTCCACCGCGAACCACCACCCCCGGCCATCCGGTCAGGTTATATGTCACGGCATAGCTAAAGGCAAGGGTATTTTCGTCGTCGGTGGTGGCGCCGTGGGGCATGGCGGGGCGGGCGCAAGCCGGGCAGATAATCACATCATATTTTTCCAGGAAAGAAAGCATGGCACTCCGGAAAAAGCGCCACCTGACCATCATGCCGCCGAACTCGGCGGCGGACACGGCGCAGGGACGCATTGATTCCAGGAGCCGCCGGGTCAGGGGGTGCGTGACGGATGTTCCGGCCATTTGAATTAATATGTTAAGACCCGCGCCGCCGTCGGCGGCAAGGAGGCCGCGCATCAGCTCGTGAGACTGCCCGATAATTTCCGGGCGGTCCTCTTCCACGGCCAGGCCGGCGCCGGACAGCGCTTTTGCAGCTTCCTTAACCAATTTAACTGTTTCCGGGGTTGGAGATATAATCCCGTTATCCGTGTAGAAGGCCGCCCGCAGGCTGCTCAGTTCCACTGCCCCCGGATCACCGGGGGATACCGGCACCGTGCCGGGATCACGCCAGTCCGCCCCGGCCAGGATGGGAAGGGCCAGCATCAGGTCTTCTACAAACCTGGCCATGGGGCCGGCCGCCGACAACTGTTCCATCATCCAGACATAAGGCGGAAAGTGGCCGGTGGCCGGCACCAGGCCGGTGGTCGGCTTGATGCCGGCGATGCCGCAGAAATGGGCTGGCAGGCGAATGCTTCCGGCGGAGTCGCTGCCCAGGCCCAGCGGTGACCCGCCCGCCGCGATCACGGCCGCCTCGCCGCCGCTGCTTCCGCCGGGAGTACGTATAATGTCGTAAGGATTGTTGGTAGCCCCGTAGACCAGGTTATCGCTCTCATAGGCGAGACTGAGTTCCGGAACATTGGTCTTGCCCAGCAATATGGCTCCGGCGGACCGCATGCGCGCCACGGCGGTGGCGTCCCGGTCCGGAACAAAGCGTTTTCGCCCTTCGGTGCCTCCTGTTGAGACCACCCCGGCAGTCTCGAAGGAATCCTTGACTGTTATCGGCACGCCGTGGAGCGGCCCCGTGACGTCTCCCCGGGCAAGGCGGGCGTCGGCCTCGCGGGCCTCGGCCCGGGCCGTGTCCGCCGTCAGCTGCACCACCGCGTTGAGAATGGGATTTATATTTTCAATCCGCTTCAGGTACGCATTGACCACTTCTTGTGAAGAGAGCTTTTTGGCGCGGATGGCCTTCGCCAGCTCAGCCGCCGATGCGCGGGTTATCTCATCCATGACTTTTCTCCCCCGGTTGCAGTTACTGGTGGATTACCCGGACAGTTTTGCCGTGCGGGCGGGGAATCTTATCGACGATTTCAAATTCACAGGGAAGCCCGGTACCGAATTCCATCTTGCTGGCCAGATAATCAGCCAGTTCCGGGCCGGCGCTGACTCCCGCCGCCAGTTCGGCGCGGATCTTCAGCCGGTCTGAACCCGCGGGATCAACCACGAAATGATACCAGTTGCCCACTTCCGGCAGCCGCATCAGAAATTCTTCCAGGTAGAAGGGGGAAAAGGATATTCCCCGGATAACCACCTGGTCCACCAGCCTGCCCCGCAGGAAAAGCCTGGGCAGTGCAACCCCGCAGGGGCAGGGGTCCGGGTCTATATAGCCCAGGTCCTGGGTGCGGTAGCGCAGGATGGGGGTGTCGTAGCGGAGCAGGCAGGTAACCACTATCTCCCCAATCTCACCGGGTTCAAGAACCTTTCCGGTGTCAGGGTCGATTATTTCAACGGCCACGTGGGCCATTATGAGGTGGTAGCCGTTGTGGGCGTCGCATTCAATGCCGACTCCGCCGCACTCCAGTGAGCCGTAATAGAAGTTGGCCGCAGTACCCCATATTTTCTCCACCCTCTCCCGGAAGGAAGGTGAGCAGCCTTCACCGGTCAGCCACATCTTTTTCAGCGGCAGGCTTTTAAAGTCAAAGAAACTCTCGTCCGCCGCCTCGGCCAGGGTGATGGCCCAGGAGGGGGTGGTGATGACCACGGTGGGCCGCAGGTCACGCATCATCTTGACCGTTTTGGCCGGAGTGGAATAGGCCCCTCCTTTTCCGGCCGGGATGACGGTGGCCCGGCAGCCGTCCATGAATGTCTTGTGAAAGGCCAGGCCCGCCGAGCTCATCTCGTAGGGAAGGGCGTTGAGGCAGATGTCACCCCGCTCCACCGGCACCAGGGTGGGATACCCGGTGGACATTTCGTAGAGGTAGTAGTCTTCCCAGGTGTTCATGATGTATATCTCTTCTCCGCCGGTGGTGCCGGTGGAGACCTGCACCAGGGCGATGTCTTCCCTGTCGCAGGCCAGCAGCGCCCACGGGTTCCCCCGCAGTTCATCCTTGGTGGTGAAGGGAAGGCGGCCCAGGTCGTCGAGGTCCTTTATGTCGGCCGGGATTATCCCCGCCCGGGCCATTTTCTCCCGGTAAAAGGGGGAACGATCGTAGGCCCGGTTTACTATTTCCCTGAGGGAGTCCCTCTGAAATTCTGCCAGCCGGCTTAAAGGCATGCTGTCGGGAAAATCCGGCCCGGAAAAATATTTACCCGCCAATCCCGGTTTGCCAAGTTCATTCAGTATTTTTTTCAGGTTCATCTTCATTCCCGGTTTCCATCCTTTCCTTTATCAGTGCTTTATACTTGGAATCCGAGCCTTCTTTGAGCAGCTTTGACCAGACTTTTTTGGCTTTGTCGTGATAGCCGGTGCGCTGGTAGGCCACACCCAGGTCGTACAGTATCTTGTGGTAAAGCTCACTGGGAAAAACGCTGTTGTCCTGTTCACATGTCATTTTTAAGAACCGGAGATCTTTAACGGCCCGTTTGGTCTGGTGGAAAAATACCTCGGGCAGGGAGTATGCCAGGTATGCCCGCAGCAGGCGTATCCTGGGGTTGTTCCGGTCCCGGGATATGGCGCGGTTCAAGTGTACCAGCCCCTTGATGGCGTTGCCGAAAATGGCGTTGGGCTCGGTGGAGTCCCGCCCCACCAGGGCGAGGCTGCTGCCATAGTAGGCCCGGGCCAGGGTGTCTCCGGGATCGGCTTCGTAGGCCCTTTGCCACAGTTCAAGGGCCATTCTGGCCGCTGCCCTGTTACCGGCAACCCCCAGGTCGTGCAGCCGGAATCCCTCCTGGTAGAAGGCATCCCGGTCCTCCAGGGACAACTCCTCCAGGGGGATCCTGAGCAGCTCATGGCCGCGGTTTTCATCGATCAGAGCCTTGAATTTCGGGTCGGGGTCCAGGGACAGGAGTTTTTTCCAGGTTGAAGACGCCTCCTCCTCCAGGCCCAGGCGCTGGTAGGCAAGGCCCAGGTCGTATAAGATCTGCCAGTAGGTTTCGGCAGGAAATACCGACTGATCTCTTTCATGCATTTGAACCAGGTATTCGAAGTCGGCTATGGCGGAGGCCGTGCGGCGGAAGAAGGCCTCGGGGAGCCGGAAACTGTGGTAGGCCCTCAGCATTTGTATTCTTGCATCGCCCGGGCTGCTGTTCACCGCGCTGTCTAATATCTTGGCGGCTTTTATGGGAGTGGCAAACATCTCGCCGGGATCCGCCGAGTCCCGGGCTGCCAGAGACATGCAATCGGCGTAATAAGCTTTGACCAGCGGGTGGTCCGGATGTGCCGCCATGGTTTTTTTAAAGAATTTGAACGCCTTTTGGGAGGCCTCTTTATCGCCTTTTAAGGCGAGGTCCCTTAACTTTATCCCCTCGGCAAGTTTTTTCTCTATTTCGCCGTTTTGCGGCCCGGCCTCAGTATCAGAGGTTTTCCCGGCATCCTGGGCCGGAATCAGGCCTGCGGCCTGGAATCCTTCTATCTTAAGAAGTTCAATGTATTTGGGGTCCCTGGTTGGAGACAGAAGTTTCTGCCAGGTGGACTCAGCTTCCCGGTTTTGTCCCAGGCGCTTGAATGATGCCCCCAAATCAAAGAGGACTTGCCGGTAAAATTCCGGCGAGAAGACACCGGGATCATGTTCATAGCGCGTCGCCAGGTAGCTTAGATCTTCCACTGCGGTACCGGTGCGGTGAAAAAATTTCTCAGGCAGCCGGTAGCTTACATAGGCCCGCAGGGTGCGTACTTCTATATTTTCCGGTTCGCGGGCAACAGAACCGTCCAGTATTTTGAGTCCCCTGATGGCCTTATTGAACCTCTCGGTGGGATCGACGGCGTCCCGGCCAAGGAGAGAGGTTGCGCTGCCGTAGTACGCTTCCACCAGGTTGTTTTGCGGGATCAGTTCCCGTAATTTTTCCAGCAGCTTATAAGCCTCCTTGACTGCTTCCTTGTCGCCTTCAACGCCCAGTTTGTGCAGGCTTACCGCCTGGGCAAACAGTTCTTCCCAGGCTTCACCTCCGGCATCTGAATCGGTTTTTTCTAACCCGTCGCCTCCGGTATCCGAGGCCGTTTCTTCCCCGTTCACACCCTCGGCGTTCAGGGCGGGTTTTTCCCCGGTGCCTTCCCCGGTGTCCAAATCGGGCTTTTCATGGTCCATCTTCATCCCGCCAGGCTCTTGAGCGCCTTCGCCTGCCTTTTCATCGAGCTGTTCCGGCCACTCAACGCACAGAGGCACCTCTATGGGATACTCTTCTTCCAGGGTTATTTCGATCTCTCTTTCGGTTACCGCCGGCTTGCGTCTTTCGTCCGGTTGGTTTTTGGAGTGGCCGGCTTGCTTGATTTTAGCCGTTGCTTCAATTATGTACGGCTGTGACAACACCGGTTGAAACTCCGTCATCTGCTTTTCCTCCTTCCTGCAGGAAAACATTACAAAAAAAGCCATTTTTTCTTGTTTGTATAACAGTTTATGGCTAAAAAAGGCTATCTGTGATTGTCTATGGTAAAAAATATAAATTATGTAAAATATCAGCGCTATAACCCATAAGGCCAAAGTTTGGAATATATTGGTGTCAGACAGGACAAAAATGGCCTTTTTACAAGTTATTGCCAAACACTATCCTTTGGCTTGATTTACCATTATTACCTTCATTACCCACCTTAGCGGCAGAGGTATGATAACATATAATGGATTTCAGCCGCCGAAAACCCCCGTTTATTGTTTTACCGGCCTCCCAGTTCTATAAAAGTGAAAAATTACCTGCCATGCAAAGGAAAACTGTCGAAACTGGAAGAAATAGAATATTATTGGATTGCCTTTCAAGGGCAGTTATCATTTCAGGGTGAAAGGTGTGGGACAATGGATTATCCCCGTGTCACGGGCCGCAAGGAAATTCAAGGGGGATCCCGTAAAGAGCGGAAAAGGGCTTCCGGTGTATATGTTTTTCTGGTTATTGTTGTCTGGGTGGGAATTGTCTTTGGCGGTTTTTACCTGGCTAAACAGTACATTGACCAGTCTATCCAGAGTGTGCAGCAGACAAACGCCATGCAGGTGCAAACCCTTGAAGCCCGTCTCGATGCGCTGGCCAAAGAGATGAAGGAAATAGAGGAAACCCTGGAAAACGCGGGAGTGGCCCTTTCCAGTTCCGACACCACCCAGAAGAAGCTGGACGACAAGATAGAAAAACTGGATAAACAGCTGCAGGAGTTGGAAAAAAGCTTGAAGATTTTAAAGGAGGCGCCCTGATGCGGCTGGTGAACATCCTCTTTGTTTTTATAGTGGCGCCCTTTCTTGGTCTGGGAATCGCCTTTGCCGACTTTAACCGGCGCGTGGATGATATGGGGCTTCCTTTGGATAAGATGAACACCGCTGTAGAAACCGTGGAAAATCATACTTCAAACATCCGGAGGCAAGTTGCCCGCTTTGACCGGACGGCGGCGAAAAAAGAAAAACAGCTAAGGAAGCAGGAATTCAAACTCGGTGAGCTTACCGGCAAGAGCAGGGAACATAAAGAGATGTCAAACCAGATTTATGAAGAAAGAATCCTGGCGATGCTGGGTCCGCCCATTGACTCTTATTCGTCCGGGCGCGTGGAGATAAAGGTGTTCAAGCTGGATGAACTGGGGTACCGGGGCTATATTGCCAAGGTGAAGCTGTTTGACCCTTCGGTTTACAGGGTGGTACTGGCCGAAAACGGGCTGGGTGAGAGGGAAACCACCGGAGATGCCGTTGCGCGTACCGGCGCCGTTTTGGGTATTAACGGGGGAGGTTTTTACACCGTGGTCCGGAACGGCCGCCAGCTGGCGTACCCGATCGGGAACACGGTTATTGACGGCAAGTTTATAGGGGGTTTTAATCCTTCCAATGAAGCGTTTTTTGCAGGTATCCAGAAAGACGGCAACCTGATCGGCGGCATTTTCCCTGAGAAGGAGAGTTTGACAAGACTTGATCCCTGGCAGGGGGTAAGCTTCCTACCTGTCCTGATACAGAATGGAAAGCCGCTCTCCGTCCCGAAGGAATGGCAGACCACCAAACAGCCCCGTACCATTATCGGCGAATATGCCAATGGGGATCTGATTATGATTGTAGTGGACGGGCGCCAGACCGACTGGAGCAGCGGGGTGACCCTGGAGCGGCTGCAGTTTAAACTGGCCGAACTGGGTGTAAAGGAGGGATACAACCTCGACGGCGGCGGGTCCAGCACTTTTGTGTTTAAGGGTAAGGTGTTGAATCGTCCCTCAGACGGCAGGCAGAGGCCGGTGGTTACCAATATAGTTATCCTACCCTGATTTGAGCTGCCTTTGGGGGAAATTGGAGGGCAGTGTATATTTTTAGTAGGTGTCTGGAGGGGTAATAAAGAAATGAGACCTCTAGAGGTTACTTCATAAGAAGTAGCCGACTCCCGGGCAAGGAGTGAGGTCTCGTGGTAAAAATTCGGCAATTGGTGATGGTGGTCCTTCTTTTAGCACAGGGAATTTTTGAGGTGTTAAAGTCAGTAAATAATCTGGAGGAGTTGGAGGGACAGATCCAGG
>JBMOPD010000093.1:0-24676 GCA_049323615.1 Bacillota bacterium | reverse complement strand
TCTGCATCCCGGACGTGTTCAGGGTGTCCGGGTCCTTCAACCCCTCCGGCTACAAGCCCATGGTGGCCGCCAACACTGAAAAATGCATGGGCTGCTTAAGGTGCCTGATGGTCTGCCCGGACTTTGCCATTAAAATTGAATAGGGCCGAATGGGAAAGGCCGGACAGGTAAAACAGTTCGCACCTGTCCGGCCTTAACACTTGCCATTACTGGCTTCCTGGTGTCGGAGGCGGACTTGTACTCGCACAGCCTCCCCTACGCCCTCAGATTAGATATGTTTAGTGCGGGCGAAAGCATCCTGATTTCTTTAAGCAGCTTTTCAAAGGATTGCCGGTTGTTTTTATTTAAGTATATACATAGTGCACATTGTGTACGCTAAGTATATATTATATAATAAAAACGGGGTGAAACTATGCAAGAAGTTTTAAACGCCACGGATGTCCGGAGGGATTGGGGGAGGTTTGTTGACGAGGTTGTCCATAATAAGCCTCGGGTAGTCAAGCGCAACCGGGATTATTTTTTGTCCTTGTCTTTAAATCATGCCAATACCCTTCTTAAGGGCATCACCTTTAAGGCTCAGTTTGTCAAAGAAGACGATGGGTCTGTAACAGCCTCCCTGGAGAATTTTGACCTGGTTGTTAATGCTGAAAACGAAGCTGCCGCTATAAAGGCCCTGGCCCAAGAGCTTGTTGAGTATGCACATGAGTATTTCGGGGAGTTTCAGCTTTACTATAATTCTCTCAACCGCCAGCCGCACTTCCCTTATGTTCTTAAAGTCTTAATCCAGCAAGACATTGAAGGGGTTATAGGTTTAATCAATGCCTAGCTGGAATGAATTAAGGAGATTTTGCGAGAGAGACGGTTGGGAGCTATATAAGAAAACTGATCACTATTATTTTCGCAAGCAGATGCCGGACGGCACGTTGAAAAGGACAAAGGTTTCCATGGGCTCCGGGCAAATAAAGGGTAACGTGTGGAAAGAAATATTAAAGAAGCAGCTTCAGGTGACACAGGAGTATTTCAACAGCAAAATATAAGTAAACACATAATATCAAATTATTCTTTCGTTCCGGTTTTGGGCCGGAAAAGGCCGCAGGCCAGGGCGCCGGGGTCGGCCCCGCGGCTGATGACTTCCTCCAGGCCGTCTTTCCCCGCCTGCCGGATCAGTTCGGCGGCATGAATTTCACGGGGCACCCTTTTTTGCAGGGTGCCGTATTTTTTTATCCCGGCCACGCAGCCGGGCCGGGTTTCCTCGCGGCCCACCACGGCTACCAGGAATACGCAGCGGCGGCAGGTGTCCACCGCCTTTTCCCGCAGTTCCGGAATTAAAAGCCGGTGCCCTTCCCACAGCTTGTTGCCCCTATTCATAAAGCACCCCGGCCCTGGTCAGGGAGGATGCCCGCTTGATGGATTTTTCGCCGAAGCGGCTGCGAATCC
Source organism: Bacillota bacterium (assembly GCA_049323615.1). GTDB lineage: Bacteria > Bacillota > Desulfotomaculia > Desulfotomaculales > Desulfocucumaceae > JBMOPD01. Next base: position 23,239 of record JBMOPD010000093.1, on the reverse strand, counting down.
CGTCGCAGGCCAGGGCTACCCGCCGGAGCCTGGCCGCGCGGCCGAAGACGTCGGCCTGCCAGGGGGCGTTCTCAACCAGCCCGGACAGCGACAGGCCCACCATCCTGACGGGGCAGCCGGGCCAGTGCCTGTCCAGTATCAGGGTGCCGGCCTCGTAGAGGTCCTCCGGAAGGTCGGTATACCCCTTCAGGGTCCTGGACCGGCCCAGCCAGTTAAAATCGCTGTCCTTAAGCGTCAGCGCCACCGTTCTGCCCATGTAGCCGCCCCGGCGGGCCCGCCTGGCCACCAGATCGCTCAATTCAAGAATTACCACGGCTATTTCGTCCCGGCGGCGGAAGTCCCGGGGCAGTGTGATCTGGTGCCCGACGCTCCCGGCGGTGTCCAGGGAATGGGGGTCCACCGGGCTGTGGTCCACTCCGTTGGCCGACCACCACATCACCTCACCCGTGACTCCGAAGCGCCTTTTCAGGACTTCCACCGGGAAGTTGGCCAGGTCGCCGATGGTGTGGATGTTGAAATACCTGAGGTGGTGTGCGTAGCGGGGGCCGATGCCGAACAGTTCCCGTACCGGGAGGGGCCACAGCCTGGCGGCCACGTCCTCCGGGGTGAGGACCGTCAGGCCGTCGGGCTTTTGCATTCCGGCGGCCATTTTGGCCAGCAGCTTGTTCGGCCCTATGCCTACGCTGCACAGGACGCCCACCTCCCGGCGGATGCGGTCCTTCAGCAGCCGGGCGGCGGCCGCCGGCTCTCCGACCAGGTTGCCGCAGCCGGTAATATCCATGAAGGCTTCGTCTATGGAAAAGGGTTCCACCAGGGGGGTGAAGTCATTCATTATCCTCAGTATACGGGTGGAGAAGTGTACATAGAGGTGGTGCTGGGGGGGCACGAATACGCCGTCCGGACAGGCCCGGCGGGCTTCCCCCACGGTCATGCCGGTCTTGACGCCCCGGGCCTTGGCCTCGTAGGAGGCCGCCAGCACAATGCCGTGCCTTTTTTCCCGGCTTCCGCCCACGATTACGGGCCGGTTTCTTAAAGCGGGATCCAGCACCTGGTGCACGCTGGCGAAAAAGGAGTTCATATCGGCCAGCAGTATCGTTCTTTCCATAAATTATCACCCGGAACAAGTGTTTGTATATAGTATTATAAACCGAACAGGCGTTCCGGACAAGGCGGTTTTGGGTGGTAATTTGTGTTAAGGTCCTAATCCCCGATTCCAATCCCTAGTTCGTCGCCAGATAGTAGACCAGCGTTCCCGCGGCGGCTGCAAAAGCCACGGCGGCCGCAAAAAATGCCCTGGTCAGCAGAACAATGGTCCTTTCGGCGGCGGCAACCCGGAGTTCAAGCCTGTGCATGCGCTGGCCGGCCGGGTCAACCATGTTTTTTTTAATGGAGGAAGCCAGGGAAGTTATTTCATCCTCGATTTTTTTGGCCCGGGTAATCATGCTTGATCATCCGTCCCCACCCGGTTTATGGCCTCCTTGATGGCGGCCAGCAGCAGCAGGGGGGTGGCCCGCACGGCCTCCTCCAGGCGGTCCATCCTGGCCTTGATTTCTTCAAATTCCTGCTGGTCCTTTTTATGCAGCTCGGCCAGCAGTGCCGCCAGATTCCTGTTTTCGTTGAGCACCGGTTCCACCAGTTTGGCCCTGACCCCCTTTACAATGTCGCTCATCAGTGCCTGCAGGGCGTCGTCCCGGTCACCGCCCAGTGTTCTGTTCATTGATATCCCTCCCCAGGGTAAAAAATCTTTTCCCGCGGTACACCTTACGCCGGCTGCAGCCGCTTTATTCCAGCTCATCCAGGGATCTTTTGAGCATGGACATAAATTTAACGGCCTGCCTGCGGTGGCTTTGATCCGTAATCTGGTCCACCGCCCGGGTGAAATCCTCAACCATCTGCAACTTTATCTCGCCCCCGGTGCGGGCGCTTACCTCCCTGATTATCCTGCGCAGTCTTTCGTCCAGCTGCCTGGCGTTATCCACGTTTATTTCACCCCGTTTCCCAAGAGTCTTTTTTCCATTCTGGCCAGCTCCTCCAGGCGGCGCCGGGCTGCCTGCCGGGCCCGGGCCGGTATATTGTACTGCCCGGCCGGGTCTTCACCCGCGATTTTCTCCAGGCATTCCCTTATTTCCCGGGCAGCCAGGGTGATCTTCCGGGTCTCAATTTCTTCAATCTTCTTTCGGATTCGGCGCAGCAGCCTGTCAAAGCCTTCATCCCCGTTACGCAGGGCATTGAGAGCCGAAATGGCGTAAACCTGGGGGTAAGGCATTATTTCTGAGGACCCCGCGTCACGCCCCAGTTTTTGCCTGATGTAGAGCGACACCCTTTCACGGTCAAGGTCGGAAACGGTGTCCGCGAAGTTTATGACATAAATAACGGGCAGGTTCAGGCCGGTTTTTTGTATGCCGCTGACTTGTCCGGGCATGCCTTCGCTCAGTAAATGCTTGGCGTGAAGGAAAACCAGCAGCAGGTCACCGCGGGACAGGACCCGGAGCGCCCGGTCGTAGTGCCTTTGGTGCAGCGAATCCAGTCCCGGGGTGTCAATGAAATCAGCAAAAACAAGGTTTTCCGAGGGGTAGCTGATTACCACGTTGTCCACCAGATAAGACGCCGGCGGCGATATGGCCTTATAAAACGCCAGCCTCTGGCGGTCGTCATCCAGGTGGAACACCAGCCGCTCCTGACTCCCCGGGGTGATGCGGATACCGGTGACGGCCGGTCCCGGTGGGGAGATGTCGGTTATTCTGCGGGAAAAAAGGGGAATCCGGGGGGCGGCTGTATCCCTGCCGTAGGACTGGCTGAGACCATCCAGAATCCCGGCCAGCTGTGACAGCGGTATGCTTTTGTAAAGTCCTTCCCGGCAGACCTCGCAGCCGCTGACCAGTTTTCTCAGGGCCGGATTGTCCAGCAATTGTGTAAGGGCCGTCATTTCCCGGCGGTCCAGCGCATATTTTCCGCCCCGGCTGATTACGGGGAAGAATTCGGCCTTGAAAAGGTACTCCACTGTGGCCGTTTTTTCACTGCCATAGCGGATCCTGACGGCACAGGAGGTGGTAGCCCTGTCTTCAGCGGGCAGCAGGGTTTCCCCCAGCAGGGCGTTTAAAAAAGTGGTTTTGCCGGTGGAAAAGGGGCCTGCCACCATTACCCGGAATTTTTCATCCAGGCTGTCCGCTGCTTTTTTAAACAGGTCCCTGTTTATGTACCTGGCCAGGTCCCTGTCCGACCCGATCTCCCTGACCAGGCAGGCAATGTTTTCCCCGGGGCCGGGGCCGGCCTGTTTTTCCTCCTTCCGGGCCGGGGCTGCCGAGGTTTCGTTAATCAGCCGGCAGGTGTTGGCCCGCAGCATGTTTACCAGGCTGCCGTGCATCAGAGGGAGGTCCTTCACGGCCTGTGTGCCCGCATTGATCACTTCGGACTGTTCAACGGCATCCCAGAATTTCAGCAGGAAACGTTCCTCGTCGTCCTGTATGGAGGCCCTTTCCAGCATGCCGGGAATCATCCTGTCCCACCGGGAAAGCCTTGTTTCTATTCCCCGGACGGCCGATTCCAGGGCTTTGACCTGGAGGAACAGGGAAAGCAGGTCGACACTGGACCGGTCCATGGTATTTATGGCGTAAACCTGCGCGCGGCCGGGGAAAATTGTCCTCAGGGCCTGGCTTGTCTCGGTGAGGGAAGTACCGTCTATCAGGCCGAGGTTGCTGTTTATCCAGAAGGATATCCATCCCCGCATACCGGCAGCGGCCAGCCCGGTTAAAAACCGGTGGGTTGCGGCGTCAATGCCCCGCTGGTGGAAAAGAAAGATTATCCCGTCGGCCGCGGACAGGCAATCCCTCAGCAGGTCGTCGGACCCGCTGCTTAAACCTGTGCCCGGGGTGTCCACCAGGGAGCACCAGCGCAGGATTCCGGCGGGCAGGAATATTTCCGCCCTTTCAGGCGTGGAAACGGTCTTCCTTTTTTTCAGCGCTTCCTTCAATTCCCGGCCGGTCAGCTGGACGGAGCGCCCCCTGATAACCTGACAGGCCCGTGGAGTTTCAGAATACCTGAAGTATACCGGAAAAAAGGAGGACGGCGAGGGATCGGCCGGGCATATCCGCTGGTCCAGCAGGCTGTTGACCAGGGTGGACTTCCCGGCGTTGACCGGTCCGGCTACGAATATGGCGGGGCTTTCTCTCTCCGGATCCGTCCCGCAGAGGTCTTTAACCCGGTTGATGTATTCAGTGACGGTATTCAAAGATAACACCCGGCCTTGTAAAGACTTCTCAGTGGAATATATTATCAACGATCACTTTTAATGACAGTAAATTGGGTCGGAATACAGGAGACAGGAGGAAAAACGTCTCAAGGAATAAATCTGGGGTTATTATTCCGGATCATTAACAAATACAGGTATTGCGGCCAACAAAAAACCCCGTAACGGGGTAGTTTTTGGGCCAGTTTGTTTATTATTCTTTATTTTACCGTATCCTTGATATTAATGAAAAAACCCCCCGTTAGGGGTTTCAAACATTCTTTTTTATTCTGTCTCCTGTCTCCTGCTTTTTTATTCTGTCTCCTGCTTTTTGGTCAGCACCTCCAGGGCGTGCTTTGCCCGCCGGTCCCTTTCCATTACTTCCGAAAGGAACTGCTGGAGGTATTCGATCATTTCCGGGGCCATGCCGGTGGGCCTGCGCAGGTGCTTTAAAAGAAGAACCACCGATTTCAGGTTTTCAGCCAGGTTGTTGTCCGGGGCCGATGACACTTCCAGGGACCTCAACTTGGAGAAACAGGCGTCGATTATCTGGGGGATGTGCATCTTCTTGTATTTTTCCAGAAAGGCGTGAAGCTGGTACATTTCTGGTGTCACGGGAGAAAACCTCCGGACGGTACGGCCTATAATTCTATTTTCGAGGTTATTTAATTTTTTCCTTCATGTTATGGTGAATTTTCCAACAATTTTTCCGGATTTTTCAATCGCCCCGGCCACGGGGCGCATTCTATTCCATAAAGCCGCCCAGGGCCAGCAGTATTTCCAGCAGGATCAGCAAAACAATGGCCAGTTCCAGGATGGTGGACTGCTGGGTGACTATCTCGTTGCTGAGCAGGGTGTAGTTTTGCTGAATGATGGTTATTTTTCTCTCTATGCTTTCGGCCCATGCCCTGGTCCGGAAAATGTTCAGGGCGGCGCCGTACACCCTGGCGTAAAAAACGTCCTCGGTCAGCTTGAGGGAGTTGTGAATACGCTCGGTAATCTCGCTTATATCAATGACCAGTTCCATCAGCCTGTTCATAATTCTGCGGTAGTGCCTGCGCCGCCGGTAGCGGGAGATGGTTTCGGCCTCTTCCAGGGCATCGTACATCTTGTCCATTTCCTGGGACAGCAGGTTGTCGTAATAGCGCAGTTCCAGCAGTTGGGAATTGGCAAATTCCAGCAGGTCCGGTATGTCGGCGCTGCCCGAGGGATCGTAAACCAGGGCCGAGTCCCAGGTGATCACCGTCAGGTCGTCCTTTCCGTAAGAAAAAGAATTGGCCAGCACCTCCCGCCTTAACTGGTCGCTCAAAGGCTCGGTTTCGGCCAGCAGCAGGGGGGCGGGGTCCCAGTGGAGATTCCAGTTGTAAAAATAGTATACACTGTATTCCTCGATGAACCCTGTTTTTTCAGGCTTAATCATGGCCTCCCCGAGCGTTTTGCTTATTTCCGCGAGCTTTTGCCCGAAAACTTCTTCCAGGCTGTCATCGTTGTACAGGTGGACCGCCAGGCTGTGAATCCGGCTGTAGTCGTAATCCGGGGGCACAGATATGCGCATGATCACGCTGATTACCCCCAGGTCATAAACCCTGGCAAAATAGTTCACGCTGTATGACTGCCCGTTGAAAAACCGGGCTTCTTCACCAAGCTCCACCATCACCGGGGGATTGGGTATGTGTATGAACTTGGGCTTTACCCTGGAAAGCCTCATTCTGGAGGTGGGCTTTATCTGGGACAGCAATTTCTCTACCCTGTCCAGCTTGATTTCCTCGGCCACGTCAAAAATGCGGTACAGATAAAAGAAATTCGTCACATGGTATCACTCCGGTATTTTGTTTGAGGTATTTTAGCAAAAAAATTAAAGAACGGCAAATATTTATCCCCGGGGAATAATGCCTTTTTTACGGGGTATTTTAATTTTAAAAATACCGGAGGTGTGGAAATGGCCAGGGAGGAAAGGGATCTTTACAATCTGGATGAAGAAGATCTGCCGGAGGAAGAATTGGACGATACGGTGGAGGATGAGGAGTTTGACGATCAGATAAGGTATCATAACTTTTACGGATATTGAGGTCTTAATGGCGGACGGGGAATTTTTTTTACACACGGTGGAAGAATAACAGGTGTATAAAAATTTGATGGAGGGTTGGCCCATGAATAAATTCGGTATGCGGGAAGCCGTGGAAATGTTCGAAATGCTCAGGGATTCTGCCTGCATGATTGATCATTACACGGACTACATCAATCACTGCCAGGACCCGGCGCTGAGGCAGATACTGGAAAGCCAGCAGCGCCATATGGTGGAGGAATACCAGCGTAAAATCAGCGTTATGCAGCAGCATGGAATTGATTTGACCAACGTTCCCAGGATCCAGTCGGCTGTTGCCGTGCAGCAGGGCGGGGCAGCCGCCGGTATGGCCGGCATGCAGGGAGTTTCCGGTATGGCCGGAATCCAGGGAACCGCCGGCCTGGCCGGAATCCAGGGGACTTCCGGTATGGCCGGGGTAACGGGCGGCACAAACATACAGTTCGGCATGCACCAGCCCGGTCAGGCCCAGACACAGCAGCAGCCCGGTCAGGCCCAGACACAGTGGCAGGCCGCGTCAAGGACGTTGAACGACCGCACCATTGCCCAGGGGGCGCTTATATTCCACCGCTGTGGGGCCATGAGGGCAACCATTGCGGCGCTGGAGAGCGCCGAGCCCCACCTGCGCAACCTGGCGGCCAATTCTGCCCGCACCTGTATGGACATGGCCTATGAAATATTCAGGTACATGGAGCCCAGGGGGTTCTACCAGATGCCCGAGGTCCCCAAAAATTTCGTCAGCCACATGCAGTACCAGGGGACTCAGGTCTACCCGGGCATGCAGCAGGGCTACCAGGCCGGCGCCCAGGGGAATATACCCGGACAGATTTCATAGTTTTGATCCACACGGGCCTCGAACTTTTTCGAGGCTTTTTTTTGCTTTAAGCAAATCATTAATAATGTAGAAGTACATCAGGGCCTTTGCGAATCCACAGCGGCCTTTTCTGATCGTTCAGGATTTATAAAAAATAAAGCTTTAATGCAGACATGCATTGCCAATGTAGGTATGCATCGATTGACGACCCCGGCTGTGGGGCCGAAGACCTGTGCTCCACCGGGACAATCCTTATTTTTTAAGGATTTTTTTGTTTGGGAAGGGTGCGGAGGAGGAGGCATTGTCCGGCATAATTTTTGCAAAACTTATAGTGAGGTTATTTTTTCAATGATTAAGTGGGGAACAAAAGAGGAGGGATTACGGTGAATTTTGAGCTGACCGGGGAGTTGCAGGATATTAAGAAAGTGGCGCGGGACTTTGCGTTAAAGGAAATAGCGCCCACGGTGGACCAGGACGACAAGGCCCACCGCTTCCGCCGGGACCTGGTGAAAAAGATGGGCGAACTGGGCTTTTTCGGCTGCGTGATACCGGAGGAGTACGGCGGCAACGACATGGGATTCCTGGCCATCACCCTGATTGCCGAAGAAATAGCCAGGGTGCACAGCTCCATGCGCCTCCCCTTCAACATGAACGCCCTGGGGCCGGCCCGGACCATTTTGAAGTTCGGCAGCGAGGAGCTGAAGAGAAAGTACATCCCCGGGCTGGTCGACGCTGATTTGATGGGGGCCTTTGCCATCACCGAGCCCGACGCCGGGTCCGACGTGGCCGCCATGAAGACCAGGGCGGTGCCGGACGGGGATTACTACGTGGTGAACGGGAGCAAAATGTGGATATCCAACGCCCCGGTGGCCGATGTGGCCCTCCTGTACGCCGTCACCGATCCCGGCCAGGGGGCCAGGGGCATATCGGCCTTTGTGCTGGACTGCAAGTCCCCGGGAGTCACGGTGGAGCCCATCACCGAGAAGCTGGGTACCTGGTCCGCACCGGTGGGAGCCATGACTTTTGAAAACGTCCGCATACCCAAAGGAAACCTCCTGGGCAGGGAGGGGGAAGGCTTTAAAATATGCATGGGCCAGCTGGACGACACCCGCCTGGGATGCGCCGCCGGGGCCCTGGGAGTGGCCCAGGCCTGCATTGACGCGGTGCTGCAGTACGCCAACGAGAGGCAGCAGTTCGGCCAGCCCATCGGCAAGTTCCAGATGATTCAGGACATGATCGCCCAGATGATCGTGGAGACCGAAGGGGCCAGGCTGCTGGTCTACCGGGCGGCCACCCTCAAGGACAAGGGAGTGCCCAATACCCTGGAGACCTCCATGGGCAAGTACGCCGCCGCCGAGGCGGCCAACAAGTGCGCCGACTACGCCATGAAGATATACGGTTCTTACGGCTATTCCGAGGAGTACCCGGTGGCCAGGTACTACCGGGACGCCAAGTCGTACCAGATCGTGGAGGGCACCAGCAACATCCAGAAAATAATCATTTCCAACGACGCCCTGGGCTACCGCAAAGCAAACCGGTAATTTTCAGCCATAGAAAACACAGAGGTCACAGAGGAGAGATTTATTAATTCTCTATGTCCTCTGCGACCTCTGTGACCAAATTAAATTTAATACTGGAGGATCTCAAATGAGGAGAATCTACGAGGAACTGGCCCAAAGGAAAGAAAAAATCAGGCAGATGGGCGGGGAAAAGGCAGTGGCCAGCCAGAAGAAGGCCGGCAAGTGGACCGCCCGGGAAAGGATAAACTACTTCTTTGACCCCGGCACCTTTACCGAAATCGGCCCCTTTGTAAAACACCGCATTACCGCCTTCGGCATGGCCGAAAAGGAAATAGCGGCGGAAGGGGTGGTGGTGGGCTACGGCAAGGTAAACGGCAGAATGGTCATGGCCGCCGCCGAGGACTACACCGCCATGGCCGGCACCTTCGGCGAGTACCACGGCAAAAAATTCGCCCAGGCCATCGACATGGCCAAGGAAATGGGCATACCCTTCGTGGGCATGAACGACTCGGGCGGCGCCCGGCTTCAGGAGGGCATTGACACCCTGGAGGCCTACGCCTGGCTTTTCCGGTCCCAGAACCTGGCCTCGGGAATAATCCCGCAGATTGCGCTGCTGATGGGGCCCTGCCTGGGCGGGCAGGCCTATCACCCGGTGATGCAGGATTTTGTTTTCCAGTGCCGGAAAACGGGCTACATGGGTATCGCCGGCCCGGCCTTTGTGAAGACCCAGCTGGGCATCGACATTGACCTGGAAACCCTCTGCGGCGTAGAGGCCCATGCCGTCAAGTCCGGCTGCACCCAGGTGGTGGTGGAGGACGACAAGGACTGCCTGGACCGGGCAAAGGAGCTGCTCAGCCTCCTGCCCCAGAACAACAGGGAAAAGCCGGCCCGGCTGGATACCGGGGACGACCCCAACCGCATGGTGCCCGAGCTGGACGGGCTGGTGCCCGAGCACACCCTGGAGCCCTACGACATGCACGACATAATCAGGCCCATAGTGGACAACGGGTATTTCTTTGAAATATCCAAGGACTTCGCCAAAAACGTCATTGTTGGATTTGCCCGGTTCAACGGGCGCACCACCGGGGTAGTGGCCAGCCAGCCCAACTGGATGGGCGGGGTTATCGACTGTGACGCCGCCGACAAGGTGGCCAGGTTTGTCAGGTTCTGCGACCTGTTCAACATCCCGCTGGTCAACATCCACGACACCCCGGCCTTCATGATCGGGCCCTACGAGGAGTGGAAGGGCATATTAAGGCACGGCGCCAAGATGCTCTACGCGTACATCGACGCCACGGTGCCCAAAATTTCAGTGATCATACGCAAGTCCTTCGCCGGGGCCTACCTGGGTATGTGCTGCAAGGACACCGGGGCCGACCTGGTCTTTGCCTGGCCCGAGGCCACCGTCACCATAGTGGGGGCCGAAACCGCCGCCAGTGTTATATTCGCCAAAGAAATAAAGAACGCCGGGAATCCGCAGGAAGTCCGGGCCAAGAGGATACAGGAGTACCGCGACCTCTATGAAAACCCGTACAGCGCGGCCGAGCGGGGGTATATAGACGACGTGATCATGCCGTCCGAAACAAGGCGGCAAATCTGCGCCTCCCTGGACCTGCTGGAGAACAAGACTGTGGCCAGGCCCTGGAGAAAGTACTCCAACATCAATTTGTAAGAAAGGGATGAGGTGATCTTATGAACGTTACTTCGCCCATGGTCGGCAAGCTGGTTTCGGTGGACGTCAAGGTAGGCGACGCGGTGAAGAAAAATGATGTGGTGGCCACCATCGAGGCCATGAAGATGTTTGTCAAGATATACGCCCCGGCGGATGGGGCTGTGAAGGAGATAAAGGTTTCCCCCGGTGATGTGGTAAACCCGGACACGACAATCCTGGTGCTGGAATAAAAAAAGCTGCCAGCTATAGCTGTCAGCTTTGCCCAATCCCTAATTTATTGGATTTCCGCACAACGGTGGACTGGTCCACCTTGAGCGCCCTGGCAGCCCTGTAAGTGCTGCCATATTGTTTTAGGGCGTTTGAGATCAGCTGCTTTTCCACCTGCTGTACCGCCTCTTTCAGGGGCAGTATGCCCTTGACGCTGATTTCCGGTGAATATCCGGCGGAATCCTTAAACAGGTACGGGGATATGTCCCCGGCGGTTATGGTATTGTCGGGGCTGGTGACCATCAGCCTTTCAATAATGTTTTCCAGTTCGCGCACATTTCCGGGCCAGTGGTACTGCAGCAGCGATTCGTACGCCTCCGGGGAAAAATTCTTTTTAATTTTGTATGCCTTGCTGAACTTTTGCTTAAAGTTGTAGGCCAGGGGGATGATGTCCTCTTTCCGCTCCCTCAGGGGAGGTATGTGCAGGGGCACGACGTTGAGGCGGAAATAAAGGTCCTCCCGGAATTTGCCCTCCTGCACCAGGTTTTCCAGGTTCCGGTTGGTGGCGGCTATGATCCGGACATTGATGGGCCTGGGCTTATAGCCCCCCACCCGCATTATTTCCCGCTCCTGGATGGCCCTGAGCAGCTTTACCTGGAAGTCCCTGGGCAGGTCCCCTATTTCGTCCAGGAACAGGGTGCCGTTATTGGCCAGTTCAAACATGCCTGTTTTCCCCTCGCGGTTGGCCCCGGTGAAGGCCCCCTTTTCATAGCCGAAGAGTTCGGACTCCAAAAGGTCCGCCGGGATGGCGCCGCAGTTGACGGCAATAAAGGGGCCGTCCTTTCTCTGGCTGTGCGAGTGAATAATGGTGGCGATGACTTCTTTGCCCACGCCGGACTCGCCCAGCAGCAGCACCGTGGAGTCCACCTGGGCCAGCCTCAGGGTCATTTTAAGCATTTCCTGCATTTTGGGGGAGTTGAAGACCAGTCCCTGCTGGTTAAACTGTTTCTGGCGCAGCTGGGTAAGCTCTTCCTGGTACCTTTCGCTCAGTTCCTTGCTCTGCTCCAGTTCCTGCCTCAGCCGGTTCAGCTCGGTCAGGTCCCGGACGTTGACCACCACCCGGAATATCTCTCCTCCGGCGTTTTTCACCGGGCTGGCCGTGATCAGGAGATGGTTGCCCGGCGGGGTTTCCTCCATCCGGGTCACCGCCTCTCCCTTCTGCAGCACCGTTTCAATGATGGAGGAGGGAAAAATACCTTCCCGGGCCACGTCGCGCATGTTTTTGCCCTGCAGATCGAGGGCCGGCCGGCCGGTGATCCTTTCACAGGCCTGGTTTGCCTTGATTATATTGCCCCGGCAGTCGGTGATCAGTATCCCGTCATAGGATGACTGGATTATGCATTCCAGCTCGTTGTTCAGCTGCTTGACCGAATTGAGCTCTTCGGAGATGAATTCTATTTCGGAAATATCCTGAAACACTCCCACAGCCCCCACTATTTCACCGTTTTCGATGATCGGGCTGCGGTTGGTCAGGTAGGTATGGCTGCCGCTGGAATAATTGACGACGAACTTGTACTGCCTTTGGATTCTGCCTTCCTTCAGCACGTCCAGCAGTCCCTGGGGGATGATTACCTCCGAAAGGTGTTTGCCTATGGCCTCGGCTTTGGACCGCCGGGTGATTTTTTCGGCCGCGCTGTTGAAAATGGTTACAATCCCGTCCCTGTCAATGGCTATGATGCCGTTGTGGGCCGAGTCCAGCATGGTTTCCCCCTGCTGCAGCATCAGGCAGGCCCGGTTGAATAACTCCGGGGCCACGGTGTTTTTGTCCAGCACGCCGGTGATCTGCTTTTTGTCGTTGACCACCGGAAATACCGTTCCGGGCAGGGCCCACGCTTCAACCAGCAGGGAATTTTCGGACAGCACCGCCACTTCCCTCTCCATGATCTCCCCGACGCTTACCGGCCTTTGCACCGCCTCGGGCCCGGCGGCCAGGATCTGGTCCTTGGTGATCATGCCGGAGATATTGCCGTGTTCATCCTGTACGGGGATGCCCGTAACCTTCAGCTTGTTCATCAGGTGCCAGGCGTCAATGGCCGGCCGGTCTCCGGTAAGGGATGCGGTTGTTCCGGTCATAAGCTTTTTCACCAGCATATGAACCCCCGTCCTTTCCTTAAGTTTTGATTCTGCGCAATTTACTGAATTCCTTCGCGAAAAGTTGCGGCAGGCCTATTCTTTAATTTGCCAACAACCTCCCCCAATCCCCGATTCCTGTTACGGGCGGCAGGGGTTTACGCCGTGGCGTAGAAAATTTAAGTAATAATTGTGGGAATGTTTGGTATTATTAGCCTAGTAATTGATTAAAGGGGTAATGATATTGGCTTCTACAAATGAAGAACTTAAGGCCCTGTACCACAAACTGGAGGCCGTTCAGCACCTGAACCGGGAACTGGAGGCCATCATCGAAAGCTCTTCGGACGGCATTTTCGTCACCGACGGTGAGGGGGTGGTGCTGCGCGTCAACAAGGCCTACGAGCAGATTACCGGCTATACTGCCGACCGCCTGATTGGCAAGTCCATGCACCAGCTGATCGCCGAGGGCCTGTTTGAGCGGTCGGTGTCCCTGGAGGCCATTTACCACAAAAAGCCTTTTACCACCGAAAGAAAGGGGGTTTCGGGCAATACCCTGCTGGTTACCGGGCGGCCCATACTAAACGAACGGGGTGAAGTGTTCCGGGTGGTGGTCAGCGTGCGGGACTTTAACGAACTTAACCGCCTGCGCCACGAAGTCCAGTACCAGCGCGCCCTGGCCCAGCACTTTGCCGCCGAGCTGAACATCCAGCGGGTGCGCGGCAACGGCAATAAGCTGGTGGCCAAGTCTCCGGCCATGATCCAGGTGGTGGAACTGGCCGCCCGGGTGGCCCAGTTCCACACCACTGTCCTGCTGCTGGGCGAGTCCGGGGTGGGCAAGGAGGTGGTGGCCCGGTTTATTCACGACAACAGCCCGCGCAGGGACAAGCCGTTCATCAAGGTGAACTGCGCCGCTATCCCGGAAACGCTGCTGGAAACAGAGCTTTTTGGCTACGCGCCCGGCGCTTTTACCGGCGCCACCCGGGAAGGGAAGCCCGGTCTTTTTGAATTGGCCCACAGGGGAAGCATACTGCTGGACGAGATCGTCGAGCTGCCCCTGAGCCTGCAGGCCAAACTGCTGCGGGTGCTTCAGGAGCCGGAGATTACCAGGGTGGGAGAGACTAAACCGCGGCGCATCGATGTGCGCGTAATCACCGCCACCAATAAGAATATTGCCGATGAGGTGGAAAGGGGAAGATTCCGCGGCGACCTGTTTTTCCGCCTGAACGTGGTGCCTATCAACATCCCGCCGCTCAGGGAGCGGACCGAAGACATTATCCCCCTGGTGGCCCTTTTTTCCCAGCGGCTGCAGGAAAAATACGGCACCAACAAGGTTTTCACGGCCGAAGTGTTAAAGCGCTTCCTGGGCTATCACTGGCCGGGCAATGTGCGCGAGCTGGAAAACCTGGTGGAGCGTTTATTCGTGGTGGTGCCGGGAAAGGAAATAGATTTGAGCTATGTAGACACCTTTCAGCATAAGGCGGCCGGTTCTTCCGCTGCCAGGGTTATGGTGCACAACCTTATGCCTCTCAAAGAGGCGGTTGCCGAGGTGGAACGCCAGCTGATTGAAAAAGCCCTGGCCGTCTTCGGCAGTTCTTACAAGGCGGCTGAGGTATTGAAGGTGACCCGTCCACCATCATCAGAAAAAAGAACCAGTTGAAAGGAAAACCGCCGGATGAGAAACGGGAAAGTTCTCTGCCGGGAACCGGGGAAGCTTAAAAAAACCGCCCTGCGGGCGGCGCCCGCTGTTCCAGCGGCGGGAATCCAGAATCCAGAATTCAGAAGTCAGAATGGTTTAGGGCATTTCTTAAGGTCTGTTTTCTTTTTTATAGTATGTCATTGTCTTTTGTATCAGTAAAGGAGAAGCCCCCAAACGAGCGATTTACCGTAAAGCGTTATATAGTTTCCTGGTGTATTAAATTAGGTTGTGGATAAGAAGTAAATTCCCCAGTGACTAAAGCAGAACAAAGCCATACTGCAGAACAGCAGTAAATATTGCAATTGTGCAGTAAGGTTGAGAAGGTGTCGTTGGGATGAACCTTGGCAAATGGAGATTGTTCGGTCAATGTTTCTCTGGCATCTTAATTGCTACGCAAAAGAATTGAGTGTTCATTTTCAGAGCACGACAATGCTGCGGGAGGTGTGGAATGCGGTAGGTTAAACTGCAGGATGTCAGTGGTCTCGGGGGTGTCGCTTTTTTCACCCTCCGGAAAGTGATGTAACTTTGCAACAATGGTTCTGAAAATTTAAAAGATTATCAAAGGGGACCCGTTTCAGAAAATTGAGGGTGTTAAAAACCAGCTATTTTAGAAAAGGAGGAATCGGGGTGCGGAAAAGGAGTATTTGGTGGATACTGCTTGCCTTGATCATGACAATGGCGCTGGTTGCCGGGTGCGGCGGCGGGGACAAAACAAAGCAGTCCGGGCAGGCCGGCAAGCCGGCGGACCAGGCCAAGGCCAGGGACCTTAACCTGGCCACCGGGACCACCTCCGGTGTGTATTACGTCCTGGGCAACGGTATGGCCCAGATGTGGAACGCCAAGGTGCCCGGTGTCAGGGTGACCGCCCAGGCCACCGAGGCCAGCGTGCAGAATATGAACCTGCTCCAGAAAAAGGAGGCCGACATCGGGTTCAGCATGAACCAGGTGGTGGGCAACGCCTATGAGGGCAAGGACAAGTTCCAGGGGCGGGCCAACAAGGACCTGCGGGTGATGACCGGTCTTTACCCCAATGTGGTGCAGATTGTCGCCCCCGCCAAGGCCAACGTCAAGTCTGTCAAGGACTTTGAAGGCAAGCGCTTTGTCCCCGGGGCGGCCGGAAGCGGCACTGAGGTCAGCTGCCGGGAGATCTTTGCCCTGTACGGCCTGGACTATATGAACAAGAAAAACCTGAAGGCCGACTTTGTAGGTTTCACCGAGGCGGTGGAGCTGCTCAAGAACGGCCAGAGCGAAGGCGCCTTCATCTCCGCCGGGGTGCCCAACTCGGCCATCATGGACCTGAGCAATTCCGCCAACGTCAAGCTGATTTCCCTGGAAAAGGACATTATCGATAAGATATGCAAGGAAATGCCCTGGTACTACCCCACCGTGATCAAGGCCAACACCTATAAGGGGCAGACCGAAGACGTGCAGACGGTGGCCCAGGGCAACCTGCTGGTGACCCGGGCGGACCTGCCGGATGACCTGATCTACCAGTTGACCAGGGCCATCTACGAAAACCAGAAGGACTTGATAAATTCTCACAGCGCCGCCAAGGACATCAACAAGGAAAACGCCCTTAAGGGACTGATGGGCGTGCCGGTGCACCCGGGGGCGGCCAAATACTTCCAGGAAATCGGCCTGAAAGTGCCCGGCCAGTAAATTTGTGCTTGATCTCTGTGTCCTCCGTGGTTAAAAAATTATTGCGGCATGGAGGTCCGGATTCTGACTCCTTATTTTTTTAAAACCCGCCGGGTTTCGGGAGGTGTCCTGAGGTTTGACAGAAGATAAAAACAGTGGAATGACGGTTCCAGCGGGTCAGGTGGAAGAAAAAGAAATCGAAAAAATTGTTGAGAAATATGACAAAGAATCAACCTTCCGGAAGTATGCAAAGGGCTCTCAATGGGGGATAATCACTTCGGTGGTGGCCATCGGGCTGTCGCTGTTCCAGGTATGGGCGGCCACCATAGGAGCGCTGCCGGCCATTAAACTGCGGGCTATACACCTTGCCCTGATTATGGCGCTGATATTCCTCATGTATCCGGGGCGCATGAAGGCGCCCAAAGGCCGGCCCACAGTGCCGGACCTGGTGTTGGTGCTGGCCAGCGCCCTTACCGGCCTGTACATAGTAATCCGCTACGATGCCTTCGCCTTCAGCGGCGGGATGGCCAATGCCACCGATTACGCCCTGGGTGTGCTGACCATGCTTTTGGTGCTGGAGGCCGGCCGGCGCAGCATTGGGCCTTTTTTACCCATTCTGGGCATTATATTTCTTGGTTATGCCTATTTCGGCAATTACATTCCCGGCACCTTCGGGCACCCCGGCTACACTGTGGAGCGCATTATCGATTTGATGTACCTTTCCACCCAGGGAATTTACGGGGTGGCCATCGGGGTTTCGGCCACTTATATATTCCTCTTTATTTTATTCGGCGCTTTCCTGGGTGAAAGCGGGATGGCCACCTTCATCAACCGGGTCTCCATGGCCCTGGCCGGGCATTCCCCCGGCGGTCCGGCCAAGGTGGCGGTCTTTGCCAGCGGCCTGATGGGCACCATCAACGGCAGCGCGGTGGCCAACGTGGCCACCACCGGGGCCTTTACCATTCCCCTGATGAAGAGCGTGGGTTACCGCCCGTATTTTGCCGGGGCGGTGGAGGCGGTGGCCTCCACCGGCGGGCAGATCATGCCGCCGGTGATGGGGGCGGCGGCCTTTATTATGGCCGAAATTTTAAACGTCCCCTATGCCACCATCATGCTGTCCGCCATTATTCCGGCCCTGCTGTACTACCTGGCCTGTTACGTGGGAGTGCACCTGGAAGCCGTCAAGACCGGGCTTAAGGGCCTGCCCAGGGAACAGCTGCCCAGGGCGCGGGAGGTGTTGCGGGAGCGGGGGCACCTGGTCCTGCCCCTGATAGTGATTATCTATTTCCTGGTGGCCGGGTACACGCCCACCTTTTCCGCTGTAACCGGGATTGCGGCCACAGTTGCGGCCAGCATGATGCGCAAGAGTACCCGCATGTCCTGGCGCGGGCTGCTGGCCGCCCTGGACGCCGGGGCCAAGGGGGCTGTTACGGTGGCCATCGCCTGCGGGGTGGTGGGCTTTATCGTCGGCATAACATCGCTGACCAGTTTCGGCATCAAGCTGGGTGATATCATCATCAGTATGGCCGGGGGGAACCTCATGCTCACCCTGGTTCTTTCCGCCATCACCTGCATCATTCTGGGCATGGGCATGCCCACCACCGCGGTGTACATCGTGGCCGCCACCATGGCGGCGCCGGCGCTGATTAAAATAGGGGTTCTGCCCATCGCCGCCCACCTGTTCGCCTTCTATTTCGGGAATATCTCCAACATCACCCCGCCGGTGGCTTTGGCGGCCTTTACCGGGGCCGGCATCGCCGGGGCCAACCCCAACCAGGTGGGCTGGACGGCGGTACGCCTGGGCATCGCGGCTTTCATAGTGCCCTTCATGTTCGTGTATTCCCCGCAGTTGCTGGTACAGCAGGGCACTCCCCTGGAGATTATATGGGCGGCGGTTACGGCCATCATCGGCGTGGTGCTGTTGGGGGCCTCGGGGGCCAGGTTCTTTATAGTCTCCACCACCCGCCCGGAACAGGTGCTGTTGCTGATTGGGGCGCTGTGCCTGATCAAGCCGGGGCTGATCACCGACATCGTGGGGTTCGGCTGCCTCGCGGCGGTATTTCTCCTCCAGCGGTTGCGCACCCGCAGGAAGGAGGCGCTGACCCCGTCTTCCGGCGGTGAAAGTGAAACGGCCTGAGGCAGGCGGTACCCGGGCGGGGAATACCGAAGGCAAAACTTAGAACCGGGATTGGGAGGGGACCTCTTGTCAAAAAGCGTGAAGGAAAATAAACTTATGACCCTGAAGGAGGCCATCAGCACCTATGTCGAAAACGGGAGCAGCGTCACCTTCGGGGGTTTTATCGGCCGGGACTGTGTGGCGGCGGTGCACGAAATCATCCGGCAGGGCATCAGGGACCTGGTGGTCATAGATGACAGCAAGACCGACATGATGGACCTGCTGGTGGGCGCCGGCTGTGTCAGGCGCTGGGAGGGCGCCTACCTGGGCTACGGGGCCATCGGCCTGGCCAACAATGTCAGGCGGGCCGTAGAGCAGGGCGTACCCGGACCCATCGAGCTGGAAGACTGGTCCAATGCCGCCGTCAGCATGCGCTTTCTGGCCGGCGGGCTCAATGTGCCCTTTATGGCCACCCGGTCCATGCTGGGGTCGGACATAATAAAGTATAACCCCAGGATCAAGGTAATTGAGGACCCGTACAGCGGCGCGCCGGTGGCCCTGGTTCCGGCCGCCCGGCCCGATGTGGCCATCATCCACGTGCAGAAGGCCGATATGATGGGCAACGCCCAGGTCTGGGGCTTTACCGGCAATGACGAAAACAAGGCCCGGGCGGCCAAACACACCATCATCACCTGTGAGGAGATTATACCCACCGACCAGATCCGGCGCCGGGGCAACCTTACGCTGATCCCCTTTTACTGCGTGGACGCCGTGGTGCATGTGCCCTACGGGTGCTTCCCGCAGTCTTGTTACGGCTATTATGCCTATGACGTGCTTTTCTGCGGGGAGTATCACGAGATGTCCAAAACCCGGGAAGGTTTTTTAAAATGGCTGGACCATTATGTTTTGGACTGCCGGGACCATATGGAATACTGCGCCAGGGTGGGGTGGGACAGGTTGAAATCCCTGACCTACCTGGAGAAACAATTCAACCACATATAAGGGGGTGCGCCTGTGAAGGGATCGGGAGAACTTGTCAGCGGAAAGAACTATACCGCCTCGGAACTGATGGCCATCACCACCTGCAAGGAATTCAAGGACTGGGAAGTTGCCTTTGTGGGCATCGGCCTGCCGCTGGTGGCCGGTATCCTGGCCAAACGGTTCCACGCCCCCAACCTGAGCATCGTTTACGAGTCCGGGTCCATAGGGCCGGAAAAGTTAAGGGTGGATTTTAACGTGGGAGATTCCTCGGCCGCCGACGGGGCCCTCTGCCTCACATCGGAATGGCATGTTTTCGGCGACCTCCAGGGGGGCTGCTACGATATAGGTGTGCTGGGAGGGGCCCAGATAGACAAGTACGGCAACCTGAACACCACCGCCGTTTTCGGGGGTGGTGATTACCATCACCCCAGGGTACGCCTGCCGGGCAGCGGGGGCGGAAACGACATCGGATCATCGGCGGGCCGGGTGGTAATCATGATGCGCCTGGAAAAACACCGCTTTGTGTCCAGGGTCGACTATATCACCACGCCGGGATACCTGGACGGTTCCCCGGGGGCCAGAGAGCGGGCCGGCCTGCTGGGGGGCGGGCCGGTGGCTGTGATAACCAGCAAGGGGGTGTTTCGCTTTCACCCGGAAACAAGGGAAATGTACCTGCACACCATTTACCCGGGGGTGGGGGTGGAAGAGATAAAGGCAAGCGTCGGCTGGGACCTCATGGTTGCCGGTGACCTGAAGGTGGCCGATGACCCCAGCGAAGCCGAGCTGTCCGCCCTCCGGGCGGCCGACCCGGCCAACCTGATCCTGGGCGGGGCCGAGGCCAGAAAAAGGCTGTCCGGCCTGGATGAGTTTGTGGAGTTGACCTTAAAGTACGCTAAAAAATAAAGATCCAGCTGTTTGAAAATTATTTTAAAAGGGATTGGGGGACCTATGATAGAATGATTTATTAAAACCACAACACCCGGAGGGGAATTATGCTTTACATAAGTACCAGGGGCGGGGGGCGGGCAGTCAGTTCCGCCGAGGCCATAAAGACGGGCATAGCGCCCGACGGGGGGCTTTTTGTGCCGGACTCCCCGGTGCGGATAGGACCCCGCCAGATGGAAACGATGAAGGGGATGGACTACTGCGGCCGGGCCGCCGAGATACTGCCGCATTACCTGACCGGCTTCACCGCCGCTGAAATTGGGGACTGTGTCCGGGGGGCGTACAACCGCCGGGCCTTTGATCACCCGGAAATAGCCCCGCTTAAGCAACTGGCGGAGGGGACCTATGTCCTGGAGCTGTGGCACGGCCCCACCAGCGCCTTCAAGGATATGGCCCTGCAGATACTGCCCAGGTTTTTACCCCTGGCGGCGGCCAAGACCGGCGAAAAGGCCGAAATAGTAATCCTGGTGGCCACCTCCGGCGATACCGGCAAGGCTGCCCTGGAGGGCTTCAGGGACGTTCCGGGGACCAGTATTGTGGTGTTCTTCCCCGATCAGGGCGTCAGTGAAGTGCAGCGGCTCCAGATGGTCACCCAGGAGGGCTGCAACGTGGGGGTGGCGGCGGTCAGGGGCAATTTTGACGATGCCCAGAACGGGGTCAAGGCCATCTTTACCGACCGGGCCGTCAAAGGGGAACTGGAAGAAAAGGGCTTCAAGCTGTCCTCGGCCAACTCCATCAACTGGGGCCGGCTGGCGCCCCAGATAGTTTACTACTTCAGCGCCTACCTGGACCTGCTGCAAAGGGGCGCGCTGGCCGGCGGGGAGCCGGTCAACTTCGTGGTGCCCACCGGCAATTTCGGCAACATACTGGCCGGCTTCTACGCCAGGGAGGCGGGCCTTCCGGTGGCCAGGCTGATCTGCGCCGCCAATAAAAACAACGTGCTTACCGATTTCATAAAGACAGGGGTATACGACCGCAGCCGCACATTTTACAAGACCATTTCCCCGTCCATGGACATCCTTGTCTCCAGCAATCTGGAAAGGCTTTTATTCCACCTTGCGGGCGGGGAAGCCGGGGCTGTGAGGGCCTGGATGGAGCAGCTGAGGGAGAAGGGCGGGTATGATGTGGGGAGCGGCATGCTGGAAAAAATACAGGACCTCTTCTGGTCCGATTATGCCGATGATGAGGAAACCCTCCGCACCATCAGGGAAACCTTTGAAAAACACCGCTACCTGGTGGATACCCATACCGCTGTGGGCATCAACGTCTACGAAAAGTACCGGGCGCTTACCGGCGACAGAACCCGCACCGTGATACTGTCCACCGCCAGCCCATACAAATTCAACGGCAGCGTGGTCAGGGCCCTGCTGGGCGACCGGGCGGCGGCCGGCAAAAGTGAGTTTGATCTGCTGGAAATACTGTCCCGGGTGAGCGGCACGGAGATTCCCCGGAACCTGAAGGACCTGGACAAAAAGCCGGTACTGCACGGCCTGGTTGTGGACCGGGAAGCCATGGCGGCGGTGGTGAGGGGCTTCCTATCCAGAAAACCTTGACCATGTAGGGCTGTTTCAGGCGGATGGTCATTTTTAGCCTCCGTTATGAGTTTTATTCTCTGTGTTCTCTATAGCCTCTGTGGCTAGTTTTTTGTATTTTTGACTTCTGAATTCTGAATTCTGGATTCCCGCCGCTGGAACAGCGGCACCGCCCGCAGGGCGGCTTTTTTTTCCGTTGTTTTTAAACATTCCTGCCAGGGGGCATTCTCCGCAGCGGGGGGTTGCGGAACAGTAATAGTGGCCTGCCCCGTCTATCAGGGCGTGGTACTGGTTGAAAAGCTCCACGCTTTCGGGCAGGTTCCGGGTGAAGAACGACTGGATCTGGTCGTATCCCCACCGGTCCGGGATGATTCCCAGCCGGCTGAATATCCTGGAGGTGTAGGAGTCAACCACGAATACCGGCTTCTCCGCCGCATAAAGTATTATGCTGTCGGCCGTTTCCTTGCCGATCCCCCTTATGCCCAGCAGCCGGCCCCTCAGTTCGGGCACCGGGAGGGCAAACAATTTGTCCAGGTCGGCTTCATGGCGTTCTG
This sequence comes from Bacillota bacterium, assembly GCA_049323615.1. Classification (GTDB taxonomy): domain Bacteria; phylum Bacillota; class Desulfotomaculia; order Desulfotomaculales; family Desulfocucumaceae; genus JBMOPD01. The sequence continues at coordinate 1,126 of JBMOPD010000093.1, read as the reverse complement.
CCGCCAGGGAGCAAAAATCCTTCAGTCTTTGTGCTTTCTGGTTGTAGTAGCGAGTGGGCCGGATCAGGGGGGCGATTCTTTCCCGGGGGGCCCGGTAAATGGCGTGGACACTTAAAAGCCCCTCTTCCCTGAGGGCGGCGATGGCCTTGACTACATTTCTCCAGGCCACGTTCTGGGTCAGTATGGCCCCCACGCACACCTCGAAGGGCGTTTCGGCGGGCCACCATCCCCTGGGGCCGAAATGACTGTATAACCTTTCGTAAATCTCCAGAAGGGTGTCCCTTGTTGTAGAAATCCAAATCACCACCATTTGACTGACATTCAGGATTCCGGATTGATGCCGCTGACGGCTGACAACTGTTTTTAATATAGCACCGGCAAAAAATATTGACAATGCCGTGCGGAAATAAAAAGCGCCCTTATAGAAGGCGCAGGCGGCTATAAATTCAATGTTACCCTGTCAGGCCGAATAGCGCTGGGCCATCAGCCTGTTAAACTCCTTCATGTTATTCCCGTTGGCCAGCAGGTAGTCGAAAAGAAAGTCAACCTGTTTTTTGGTCAGCCTCTTCTCGCGGTGGTAGTGAATCTTGCCCAGGCTGATCTTTACCCAGCCGTTGATTTCCAGGGTGTATTCCGCGTCCAGGTTGAAGAGAAATCTCGACATCAACCGGTATTTTTGTTTTTTGCACATTTCATCGGCGAATTTCCAGTGGTCCTCAAAGGAGCAGGCATAAAAGTTTCCTTCCGGATCAATCCAGCCGTCCTTTCCTTTAAGGTCTCCGTGGTAAGGCTCAAGGCTGAACATAAGGTTTCACCTCCCCTGTTGGTAAGATAGTATTCCAAAACAGTTTCCGGTTCCATACTTCGGCGGGTAATTACCCAAAAGGATACCCGGACGGAAGATCCTTAAAGTCTAACATTTCACATTTCGTCCCCTGCCAATTGAAAACTTATGCACATGGCAGAAACCCGTTCAGGCCCGGAAATTTTCTGTTAATGAAAAAGCCGCCCTGCCGGGCGGCGCCGCTGTTCCAGCGGCGGGAATCCAGAATTCAGAATCCAGAATCCAGAATGCTTACAGCCTTTCCTAAAGCCCGGCTCCTTCTTTTGGGACGTACAATACTTT
>JBMOPD010000092.1:0-24868 GCA_049323615.1 Bacillota bacterium | reverse complement strand
TTTTCTAATTGATAGTTGGTGAGTAACCGTGTTACCATACTCATGAGGACACCCTCCTTTGGGTTATGGTATTGTGGGTTACTTTACCAATTCCCCAAACCGAGCGGTGTTCCTCTTTTTTGCTAAAAATTTTGCAGGCTTTTTGGCATTTCAATCCTTGTGTTTACTGGCTTTTTGGTTTCTACTTACCGGATCTAAGTTTAAATTAATCTTGCAATTCTCAGCCTGAAAAATTATAATTTCTTTATACAATACCGTAGTTCACAATACGGTACATTTCAATCTTTTATTGTTTTTATAATGAAAAGAAATTTCACAGCAGCGGGAGGTAGGCTGGTGAGTAAAATACCAAGTGTCCAGTCGCTGGAAAGGGCTTTCAGCTTGCTTGAAGCCTTTGCGCCGGCAAACAATGAGCTGGGAATTTCCGAGTTAAGCCGGAAAATCGATTTGCCGCGCCCCACCGTCAGCAGACTGGTGGCAACCCTGGAAAAGCAGGGTTATTTAAGGCAAAACAAGGAAACCAAAAAATACTCGCTGGGACTGAAGCTGCTCCACCTGGGCGCCGTGGTGCAGGCCGGCCTGTACTTGAAGGACATCGCCGGGCCTGTGTTGCTCAGGTTGCGGGACCAATTAAGGGAGACCGTTTATATTGACGTGGTGGACGGCGATGACAGGGTATGCATTGATTCCCTCCCGGGCCTGAATGCCGTCCGAACCATTGTGGAAGTGGGCCAGAGATCTCCCCTCTATGCCGGCGCGGACTCCCGGATGCTGCTGTCTTCCCTGAGCGATGAAGAATTTGAGGCCTACCTTAAAAGAACCAGATTGGCTTCCTATACCCCCAACACTATCACCGACCCCGACCAGCTGAGAAGGGTGGTGTCGGAAATCAGGAGGCTGGGATACTCGTACAGCGTAAGCGAGTTTCACCCCGGCAGCGCCTGCGTCTCGGCACCCATCAGAGACGGCAGCGGAAAGATAGTGGCTGCGGTGTCGGTTTCATTCCCGGAGTTAAAAACCCAGCCCGAGCATGTAGAGATGTACAAGGAGGCAGTTATGGAGGCGGCCCGGGAAATTTCCAGCCTGCTGGGATACAATCCCCGAAACGGCCAGCAAAGTTAATAGTATAATAAAAGTACGGCTCAAAAAAATTGAGATGGGAGGTGCTGTTTTGACGGAGATCACCTGTAACCTGAAGGCCATTCACAACAAAACGGGGCTTGACGTAAAAAACAGCCTGCTTTACGCCCACATGGACCTGGACTCCACCGAATACTCCTCGCCGGTGATGGTTGAGACCGGGGACGGAAAGGCCTATCTCCTGGTGAAGGACATCGAGCGGGGGAACTTTGATGAAAAGGACCTGGCGGCCGAGGTGCTTTACTTTAAGCCCTACGTTACCTTTGACCGCGACGTGACGCCTCTGCCCGCGGACTGGATAGAACTGGTTGACCGGCTTGTCGACGGGGAAGTATTGGTTTGCGACGATTTTTATACATCGGGCTACTGGAAAATTTCGGACCGTTATAATACCAGGGTAAAGGCCACCGGCAGGTGGGACCGCACCTATGTTTACAGCGTGGACAGGCAGCAGGTGCTGTCCCGCTTCGCCGCCGGAAACGGCGCCGCCCTTGAAGAGGCCCGCCGGCTGGTAACCGGCCTGAGCCAGCAGGAGGAACTCTCGGACCTGCTGGCGGGCATTCCCGGGGACGCCAGGTTTGCCAGGCTGGACTCGATGCTGGAAGACCTTGGGGTTGGGGCGCTGCTGCTGAGTTCCCCCCTGAACGTCCAGGAAGTATCCGCCATTCCGTTCCAGTGCCTGGAAGCAAACGAAACCCTTGCCCTTTACTCGCCTCAAAGACCAATCTACATATATTCACGGAAAGCGCTGTCCCTTCCCTTTTTAAAACTGGAGGCCATCTATCCCACCCTGGCTGTGGCTGCCGCCCGGACCCTGCAGGCCAAAACCCCGGTGGGCATAGAGGAAAATCACCTGCCTTATAAGTACTTCACCGCCTTCGGCCTGAAACGCGAAAAAACCGTGCAGATGAGCGGGCCGCTGAGAACCTGGCGGGAAACCAGGGCCGTTGAGGACCTGCCGTTCTACATTATCGCCGCCCAGGCCACCCGTTACGGCATGGAGCGGGCCATCGGCAGGGCCGGGGCCGATCTGGCGGAGGGCAACGATCTCACCGAGTCAAAGGTACAGGAATACCTTTTCCGCGCTTACGGCGAATTTCAGCAAAACAACCTGCTGCGGGAGGACATCCGGCCCTATTTCCTGGTGCTGCATGCCGGCCACCGGACCAGGAAGCCCAGCCTGCCCAGCTTTATCTCCCTGGGCAAGGAGACCCGGTCCCTGAAAATAGATTCCGGGGTAATGGTCTTTGACGGAATGGGCTTGCTCCGGGGCGCCTCGGACCTCTGCCGGATGCTTGTCCTGGGGAAGGTGGCGCAGGAATTTTACCGCTTCATCGACGAGATCATGCTTACCAGGGCAATTCCCGCCGTCCTTCCCGGCAGGACCGGGGATCAGGTCTACTGGGACGGGGTTAAGGACCTGGTGGCCAGGGAGAAGGACTGGGTGGAGATGGGGCTTTTGCCCGCAGGATATGACCTGGCCAATAACTACAACCGCAATATAGGCCACGCCATGGGCAGGCAGGAGCCCGCCACCCTGGGATTTGAAAAGGGCAATAATTACACCGTCCAGGAGGGCATGGTCTGCTGCGTGGAGTACCAGTGGCCTTATTACCCTTACGCCATCGGGGTTGAGGACATGATCGTGGTCACCGCCAAAGGGCCGGTGAACATAACCAGATAAGCCGAATTCCCGGTCTGGAATTGGGAGTTGAGAGTTGGGGAATTAAGTCGAAGGCGAATAATATAAATTTCCATTACCCGGGTCAAAGGAGATCTTGTTTAAAGGGGGGAATGTATGATATTTTGATCCAATGCTCAGAAGCTTTCAAAAAATACAAAATTACGGGAGGTATGCTTAATGCGCTTTTCCCAAAAAACAGGTATTGTAACCCTTGTTGTAAGCTTGTTCATTTTATCCGTGGTGATTGCCGGTTGTGGAGGAAACAAGCCGGCGAATGACCAGTCAAAAACGGCTCAACCCGTCAAGTTGATAGCAAACTCAGTGTGGCCCGCGGAGAATTTACAGTGCGTTGCCCTACAGAATTTTGCGGATAGAGTTAACAAGGAAACCAACGGGAAGGTGCAAATTACTGTTAACAGCGGCGGAGCCCTTGGATACAAAGGACCGGAGCTTTTAAAGGCGGTTCGCGACGGGCTGGTTCCCATTTCTTCAATGGTTATTACCCAGGCAGCGGGGGACGAGAAGTTGTTCGATTTGATTTCCCTGCCATTTCTTACCCGGAACCAGGATGAAGCCAAGAAGCTAGCCGACATTGCACGTCCGTATTTTGAAAAGGTGTCTGAGGAAAAATGGAAACAAAAGATACTGTTTATGTCTCCCTGGCCCCCGGCCGCTTTGTGGACCCAAAAGAAGGTTGAATCTGTGGACGATATGAAAGGTCTGAAGGTTCGTACTTATGACAAGAATGGCGCCCTTGTAGTGGAGGCCACCGGGGGTACACCTTATCCCCTTCCGTTCAGTGAAGTATACTCTGCACTGGCCACCGGCACCATCAACTCGGTTATAACGTCGACTACCACAGCGGTAGACGGGAAGTTTTGGGAAGTCCTTAAGTACCATGCGCCTATCGCTATTACCACAACTTTAGAACTGTTTACTATTAACCTCAATGAATTCAATAAGCTTGATAAGGAAACCCAGAACACCATGCTCAAGATCGCCAAAGAAATAGAAGATGAAATGTGGGTTAAAATTGCCAAGGAAGATGAGGATAAGCAAAAGATGTGCAACGATAAGGGAATTACCACCACCAAGCCCAGCGATAAATTTATGGGCGACCTGACCGCTATTACCAAAAACATTCGTGAAGAATGGCTGAAAACTGCTCCGCCTGAAGCTAAAGAAATTATTGAAAAGTTCAATAAAGAAGTTGGTCGCTAATAAGCAAGTGGTTGGAGTAACCGCATAAATAAAAATATATGCGGTTACTCCACTTCAATCCTCATGAAAGGAGGTAAACCATGCAAAGATTTGTCGGCTTATGCGATCGCTTTTCCAAAGCTTTCGGTATAATGGCGGGCATTATGCTGCTGACTGGTGCCGCCTTGACACTAACCGAAATTATGCTCCGTACTTTTTTTACCAAGACCACTTATATTGCAGAAGAATACACGGGTTACCTGATGGTAGCCATAACCTTTCTCGCCCTGTCCTTTACTCTCAAAGAGAAAGGTCACATCCGTATGACCTTTCTTCACTCAGTGGTTAAAGGGAAAGCCCGGATCCTCCTTGATATCTATGCTTTTATCGTCGGCTTTGTGGTCTGCGCAGTCATTACCTATACTACTGCCCAGTTTTTTTGGGACTCCGTGGTTTCACAGACCCGCTCAATGCATGTTTCCGCAACATACCTTGCCGTCCCGCAGTTCTTTATGCCTTTAGGTTTTTTTATGATGTCTGTTCAATTTTTGGCTGAGATTATCCGGTCGATACTTCACCTTCGTTTGGGAACTGTGGAGGAGCATGAAGTTGAATCCAGCATATTGGGCCGTTGAGCTTTGAAAAGGTATATGCATTTTTTAGGGAGGGTTGCTTGCCTTGGATATTTTTACGATTTCTATTGCGATTCTGGCCTTTCTTGTATTGTTCCTGGGAAGCACTGTCTGGATCGGCATATCCCTGTTTATTGTCGGTATTTTGGCGTTTATTCTCTTCACCGGTAGCCCGCCCCTCACCATTTTGTCCAACGTACTCTGGAACAACACAAGTAACTCCACCATGATCGCACTGCCGCTGTTCATATTTATGGGGGAAATTTTTTTTCGGAGCAACATATCTCAAAACTTGTTTAAAGGGCTTTCCCCCTGGATGGAAGTCCTGCCCGGACGCCTAATCCACGTAAATATTATAGCCAGCGCCCTGTTCGCCGCTGTGAGCGGGTCGTCAGCCGCCACTACCGCAACCGTGGGGAAGATTACTCTTCCTGAATTGCTCAAGCGGAATTATGACCGCTCTCTTTGCATTGGTTCCCTTGCCGGAGCCGGTACCCTGGGGTTTCTCATTCCCCCAAGCATGATCATGCTTGTTTATGGTATCGTCGCGGATGTCAGTATTGGAAAATTATTTATCGGCGGCGTTATTCCCGGCATCATGCTTGCCACCGCCTTCAGCGGCTTTGTTTTCTTACGGTGTGTTCTCAAACCGGATCTCGCACCCCGTGGTGACATCAATCATACCTGGAATGAACGTATCAGGTCCATTCCACTGGTGCTCCCGGTAATAGCCCTGATTACCATGGTGCTCGGTAGCCTCTATTTGGGATGGGCCACCCCTACCGAAGCGGCCACTGTTGGCGTGCTCGGTTCTCTCTTATTCGCAGTATTTTCCCGCAGTATTGATAAAAGGTCATTCTTTGACGCGGTCCTGTCATCGGTGAGGACGAGCTGCATGATCATGCTGATCGTATGCGGCGCTTCCTATTTGTCGGTGGCCGTGGGTTATCTTGGTATCCCGGGTGAGCTTACCAAATTCGTAGGCACTCTTGGGTTATCTAAATATAGTTTGATTGCAATCATGACCATCTTGTATATTATCCTGGGCTGTATGCTGGACGGCTTTTCCATAATCGTCATGACCCTTCCGCTTGCCTTGCCGCTGATCAAGGCGGTCGGGTTGGACCCCCTTTGGTTCGGCATCTATCTGGTGATAATGATCGAGATATCTCAGATTACTCCTCCCATCGGGTTTAACTTGTTTGTCATTAATGGTCTGGTCAATGAAGATATCTTAAATATTGCCAGATACGCACTCCCCTCCTTCATTCTAATGCTTGTTATTACTGCGATTATTACTGTTTATCCAAAAATTGTTCTAACATTGCCAAATATGATGATAAAATGAGTTAAAGCAGACTATTTTCCTTAATTAATAATAAGGAAGAAGTATATTATGCATTGTGGCTGGTCAGGTAAAATATTATATATTGATTTATCCAGCGAGTCATTCTATGTCGAGGATTCAGCAAGATATAAAACTTTTATTGGCGGGCGCGGGATAAACCAGTGGCTCCTTTTTAAATTTATGGACAAGGATATAGATCCCCTGGCCCCCGAAAGCACTGTAATTTTAGGGGCAGGCCCTTTTGTAGGCACGCTGGTGCCGGGAGCGAACAGGTTATCGGTAGATTTTAAAAACGTTATTACAAATGGTGTTGGATCCGGCAACTGTGGTGGCCAGTTTGCTGCAGAAATGAAGTTTGCGGGTTACGATCATATAGTAATCTATGGTAAAGCGGCAAAGCCTGTTTATCTTTATATAGTAAATGATAGAGTGTATTTTAGAGATGCTTCCTTGCTATGGGGAAAAGACACTTGGAAAACAGAGACTATTATAAAACAGCGTGAAAATGATATAGCCTTAAAGACTCTGACTATTGGGGTTGGCGGTGAAAACCTGGTTAAATTTTCGTGTCTCATAGGTGATAGAGGAAGGGCTGTGGGGTACGGCGGCAGCGGGGCCGTATTCGGCAGTAAAAAATTAAAGGCTATTGCTGTTAGAGGTACATTACCCGTAAGAATTTATGACTCGGAAGGTTTTATAGAAAAATTAAAAAATTTTAATCAAATTATAGAGAATAGCAATCATGCTGCAATACATCGTGAAGGCGGCACTCTTCTTGCGTACTTAAAACCGGGACAGAACAGGCCCCATGGAGTAAGGAACATGGCGGACGATTTCTGGAGTAGTGAAGCAATCTCTTGTGTAACTAGAGATAAATTTGACAAGTATCTTAAACGTAGGCAATCCTGTTTCAATTGTCCCGTTTACTGCAGCGGTATTTATGAAATAAAGGGGCTGAAATGTGAAGGTGTCCAGGCCAATACTCTCAGAGCATTTGGCTCTAACCTGGACCTGCGATCCCCTCAAAAGATCTTAATTGCAAATGCATTAGCCAACCTGTACGGGCTGGATGTTGACCAAACATCAGCAGTTATAAGTTGGTCTATTGAATGTTTTGAAAACGGTATAATAAATGAGAATGATACCGGCGGGATCCAGCTTAGATGGGGACATGGCGACAGTATACTGGAAATGATAGAGAATATTGCATTTCGTAAAGGCTTTGGAAATATACTTGCTGAAGGTGTCTACGAGGCTTCAAAAATTGTAGGCAGGGGATCGGATAGATATGCTGTTTTAGTTAAAAAAAATAGTATCATGGAAGCATCCATGCGTTCTGCGCGGGCCTGGGCGTTAGGCGTTATAACAAGTACTAAAGGGGCCGGACACTTAAGAGGAGCGCCAGCGATAGAAATGAAAGAAATATCTTCTGAGATTAGCGCAAAAATATTTGGCATTGAAGATATTTCCGACCCCAGGGCTTATAAAAATAAGGCTAAACTTGTTACCTGGCAGGAATTTTATAAGGGTGTTATAGATATAATGGGTATTTGTTCATTAATTACAATGTGGATGGATACCAGTCTTTTTACACTGGAAGATATTGCTGACTTCTACAGACTTATTACAGGTGAAGAATCGTCACCTGAAGAACTGTTCACAACAGGTAAAAAAATTCATAATATTGAAAGGGCCTTTAACCTGTTACATGCGGGGTTTGACCGGAAAGATGACATGCCTCCTGATAAATTTGTTAATATAGCCGTCAGTGATGGAAAATTTAAAGGAGAAAAGATAGACCCCGATAAATGGAATGAGATGTTGGATGAGTATTACATTTGTCATGACTGGGACATAAAAACAGGGCGTCCCACAAAAAAATGTCTAGAAAAATTAGGTTTAGAGGAAATCATTATATCTTTGCGCAACAATAACATCATAGTGTAAAGGAAGGTACCTCATGCAGGTGCAGATAGAAGTAGATAAAAATAGGTGTGTAGGATGTCGTACTTGTGAGTTAGCCTGTTCTTTTCAAAAAAACAAAGTTTTTAATCCTGAGGATTCAAATATAAGAATCTATTTCGATGATGAAAGTAATCTGGATATAAAAGTTATTGTTCCTTGTGATTGTAGCGCTAGTTTGCCGTCATGTATTGAATTATGTCCTCTGGATGCCATCAAATATTTGCTTGTTTAATAATAAAATGGGATTCTAAAAATGCATGGAAGAAGGTTTGGTTTCTATGACGGGGCATGCCTGTAAGGGCATCGATTTGAACAGCGATACCGGTGAGCGGTACAGTTTTCAGAAGGCTTTAGGCGAGGAGAAACTCTTTCAGAACATAACCTCGGCCAATATAGCCTGTGGTTTTCACGCCGGCGACCCGGTACAGATGGCGCGGACCGTCAGGCTGTGCAGGGAATACGGCGTCCAGGTGGGCGCCCACCCGGGCCTGCCGGACCCCCTGGGCTTTGGCCGGCGAAATATGGACATAACCCCCGAGGAACTGGGGGCCTACCTGCTGTACCAGCTGGGGGCCCTTCACCACATCGCCGGGTCCCTGGGGGCGCCGGTGAAACACGTCAAGTTGCACGGCGCTCTCTATAACACGGTGGCGAAGGACGAGGCCCTTGCCAGGGAAGTTATCGGGGTCATCGGCAGAATAAGCCGGGACTTAATCCTGGTGGCGCCCTTCGGATCGGTAATGCACGGAGTGGCCGTAGACCTGGGCGTCAGGGTGGCCGCCGAGGCCTTTGCCGACAGGGCCTACGACCGCACCGGGGCCCTTGTCCCCAGGAAGGTGGCTGGGGCGGTGATCAGCGACCCCGACCGGGTGGTGGAAAGGGTGCTGGCCATCGTCCGGGGGGAGGTAAAAACCATTGAAGGGTCAACACTGAAGGTGCAGGCCCATACAATCTGCCTGCACGGCGATACCCCCGGTGCCCTGGCGCTGGCGGAGAGGATCCGCGGGGCGCTGGAAAATGAAAAGATACCTGTAAAGTGCATGGACAGCCTGGTCTGAAATATAATATTAAAAACTTGCGGGTCAGGGACAGCCCAAATAGACTTTTTGCGGCATGGTGGGCTGGTTTAGTTTAATTTCCCGGGGAAGGTATGTTATGATAAAACCCTCATTCAAGCCCGCCGGGGACTCGGCGCTGGCAGTCGAGTGGGAAGCGCCGGTGACGCCGGAATTGAATAACTACATCGCCGGCTTAAGGCGGGAACTGGAACAGCGCCTGGCCGGCGGCGTCATTGAAACAATCCCGGCCTACCAGACCCTGCTGGTATGCTACGATCCGGAGGTTATTGACTATTCTTCGCTGGTGTCGGAGATAGGGAGGCTGCTTCCGGGGGGGCGGCAAGCAACAAGAATACACCGGAACAAGACAGTCAGAATCCCCGTTTTTTACGGCGGCCAGTACGGACCTGATCTGGCGCAAATTGCTGCGGAAAAACAAATTACCCCGGATGACGTGGTGAAAATACACAGCGGGGCAGTCTACCGGGTGTATGCCATAGGCTTTTTGCCCGGCTTTCCTTACCTGGGTTTCGTGGATAAATCCATTGCTACGCCCAGGAAAAGACGGCCAAGGGCGGTGGTTCCGGCAGGGTCGGTGGGTATTGCCGGAACGCAGACAGGAATCTACAGCCTGACCAGCCCGGGGGGCTGGCAGATCATCGGCCGCACTCCCGTCAAACTTTTTAAAGTGGAGAGCAACGAGTTCCTGCTGAGCGTGGGGGATCAGGTGATCTTTCAGTCGGTGGGGGATGACATTGGATATGGCGATATAAATCCGGAAGCCTGGGGTGATTTGTATCGGGAGGGTTAAGGTTGTTGACGGCGGGGCGCTGACCACGGTGCAGGACTTGGGCCGCCCCGGCTACCAGAGTTACGGGGTGCCCCCGGGCGGGGCCATGGACGCCGCCGCTTTTCTTCTGGGCAATATCGCTCTGGGGAACCCGGAAAACAGCCCGGGCCTGGAGTGCACTGTGGTGGGGCCGGAGCTGGAAATGGAGGAAGATGAAATAATCTGCATCACCGGGGGTGACTTGGGACCTACTCTTGACGGCGACCCATGTCCAATGTGGCGGACTTTGCAGGTGCGGAAAGGCTCCGTGCTGAGGTTCCGGGGCCTCAAGTCCGGTTGCCGGGCCTATGTCACCTTCGCGGGCGGGATTGTCTGCCCGCCCGTGTTGGGAAGCGCATCCACGTTCCTGCGGGCCTCCATGGGGGGGTTGTCGGGAAGGGAGTTGCGGGCCGGAGATGTTTTTTTTGTTGACAGCAGCCGCCCGGAAAAAAGGGAAGTGGTAATCCCCCCGCGGATCAGGCCGGTTATTGACCCCAACCCGGAGGTGAGGGTGCTGCCGGGACCGCAGGAAAACCTTTTCAGCCGGCAGGCAATGGATGTTTTTTTAACATCGGGCTACCGCGTGGGCGTTCAGGCAGACCGCATGGGTTACCGGCTGGCAGGTCCGGCGGTGGAAAGCAGCCATAATCTGTCGGTATATTCAAGGGGCATTCCACTGGGCGGGATCCAGATAGACGGGGAGGGCGCCCCCATTGTAGCATTGAAGGACCGGCAGACGGTTGGCGGCTACCCGCAGATCGCCACGGTAATCAGCGCCGATGTGGACATCTTTGCCCAGTTGAAGCCCGGTGACGGGATGCAATTCAAGGCGGTCTTCCTCCCGGAGGCCCATGCATGCTACCGGGACAAAATGGAGGGGATCAGGCGCTTTAAAGAAACAGTGGCTGTTTTCAGGAGGTCATGAGGGATCAAGGGAGTTACTTTTAAAATAAGCAGTGATACCTGCGTTTTTTTATAGTGGTGCCTTATCAGGTTCGAATGAACGTTTAAGACGGCACACCTTTTGTTTTTAAGGAACTTTTTCCGGACATTAAGAGGTTAACCTGATAATGAACATTGCGCAAGTGGAGTTGTGGGACCGCCACAGGCGGGAAATAAAGGCCTGGAGAATAATGATCTGGCTGGTTTTAAGCCTGGCCTACCTGATTGCTTATTTTCACCGGGTGTCTCCGGCGGTAATTGTCAACGAGCTGTTTTCGCTATATCATGTGGAAGCTGCCTCGGTCGTCGGCGGCCTGGCCTCGGTCTATTTTTACGTTTACTTTATGATGCAGGTCCCTGCCGGTGTGCTGGCCGACTTGCTGGGGCCGAGAAGGGTAGTGGCGATGGGCATTGCGGCCGCCGCCCTGGGTTCGGTCTGGTTTGGCCTGGCCTGGTCGGTTTCCGGCCTTTTTGCGTCACGGTTCCTAATCGGACTGGGGGTGTCGGTGGTCTATGTCTCGGCGCTAAAGGCGTATTCGGCCTGGTTTGGGCCCCAGGAATTAGGTACCGCGGTAGGCTTGACCTCATTTATCGGAAACCTGGGGGGAGTGCTGGCCGCCACACCGCTGTCGGTGCTGGTCAGTTCCCTGGGATTGTCCGCAGCGTTTATCACTGTTGGGCTGATTTCCGCTGCTGTGGCGGCCATGACCTGGCTGGTTGTCCGAAACGACCCGTGGGATATCTTCCCGGCCGGACAGGGCATTACCAGGCCGGCCGGCCGCCAGGCGGCATCCTGGTCCCGGCTGGCCCAAAATTTATTTAAAATTTTACGTAACCGCCACACCTGGTTGGCACTCATCGGCCCTTTTTGTATTTACGGCCCCTTTATGGCCATGATCGGGGTATGGGGGGTTTCTTTCCTGACCCAGGTTTATGGCCTGGAAAGGCACGCGGCCGCCACTTATACCGTCCTGTTTTCGGTGGGAGTGATGCTGGGGACGCTGACCGTCGGTTTTCTGTCTGACCGCCTGGGCTCCCGGAAGAAGCCGTATCTTGCCTACGCTGTGGGCAACCTGTTGGTCTGGGCCTGCCTGTTCTTTTGGAACAATGGCCTGCCTCCGTTTAAAGCGCTGCCGGCCCTTTATTTTTTGCTGGGATTTTTCGGCAATGTCGGGATTTTGTCATCGGTGATTGTAAAGGAATACAACCCCCCCGAGGTAGCGGGGCTGGCTGCCGGCATCGGTAACATCGGAGGGTTTGCCGGATCGGCCTTCATGCAACCTTTTTTCGGCTACTTGCTGGACCGGCACTGGGACGGGGTAGTGGTGGGCGGGGTGAAACTTTATTCCCCGGGCGCTTTTCACTACGCCTTCGGTGCCTGTTTGCTCTTCAGCTGCCTGGCCGTGGTCGCAATTTCATTGATGAGGGAGAGTCTGAGGGAGAAATAAAACTGATACAGGTAAAGGAGAAGCATTATGGTCAGAGTAAGCGACTTGGCGGTGGCGCCTTTCTGGAAGCTGCTGGGGATAGAGGCGGAGGAGGGCGATGACGGGGAACCGGTGCTCAGGGTGGCGGTGGAAGAAAAGCTGCTCCAGTATTACGGCAAGGTGCACGGCGGAGTCCTGGCCACCCTGGTGGACGCCGCCACGGCAGTGGCGATAAACCGGAAAATAGGGCCGGACAGGGGGGCGGCCACGGTGGAAATGAAGATTAATTACTTGAAGCCCGTAGAAGAGGGGACATTGTACGCCAGGGGAGAGGTTGTCCACCTGGGCCGCACCCTGGCGGTGGGAAGCGCCTGGGTGCGGGACCACCGGGGGCAGATGCTGGCTTACGGCACGGGGACTTTTTTCCTGTCTGATGTTAAAAAATGACGCAGTTGGAACCTTTCACGGCTGTTGACTGGCGCCTTGTTTGGGGGCCAGCCTTTCCGGCAGGGACCGGTCCGGGTCGATAAAAATGGTCTTCTGGCCGGTGTAGATGACGAAGCCCGGCTTTGCCCCCCTGGGCTTGCTGACGAACTTGCGCAGGGTATAGTCCACCGGCACCTTGCTGGAGTGCCTGGCCCGGCTGAACAGGGCGGCCAGTTTGGCCGCCTCCTCCAGGGTGGAGGGCGGCACCTCCCGGCCCCCGGTCCGGATTACCACGTGGGCGCCGGGTGTCTGCCTGGTGTGCAGCCATATGTCCTCCTGACGGGCCATCTTCATGGTCAGGTAGTCGTTCTGCCGGTTGTTCTTGCCCACAAAAACGGTCATTCCGTCACTGGAGACGTAGGCGGCCGGGCGGGGCGGCTGCGGCTCCTTTTGTTTGACCGGCCGGGGCCCGGCGGGTTTGAGGTATCCCTGATCGGTAAGCTCGCTCCTGATCTGCTCCAGCTCCTCCAGGGTGGAGGCCATTTCAGCCGAGCTTTCCACCCCGGCCAGGTAGTCCAGTTCCTCCCCGGTGTTTTGGGCGTGCAGGGCGGCGTTTTCCAGTATTTTTTTGGCCTTGGCGTATTGGCGGAAGAAGTGCTGGGCATTTTCCGCCGGGGTCAGCCGTGGGTCAAGGTCGATCTTCACCGGGGGGCAGCCCTCGGCAAAGAAGTTTTCCAGGTAAACCGCGGTATCTCCCTTCTTCAGCCGGTGGATGTTGGCCTTTACCAGTTCCCCATACAGTTTCAGGTCTTCGGCCCCGGCGGCCGATTCCAGGTCGGCTGTCTGCGCCGAAAGCTTTTTTGACAGCCTGGCGGTTTCCTTTTTGATGTGGCTTAAAATGGACTGCCTCAGGCTGTCCACCCGCCCGGCCAGGGCCCGGTGCGTGAAGTAGGAGTCGGCGATTTCGTTCATACTCCCGGCCGCCTGCCGGGAGTCCTTGAAATGGGTCAGGGCAAAGGCTGAAAAATCCCGCGGCACGCCGCCGTCATAAACCAGGGTGGGCTCAAACTGGCCCTTTTCCGCCCGGGAATATATGTCCTTCAGCACCAGGTAGACCGATGTCAGGTCAAACTCCCCGCATGTGTCCAGGGCGGTCCCCGGTTCCAGCCCGGCCCGCCAGACAATTTCCCGGGCCAAAAGGGGGCTCAGGCCGTCAAAAAGCCGCTGCACCAGGTCGCTGACCCTGCTGTTCAGGTTGTTTTGCAGCATCAGGCCGAAAAATTCCTCTTCGCTTAAAGAGAGGGGATTTATTTTTTCCTGGGCCGGGGCGGGCACGTACGGGCGTCCCGGCAGCACCTCCCGGTGCCTGCTGACCGCGTGGGAATACCGCTTTATGCCGTCCAGTATGGTTCCGCTGTCCGGGTCGTACAGGATGATATTGCTGTGCCTGCCCATTATTTCACAGATCACCTGCTTGCTGGAGGACCCGCCCAGGTCGTCCCGGGTGTCCACCGAAATGGTCAGCACCCGGTCGTAACCGGGCTGGGAGAAGCCCGTGATCCTGCCCCCCTCCAGGTGTTTGCGCAGAACCATGCAGAACACCGGCGGCGAGGGGGGATTTTCACCGGCCCGGTTTGTGAGGTGCACCCGGGCCATGCCGGGGTCGGCCGACAGCAGCAGCCGGTATCTTTTCCCGGGCCTGTTCAGGATCAGGTGGACCTCTTCCCTGGCGGGCTGGTATATCTTGTCAATCCTGCAGCCGGTGAGGATTTCGGCCAGTTCCTTTCTTACCGCGGCCAGTACCATCCCGTCAAAAGGCATTCTCGTCACCCCGCAAAGCCGATTCCGGCCGGAGAAAATATTCCATGGCCATACGTTACCAGTATAGCAGAGGCCGGACTTTACGGTCAAACCCGGCATAGAAGCACCCGGGGCGGCAGGTAAGCAAACCGGTATGGCCTTAGTAGGGGATAAAGCCATAAAAAGTCAGACAATTTGGTATACAAAGAAATATGAGAAAACTAACGGATTTGCCGCGCCTGAGTGATATATGTCCAGTAAAACGTAATATTTTTTAGTTTTTGCTATTTGTGAAAATAGACAAAATTCATTATTATTTACTCAAATTGTATACCAAATTGCAAGGGGAGGTGTGTTTTTGGGTATTACTGGGGATCTGGCAAAATTTGTAGTTGAAACCGAATTTGAAGACCTGCCGGAAAATGTTGTATCCGAGGGAAAAAGGGCATTCCTGAACTGGATGGGCGTGGCCATCGGCGCCAGCCGCCACCCGTCGGTGGAGATAGTCCTATCCGTGGCCAAAGAGATAGGCGGTAAGCAGGAAGCGTCCATCCTGGGGCGCCGGGAAAGGACGGACATCCTGTTTGCCGCATTAATCAACGGCATGTCTTCGCACATTTTTGACTACGATGACACCCACCTGGAGACCGTCATTCACCCCAGCGCCCCGGTTGCGCCTGTGGTCATGGCCCTGGGCGAAAAATTCCGCCTGCCGGGCAGGCAGGCGCTTACCGCCTTTATCCTGGGAATTGAGGTGGAATGCCTTATCGGACGCATGGTTTACCCTTCTCACTACGACACAGGCTGGCACATTACGGCCACGGTGGGGAATATGGGTGCCGCCGCGGCGGCGGGCAAGCTGCTGAAACTTGATGTGCATAAGATGACCCAGGCCCTTAGTCTGGCCGCCACCCAGGCATCCGGCTTCCGGGAAATGTTCGGTACCATGACCAAGCCCTTTCATCCCGGCAAAGCGGCCATGAACGGGCTGCTGGCGGCCATCCTGGCCGGCAGGGGCTTTACCAGCTCCACCGGCGGCATCGAGGCGCCGAGGGGTTTTGCCGCTGTCACGTCGTCCGAAAAGGACTGGGAGAAAGTCCTTGACGGGATGGGGAAAAGGTTTGAAACGCTGAACAATTCCTATAAACCGTACGCCTGCGGTGTGGTCAGCCACCCCATCATAGACGCCTGTATCCGGCTGAGAGATGAGCATAACATTTCGTATGCCAAAATAAGGGAGATAAATATAACAGTCAACCCGCTGGTTGTTGAGCTGACCGGCAAGACCGATCCGCAGACCGGGCTGGAGGGGAAATTCAGCTCCTATCATTCGGCGGCGGTGGCTTTGATAGACGGTGAGGCCGGGGTCGCCCAGTACACCGATGAGAGGGTGAAATCGCCGGAAGTGGCTGAACTGCGCCGGAAAATAAAATTTTCTCCGCAGCCGCAGATCAGAAAGGACGAGTGTATCCTGGCGGCCCGGTTGGCGGAAGGCCCGGAAATCAGGCTGCATGTGGAGCACGCCAAGGGAAGCCTGGAAAACCCCATGACCGACATTGATTTGCAAAAAAAATTCATCAGTCTCACCAAAGATATACTGGCGGGCCACAGGGCGGCGCAATTAATTGAAATGATCGGGGAACTGGACAATTTAAACGATATCTCGGCCATAATACCCAATTAAAAAAGAGGAGGAGCGCCAAATGTGTAGAAAGCCCAAGAATTCTTTTATCCTGGTATTTGTCCTGTCCTTTGTGTTGCTGCTGGCCGGATGCGGCGGGCAGGACGCCAAAAAGTCCGCTGGGACCAAGGAATCTCCAGCAGATAAGTTTCCCGCCAAGCCCATTACCATAATCACCCACACCAACGCCGGGTCGCCCACCGATGTGATGGTCAGGCAGCTGGGCAAGGCCGCCGAGCCCATTCTCGGCCAACCGGTGGTGGTGGAGAACAAGCCGGGAGGTAGCGGGGCTACCCAAGTGGCCGCCCTAGTGGCCGCCCCGCCGGACGGCTACACCCTGGCCGCCTGCACCCCCACCCAGATAGGCTCATGGCAGAGCAACCTGAAGGGCAAATTTAAAATTGACGATTTTGCCTGGATCAACCGCGTGCAGATAGATCCCTACATCATCGTCGTCCGGGCCGACAGTCCCTGGAAAACATTAAAGGAGTTGGTGGAGTACGCCAAGCAGAACCCCAACAAACTGAGGGTGGGCGGGTATGGCACCGTTGGGTCCGGGCACAATGTGGCCTTCAATATTCTGGCCCGGACAGCTGGAATCAAGGCGGCATGGACTCCCTTTGAAGGAACCAACGACGCGGTAACCAGCCTTTTGGGCGGGCATATAGACGTGGCCAACTCCAACCCCGGCCAGGTCACCCAGTATGTGCAAGCGGGAAAACTTCGTATTTTGGGGGTAATGGCTGAAAAAAGGCTGCCGGACCTGCCCGACGTGCCCACCTATGCCGAGGCCGGCTATCCTGTGGACACCAGCTGGATGCAGTTTCGCGGGATATTCGGGCGCAGGGAAATACCCGAACCGGTTCAGAACAAGCTGAGCGATGCCTTCCTGCAGGCCATGAAAAGTCCTCAGTTTATCGAGTACATGAAATCCACCCAGCAAATCGACGGCAGCATGGGATTAAAAGAGTTCACAGCCTTTATTCAAAAACAGGACAAGCTTACCGAGCAATGGTATAAGGAACTGGGTGTAACCAAGCAGCAGTAGTGCAGTTCAGGGGAGGTCGGCATTGGCATGCCAACCTCCCATTACCGGGAAAGGGGTGATCCCCATGACTATGTACCTGGGAGAATTGATCGTGGGACTGGCCCTGGCCGGCTGGGGCTTATGGTTTTACCTGCTGGCGGAAAAATTTCCCCCGCCGCTGAACCCCTTTGACGCTGGACCGGCAATATTCCCCCAATTGATATCGCTGGCCCTGATTATTCTGGGTTTGACATTAAGCGGGCGGGCGGTGCCGAAGGTCAGGACAGGCGGTAAAATTTTTATAAAAAGAAAATGGAATATAACGGCCTCGGTTTTTCTTTTTATACTATATGCCTTTGCCATGCCCCCGGCGGGATACTATATTGCGACGGCTGTTTTTATTCCGGCCATGCTTATTCTGGCGGGGGAAAACAGATGGCGGCACGTTTTAATAATGACTGCTTCGTTTTTGCTGTTTGCCCTTGGCGCTTTCGATGTGCTTCTCGGTGTCCCCCTGCCGAAGTAAAAAGTGGAGGTCCGGATATGTTTGAACACCTTTTTGCGGCGTTTGGAACCGTGTTTACCGTTAAGAACCTGGCGGGACTGCTGGCGGGGACCGTGGTGGGTTACTTTGTCGGGGCCATGCCGGGCCTGACCCCCAGTATAGGCATCGCCCTATTGATACCCTTCACCTTTGGAATGGATCCGGTGATGTCTATGATTTTGCTGGTGTCTCTCTACATGGCGGCGGAGTACGGCGGCGGCATCACGGCCATACTCTTGAATGCCCCGGGGACGCCGGCCGCCGCCGCCACGGCCTTTGACGGCTACCCGCTGGCCAAGAGCGGCCAGGCCGGGAAAGCCCTGACCATATCCATTCTGTCTTCCGGCTTCGGGGCGTTTTTCAGCACCGTCCTGCTGATCGCCACGGCGGTCCCCCTGGCTGGTATGGCCCTTGCCTTCGGCCCTTCGGAATATTTCGCCCTGGCGGTATTTGGCTTAAGCCTGGTCAGCAGCCTGGGGGGAAAATCACTGTTAAAGGGTTTTTTGGCCATGGTTATAGGCCTGCTGGCCGTGACCATCGGCCTGGACCCCATCAACGGGATTCCCCGCTATGCCTTTACAGTGGATTTGTTTGAGGGAATACCCTTCCTGCCCGCCTTAATTGGCCTGTTTGCCCTGTCCGAGGTGCTTTACATGCTGGAGGATGTACGCGAAAAGCCGGTGGAGCCGGCCCCGCTGCACGGCCTGGGCGTGGATCTGAATTTCTTTAGACAAAGATGGCTTACGTTGATACGCTCACCGCTTATCGGGTATATTATAGGGGTAATTCCAGGGGCGGGGGCTACCATTGCCTCACTGGTCAGTTATAATGAAGCAAGGAGGGTTTCCAGGGAAAAGGACCTGTTCGGAAAAGGAAACCCGGAGGGAATAATGGCTTCGGAAGCGGCAAACAATTCGGCCGTCAGCGGGGCGCTGGCGCCTTTGCTGGCCCTGGGGGTGCCCGGGTCGGCAAGCACGGCCATCCTGATCGGCGCCCTTACTATCCAGGGAGTGCAGCCGGGGCCGCTGCTCTTTACGAAAAACCCCGAAATCCCTTACTCCATCTTTGCTTCCCTGCTGATCAGCGTCCCCTTGATGGTGGCCATAGGTTTGGGTGGCGCCCGCATATGGATGAAGGTCACAAATATCCCCAAAAGCCTGCTGGCCACCATAGTTGCCGGGATATGCGTACTGGGAGCCTACGCCAACAGCAACAGCATGTACCCCGTCTGGGTGATGATAATTTGCGGTATATTGGGGTACATACTGAGAAAGATAGACATTCCCATGGCTCCTGTCGTGCTGGCCCTCGTGTTGGGCTTTATGATGGAGGTCAACTTCCGCCGGGCCTTGATTACTTCCGGAGGTGACCTCAGCATCTTTTTCTCCCACCCGATTACAGTGGTGCTCCTGGTTGCCGCCCTTTTGACACTAATCACCCCGATAATTCAGGAAATTAGAAAAAACAGGGTAAAGTCCAGGTAGCCAGAAATAGAGGTTGACATAACATGGAAAATAAAAACGGGATTAAACACAGCCAGGTTTTCAAAGATCTCCTCAGTTTAATAACCGAAGGCCACTTCCGTCCGGGGGAAATACTCAGCGAAAGGGAACTGGCGGAAAAGCTGAATGTGAGCAGGACACCAATAAGGGAAGCGCTGAGAAAACTGGAGAAGGAAGGAATAATCGTTTATACGCCCAGGAAAGGTGTTACCATTGCCAACATCACTGTAGAGCAGGTTAAGCAGCTGTACATCTTCAGGGAAACGCTGGAGGGTCTGGCTGCCCGGCTCATGGCGGGGAATATTAATAATGTCGGGGAACTTGAGCTTATGGGAGAAGCTATAAAAGAGGCTGAAGAAGCGGTTACAAAAAACGACATATATAAACTGTCTCAGATTAATTCCAGGTTTCACGCCGCAATGGCGGAAGGGTCGGGAAACGTTTATCTTGAAAATGCCTTAAGCACTATCCGATCCCATGTCAGTATGGTTATGTCCACGTCCCTGTCCCACACTGCCCGCCCTCCGGAAAATATTAAGGAACACAAGGCAATTTACGAGGCCATTGCTTGCAGGGACCCTGATTTGGCGGAAGCCGTGGCCAGGGCTCACATCCGGAATGCCCTGTCGGCCGCTACCCTGCAAATTATAAGTAAAAGCAGGGCGAAGGTTTAGATGTCGACAGATGCAGTAAATTCAGACTAAAAGGGGATTCGGCACTATCAAAAGGAGGGTGTTTTACCCTCCTTTGTCTTGTTATATCATATCTCATTGATGGTTTTTTTGATATAATTTACAAGGTTGATATGTCAATATAGTGAATGGGGATTAATTTCATGGATAAAGTCAAATGGGAGCGGTTGTACGAAATGATTGGGGAGCTGACGCCTTTGACGGAGGACTGCGGCCGGCTGTGCGGAAAGAAGTGTTGTTCGGAACAGGGGGGAGGCCCGGGGGTGTACCTTTTTCCCGGGGAGGAGAGGATGTTTGCAGGGGAGGCCCCGTGGTACCGCATTGAGGAGCACCCCGGAAAAGTCGAACATTTTACCGGGAGAAAACCGCTTCTTTTCAACTGCCGGGCAAAATGCCCGCGGGAGAAGAGGCCCCTGGCCTGCAGGCTGTTTCCCCTGGCGCCCCGCCTGGATCAGTCGGACAGTCTGGAGATAGTTCTGGACGTCGACGCCCTGTTTATCTGCCCGCTGGTCAGGATGGGGTACCCGGGGGCCCTGAACCCGGCCTTCGCGGAGGCCGTACGGCGGGTCTGGCTTGAGCTTCTTGGTTACGGCCCGGTGCGGGACAGTGTGCGGGAGTATTCGGCCAGGATTGACAGGGAGGCGGCGGAGCCGTGGAGGAGGCTCCTGGGTTAATGGTTATGGGTCAGGGATTGGGGATTGGGGGATAGGTTCACTTTAAACGAAGGGGGTTAACAAATGAACGAAACCATGTCTTTATGGAAAAAGGTTTACGGGGTGATCTGGGGGAGCCCGGCCCGGACGCTGGACCATATAGCGCAAAAGCCCGACTTTGTGGGCGCCGGCGGGCTGATACTGGCCGCCAACCTGGCTCTTACCGCCGTACTGGTACCGAAAATCCGGGAGTTTACCGCCTGGACCATGCAGAACCTGCCCCCGGGGGTAAAACTTTCAGCACTCCAGATGGATATAGCCGTAAACGCCGCCGTGGTGTCCGCCCTGGCCGCCGCGGTTATAATACCGCCGGTGCTATGGCTGGTGATGGCCGGCCTGCTGAAGCTGTTCAACGCCTTCACCGGGGAAAAGGCCGGGTTTAAGCCCCTGTTTGCCGTTACCGTCTTTGCCTACCTGCCCGTTCTGCTGGGCAGTATAGTCAAGACCGCAATCATACTGGCCACTCCGGCCCGGAGCATGGCCCGGGTGACCATCAGCCCGGCGCTTTTTATGCCTGCCCCCGACCTGGTCCCGGGAAAGGCGTATATACTGCTGAGCCACATGGATCCCTTTGTCGTCTGGTCACTGGTTTTAACCGCCCTGGGCGGTTCCCTGGCCATGAAAATCCCTTTCTGGAGAACCTTCATCTACCTCGCAGCCCTGTGGGTCCTGTACATTGTGGGAATGACCTTTATTTCCGGGATTGGCAGGGTGGCCGCCTAATTTTTGTAAGAAGCTGAAGCGATTTTTCCTTTGGATACGTCTATACATATAAAATTGTTTGCGGGGGAAGGAGTACTTTTGTTGCGGGCAGGTATTGTTTTGGAGAAATTGGGCCGGCGCAAAAAAATATTGGCCGGCCTGGGGCTTTTGGCCGTGGTGGCGCTGGTGGTGGGATTAAACCTGGCCAGGGGCCGGGAGGGAGACCGGATCCCGGTTCAGGCCGCCAGGGCCGAGATGAAGGAAATACAGGACAGCGTGTTTGCCACCGGACGGGTGAGACTGGTTGAAAAGCAGGATGTCTATGCTGAAAGCGCCGCCACGGTGCAAAAAATACTGGTCCGGCCGGGAGACCGGGTGCAAAAGGGCCAGTTGCTGATTGTACTGGATGACGGTGACCTTGAGGCCGGTTTAAAAGAGGCCCGGGCCCACCTGGATCAGCAGGCGGCTAATTACGCCAAGGCTTTGGCCCAACTGCCCCTGGATGTTCAAAAGTTGAGGGCGGAAGTGGAAAAGGCCGAGGCCGCCTTTGAGGTCTCAAGATTAAAATACGAGAGAAACGAGGCCCTTTACCGGCAGGGGGCAGTCAGCAACCAGGATTTTGAGGCCGCAAGGCTTGAGTACCGGAACAGTGAAGCCGATTTAAAAACCGCCCGGGTCAACCTGGCCGCCAGGGAGTCCGGGGCCATAGCCGGCAATGAGATCAGGTCCCTGGAGGCCCAGCTCAATGCGGCCCGGGCACAGTATGAAAAGGCCGAGAAACAGTATAACCGCGCCAACGTGAAGGCCGAGATGGACGGGATGGTTTTCACGGTGGAAGTTGCGGAGGGTGATGCGGTGGCCGCCCGGACCAGGCTGCTGACCGTTGGGAACCCGGACAGGCTGGAAATAACGGCCTCCATCAGCGAAGGGGACAGCAGCCGGCTTAAGACGGGTCAGAGGGTGGAAGTAAAGGCCGCCGCCGCGCCGGAAAGCAAGTTCAGGGGGGCACTGGCCAGTGTTTCCCCGGGGGCGGTGGTGAAAACCAACGACCGCGGCGGAAGTTCCATGGAGATTCCCGTCACGGTTAATGTTGAGGGGGATACAGCCGGACTTCGGCCGGGATATACCGCCGACATAACCATAATCACCACGGAAAAGAAGCAGGCCCTGGTGGTGCCGTACGAAGCCGTGGTGGAGAAGGAAGACAACAGGAAGTACGTATTCGTGCTGGAAAACCAGACGGCCAGGCTGCGTGAAATAAAAGCCGGCCTCAATACAGAACTGTACACCGAGGTGCTGGCCGGCCTCAATGAAGGGGAAAAGGTTGTTATCAATCCCGGGGAAAAGGTAAAGGACGGCGTTCAGGTGAAGGAAGTCCCCGGCTTGAGGGCAGGGTCCCCGGGAGGGCAAAAATGATTAAAATAGCCGGCCTGGGTAAAACATACAATCAGGGTGTTCATCCGGTAATCGCCCTCCGGGACGTAAATCTCCATATTCCGCCTGGCCAGTTCGTGGCTGTCATGGGGCCGTCGGGGTCGGGCAAGTCCACCCTGATGAACCTGCTGGGATGCCTGGATACGCCCACCGCCGGCACCTATATACTGGACGGTGTGGATGTCACCCGCCTGGGAGACGTGGAACTGGCGGCGGTGAGAAACAGAAAAATAGGCTTTGTCTTTCAGACCTTCAACCTGCTGCCCCGCATGACCGCCCTGCGCAACGTGGAGCTGCCCATGCTTTATGCCGGGGTGGCCGCCGGGGAAAGAAGGGAGAGGGCGCTTAAGGCCCTGGAGATGGTGGGACTGGCCGAAAGGGTGTACCACCGTCCCAGCCAGCTTTCCGGCGGGCAGGTGCAGCGGGTGGCCATTGCCCGGGCCGTGGTGAACAGGCCGGTGATACTGCTGGCCGATGAGCCCACCGGAAACCTGGATACCCGCTCGGGCCGGGAAATAATGGCCATTTTCCAGGAATTGAACAGAAGCGGAACCACAATCGTGCTGGTTACCCACGAGCGGGACATCGCGCTCTATGCTTCCAGGATCCTGCAATTCAGGGATGGCCAGTTGGTTGACGATGAAAGGAACGGGGACCCCCTGCAGGCTGCCGGTGCCACTTTGGAATGCCGGGAGGTGGCCGGACCATGAACATTCTGGAGTCCGTCAGGGTGGCCCTGGAGGGGATTGCGGCCAGCAAGCTGCGGTCTTTTTTGACCACCCTGGGCATCGTCATCGGCATCGCGGCGGTGATCGCGGTGGTGGCGGTGGGGCAGGCCGGGCGGGCGCTGCTGATGTCGGAGATGGAAAAGGTGGGCACCAACATTTTCGCGGTGATGATAAATTGGCGGAAAAGCGAGGTGTTCACCGGCCGGGAGTTCGCCCTGCAGGACGTGGAGATAATCAAGAGCCGGGTGCCGGAGGTCAGTCACCTCTCTCCCGTAAACAGTACCGTGGCTGATGTGCGGGGGTCCAGGAATAATAAGGCCGCCCAGGTGAACGGAGTTAACGCGGACCTTGCTCACATAAGAAAGATTAACATCAAAAGCGGGCACTTTTTCAGCGATGAAGACGACCGGGGCGGCCGCCGGGTGGCCGTGCTGGACCAGGAACTGGCCGAGGAACTGTTCGGGCGGGCCGACCCCCTGGGCCAGAAAGTGGTGATTAAAAGTACGCCCTTCGTTGTGGTGGGCGTTATAGCCAAGGGCGATTCGGTCCTGGGGTTCGGGGAGAGCCCGAAGATATATATTCCCATCAATGTCTGGCAGTATCTTTTCAGCAACTACATATCCTATTTTGAAGGAAGCGCCGTCAGCAAGGAACAGGTGGAAACCGCCCTCAGCCAGACCATCAAGGTGCTGGAGCGCAGGCACCAGGCTCCGGGGCGCTATAACGGGGTCAGCATGGAGCAGCAGATGCAGACCGCCAACAAGGTCACCGGCATCATGACTCTGATTATCAGCGCCATTGCCGGCATTTCGCTGCTGGTGGGAGGAATCGGCGTGATGAACATCATGCTGGTATCGGTTACCGAGCGTACCAGGGAGATTGGCATCCGCATGGCCCTGGGGGCCCGCCGGCGCGACGTACTGGTGCAGTTCCTGATCGAGGCCGTTGTCCTCTGCCTGCTGGGTGGCGTCATCGGGATGACCCTGGGAATAGGAGGGGCTCTTTTGATCGCCAGGCTGGCCAAATGGCCTTCCCTGGTCTCATGGTGGACGGTGCTGGTGGCGTTTGCCTTCTCGGCCCTTGTCGGCGTAATCTTCGGCATACTGCCGGCCAACAAGGCAGCCCGGCTGAACCCCATTGAAGCTCTCAGGCGGGAATGACAGTCAGAATTCAGAATTCAGAAGCCAGAATCCAGAATAAAAAAATTTCGGGGCCTGGCTAATTTTGTTGTGACAATCTGCCGGAAATATAATTACTTCAGGCAGGATATCATGACCACCCGTAAAACGGGTGGTTTGCTCTAGCCCTATAAGGGCATGTTACAAGCCAGCACCTAAAAGTGCTGGCTTGAACTTCGTTCAAGCCACTTTGCAATTATTACCTGGCTAACCCCT
>JBMOPD010000091.1:0-24909 GCA_049323615.1 Bacillota bacterium | reverse complement strand
CAGCGGCGGGAATCCAGAATTCAGAATCCAGAATCCAGAATGCTTACAGCCTTTCCTAAAGCCCGGCTCCTTCTTTTGGGACGTACAATACTTTAGAGGTTGCTATCGAAAGGGAGAAGGCATCAATAGAGCGATATTAACGGAGACTGTTACAGTCTCTTGCGAATGAGCCGGAACGGATGACGATTTGGACGCCGGATGCGGCCAAAAGCCCGAGAGCCGCATGGACGCGGCGTTCGAGGGCGGCCGGCTTCCGCCGGCAAAGAGCTATAGAGACTAACGATAAAAAACACGCGGCCGGTCCGGCCGGTATGGCCCGTTTTCTTGCCTGCGGCAGGAAAAGGCCCGCAATAAGACGAATTTTCAAAATAGTCGAAAACACGTTCCGGGAGGGCCGGTGCATGTTTATTTTACATCGCCTGAGATACCAGTTCATGCTCCTGACAATCGCCCTGGCGGTCCTTCCGCTGATCTGCACCAGCTATTTAATGATCCGCCAGGCCTCGCAGGGGATTTTTCAGGAAAAGGAATGGTGGCTATACGGGGTGGCCAGGCAGCTGGACTCAGCCCTGCCGGGCAGCTTTGAACAGCTGCTCGGCGAGAGAGGGCTGCCGCAGGAAGACCGGCAGTCCAAAATCCGGGAACTCAACAGGCTCCTGGCGGGAATCACCGACCACGTGGCCGCCGCTTATCCGGGAGTGGGTGTAGGCTACTATTCCAAGGATCTGGACGCCATCATCACTTACGGCCCCAGCAGCGAGTACCAGGACAAAGTGGGCCTCTCCATCGGCCCCGACCACCAGGGAAGAGAGGTAATGGCCACGGGGGTTCCCCGGGTGCAGATTGCCAACCTGGTCAGGGGGGATATCGTTAACGCCATGGTGCCCATCAAACGGGGCGGCCGGGTTATTGGGTACATCTGGGCCAATGTCTTTACGGCTGACGTCCGCAACCAGGTGGCCAGGATGCTGGGCCCCATTTACTGGGCACTGGCTATCGGCCTGCTGGTGGCGCTGGCCGGGGCGGCGCTGCTGGCGGGCAACGTGGCCCGCAATGTGGAAATAATCAAGCACGGCCTGAAAAGGCTGCAGGGCGACCCCGGCTTTCGCTTTGCCGGCATGCCCGGGGAAGTCGGGGAAATCGCCCTGGCCATCAACGAAATGGTCGCCCGTCAAAACGACCTGCAAATACAAATCAACCGCATGGAGCGGCTGGCCGCGGTGGGGGAACTGGCCGCGGGCCTGGCTCACGAAATCAGGAACCCGCTTACCGGAATAAGCGGTTTTGCCCAGTGCCTGGAAAGAGAATTGCCTCCCGGGGGTGAACTGCACCAGCAGGCCCGGATTATCACCCGGGAAGTTTTGCGTATCGAAAGAATAATTCAGGAACTGCTCAATTTTGCACGGCCGCGGGAAAGCATCGCCCTGCCCACCGATGTAAACATGCTGGTAAGGGAAACAGTGACCCTGATTTCCCCCTCGGCCCGGCAGGCCGGAGTTGATATAAAGCTTTTCCTTGCCGGGGATATTCCCCATATCCCGGCCGACAGCCAGCAGCTGAAACAGGTTTTTCTGAACCTGGGCCTGAACGCCATCCAGGCCATGGGGGAAGGAGGGCGGCTTACCATCACCACCTTCAGGGAGGACGGACGGGTGATAATATCTTTTGCCGATGTGGGAGAGGGGATCGATTCGGACTGCCAGAATAAAATATTCGACCCTTTTTACACCACCAGGCCCAAGGGCACAGGGTTGGGGCTGGCCATTTCCCAGCGCATTGTCGATATGCACGGGGGGAGTATTTCAGTCTCCTCCCGGCCGGGGGAGGGAACCACCGTAACCGTGTCCCTGGAGGAGAAAACAACAGTGACTTCAGAGGTGAGATAATGGATAGCCGGCCTCACATCCTGGTGGCTGATGATGAATTCAGCGTGCGCAAGCTTTTCCAGACGGTACTCGGCGCCAAGGGGTACCGGGTAAAGGCGGTTGAAGACGGCAGCCGGGCCAGGACATACATGGAGCAGGAAAAAGTGGACGTGGCTATTTTTGATTTGCGCATGCCCGGGGAAAATGGCCTCGATCTCTTTAGAAAGTTAAAACCTGTTAATCCGGAAACGGCCTTTATCCTGATTACCGCCTTCGGCACCGCGCACACGGCCATTGAAGCCATGAAAGAAGGGGCCTTTGACTACATCAACAAGCCCTTTATCATCGACGAGGTTGAACTGGTGGTGGAGCGGGCGCTGGAGATGGGCCGGCTGAACAGGGAACTGGACCGGCTGAAAAAGCAGGCCCACGTCAATGCCCCGGAGGAGCAGTTTATCGGCCAGAGCCAGGCCATGCAGAAGGTCTTCAAGGTAATAGGCCGGGTGGCCCCTACCGACGCTTCCATACTTGTCCAGGGAGAAAGCGGCACGGGGAAGGAAATTACGGCCCGGTTAATACACCAGTACAGCCTGCGCCGGGACAGCCCCCTGGTAAAAGTAAACTGCGCGGCCCTGCCGGAAGGGTTGCTGGAAAGTGAGCTGTTTGGCTACGAAAAGGGGGCCTTTACGGGAGCCGGCCAGTCCAAGCCGGGAAAACTCGAGCTGGCCCATGGCGGCACCGTGTTCCTGGATGAAATAGGGGAAATGCCTATTTCACTGCAGACCAAGATGCTGCGGGTACTGCAGGAAAAGGAAATTGAGCACCTGGGCGGCCTGCGCGCCATACCCGTGGATATCAGGGTACTGGCCTCCACCAACCGCAACCTGTCCGAAGCGGTGGCCTCCGGGCTGTTCAGGGAGGACCTTTTTTACCGGCTTAACGTGGTCAATTTAACCCTGCCGCCCCTGCGGGAAAGAATGGGCGACATTCCCCTGCTGGCTGAATTTTTCATGCAGATGTACTCCCTGCGGCTGGGCAAAAACCCGCTTATAATTTCTTCGGAGGCATTGGCCCTGCTGGAGAGTTATTACTGGCCGGGCAATGTCCGCGAGTTGAAGAACGCCATTGAGAGGGCGGTTATCCTGGCGCAGGGCCCGGTCATCCTCCCGGAGCACCTGCCTGAGGAACTCTCCCCGGAATCATCAGGATCCACGGTTGAACAGGAAGCCCATCAGGAGAAGAGGTCCGCTTCACCCACGAAGAATAGTTTTCTTTCCAGCGAGACATTCGCCAGCGGTCCCTTGCCCACCCTGCGGCAGGCGCTGCATGAAACCGAGCGCATCCTTATGGCCGAGGCACTGCGCCGTACCGGGGGAAACAAGTCAAAAACCGCCCGCATACTTGACATCAGCCGCAGGGCCTTACAATACAAGATAGAGGCCTACGGTCTCAAAACCGATTTTGAGTGATTCCGGAGTCAACCTCTTATATCATGAAAAAAGGGATCAGCGGTGGTTAAAAAATAGCCACCCCTGATCCCTTTTTAGCCGTAAAAATACGGTCAACTCTTTGCGGGAGTTGTCATAAATAATTATAGAGTCTTAATTTTTACAACTTTTAAACAATGGAACGTTTTTTGCTACATCAGGCCAGGCGGAAGGAAAAATGCCGTTTTGCCCGGCGGCACAAAACTATTCGGGAGAGGGGGTGTTGCAGAGGAGTTAAGCCGGCATTTCAGCGCTAATTAATCAAGGGAGGAGACATTTAATGCAAAAGCTGACTAACCTGTTCGTGCGTATTGCCCGGAATTATCTGCCCGACGCCTATCTTTTCGCGGTTATTCTTACCTTCATCGCCTTTATCCTGGCCCTTTTGCTCACCGGAAAGGGCCCCATGGAACTGGTCGACATGTGGGGCAAGGGGCTGTGGGGCATCCTTGCCTTTGCCATGCAAATGACCCTTATCCTGGTCACAGGCCATGCCCTGGCCAGCAGTAAGCCCGTGCACTCGGTGCTGAAAGCCCTGGCCAGAATACCCCAGGGCCCGGCGGCGGCTGCAATGCTGGTTGTTTTCATAGCCGCCATCGCCAGCTGGCTGAACTGGGGATTTGGCCTGGTGGTGGGCGCCCTCCTGGCCCGGGAAGTGGCCAAGGTGGTAAAACAAGTGGACTACCCGATGCTGGTGGCCGCTGCTTACTCGGGGTTCGTGGTCTGGCACTCGGGGCTTTCCGGATCAATTCCGCTGGCTGTGGCCACCAAGGGCCACCTGGTGGAAAAGCTTACCGGCATCATACCGGTTTCACAGACCATTTTTACCCCCTACTGCTTAATCATAACCTGGTTTATTATTTTTACCCTGCCCGTTCTCTTCTACTTCATGGCCCGGGGTAAAAAGGACGTTGTGGTGGTGGACCCCGCCTTACTGGAAGAGCCCGTTGAGCAGGCGGCGCCGGCCGTGGAGGCGACCTTCGCCCGGAAACTGGAGAACAGCACCGTTGTCAACATGCTCCTGGGAGCAATGGGGGTTATTTACCTGGTGGCCTATTTCGCCAAAGGCGGAACACTGGACCTGAATACCGTAATCATGGTATTCCTGATTGCCGGGATAATACTTCACCTCAGGCCGATTAACTATGTCAGGGCAGTCAACACCGCCATCAGGGGGGCCGGCGGAATTGCCCTGCAGTTCCCCCTTTACGGCGGGATCCAGGGTATTATGGTCAGTTCCGGCCTGGCGGCCATCATTGCCAAGTGGTTCATTTCCTTTGCCACGGTTAAGAGTTTCCCGGTCCTGACGTTTTTTGCCGGGGGCCTGATTAACCTGTTCGTTCCCTCGGGCGGGGGCCAGTGGATCGTCCAGGGGCCCATCAACATCCCCGCGGCCATACAGATTGGGGCCGACCCCGCCAGGGCGGCCATGGGCATAGCCTTTGGCGACGCCTGGACCAACATGATCCAGCCGTTCTGGGCCCTGCCGCTTCTGGCCATCGCCAAGCTTGGAATCCGGGACATCATGGGCTACTGCACCATAACCCTGATTTATACCGGCATAGTAATAGCCCTGGGCCTGTACATCTTATAGGCAGCCGGTCAGCAAGCCGACTGAAACAGAAAATGCGGTCTCCGCTAAACGGACGGAGCCGCATTTTTCATCTTCCAATCACTTTAGGCCGGACTGTTTTTCCATCAGGGCCCTCACCTTGAGCGGCAGGCCGAACAGGTTGATGAAGCCCTCGGCGTCATGCTGGCTGTATATTTCGTCCCGGCTGAAGGTGGCCAGTTCCTTGTTGTACAGCGAATAGGGCGAGGCCGCCCCGGCCGGGGTGCAGTTCCCCTTGTAGAGTTTCATCCTGACCTTTCCGGTAACAGTCTTCTGGGTCACGTTTACAAAGGCGTCCAGGGCCTCCCGCAGCGGCGAGAACCAGACCCCGTCATAAACCAGTTCGGCGTACCGGGCGGCCACCATTTCCTTGAAATGCATGGTTATCCTGTCCATGGTCAGGCGCTCCAGCTCCCTGTGGGCCAGCCACAGTATGGTCCCGCCGGGGGTCTCGTAAACACCCCTGGACTTCATGCCCACCAGCCTGTTCTCCACCATGTCCACAATGCCGATGCCGTTGGCCCCGCCCACCGCGTTAAGCCTCTCCACCAGGGTAACCGGGCCTGCTTCCCGGCCGTCCAGGCTGACGGGCACACCGGCCTCGAAACCTATTTCCACGTAGGTGGGCTTGTCGGGAGCCTTCTCCGGGGGAACGGTGAGTAAAAGCACATCATCGGGCGGCTCCAGGCCCGGGTCCTCCAGGTCGCCCCCCTCATGGCTGAGGTGCCAGATATTACGGTCCATACTGTATGGCCGGTCCTTTGTCACCGGCACCGGGATTCCCCTGGCGCCGGCATAGTCAATGGCGTCCTCCCGGGAGCGGATGTCCCACTCACGCCAGGGTGCGATTATTTTCAGGTCGGGGTTCAGGGCCTTTACGGTCAACTCAAAACGCACCTGGTCGTTGCCCTTGCCGGTGGCCCCATGGGCCACCGCCTCGGCCCCCTCCTTTTCGGCCACCTCCACCAGCTTCTTGGCAATCAGGGGCCGGGCCATGGAGGTACCCAGCAGGTATTTGCCCTCGTAAAGGGCCCCCGCCCTTAGGGTAGGGAATATGTAATCCTCAACAAACTCCCTCTTTACATCCTCGATGTATATCTTCAGGGCGCCGCTCTTGATGGCCTTGGCCTCCAGGGGCTCCAGCTCCTCCCCCTGGCCCAGGTCGGCCGCCATGGCGATGACCTCGTAGCCGTAGTTTTCCTTCAGCCAGGGAATGATGATGGAGGTGTCCAGCCCCCCGGAATAGGCCAGCACAACTTTTTTCACAATCTTTCATCTCCTCTTCTTTGGTCGCGTATTTACATCACCAGCGCCATAACTGCCTTCTGCACATGCAGCCTGTTTTCGGCCTCGTCCCAGACTACCGAGCGCGGCCCGTCGATGACCGCCGCCGCCACCTCTTCTCCCCGGTGGGCGGGCAGGCAGTGCAGGAATATGAAATCGTCCCGGGCATATTTTACCAGGTTTTCATTGACCTGATACCGGGCAAAAACCCTGGCCCTGGCCTCCTGTTCGGCTTCCTGGCCCATGCTGGCCCACACGTCGGTGACCACCACATCGGCGCCGGTAACGGCCTCCACGGGATCGGTGACAATCCGGATTACAGCGCCGGTCTCCCGGGCGTCCTCCACGGCGGCCGTCACTATTTCCGGCCTGGGCTGGTAGCCTTCCGGAGAGGCCACGGTGATGTTCACGCCGGTCTTGGCGCAGCCGAAAAGAAGGGAGTGGGCTATGTTGTTGCCATCCCCCACGTAGGCTAACTTAAGGCCGGCCAGCTTTCCCTTCACCTGCCTGACTGTCTGCAGGTCGGCCAGTATCTGGCAGGGATGAAGCAGGTCGGTGAGCCCGTTTATCACCGGGATATCGGCGCAGCGGGCCAGTTCCTCCACGTCGGACTGGGCGTAGGTCCGGATCATTATGCCGTCCACATACCTTGACAGCACCCTGGCGGTGTCCGCGATGGTTTCCCCCCGCCCCAGCTGGAGGTCCGAGGCGCTTAAAAACAGGCCGTAGCCTCCCAGTTGGTAGATGCCCACCTCAAAGGAAACCCGGGTGCGGGTGGAGGACTTCTGAAAGATCATGCCCAGGGTCTTGCCCTTCAGGTACTGGTGCGGCTCACCCCTTTTCTGTCTGTCCCGGAGGTCGTCGGCGGTGTCCAGGATAAGTTTTATTTCTGCCGGCGTGAAATGGTGGAGGGAGAGCAAATCCCGTCCGCGCAGCAAGTCAGGCAGATTATTCATGATGGTCACCCTTTCTGGTAAGGGATTGTCTTTTAATCTCTGTGTCCTCTGTGGCTCAACAGGGCTAAATAGCCGCCTCCATTAAAGCGGGGACAAATTCGCGCATATTCACCGGCTCCGGCTCCTGGCCCCGGCCGATGCTTTCCAGCACCCCCGCCAGCGCCCGGGCGGTGTCCAGGGAAGTGAGGCAGGGCACCCTGTATTCCGAGGCCGTCCGCCTGAGGTTGAACCCCGGCCTGCCGGGAACCTTGCCCCTGGTGGGAGTGTTGATCACCAGGCCGGCGGCGCCGGACCTGATCAGGGCCCCCGGGTCCGCGGCCTCCTCCACGCTGAACCCCGCTCCGGCAAGTACCCTGGCCGTCCCCGCCGTGGCAAAAAGTTTGAACCCCATGTCCCGGTAGCGCCCGATGATGGGTAGGGCCTCCTCTTTGTCCCGGTCTGCCAGCGACACCAGCAGCGCCCCACCGGTCACTATCTTCAGGCCGGAGGAGATCATGGCCTTGTACAGGGACAGCGGGAAGGTGCGGTCGATGCCCATCACCTCGCCGGTGGATTTCATTTCCGGCCCCAGGGAGGTCTCCACCAGGCCCAGCTTGTCAAATGAAAACACCGGGGCCTTGACGGTTACCAGGTCGGGCAAAGGGCCCAGCCCACTGCGGTAGCCCATGGACTCCAGGCTGCGGCCCAGCATGGCCCGGGTGGCCACCTGCACCATGGGCACCCCGGTGACCTTACTCAGCACTGGTACCGTCCGGGAGGCCCGGGGGTTGACCTCCAGCACGAAAATGCCTTCTTCCCCCACCACGAACTGGATGTTGATCAGCCCGCATATCTTCAGGGCCCGGCCTATGCGCAGGGTGTAGTCCACGATGGTGTCGACTTCCCTCCGGCTCAGGGACTGGGGAGGATACACCGCTATGCTGTCCCCCGAGTGCACCCCCGCCCGCTCGACATGCTCCATAATGCCGGGGATGAAAATATCCTTGCCGTCACCGATGGCGTCGACCTCCACTTCCTTGCCCCGGATGTACTTGTCGACCAGCACCGGGTGTTTGGGGGAGACCTGCACCGCCGATTCCATGTATTTTAAAATCTCGTTGTCGCTGTGTACAATCTCCATGGCCCGGCCGCCCAGCACGTAAGACGGCCTCACCAGCACCGGGTAGCCCAGCCGGCGGGCTATCTCCAGGGCTCCCTGGACGGTAAAGGCGGTGCTGCCCTCGGTCTGGGGGATGTCCAGGGACCGCAGCAGGTCGCCGAACTTTTCCCTGTCCTCGGCGGCGTCTATGCACTCCACCGGGGTGCCCAGTATGCGGGCACCGTACTTGGCCAGGTCGCCGGCCAGGTTGATGGCGGTCTGCCCCCCGAACTGGACCACCACGCCAAAGGGCTTTTCCTTGTCTATAATATTGGCCACGTCCTCCACCGTCAGCGGCTCGAAGTAGAGCTTGTCGGAGGTGTCGAAGTCGGTGCTGACGGTTTCGGGATTGTTATTGACGATAATGGATTCCACCCCCTCGGCCTGGAGCCCCCAGACCGAGTGCACCGAGCAGTAGTCGAACTCTATCCCCTGGCCGATCCTGATCGGTCCGGAACCCAGGACCAGCACCTTTTTGCGGTCCGAGGTCCCCACCTCGTCCCGGGGCTCGTAGGTGGAGTAGTAATAGGGGGTGGCGGACTCGAATTCGGCGGCGCAGGTATCCACCACCTTGAAGGAGGGAATCAGGCCGAATTTCTTCCTCAGGGACCTTATCTCCCCGGGGCCCGTTCCGGTCAGCCGGGCCACCTGGCTGTCCGCTATGCCCAGTTCCTTGGCCCTTTTCAGCTTCTCATAATCCACCGGCCGGCCCGATGTGGCGAGCTCCCCCTCGATAACCACTACATTCTTTATCTTTTCCAGGAAAAAGTAATCAATGCCGGTTAGCTGGAATACTTCCCGCATGGCCCAGAATCTCCTGAAGGCCTCGGCTATGGCGAATATCCTCTCGTCATTTGGTTTGGCCAGCCTGTTCTCCAGCTCCATCTCGCTCCAACGGGCCGACCCCTTCAGGCGCAGGCTGTCCACGCCGATTTCCAGGGACCGGACGGCCTTCATCAGGGCTCCCTCAAAGGTCCGGTCAATGGCCATGACCTCCCCGGTGGCCTTCATCTGGGTGCCCAGGGTGCGGTCGGCGCTGCCGAACTTGTCAAAGGGCCAGCGGGGAATTTTCACCACCACGTAGTCCAGTGTGGGCTCAAAGCAGGCCGTGGTCTTGCCGGTGACCGGGTTGACAATCTCGTCCAGGTTGATCCCGGCGGCTATCTTGGCGGCCATTTTGGCAATGGGATAGCCGGTGGCCTTGGAGGCCAGGGCGCTGGAACGGCTGACCCGGGGGTTGACCTCGATAACATAGTATTTGAAGCTGTACGGGTCCAGGGCGAACTGCACGTTGCACCCGCCCTCCACCTTGAGCGCCCTGATGATCTTCAGGGAGGCCGTGCGCAGCATCTGGTATTCCCTGTCGGCCAGTGTCTGGGAAGGCGCCACCACGATGCTGTCCCCGGTGTGCACGCCGATGGGGTCTATGTTTTCCATGTTGCAGATGGTGATGCAGTTATCGGCGCCGTCCCGCATCACCTCGTATTCAATTTCCTTCCAGCCGGCCACGCTGCGCTCCAGCAGCACCTGGCCGATCATGCTCATCTTCAGGCCCCGGCTCACCGTGTCGGCCAGCTCCCGGTCGTTTTCCACTATGCCTCCCCCGGTGCCGCCCAGGGTATAGGCCGGCCGGACAATCACCGGATACCCTATGCGGCCCGCAAATTCCCTGGCCCCGTCCAGGGAGGTGGCGATGGTGCTCTCGGGCACCGGCTCGCCGATGGCCAGCATGGTTTCCTTGAACAGTTCCCTGTCCTCGGCCCTCTTTATGGCCTCCAGGGAGGTCCCCAGCAGTTCCACCCGGTATTTTTCCAGGATACCCCTCTCGGCCAGCTCCACCGCCAAATTTAACCCGGTCTGCCCGCCCAGGGTGGGCAAAAGGCCGTCGGGGCGCTCCCTTTTAATCACCGCGGCCACGCTCTGCCAGGTCAGGGGCTCGATGTACACCTGGTCGGCAATGCCGGTGTCGGTCATGATGGTGGCCGGGTTGGAGTTGACCAGCACCACCTCCACCCCTTCCTCGGACAGGGCCTTGCAGGCCTGGGTGCCGGCATAGTCAAATTCCGCGGCCTGACCTATCACGATGGGACCGGAACCGATGACCATGACTTTTTTTATGTCGGCGCGCTTGGGCATTCATTTTCCTCCCGTTTTACTGACAGGATTTAATCGCTTCTTCCAGTATGTCGACGGCCCGGTCCACGTCATCCCCGGTGATAATCAGCGGGGGCAGGAACCTCAGCACCTTATTGTTCACGCAGTTGATCAAGAGCCCCTTCTGCTGGCAGCGGGAAACAATTTCAGCGCCCTCAACGGACAGCTCCATCCCCAGGATCAGCCCCTTCCCGCGCACGTCGGTGACAAAGGGGTAGCGCCCTTTCAATTCCAGCAACTTCCCCTTGAAGTAATCACCCACCCGGGCGGCGTTCTCCACCACGCCGTGGTTGATCAGCTGGTCCACGGCCGCCAGGCCGGCGGCGCAGGCCAGCGGGTTGCCCCCGAAGGTGGAGGCGTGGTCGCCCGGAGAAAAGGCTTTCGCCACCTCTTCCCTGGCCAGCATGGCCCCGATGGGGAACCCCCCGCCCAGGGCCTTGGCCAGGGTGAAAATGTCCGGCTCCACCCCGTAGTGCTGGTAGGCCAGGAGCCTGCCGGTCCTGCCGAGGCCGCACTGCACCTCGTCAAATATCAGAAGCAGCCCCTGCTCGCTGCATAATTTCCTCACTTCACGCAGGTAAACGGGATCGGCCTCGTTTACCCCGCCTTCCCCCTGGATGGGCTCCAGCATCACCGCGCAGGTGTTGGGGCCCACCGCTTCCCTTAAACCGGCCAGGTCATTCAGCGGGACGTACCGGAACCCCTGGGGCAGGGGCTCAAAGCCCTGCTGGTACTTGGCCTGCCCGGTGGCCGTAATGGTGGCCAGGGTCCGGCCGTGAAAGGACTGCAGGGCGGTGATTATTTCATACCGGCCGGGGCCCAGGCGGGCCTTGGCGTATTTGCGGGCCAGCTTGATGGCCGCCTCGTTGGCCTCGGCGCCGCTGTTGCAGAAGAACACCCTGTCCCCGCAGGAGTTTTGCGCCAGCATCCTGGCCAGTTTCACCTGGGGCTCTATGTAATACAGGTTGGACACGTGCATCAGGGCCCCGGCCTGTTCCGCAATGGCCCGCACCACCGCCGGGTGGCAGTGGCCCAGCGAGTTGACGGCCAGCCCGCTTAAAAAATCAAGGTACTCCCGCCCGTCGGCGTCCCACACCCGCACACCCTTGCCCCTGACCAGGGCCAGCGGCAGACGCCCGTAGGTCTTCATCACAAATTGGTCGCCCATCTCCATGATTTCAGCGCTGTTCACCTTATCCCATCTCCATTTAAAAAATTGGTTCCTACTGGGTCCTGGATTCTGACTCCCGGCTTCTCAATCGGCTACCATTGTACCAATGCCCTCGTCTGTAAATATTTCCAGCAGGATGGAATGCGGCACCCTGCCGTCCAGTATGTGGGTGGTCCTTACTCCCCCGTCCAGGGCCCTGACGCAGCACTCCACCTTGGGGATCATCCCCCCGTCGATTATCCTCCGTTCCACCAGGTCCGGCACCTCGGCCCTGGTCACGGTGGAAATCAGGCTGGCGGGGTCATTCCGGTCCTCCAGGATACCCTCCACGTCGGTGAGGATAATCAGCTTGTCGGCCTTCAGGGCCGCCGCCAGGGCGCTGGCGGCGGTATCGGCGTTGACGTTGTAGCTTTCACCCTGGTGGCCCACCGCCACCGGGGCCACCACCGGTATATAACCCTCCCGGATGACCGTGTTCAGAATATCCGGGTTCACCTCGGTAATTTCGCCCACGTACCCGATATCAACCATCTCGATGGTGCCGTCCGGCCTTTTCACCCGGCCCTGCTTCCTGGTGGCCACCAGCAGGTCGGCGTCCTTCCCCGAAAACCCTACCGCCCGGCCGCCGTAGCTGTTTATCCGGGCCACTATTTCCTTGTTGATCTTGCCCACCAGGACCATTTCCACTATTTCCATGGTCTCCCGGTCGGTAACCCGCAGGCCCCCCACAAAATTTGAATCTATGTCCACCCTTTTGAGCATGCCGGTAATATCCGGGCCGCCCCCGTGCACAATGACCGGGTGCATGCCCACGTATTTCATCAGCACCACGTCGGTGAGCACCGCTTTTTTCAGTTCACCGTTGATCATGGCGTGGCCGCCGTACTTGATTACCACCGTCTTGCCGTAAAACTTCTTGATATACGGCAGGGCCTCCACCAGCACGGAGGCCTTTTCCAGAGCACTGGCCAATTGAACTCACACTGCCTTTCTGCATGTCCGGAGTCAGCAGGGACGGCAATCACTCCAAGCCCGTTCCTTCATCCACTCCAAGCATTATGTTCATATTTTGCACCGCTGCGCCCGAAGCTCCTTTACCGAGGTTGTCAAGCCGTGATAAGATGAGTATTTGCTCACCATGTCCAAAAACAAATATTTCTATCTGGTTAGTGTGATTACATCCGGTAGCGTCAAAATACCCATTGTCAAGATACTTCTCTGATTCATACGGCATTACGCGTACAAAGCGTTCAGCTGCATAATATGATGTCATGAATTCTTGAATCTCTTTAGCTGTCATTTTCTTATTCAGCAACCGCTTTAATAAAGGAATGGCAACAACCATCCCCTGATAAAAATCAGCAACTATCGGGGTAAATACAGGTGGATATAAAAGCCCGGTGATTTTTTGCATTTCGGGTAAATGCTTATGGTTAAGATTTAACGCATAAAACCGGGGACTTTGAAGATTCTTTTTATTTAAACCAATTGCTTCGTATTGTTCAATTAATCTCTTCCCGCCTCCACTATACCCGGTTATGGAATGGCAGGTTACCGGATAATCTTCAGGTACTATTCCTTCCCGGACAAGCGGATAAAGAGCCAAATTAAACCCAGTGGCATGGCAACCCGGAACCGATACTCTATGCGCATCCCTGATCAATGCCCGCTGATTTTTGCTTAATTCCGGCAAGCCATATATCCAGTTTGGATCGGTTCTGAAGGCCGTGCTGGCATCTATAATCCGGGTTTTATTATTGGTAACAAGCGAAGCAGATTCCCTTGATGCTGAATCCGGAAGGCAGAGGAAAGCTATATCCGCTTCATTTAAAAACATACGGCGAACTTCCGGATCCTTTCGTTTTTCCGGCTCAATCTTAAGAATATCTATATCTGTTCGATTTGACAGGCGTTCATTTATCTTCAGTCCGGTAGTTCCTTCCCGGCCATCCACAAATACCTTGTATTTCATCTATACTGTTCCTCCCTGTCAGGTCCTGTAGCTGCCGTTTATTTTCACATATTCGCAGGTCAGGTCGCAGCCCCAGGCCCGCGCCCCGTGCCGGCCCTCCCTGAAATCGATCAGCACCTGCACTTCCTGCCGGGCCAGGACAGAAGCCGCCTTTTCCTCGTCGAAGGCAAGCGCCCCGCCGTTTTTAGCCACCTGGACATCGCCCAGGTATATGTCCACCGCCCGGGGGTTGAACCGGGCCCCGGAGTACCCGGCCGCGCATATGATCCGGCCCCAGTTGGCGTCTTCACCGGAAACGGCGGCCTTGAAAAGGCTGGACCCGGCCACGGCCCTTGCCGCCAGCCTGGCGTCCCCTTCGGTAAGAGCGTTGACCACTCTTACTTCGATCAGCTTGGTGGCCCCCTCGCCGTCCCGGGCCACCGCCCTGGCCAGGGCCGTGCAGACCTCGGTCAGCGCTTCCCGGAAGATGGCGGCCCCCTCACCCCCGGCGCCAATCTCCCTGTTGCCGGCCAGGCCGTTGGCCAGCGCCAGCACCATGTCGTTGGTGCTGGTATCACCGTCCACGGTGACCATGTTGAAGCTCCGGTCCACGGCATGGGCCAGGCAACCCTTAAGGCATTCCGGGGACACGGCGGCGTCGGTGGTGATAAAACAGAGCATGGTGGCCATGTTCGGGTGGATCATGCCCGACCCCTTGGCCATTCCCCCCACCGTTATCCTTTTTCCGTCCAGCTCAAAGCAGACGGCGTACTGCTTTAATTCGGTATCGGTGGTCATGATGGCCTCGGCGGCGTCCCGGCCGCCGGTCTCGCTTAAAGCCGCCACCGCCGCCCCGATGCCGGGGATTATTCGTTCCATGGGCATTGGCTGGCCAATCACCCCGGTGGAAGCAACCAGTACACTCTGCTCAGGTATTCCCAGCAGCCGGGCCGTTTCCGCCGCCATGGCCCGGGCGTCGGCCATGCCCCGGTCGCCGCTGCAGGCGTTGGCGTTGCCGCTGTTTACCACCACCGCCCTGGCCTTTCCGGATGCCAGCCTTTCCATATCCAGGAGAACCGGGGCGGCCTTCACCACGTTGGTGGTGAACACCCCCGCGGCAGAAGCCTCACACTCCGAATAAATTACCGCAATATCCTTTTTGCCTATATACTTTACACCGGCGGCCACCCCGGAGGCTTTAAAGCCCGCGGCGGCGGTAATCCCGCCCGGCAGAACCTCAAATTTCACCTCATACACCTTCCCATAGATAATGTTTACATCACCGCAAATTCCACCCGGGCCGGGTGGAATTAATGACGCTGGCCAATAAATATTTATAATTATACATATAATTGCATAATTATTCAATACGCCGTCTTAAAATATTTATCCGGAAAATAAAAAAATGGCTCATTAAATATTCCCGTAAAAAACAGCTTTTCCTTCCGGTAAAAAAAGCTGTCACCTTTTTCAGCCGTCAGCCTAGACATTCAAAAGGCATATCAGGAATGCCTTCCCCATTCTGGATTCTGGATTCTGAATTCTGAATTCTAATCCTATAGCTCAACAGGCACCTTACCGTCCATCACCACCTCCCGCGAAGACACCCGGCAGCGCCGGGCCAGCACCTCCACCCCGGCCGCGGCCGCCCGGGACAGCTCCCGGCTGAACTGCGGGTCGCGGCCCCAATTGGGCTTGAAACAGTGTGCGTCGTCCCGCTGGATCACCAAAAGAACCACCGCCCGGTAGCCCTCCCGCCGGGCGGCGGTCAGCTCTGCCATATGCCTGGCGCCCCGCTCCGAGGGGGCGTCGGGGAAAAGGGCCACCCCGTCTTCCACCAGGGTGACCGATTTTACTTCCACATAACACCCGTTTCCCTGGTCTCCCCCGAGAAAAAAATCAAACCTTCCGTGCCCGAAGGCGCTTTCACGCCTGATAACCCCGTAGCTGGACAACTCCGGCAGGGATCCGCGTTGAAGCGCCCGGTAAACCAGCCTGTTGGGCAGCAGCGAGTCCACGGACACCAGATTGCCGCCGCGGTCCGCCAGCAGAATCCTGTATTTTAACTTGGCGCCGGGGTGGGCCGGTGTGGACACGAAAATACGGGCGCCGGGGTACAGCAGTTCGGCCATCCTCCCGGAACTGGGCACGTGGGCCAGTTCCCTCCGGCCGCCCAGATCTATCTCAGCCACAAAGCGGTTCAGGCGGGATACAAAAACAGCCTCCTGCAAATCCCCCGGCAGCGTTATTTTACATTTACCCTGTTCTGTTAACTTCAAAGCCATTACTCCTGATGTCTGATTATTTTCCGGTTAAAGTATGAGTCCAATTAAACAGATAAACTGCGGCGTTCTCCTGTCTCCTGTATTCTGTCTCCTGTCTCCCGACCCCAAAGCCCATCAGTATAAGCTATTTAACCTCTCCTCCGGCGGACCTGATCATGTCCCTGATCATCCGGGCGTTGGTTACGGCCTGGCCCCGGTAGTGGTTGTTCATGCTGACGTACACCCTCTCCGCCCCCCGGGCCAGGCCTATTATCCTGGGCACCCATTCCCCCAGCTCATCCTCCGAGTAGAGGTAGTCATACCTCTCGTAACTCTCCCTGTGGTTCCACCATTTTTCATAGTTCCGGCCGTGGAAGCGGACATAAGCCACCGGCCCGGTGGCCCTGGCCTCCGGCGGCACAAGCCCCTTCAGCTGGGGCTCATCCACACAGACGTAACCCAGTCCCTGGGCCGATAAAAATTCAAATATATCCTTCCGCAGCCACTCCCGGCGCCTGAACTCCACCACGGCGGCGAGGCCCTCAAAGCACCGCCCCAGTTCCTTAAGGTAGGAAACATTTGCCCCGGAAAGCCTGAAGCTTTGCGGAAACTGGGCCAGCACACACCCCAGCTTGTCGGCCTCCACCAGAGGCTGCAGGGCTTCGGTGAACTTTTTAAAATCCTCGCTATTATTTTCCCTCTCATGGGTCAAAGATTTGTAGGCCTTGATGACAAACTGAAAATCCGGGGGGGTCTTGGCCTGCATATGGTGCATCATATACTTGTTGGGAAGGCGGTAATAAGTGCTGTTCACCTCGGTGAAGGAAAACTGCCGGGCGTAGAGGGACAGCATCTCCTTCTTGTCGACCTTCTCCGGATAAAAGACACCCTTCCAGTCATCATAGCTGTATCCGGCCGTACCTACCAGGATCATCTTTCAACCACCGCCGCCCCCGCATTTATGCAGTGCTCCGGGAAAACTGCACGCCTTTTTCTTTCAGGACA
Organism: Bacillota bacterium; assembly: GCA_049323615.1. Classification (GTDB taxonomy): domain Bacteria; phylum Bacillota; class Desulfotomaculia; order Desulfotomaculales; family Desulfocucumaceae; genus JBMOPD01. The sequence continues at coordinate 8,022 of JBMOPD010000091.1, read as the reverse complement.
CCACCACTTTTATCCTGCGCCCGCACCCCTTGCAGAGGTCCCCTTCCAGACCGGTGACTCCCGTCCGGTAGCCCCTCCTGTCGATAACCACCCTGGAGCACTCCGGGCAGCGGGTTTTGCCCCCGTCCAGCTCCGGAGCGTTTCCTACGTACACGTAATCCAGGTACTCCTTGGCGGTGTCCCTGGCCATCAGCATTGTTTCCCGCGGTGTGGGATCCAGGTCGAACTTGTAATTGGGAAAATACCTGGAAAAGTGCAGGGGAATATCCCTGCCCAGCCCCGCCAGCCAGCTTGCCAGGGACTTTATCTCCTCCGGCGAGTCGTTGAGGCCGGGCACCAGGAGGGTGGTAATTTCCACGTGGCACTCCCGGCTTGCCATCTCCACCGTCCTCAATACGGGATCCAGGCGGCCGGCGCATGTTTCCCGGTAGTACTTGTCGGTAAAGGCCTTGACGTCTATATTCATGGCGTCTATGCAGGGCAGGATCTTCCTCAAAGGCTCTTCATTGACATACCCGTTGGTCACCAGTACATTTTTAAGTCCCTTTTCCCTGGCCAGCCTGGCGGTATCGTAAACGTACTCGTACCACATGAAAGGCTCGGAGTAGGTGTAGGCCAGGCCCACGCAGGGAACCCCCTCCTCCCGGCTGGCCAGGGCCGCGCTCACCGCCTGTTCCGGGGCCAGGTAGACCGACCTGGGCTCCCCGTGGGCTATTTCCCAGTTCTGGCAGAAGCCGCAGCGCAGGTTGCAGCCCATGGTCCCCAGGGACAGGATCAGGGACCCCGGGTGAAAGTGGTAAAGGGGTTTCTTTTCAATGGGGTCCATGGCGTAGGAGGTGCACTGCCCGTAGTTGGTGGCGTAAAGCACCCCTGCCCGGTTCTCCCGCACCCGGCAAAACCCGCGGTGCCCCGGCCTTATGTGGCAGAGCTTCGGGCAAACCTTGCAAAAAGTCCGGCCGTCGTCGCTTTTTTCGTAGAAGAACACTTCCACATCGCCTGATTTCTCGTCCACACCCGTTCACCCCCGCAATCGGTAAAAACCGTTACCAGCCCCACGGGGAATACCCCTGATATCCAGTTTCCTTTCTCCTGTATTCTGTCTCCTGTCTCCCGTATTCCCGACCCGATGTCAATACCATTAAGCCAAAGAATGTCACTTGTACCTTACCACCTCAAACCTCTCCAGTTCCATGGGCTCTCCGGGGTAAATCCCCGCTTTTTGCCTGGCGATGTCAATCTGCTCCTCCACCGTGTTCACGCCTTCAATATTGGGCAGCAGCAGCCCCTGCTTCCTCCCCGACCGCACTATCACCCCGTAGCGCTGCGGGTCCAGTTCCTCTTTTTCCCTGACGGGCTCCGGGGGATGCAGCACGTCCACCGAAATGTCCAGGTCGTCCAGTTCGTCCTCCCTCACCGGGTAAAAGCGGGGGTCCCGGTGGCCGGCGCTGATGGCGTTATGTACGGTTTCCTCCACTATATTGCCGTACTGGGGCTCAATGGTGCCTATGCATCCCCTCAACTGTCCATGCTTTTTGAGGGAGACAAAAACCCCCGCCGGCTTGCGGAATTCCTCGGGTATCCGGTCAAGGGGAACCTTATATTTTTCCCCCCGGCTGTAGTGTTCCAGGGTAGCCCTGGCAATGCCGGGCAGAAACCCTTCATTCCTTTTTTTCTCGTCCACCCCGGCCCGGCGCCCCTGGCCCAGGGTCCGGCTGAACCGCCTGCCTTCGCCGGCCGCAAGGGGCTGCAGCGCGGCCACCATGTACCCTACGCCGAAAGGCCCCTCATAGGAAAGCACCTCGGCGTTGACGGCATACCCGTCCAGCGCTCCCAGCATCATAATGAGGGGCCTTAAGCCGCACTCCCCGGCCCTCTCCACCAGTTCCGGATCGAGGTTTATGATTCCCGCCACGTCGGCCGCGCCCATCAGCCTGACAATTTCCCGGTCGAATTCCTCTCCCCGGGGGTCAAACCCCGCCGGGGCGTCCCTGGTCAGCCGGTGCGACAGGTCGCCGCTGGCAATCACGGCCACCTTTTGGCCGGACTCATTGATCGCTTTCTGCATGGCCACCCCGAAGTTATAAAGCTGTTCGTAGGGCAGGAGGCCCATGTAAACCGCCGCCACGGGCAGCTTCACCCCCGCCTCGGCCAGGAAGTGCAGGGGCACGGTAAGGCCGTGGTCCAGGTCCGTGTCGACCCTGTACTGACTGGCGGCGCCTTCATCCAGCTCCAGGGTCATAATGCCGGCGTCCCGGGCACTCCGGCCGATGGCGGAGGCCAGTTCCAGGTCGTTTTCCAGCTCGAAGTAAACCCCGGGGGCGCCGAACGCCCTGAGTCCTCCCTTTAACTGCTGCTTCATGTTGATGGCTATACCGTCCCTGAATACCGGGCCGTGGGGGGATATCATCACCACGGACCGGGCGCCGCTTTCCTTCAGCCTGCGGCCCAACTCCAGCATGGCCTGCCTTGATTTGAACACGATGTCGGACTGTTTTCCGCCCACCGCCGGGACCATAATCGGGGGGTGGGGACACACACCGCAAAATACAACTGGCATAGCAATCCCCTTCCTTGATTTAAAGCGTTCAGCTTTTATATATTATGTTTTGCCTCTGTCTGCTGATTGCTGACTGCTGACGGCTGACCGCTAAATTTAGTTTAACCGCTCACATTAAATTCAATATAGCGTCCCTGATAAAATACAGCCCCAGTCCGAAAATAAACAGGCCGCACACCACCAGCACACCGTTGTAGGCCTTCTGGCTGATGAACCGCCGCCCCCCGGCCACCAGGGCGGCCACCAGGCTGTACCAGGCCAGGTCCGACAGGATATGGCCGGAGTAAAACGACAACATGCCCCGGGTCCCGCTCTGCAGGGCCTGGGTGATGTAAAGCAGGCCCACCGTTGCCCACCACATGCTCCAGTAGGGGTTGGAAAGGCTCACCAGTATACCCGCCACCACCGGATGCATCCCCTTGATCTCGCCGGAGGGACCGGATGAAGCCGCCGCCTCTCCGTTTAAATCAAGGGAAACCCTCCCCTTAAAGGCGTCCCTGGACATGGCAAAGCCGAAATACATTAAAAACAGCCCACCCACAATGCCGATTATTATCTTTGCTTCCTCCCTGCCCAGCACCGAGGCCAGCCCCAGCACCAGGAGCACCACCAGGAGAAATTCCAGTATCGCGTGACCCAAAACAATCAGCGGGCCGGCCCAAAAACCCCGCCTGACGGTGTCTCCCACCGTGACCACCAGCAAAGGGCCGGGCATCATGGCCCCGGAAAGTCCAACCAGAAAAGCTGTAGTAAAAATGGCCGCAATATCCATGTCAAAACCTCCCTGAGGCCTTTTTCGCGTCCGGTTATTAAATTCCTTCCGCTGCCTAAAAAAAGCTTTATGAAATGGTATTTTAAACGATAATATATACATGAAAGTTATTCCAGGCGGTCAGAATCCAAAAATAAAAAACATCCCCGTCCTGGACTATTAGCAATAATAAAGACGGAAGGGTCGTACCATGCAGATAAGCAACATGCTTCCGGTACTGCTGGACATTCTCACCGGGCTGTCCCGGCAGAACATAATGAACAGGGCGGCCCCCGGGCAGGAAACCGCTGAAACCGCCCGGCAGGTGGCCGAAAAAACCGCCGAAGCAGCCGCCGTTACGGGAACCGGGAGCGCCGGCGAAGGGGACCGGCAAGTCACCGGGCAGTCTTCCCCCGCCCACAACCTGCCTGACTTTTTGCCGCTGCCGCTTAAATCCCCCCTGTTTGCCGAATCCGGCTTTTTTATCAAAAATGACCGGGACAACCCCACCGCCACGGGAGAAGGCGCCCATACCAGCATATTTATCTGCCTGCGCACCGAAAGCCTGGGCATACTCTGGATCTCCCTGGCGGCCGGGAATGAATCGCTGACCCTGTCCTTTTACACCGAAACCGGGGCCTACACGAAAGCCCTGAAAGAAAGTTTCCCTGCACTGGTGGAAGGCCTGCAAAAACTGGGGTACCCATCGGTAAACGCGGCCGGAATAACCCGGCCGGGGATCAGAAGCTGTTCGGACATAGCCCCCGGCGGGAATAATCCCGCCAACTATATACTCGATCTGGAAGTGTGATCCATGGCCAGGGAGGATCGTCCCGAAAAAAGGAATATAGACATGGCTGCCGCCCTGCGCTACGATCACGGCCGGGACCAGGCGCCGGTGGTGGTGGCCGCGGGCAAGGGCGACCTGGCGGCAAAAATAAGGGAAATCGCCGGGCAGGAGAAGATTCCCGTATACCGCGACAGCGTGCTGGCCCAGGCGTTGGTCAAGCTGGGAGCGGGAGTTGAAATTCCCCCGGAATTATACCAGGCGGTGGCCCATGTACTGGTGCATGTGGCCCGGCTGGACAGGAAACTGGGGACAACCACCTGACCGCCCGCCTTCCGGCGCCAACTTTCCGGCACCCCGTGATTGCCTTTAATATTTGTGTTATAATGCATAGAAAAAGTGCAGTTTTGCTTAATTTCCGAACTTTCCGTTAAATGCATTTCCAAAAGCCTCCTCTGATGATTATAAAGCCCAACTTTGACAATCCTGGGGGGATATAAAATTGGCAAGGAAAACGGGGGAAAAGTATCAGGCCATAATTGAAGCGGCTGTTAAAATTATCGCCGAATACGGGTACCACAGCGCCCAGGTGTCAAAAATAGCCAGGGAGGCGGGGGTGGCCGACGGCACCATTTACCTGTACTTTAAAAACAAGGAAGACGTCCTGATCTCCCTGTTCAGAAACAAGATGGGTGAATTCACCAACATTGCGCAGAAGGAGTTAAAAGAAGTCAAGGACCCCTTTGAGATGCTGGCGCGGTTGATATACATTCATTTTTCAAAACTGCAGGCGGACCGCAACCTGGCCTCGGTCCTGCAAATACAGCTGCGCCAGTCGGAACATTCCATCAGGAAAGGAATATCGGAAATAATAAGGGGCTACTATAATTTTATCGAACAGCTGGTCAGCTACGGCATCGGGGAGGGGAGCTTCAGCCCGGACATAAACCCCAGGGTTGCCCGCAAAATTATCTTCGGCAGCCTGGACGAGGTGGCCACCTGCTGGGTTCTGTCAAGCCGGAAATACAACCTCACCGGCATGACCATACCGGTTTATAACATATTAGCCCAGGGTCTGGCCAGGGACGGCAAGGCCCGGCCATTTCCGGGGGGTATCATGAAATGAGAGCCGCTATATCACCGGAAGAAATGGCCTCCATGATCGACCACACCCTGTTAAAACCGGAAGCCACCGAAAAAGACATCCTGCGCCTGTGCGCGGAAGCCGTCAAATACGGCCTCAAGGCCGTCTGCGTCAACCCCGCCAGGGTCGGCCTGGCCGCCGGCGCCCTGGCCGGTTCCGGGGTTGTGGTGTGCTCGGTGGCGGGCTTTCCGCTGGGGGCCTGCACCACGGCGGTCAAGGCGGCCGAAGCCGCCGGCGCGGTCAGGGACGGCGCCGGGGAAGTCGACATGGTAATAAATATCGGCCTGTTGAAAGACCGCAAATACGACCTTGTTCTTGAGGACGTCAAGACCGTGGTGGACGCGGTAACCGCCCTGAAACCGGAGGCCCCGGTCAAGGTAATCATCGAAACCGGCCACCTTACCAGTGAAGAAAAGGAAACCGCCTGTCTCCTCTGCACAAAGGCGGGGGCCCGCTTTATCAAGACCAGCACCGGAATGGGACCGGCCGGCGCCACCGTTGAAGACATAGAGCTGATCAGGAGGACGGCGCCCCCCGGCGTGGGAATAAAAGCCTCCGGAGGAATAAGGACCCTCGACCAGGCCCTGCGGATGATCAGGGCCGGCGCCACAAGGATAGGGACCAGCTCCGGCGTTCAGATAATGCAGGAACTGATAAGCGGCAACAACTCTTAACACCATTTTGGCGCTTCCACCAGGCCCTTTCCTTTAAAAATCCCGGCCGTCTTTTCCAGGTGCTGCCTGGCGCGGCGCATGTACTCGTGGCCGAACCGCTCCGCCGTTATGGGGGACTCGCTGACCAGGGAAACATCGATATAACTGGCCACAACCAGCAGTATTATTTTCGAGAACGGGAAGTGGGCCAGGTTATCGGCCACATACCGGGCGGCCCGCAGGGAGTGCCCCGACCCGTAAACGGGCACCAGAATCCTCATACTGACATCCTCCCCCAATCTCCTGCTCTTTTTTCTCTATTCCTTGCCGTACAACTCCCGGAGTTTTATCTTCAGCACCTTCCCCGAGGCGTTCCTGGGCAGCAGGTCGGAAAACTTGAATATCCTGGGCACCTTGTAGTCGGCCAGCTTCTTCCTGCAAAAGTCCCTTATCTCCCCGGCCGACAGGGTTACTCCCGGCTTGGGGCAGATGACAGCGGTCACCGTCTCTCCCCAGACCGGGTTGGGAGTGCCTATCACGGCCGCCTCCAGTACCCCCGGGTACTCGTACAGCACCTGCTCCACCTCGGTGGAGTATACATTTTCACCCCCGGTGATAATCATGTCCTTCTTCCTGTCCACCAGGGTTATGAAGCCCTCGTCGTCGATGGTGGCCAGGTCGCCGGTATAGAGCCAGCCTTCCTTGATGGTTTCGGCGGTGGCCTCGGGGTTGCGGTAGTAGCCTTTCATGATGGTCTCGCCCCGGATGATGAATTCCCCCACCTGGCCGGGCTTTACATCATTGCCCCCGTTGTCCACCACCCGGGCCTCGGTGTTAACAATGGCCTTTCCGCCGGCCCCCAGCTTTCTCAAATGGTCCTCGGGCTCCAGCAGGATGCCGCCCGGGCCTCCCTCGGTGAGGCCGCAGAGGTTGAAAAACTGGTCGCTCTTAAGCTTCTCCATGGCCTGCCTGACCAGTTCCGGAGGCATGGGGGCGGCCCCGTAGCCCCACTTCTTCACCGACGACAGGTCGTAGCTGTCCAGGTTGGGCACCTGCAGCATGAAGTTGTACATGGTGGGCACGCCGAAGAAAAATGATATCTTTTCATCCTGCAGGGTCTGCAGCACCTTCTGGGGATGGAACACCTTGTGCACCACCTGGGTGGCCCCCACGTACGTGCCCGACACCAGGAAGAGGTTCAGCTGGGCCGAGTGGAACAGCGGCGCCACGTGCAGAATGCGGGTTTTCGGGTTGATGCCCATGAACACGCAGGAATTGAATCCCACGTGGATAATCCGGTGGTGGTCAAACAGCGCCCCCTTCGGCCTCCCGGTGGTTCCCGAGGTGTAAAGTATCTCGCAGTCATCCCACTCGTCCACCTTTACGCCGGGGTCGGTATCGGGTTTCCCCTCCACCACGCCGTCCCATTCCAGACAATCTCCCTCCGGCACGCTTTCGCTGGCCTGGATGTAGTACCATACCCCCGGCAGGTTTCCCCTGATCCCGTCCACCAGGGGGCGGTATTCCGGGTCAAGGATCATCACGGCGCTTTCCGAGTGGTTAAGGATGTATTCGGCCTCCGGTGGGGCCAGCCGGTAGTTCATCGGCACCACCACGGCCCCGGCCTTCAGCGCGGCAAAAAAGGCAATGCAGTACCGGTCGGAGTTCTGCATCATCAGGGCCACCTTATCGCCCTTTTTAAGGCCCATCTCCAGCAGGACGTGGGCCAGGCGGTTGGCCTCGGCGTTAAACTCCCTGTAGGTGTACCGCTTTCCTTCGTATACCAGGGCTTCCTTCCCGGGGTGTCTTCTGGAGTTAAGGGCCAGCACTCCGCCAAGATCCATAAATCAAAACCCCCTTTAAGGTTATTAAAAAACCTGAACTTTTTCCCGGCAAACTGCCTTTTCCCATTGTTAATCATTAATGTTTGGCCCTGATAAAGAATTCTCCTGCCATAAGTTTTTGAATTTTAAAATTTTTTTGTCGATAGATAGCTGTTATTCCCGGCAGTGTATATTTTTAGTAGGTGTCTGGAGGGGTAATAAAGAAATGAGACCTCTAGAGGTTACTTCATAAGAAGTAGCCGACTCCCAGGCAAGGAGTGAGGTCTCGTGGTAAAAATTCGGCAAT
>JBMOPD010000090.1:0-25023 GCA_049323615.1 Bacillota bacterium | reverse complement strand
TCCAAAATCTATGTAAATAGACCAGTTTAACGTAAAAATTTATGAGAAGTGATTTCCTTGAAAATGCAATAAATTTGCTGATTTTTAAGCAACACTTCCCATAATCATCTGCTTCTCATAATGCTGGTTATGTAACGCGTTACATAAGCGGCACTGCCATGCCACATACCTGCTGAAGGACAGGGTAAGCCCCAAGATTGTTGCCGAGCGGCTGGGGCACAGTACAACCCGGTTGACCCTTGATATTTATTCCCATGTCATTCCCGGCATGCAGCGGGAGGCGGCGATGCGCATTGAAGAAAGGCTGTTTGGGGCCAGGAAATAATTCCCATAGGCTGAAAGCGGCTAAACATATCCCTTGATCACCTGTTTGTGATCAAATGTGATCAAATTTATCTTTAAAACAAAATGGCAAGCACTTCCAGCCTTGAAATGCTTGCCAATACTGAGTTTCTGGAGGCGACACCCGGATTTGAACCGGGGAGTGGAGGATTTGCAGTCCTCTGCCTTACCACTTGGCTATGTCGCCGAATAAAATGGAGCGGAAGACGAGATTCGAACTCGCGACCCTCGCCTTGGCAAGGCGATGCTCTACCACTGAGCTACTTCCGCACGCTTTATCATAGTATATAATTATAGTGATTGTCGATGGTGCCACGGGCCGGAATCGAACCAGCGACACGCGGATTTTCAGTCCGCTGCTCTACCAACTGAGCTACCGTGGCAAGGTGGCGGAGCTGACGGGACTTGAACCCGCGATCTCCGGCTTGACAGGCCGGCATGTTAACCACTACACTACAGCTCCATGGTCTTGAAACAGTGGTGATGCTGTATGCCGCCGTTTGCTGACAATGATCAGTATACAAAATCTTTGGGAATAAGTCAAATGGTATTTTAAACAATTCTATAAATAATTTGTCTCGGTACCGGACTATTTAAGTATTCTTCTGCCGGCAGCGCACCTTCCCGGGGAAGACCGGGCTGTTTCCCCATGTTTCCGGCAAACCTGATGTTATACTCATTTTTAAATCGCAAAATTCTTCTGAAAAGGAGGGAAAAGCGCGGCTGATACAGTATTATTTCGGAAATATGGTAACGATCTGGAGGTTTGACAATGACCGGGTTGAAAGAAAAGCTGCGGGTACCGGTGAAAAAGCTTCGCCGCTACTGTGAGCCCGAAGAACTGTGTTGTGAGACCACGCAGGAGGTACCGCCTTTAAAGGACTTCATCGGCCAGGAAAGGGCCGTCAGGGCCATGCAGTTCGGCGTTTCAATGCGTGCCCCGGGATACAATGTTTATGTGGCCGGGCCCACCGGGACCGGTAAAAGCACGTATATAAACGATGTGTTAAGACAGGTGGCAGCCCAGGGTACGGCGCCCGATGACTGGTGCTACCTATATAATTTTTCCAATCCGGACCAGCCCAAGGCGGTTCCCCTGCCGCCAGGTTATGGAAAAAGCCTGCAAAAGGATATGGAAGACCTGATTAAGGACCTGCGGGTGGCCATTCCCAAGGCCTTTGAGGGGGAAGACTACGAACAAAAGAAAATGGCCATCATGCAGGGAATGGAGAAGGAAATTGAAAAGGCCGTCAACGAGGTCAGGCGGGAAGCCGCAGAAGCCGGTTTTCTGATGAAGCAGGGTCCAAACGGTTTTTTCTTTACCCCCACCAGGGACGGCAAAAAAATGTCGGTTGAAGAATACGAGGCCCTGCCCAGGGAAGTGCAGGAGGAGATGGAAAGGCAGGGCAGGGCCCTTCAGCAGAAGCTTGAGGAGATACTTTCCTCAACCCGTCAGTTGGAACGGGAGGTTAAGCAGAAGCTCGGCGACCTGGACAAACAGATTGTACTGGTGGCAGCCGGTCCCCTGGTGCGGAGGCTGCAGGAAAAGTACGGGAAATTTCCGGGGGTACAGGAATACATGCGGGAAATACTGGATGACATAGCCAAGAACCTGGAACAGCTCAAACCAGCCACCACTGCTTCCGGGGCGGGATTGAGCAGCGACGGTCAGACCCTGTTCGACCGTTACCGGGTGAACCTCTTTGTTAACAACGGGGAAACCCGGGGAGCCCCGGTGGTTTTTGAAAACAGCCCCAACTACTACAACCTGTTCGGCAAGATAGAGTACAACACCCAGATGGGAACACTGAGCACCGACCATACCATGATCAAGCCCGGGGCCATCCACCGGGCCAACGGCGGTTATATTGTGCTGCAGGCCAGGGATGTCCTTACCAATCCGGGGGTGTGGGACACCTTAAAGAGGGCCCTTAAAAACAAGGTGTGCGTGGTGGAGAACATCGGGGAGCAGTACCGCATGGTGCCCACGGTATCGCTGAGGCCGGAGGGTATTCCCCTCAACGTCAAGGTTATCCTGGTGGGCAGCTATCAGATTTACAGCTTGCTGCGCACTTTTGACGAGGACTTTCAGAAGTTTTTCAAGGTGAAGGTGGACTTCGACACCGAAATGCCCCGGACCTCCGGGAACCTGGCCCATTACGCGGCCTTTGTGGGCGCAGTGTGTACCAGGGAAAACCTCAGGCATTTTGACAGGACGGGCCTGGCTGAGCTGATTGAGTACGGCACCCGCCTGGCGGGCAACCAGAACAAGCTTTCCACCAGGTTTAACGAGGTTATAGAGGTGGTCTACGAGGCCGCCGCCTGGGCCGAAAGTGAAAATGCCCCCCTGGTGGGTTCTTCCCACGTGAGGAGGGCTATCGAGGAGAAAATTTACCGTTCCAACAGGATAGAGGAAAAGATGCAGGAAATGATGCTGAAGGGTGTCATCATGGTAGATACGGACCGCCAGGTGGTGGGACAGATAAACGGCCTGTCCGTGCTTGATTTCGGGGACTATTCCTTCGGGCGGGCTTCCCGTATCACCGCCAGCACCTTTATGGGGCAGGAGGGCGTGGTAAATATAGAAAGGGAGTGCCGCATGAGCGGCAGCAGCCATACCAAGGGGGTGCTTACCCTGGTGGGCTACCTGGGAAAAAAATTTGCGCAGAATAAGCCGCTGCGCCTGTCCGCCAGGATCACCTTTGAACAGATGTATGACGGGGTGGACGGTGACAGCGCCTCCAGCACCGAGCTTTACTGTATACTGTCCAGCCTTTCCGGGCTTCCCATTTATCAGGGGCTGGCGGTAACCGGCTCGGTAAACCAGAAGGGGGAAATACAGCCCATCGGCGGGGTTACGGAAAAAATCGAAGGGTTTTTCAACCTCTGCCGGGACAGGGGGCTGACCGGCAGGCAGGGAGTGATTATTCCGGCCCGGAACGTTGAAAACCTGACGCTCAACCATGAGGTGGTCCAGGCTGTGGCTGAAGGAAAGTTTCACATATATGCCATTTCCACGGTGGAGGAAGGTATAGAACTGCTTACCGGTGTACCGGCCGGGGAGCCCGGTGAAAACGGTATGTACCCGGAAGGTACGGTTTTCAGCCTGGTGGACCGCAGGCTGGAAGAATACGCCAGGGGCATGAAAGACTTTGGTCCCTCCCATTATCATGGTGAGGCATGCGGCGGCTGTGGGGCTTAACTTTTCCCCCGGCGCCGGGAAGAAAAATCCGGGGTTATATACCCCGGAATGCAGGAGGAAATCAATTCAAGTGAGCACAACCCTATACCATAATATTCCTTTTTGGAATATTATTCTACAATTAAACCGGTATTGTGGAAAAATTTTTTTGGTTTTATATAATATGGAGCGGACGGCTTTCGGCTGCCGTTTTAGTATCAAATAAAACATAAGGGCTTAAAATATTATCATGATGGTTAGATTCATGAGGTGATCATTTTGGTTGACAGGCAGTTGCTTAAGGAAGTCCTGGAAATAGCCCTGGGCAACGGTGGAGATTTTGCAGACATTTATATCGAACAAAAAAAGGCAACCGGTATCGGCTGCGAGGGAGGCAAAATCGAGCGGGTGCACTCGGGCTTTGACGTTGGCGCCGGAATCAGGGTGATAGCCGGTGAATCCACGGCTTATGCCTACACCAACGACCTGACCCGCCGCGGCCTCACTGAGGCTGCAGGGATAGTAAGTCACGCGGCCCAGGGGGATAAGAAGGAATACAACATAGACCTGCGCCGGGTCAGTCCCCTGGTGGAGTTTAACTTCGGGGTGCGCCCGGACCAGGTCAAGACCGAAAAAAAGGTGGTTGCCGTGGAGTCGGCCGACAGGGCAGCCAGGGCGGTTAATCCTGATTTTATAAAACAGGTTATAGTGGGGTACGGGGATGTGGTTCAGAATGTCACCATAGCCAACAGCGCCGGCGATTATGTGGAGGACGAACGTGTCCGCACCAGGCTGATGGTGCAGGTGGTAGCCGCCGTGGACGATACCATCCAGACAGGCTATGAGGCGGTAGGGAGCATGGCCGGGTTTGATTTGTTGGACCGCAGCAGGCCTGAAGATATGGCTGAGGCCGCCGCCGCCAGGGCGGTTGACATGCTGAAGGCCCGGCCGGCGCCGTCCGGTAAAATGCCGGTGGTTATGTCCGGCGAGGCCGGTGGAACAATGGTTCACGAGGCCTGCGGGCACGGGCTGGAGGCGGATTTGGTGCAGAAGGGGCTTTCGGTATACGCGGGCAAGAAGGGTCGGCCGGTGGCCTCGGAATTGGTAACGGTGGTGGATGACGCCACCCTTAAAGACAGGTACGGTTCTTACAGTTTTGACGATGAGGGGGTCCCGGCCCGGAAGGTAACCCTGATTGAGAACGGGGTACTGGTGGATTTTCTCTATGACCGGCTGACGGCCTCCAAGGTAGGAATACAATCCAACGGCCACGGAAGGCGGGAATCGTACCAGCACAAGCCGATACCCCGGATGGGGAATACCTATATAGCTTCCGGCAAGGAGGAACCGGAACGGCTGATCAGGGAGGCCGGACGGGGCGTACTGGTGGCCAAGATGGGGGGTGGGCAGGTAAACACCACCACCGGGGACTTCGTGTTTGATGTGGCTGAGGGTTATCTCATTGTGGACGGCAAGAAAGGGCCGATGATCAGGGGGGCCACCCTGACCGGAAACGGGCCCGAAGTTTTAAAGGATATCAGGATGGTAGGGAAGGATCTGGGGTTTACCATCGGGACATGCGGGAAAGACGGGCAGGGAGTGCCGGTAAGTGACGCCCAGCCCACATTGTGGATAGACAACATAATTGTGGGCGGGACCGCACAGGCCAAGGGCAATGGCAAAATCAGGAGAGTTTAGCACCCAAAAATTCATATATTTATTTCCACAATATCCCTGTCCCGCAGGGAATAATCCTTCGGTACCGATTGGCCTTCAAATTTGGCCGAACCCCATACCCGGGCAAACTTCAATTTTTGGGCCAGGTCTTTATGTATTTTTTCGGCCATGTCAAGTACCGTACTGCCCCGCTTTAACACGAAGGGCATCTTCAGGTCCGGTTCCTTTCCCGGTACCTTGCTGTATACCCTGATGATGTCAAGGGTTTTAAATAAAACTGTTTTCAATTCTTCAAGATTTTCTCCGGTTGCGGCCGAGGCGGTGTAAAGTTTGAACCCGCCCGGCTTGAATTCCCTGATTATATCCATGTTTTCCCTGCTTCCGGGGCGGTCGATCCTGTTTCCTACCAGGAGCACCCGGTCAGGCGGTACACTCCTCACACCGGTGATTTTTTCCTCTCTTAAAACCCTCTTTTTATAGAGAAAGCTTATGCTCTCGTTGACCTGGTCCAGGCAGTCGTCCGATGAAGCATCGAAAACCACCATTATAATATCGGAATTTATCAGCGCCCCTGATATTCCCGGCGGTGACATATCAGCGGTGATGGGAGGCAGGTCCACCAGTTGAATTAAAATATCCTCGAAAGGCATCATGCCGCTGACCGGAAGGGTGGTGGTGAAAGGGTAATCAGCCACCTTGGCGCTGGCTCTGGTGAGGACATTCAAAAGGGAGGATTTTCCCGTGTTGGGAAAGCCGAAAAGAACCACCTGCCCCGCTCCCTGCTTTTCAATGTGGAATGGGTCAAATCTTTTGGCGGCCCCCTTCCTGGTAGCCTCATCTTTCAGCTTGGACAGCCTTTTTTTGATATCGGCCTGGAGCTTCTCGGTGCCCTTGTGTTTCGGTATTACAGCCAGCATTTCCTCCAGGGCGGCGATTTTTTCTTCTGTGGTGGTGGCCTTTTTGAAGTTTTCTTCGGCGGCGTGGTACTGAGGGGTCAAATTGGCAGGCATAAAGAGCGCTCACCCGCATGGCAGTATTATCCCTTATTATATCGTGATAAAGCGTATAGTTGCCATCCCCAATCCCAAATTCCCGATTCCGGGACAATAAATCAGGGGCGTCTTACGTACAGGACGCCCCTGGCAGTATAAGCCTACAAATACTTTTGCCGCAGCTCTTTTTTATTAAATTTACCCACGCTGGTCTTCGGAATTTCGTCGATAAAAATAACTTTGTCCGGGAGCATCCACTTGGCCATCTTGCCGGCCAGGAAATTGATTATATCTTCTTCTTTAACTTTGTCTTTGTAATCCGGCTTAAGCACCACGCAGGCCATCGGACGCTCGTCCCACTTCTCGTGGGGCATGGCGATAACTGCCGCTTCGGCCACCGCGGGGTGGGCCATGATGGTGTTTTCCATGTCCACCGAGGAAATCCACTCACCTCCGCTCTTTATCAGGTCTTTTGATCGGTCGCAGATGGTTACGTATCCTTCCGGGTCTATGGTGGCAATGTCATTGGTGTACAGCCAGCCGCCCTTCATGCATTCGGCGCTCTTCTGCGGGTTCTTGTAGTATTCGCCGGCTATCCAGGGCCCTCTGATGAGGAGTTCGCCCATGGTCTTGCCGTCATGCGGCAGGTCTTGGCCCTTTTCGCCGACAATTCTGATTTCCAGGCCCGGCGCCACCACACCCTGTTTTACCCGTACCGCGTACTGTTCTTCGGGGGGCCACTGGTCCATATACGACTTGGTCCTGGAGAGTGTCACCAGCGGGGTGGTCTCGGTCATGCCGTAAGCGTGGATAATGGGGATTCCCAGCTTTTCGTCGTAAGCCTTCATCAGGGCCAGGGGTACGGCCGATCCGCCGCAGATGAATGCCTTGACACTGCTGAAATCGAATTTTTCTTTCTCCATCACCTGCAGTATGCCCATCCAGATGGTGGGAACACCGGCGGTCATGGTTACCTTTTCATCCTGAATAAGCTGGCATAATGTTCTGGGGTCGGGGCGGGAGCCGGGATATACCTGTTTGGAACCGGTCCATGTGGCGGCAAAGGGCATTCCCCAGGCGTTGGCATGGAACATGGGCACCACCGCCATCACTGTATCCCGCTCGCCGAGCCCCATCATGTCGGCGGCCAGGCAGGCATAGGAGTGCAGGAACAGGGCCCGGTGGGTGTAGGCCACACCCTTCGGGTCGCCGGTGGTGGCTGTCGTGTAGCACATGGCGGCGGTCGACCATTCGTCTAAATCGGCTGGGAAATCATATCGGGAGGAGGCCCCGGCCAGGAGGTCCTCATACAAGGAGACCGGGCTCAGGGAAGTTTGGGGCATTTCTCCGGAATCATTCATTATTATAAAATGCTTGACAGTACTCATTTTATCCTTTATGGCTTCAAGGATGGGCAGCAGGTCCTGATCCACAAAAATAACCTTGTCCTCGGCATGGTTTATTATGTATATCAGCTGCTCCTGGAAAAGCCTTAAATTAAGGGTGTGCAGCACTGCCCCGATGCCCGGTATGGCGAAGTAAAGCTCCAGGTGCCGGTGTGTGTTCCAGGCCAGTGTGGCCACCCTGTCTCCCCGTTTAATGCCCAGGCCCTCCAGTACATTGGCAAGCTTGCAAACACGATCGTAAAACTGACCATAACTGTACCTGAATGTGCCGCTGTAATCCCTGCAAACGATCTCTTTTTTGGAGTACAGCATTTTTGCCCGCTGCAGGATACTGTTGGTAGTGAGGGGATAGTTCATCATGGTCTTTTTCCTCCTTTATTTGATTTAATTGATTGAAATAATTGCCGGCCTGGCTTTAAAGTCAACCAACTCCCCCCTGTTAAAAATACCTGTGCACCGCTGTACCGCTAATTGTGCAATTTTTAATATTATAAAAGTTTCGAACATTGGAATGCAATATAATTAACATTGAATCTTGTCCATTGAACAATATAAATAACTTAAGAGTTTGCCTTTTCTGGTTTTACCAGGCAGGAAAGGAAATTAGTTCAGCGAATATAAAAATTATAACCTTTCGTGTCGAAAAAAGGTTCTATGGCGCCCGGCAAGGAAGGTGAGCAGCAACCGGTAGGCAAATTTATCAATAATCTTAAAATCATTGACAAATTTAGCTAATTAATTTTAAATTAATTTAACAAGGAAACAATACGGAAAAATATTAATTTTTCCGGGGTGTAATATGTTTGAATTTGTATCGCTGGTTGTTTTAGCCAATTTAATCTTACTGGCGTGCCTTTATTTCCTGCGCCGTGTTATAGATGTAAGGGTCCCCGTCCTTTTTATGGCGGTGGGAATTTCAGTCTTCTTCTGCATCCTTTACCCTTTCCTGGCTACTTTAGTGTCGTACCCACAGATCATTTATCTCTATGCGGTACTAATCCTGGCCGGGGCAGGGTTGCTTTATTTAATAGAAAGCAAACTTGCATCCGGGGAAATACGGGAAAATGAATATGCAGGCGTTTCTGTCGGGGACGCCCTGGCTGTCGTCGAAGGCGGAGGTCCGGCCGTGGAAGTGAACAGTAGTGTCTTCCATGACTACGGGACAAGCTTCCCCGGCACACCGGACACTGAAAAGCCGGTGGAAGTGATTGCCGGGGCGGAGCTGCAGCCGGAAGCAATTGTTGAAGAAAAGTCGGCGGTGGAGGCGGCTGCTGAAGAAGAGCCGGTAGAGATGGATGCCGCCGTGGAACTGGTGGAGGAGACCGTGGCGGCCACTGTTCTGGAAGAAATAGTCCCCGCCGGCCCGGATGAGCAACCCGATGTACTGGCGGCGCCGGATATGGATCTGGCTGATGAGGATGTGGAAACTGAGGCTGAGGCAGTAGAACCTGCCGGATACTTCGCAGGTGAATTTCAGTATACTGAAATTGAGGCGGAAGAATTCCCGTCCTGTGAGCCGGAGCCTGCGGCTGCCGCCGGAGAGCCGGCCGTTGAGGGACCGTATTACGGTTCCGGGGGCGATGAACAGGATATAAGCGGGATTGTGGCCCGGGCTTTTGATATCCTGGTCGCCGGGGACAAGATCGGTGCCGCTGAAACCTTCTTCAAGGCTCTTAAACTTAACCCGCCGCCTAAACTGGCTGCAATGCTGTGCATTGAGATAAGCTCGATTTATCTGTCCGCAGGCAGTAAAAGACAGGCTCTGGCAGTAATGGAAATGGTGGAGGATGTTTGGGGTTCTATACTGGACGAAAAAGATTCGGCAAGAGTAAAAACAATAAAAAATCAGTTAAGGAGAGAGATTGAATGAAAAAGACTCAACAGATTCTGGGGCTGCCGGTGATCGCCGTGTCATCCGGAAGCCAGCTGGGCTCGGTGGCGGGGATTGCCGTCAATCCTGAACAGGGCAGCGTGGAATGCCTATTGCTTGACAGGGAAAACTGGTACGGGGAGATGCGGGCGCTTCCCTACGGCGCTGTACTGGGGATAGGGGAATTTGCCGTTACCATCCTGAATAGCGGCGACGCGTTCCCGGTAAGCGTAAAGCCCGAACTGGTGTCTATTTTGGAAAGGGACGTACAGATTATAAAGGCTGGTGTCCTGACCAGGGCCGGGAAATATATCGGTACGGTTTCTGAGTACATAATAGACGACCAGTCCGGTAAAATCACGGGCTGCCAGGTTGTAACGGATGACGGCGGCGATTTCATTGTACCCGGGGAAAAGGTGCTCACTTACGGATCTAAATTCCTTGTCATCGAGGACGGGCATGAGGGCTACGTGGTTAAGGAATTGTCGGAAGGAAAACCTGCCGGCGCCGCCGGGAATGTGTCCACACGTTCCTCCCAGTCAGCCGCCAGGGGAAAAAACACGGCTTCCGGCGATCCGGTGGAAGTTTTTGAGGCCAGGCAGCGCCAGTATCTGGCAGGCAAAAAAGCCACCAAGAAGATTACCGGCACCGGCGGCCAGGTGATTGTGGAGGAAGGTGAAGTGATTACCGAGGAAATTATCGAGAAGGCCCTGGCCATGGATAAGTATATTGAACTGACCATGAATGTTGCCGACTGAAACCGCGGGATCCGCTCAGTATGTTTTAAAGCAGTGATAAAATTTGTCAAAGCTGAAGAGACTGACTGTCCTGTCAATAATTATTGTCACTCAGACCGTCCTGGCCATCTTTATAGCCGGGATTATTCTGGCCGGGAATTCTGCCGGCAGGATATTGCCCGGAGTTACCTCGGCCGGTGTTCCGCTGGGGAGGTTGTCTCCCGAAAAGGCGGAGGAAGTTCTCAGAGAAAGATTCGGGGGCCTGGAAAACGGCAGTCTGGTGCTTGAGGGAGAAGGCCGGCAGTGGATAATCCCCATGAAGGATATAGGGGCTGTTTATGACTACCGGGAAGCAGTGAAGAAGGCCTATGCCGTCGGCCACTGGGGATGGATTGTGCGCCGGATTTCGGAGCAGCTGAGAAACCGGACCGGAGGCACCGAAGTTCCCCTGTCTGTAAAGTTTAATCAGGAGGCCATGGAAAAAGAGTTAGACAAAATAAACCGGGAATATACAAAAAAACCCCAAAATGCCCGGCTTACCCTGAAGGGCGGAAAAGTCAACCTTGTTTCATGCCTGGACGGCCGGGAAATGGATGTCACTGAAACCCTGCGCAGAATCATGGAATTAAGAGCCGGGGCTGTGCCGAGGGTAACCATTGCCTCGAAACCGGTTTCCCCCCGGATTAAAGATCAAGACCTTTCCGGCCTCACTGATGTTCTGGGCGAATGCTCCACCCGGTTTGAGAGCTATTCTGAAGGCCGTATTAAAAACATAGCCAGGGCGGCCGGCCAGATTGACGGTATACTGGTCAAGCCCGGTGAAATTTTTTCTTTTAACCGGCATATCTCGCCAATTGACGAGCAGGGCGGTTACCAAAAGGCTCCGGTAATTATAGACGACCAACTGGTTGATGATTACGGGGGGGGAGTCTGCCAGGTTTCCACAACCCTTTACGGGGCTGCCCTCCTGTCGGGCCTGGAGGTTGTTGAGCGCCACCCCCACTCCAGGCCGGTAAAGTACGTGCCTCCAGGCCTGGATGCAACCGTGGCGGAGGGTTTAATGGATTTCCGGTTCAAAAACAATCTTGACTGGCCGGTATATATCATTACCTCCACCGAACCGGCAAACGGGTACGTCAAGATTACCATTGTGGGACATAAAGAGCAGAATACTATATACAAGATTGAAACCGCAGTAAAAACGATCCCGCCGGGAATAGTAATGAAAAGCAACTCCCGCCTGAAACCGGGGCAAACAAACAATATTTCCGAGGGTTCCCCGGGGTTTGATGTTTCGGTATTCAGGGTGTTGGTGTTTGAGGGCGGCAAAGTGAGACGGGACTTGATATCCAATGACTATTACCCGCCGGACCCCAAGATTATCGAAGTGGGATTTTAATATGGCAAAAATAAAGGGGGGTGCCTGATAGAGAGGCATCCCCCTGATTATTCGATGCCTTTATTCAACTATGGATTGCTGGTATAACATATCTTCAAAGCTTTTTATATATGTTTCGGATACCCTTGTGCCTACCCGGACCATCAGCATGTTTGCCGGGTGCTCGAGAATTTCCGGGTCGTCGGTGCGCCGCTTTTTAAAGTGGACGCTGCCGAAAAGCTTGGTCAGCATCCGCTGGTAATTCCACACGTCCAGGCCGCTGTCCTTTAAATCCCAGTGCCAGAAAAATTCAGTGGTTATTATAATGTATTCTTCCATCACGGGGTTGCTGAAAGCGGCCTTCAGCAGCTGCGTCCCCAGCCCAAGCCGTTTGAACTTGCTGCTTACTTCGATGGCCCCCAGTTCCAGGACACGGGGGTGCTTGCTCCACCTGGAAAACTGGCTTGGGTAATGGAATACGACATAGCCGACAATTTCCTGATTACTTCTAGCAATATAAACAATGCCCTCAGGAGAACGGGATATTATGCACAGTGCTTCATGCTGCCTGTCGGACATTCGAAAATTGGCCAGCCTTTTATCCATATTAAGGTTTTTTAAATACTCTTCGTTGACCGGCCCTTCAATATAAACCGGGCCATGAGGGGTAGCTAATTCGGCATGCTTTTCTATATTTGTTGAAATCATTGTTCACCACCGCTATTAAATAGTATTTATAATAGATCCTATCTTTACCCGGAATACCTCCTTGCAAACAGAGAGTTTGGAACTTTATATAGATATTGCCACCGGTTACAAAAATATTCTGATACAGATCCAATAAATCCTTCTTTTTCTTATTAATTTTATCCGATTTTTTAACGGAATTTATCGCCACCCTCGATTAACTCTTTTTTAAATCCTCAGATAAAAGACTGTACTAACCGTCTTTTTCTTTTTCAACCAAGCCCGTGTTTTTGAATGCGGTACAGAAGGGCCGAACGGGTTATTCCCAAAAGCTGGGCCGCCCTGGTCTGGTTGCCTTTACTTTTTTCAAGGGCTTTTATAATAAGTTCTTTTTCCAGCTCTTCCAGTGAAATACCACTGTCCGGAAGGTTGATCGCGGTATCGCCGCCGGATTTTATGGGGACAGACTGCTGAATATCCTTGGGCAGATCGTCCACGGTTATTTCATTGCTTTGTGAAATGATGGCGGCCCTCTCCAGCACGTTCTGAAGCTCCCTGATGTTGCCGGGCCAGTTGTAATTCAGCAGGAGCTTCAAGGCGTCGTCGGTAATCTTGTTGACCAGATAGGTGGGCCTTAACTTTTCCAGGAAATGATTGGCCAAAAGCGGTATATCTTCCTTTCTCTCCCGCAGGGGAGGCAGGTGAATCTGGATCACGTTCAGGCGGTAATACAGGTCCTCCCTGAACTGGCCTTTCTCAATGGCGCCGGTTATATCCCTGTTGGTGGCGGCAATAATCCTTACGTCAACATGGAAGGTTTCGGTTCCCCCGACTCTCTCAAAGGATTTTTCCTGCAGCACCCGCAGCAGTTTTACCTGCATGCTCAGGGGCATTTCGGTTATTTCATCCAGGAATATGGTGCCCTTGTCGGCCAGCTCAAAACGGCCCAGCTTCCTGGCCACCGCCCCGGTAAAGGCTCCTTTTTCATGGCCGAAAAGTTCGCTTTCCAGGAGGTTTTCCGGCAGGGCGGCACAGTTTACCGGCACGAAGGGATATTCGCGCCTGGGGCTGTTCTGGTGTATGGCCACTGCCGCCACTTCTTTGCCGGTGCCGCTTTCGCCGGTAATCAACACAGTGGCGTTGCTGTTGGCCACCTTTTCTATAAGGCGGCTAACTTCCTTGATAGCCGGGCTTTCACCAATCATCTTGCGGTATTTTTTGGTCAGCTCGGAACGCAGGAAGTTGACCTCATTCACCAGCTGGCTCATAACCAGATTCTGTTTGATTACCATCTTCAGTTCGTCAAGGTCAAAGGGCTTGGCCAGGTAGTCGGAGGCTCCTATTTTCATGGCCTCAATGGCCGTTTCTATGGTTCCGTGGGCGGTGAGCATGATCACGGGCAGTTTGGGATTTATTTGCTTGGCCTGCTTAAGTACCTCCATGCCGTCCATCTCGGGCATTTTCAGATCAAGGATGACCAGGGACGGCGCTTCTTCCCTGATCAGTTCAAGCCCGGCCCGCCCGCGGGTGGTGGTCAGCACCTGGTATCCTTCCTGTTTCATCGCCCGCTCAAGGGCCCAGCACATATGCTCCTCGTCGTCAATTATCAGTATCTTGGGAATCATAATTGGCGCCTCCCTGATCTGTCTTTAAAGGTAATTTTACCTTGAAAACCGTTCCTTCACCAGGTGTGCTGATTACGTGTATGGTGCCGTTGTGGCTTTTTATTATCTGGTGGCTGATGGAAAGCCCCAGCCCGGTGCCGGATTCCTTTGTGGTGTAAAAGGGATCAAAAATCCTGGTCAATTCGTCGGGTTCTATACCCATACCGGTGTCGCTGAATTCCGTACAAATAAAATCATCCTGCAGGTGGGTGTTTATAGCCAGCTTTCCCCCATCCGGCATGGCCTGGATGGCGTTGAGGATCATGTTTACGAATACCTGTTTGATCCTTGAGGCGTCCACCGTCACCTTGGGCAGTCCCGGGTCAAATTTCACCTCAAGATTTATGTTATTCTGCCGCAGCATGGGTGAGGTAAAGGTGAGCACCTTTTCCAGCAGGGAGTTTATATCCACCGGCTGTACCATCTGCTTGCTGGGCCTGCCGAAATCAAGCAGTTCCTGGATAACCCTGTTCTGCCTGTCTACCTGCTCCTTGATCACTTTGGTAAACTCTCCCATACCCGGGACGTTGTTGCCGTACTCATTTTCCATCACCTGCACCGTGGCTTTGACCACACCGATGGGGTTGCGCAGTTCATGGGCCACACCGGTCACCAGGCGCCCCAGGGAGGCCAGTTTCTCCGACCTCTGCATTTCATATTCCAGTCTTTCTTTTTCGGCCAGGGAAATGGCCATTTTATTGATGGCCTGGGCCATCTGCCCGGCCTCTCCCGGCAACTCGGGGAGAAGCTTGGTCAAATCCTTTTCCATATCCTTCAGACCTTTTTTGATACTGGAAACACTGCTGGTCAGGTTGTGAATGACCATCAGGGCTCCGACTGCGCCAATAAAAATTACCAGCAGAATGATATACCTGCTCACCATCCGGAAGCTGCGGCTTTGGGCAAAAATAGGGTGCAGCCTTTCATCGGCCCAGGCCACCGCCATCAGCTTGCCATCCACAAATACAGGGGTAAGGTACTCAAAGGTTTCATCCTTTAAACTGCTGGTCAGCCTGGACAGGGGCCTGCGGCTGGCGACCACCGCCACCAGGCCGGAATCGGCCTCGTTCAGTATCCTTCTTTCCCTTTCCAGGGCCTCATCGGGGGAAAGGTAGCGGTATTGATGGAGAAAACCGTGCACATATATCTGCTGGCTATCCGGCAGGTACAGCCCGAACCTTACCCCGGGGAAGCTTGAGACAAGGGGTTCGGCCACCTCGCTGAAGGCTTCACGGAGGTAAACGGCCCACGTTTCGGGGGCGATGTTCCTGGCGTTATTCTCCTTCAATTTTTTATTGAGAGATTCCTGGATTCCCGGGACTATTCTGGTCTCCACTATGGAGCTAAGCCTCTCCTGGTGGTCGAGGATCATCACCTCGTCGCTCTTGGAGGCGAAAAAGATGTCATAAAACATGGCCAGCACCGGGATGACAAGCAGGGAGGCGACAACCAAAAGGAATTGGAAGCGCAGGCTCTGGTGCATGAATTTATCAAAAAAATTTTTTAATAATGCCATTTTTTGTTCCCCTACAGCCAGATTGTATGATATCAGACAATTCATTAATAAATTGTAACTAATATCACAACGCTAAAACATTGATTTTTTAAAAAGGGTGTCTGATAATAGACAGTTTTAAATGGTTATGATGGTGACTTGTAGTGCAAAATAAGAGCTCGCAGAGTCATTATTGCAGGCACGGATAGTGCATAGGTTTAGTGACGACTGAAGAAAAACTGATCGGCCGGATACTATAAATGGACCCGGACTGGTTGGCAGCGCCATTGTTCAATAATGAACAATACCTGGGAGAGCCAGTATTGATTAAAGTTAACCGGTCAGCTGACTGTATTATATCATACAGTACAGCAGTCAGAAAGTAGGATTTTGCACTTTTATCATGGGTCAAATGATACCTGTCGCTATACGGGCAAGGGCGCCAAAACGGAGAAATACTTGTGCAATAGGGTTCGACCAGTTATCCGGCCCGGTGGCCGTTGCTAAATAAAAAGGTAAAGGGGGGTGTTTGAAAACAAACACATCAAGACAAATAAATAATGATTAATAATTTATTGTTCAAAAGAATTATCTGGAAGAAAGCAATAAACTGTCAGTAACCTTGGAGGGGACATAATATGCTTGAGTGTGTTATTGGTAAGGCCACTATGCTGGCATCAACGGCAGCCACATCCCCGGTGGCAGGCAATATATCAGCATCAGTGCAGGCGGCCTCCGGAAGCCCGGGCACGCCTTGGTGGGTATGGCCTCTGTTATTGTTTGTGGTGACGTTTGTGATGGGAGTTTTAGCCGTTCTGGCCGGAGTAGGCGGAGGAGTCCTTTTTGTACCCATCGTGGGAAGCTTTTTCCCCTTCCACCTGGACTTTGTCAGGGGCGCCGGCCTGATAGTGGCGCTGGCGGGGGCTCTGGCAGCCGGTCCCGGCTTGCTGAAGGCAAACCTGGCCAATTTAAGGCTGGCGCTGCCGGTGGCTCTGATTGCCTCCGCCTTCAGTATTATAGGCGCCTTTCTGGGGCTGGCCCTGCCCACCAATATAACCCAGACGGCCCTGGGCATCACTATAACATTTATTGCCATACTGTTTATCTTTTCAAAAAACAGTGAGTTTCCGGCCGTGGGGGCCAGGGACACGTTAAGCAAAAAATTGGGTATCGAAGGGTCCTACTACGAGGCAACCTCCGGCAAAACAGTGGACTGGGCCGTATGGAGAACCCCGCAGGGCTTTCTGATGTTTATCTTTATAGGAACGGTAGCCGGCATGTTCGGCCTGGGGGCCGGATGGGCAAATGTTCCTGTGCTCAACCTGCTGATGGGCGCGCCTCTGAAAATAGCTGTCGGCTCCAGCAAGTTCCTGCTCTCCATTACGGATACATCGGCAGCCTGGATTTACATAAATCAGGGCGCAGTACTGCCTATTATTGCGGTTCCATCGGTGGTCGGCATAATGTTGGGCTCGCTGGTGGGAGTAAGACTGCTGGCCGGGGCCAAACCCAAGGCAGTCAGGTACCTGGTTATTGTTATGCTGCTGTTCGCCGGAATCAGGTCTCTCTTAAAGGGACTGGGGATTTGGGGGTAATAATATGGCTGAAATAAAGATGAATAACGGGCAAACAAAAGTAGCGGCGGGGAAAAACAGTACGCCGGTGAAGGTGGAGGTGCCCCAGGAGCAGATAAAGTATGCAAACCTTTTACTGTACGGCTCCTGGGCCGGGATAGCAATCCTTACCATAACGTTTATACTGTATGTCACCGGGATCACGCCGACGTATATTGAACCTTCCCAAATACAACAATACTGGGGAATGAAATCCTCGGCGTACCTGGAGGCGGCGCAGGTCCCGAACGGCTGGGGATGGCTGGGCATGGTAAAATACGGGGACTTCCTGCCGCTGATTGGTATAGCCTGGCTGGGCGTTCTGACCGTTATCGGTTACCTGATTTTACTGCCGGCCTACCTTCGCAAAAAAGACAACATATACTCTGCTCTGGTGATTGCGGAAGTGGTGGTCCTGGTTTTGGCAGCTTCAGGGTTACTGGGATCGGGAGGTCACTGATGGTGAATTTTTTAAAAAGTCATGGAGACCTGGAAAAAATAATTGCTGGTAAAGGGAGCGGTATACCGTGACCGATAAAAATTTTATTGAAATATTCAATCGGCGGAAAAAGGCGTTCTTGAAGGATCTTGAAAGAAGGCACCGGGAAAGATCTGCGGACAGTCCCGGCGGCAGCTACGACATTAAAAAAGCATTGGACTGGTTTGAAAAGTGGCTCAGGGAAGAGAAGGATATTCCTCAAAAAAGCCAGCCCATCAGCTCAAAATCCTTTGATGAGTTTGTGGATGAAGTTTTGCTTGAAGTTAAGAAATTGCTGGACCCAAAAGGTATTAACATTGTTTTTTCACTGCCGGGACAGAGCCTTGGCATAGTTGAATCCTGGAAATGCGTAAAGGTGTTTGACAATACCAATATATATTACCGGATAGGAAGAACCAGGCCCAGGAAAGGGCCCAGCAGGGGGCAGGATTTATTGGTGCTGGACCTGGTCATGGACGGACACAAAAAGCAGGTGTTTTTGCCGCTGCTGGAGATGAAATCGGAGATCGAAAAGAAATTGGGCAGCACACTGGAAAGGGAACTCCCCAAGGTGGAAGCCACCGGCAAGTACCGGTTGAAAATCCACCTCCCCATTGAAAGCGTACAGGGGGACGTGGCCCAGACCGCCCATAAGTTTGCCGAGTTTATATCCGTTACCAAGCCGATATTGAATCAGTTCGGCATCACATGAGCCTGAATCAGTGAAAAGATTACCACGGCCAGGCAGAAGCCCAGACCTGATACAGACATAATCACGTGGGAAAAAAATACGCTGTTCAGGCCGACGGCCACTGAAAGGGCTGTAATGGCCAGCAGCAGTGAGAAGGCCAGCCTGGCATGGCCGAGATTCAGTTCACCGGGAAGAACCGACCCAATACGGTTGCCCAGTGTGACAGCGGCCAGGAGGGCCAGCACCACCATAAGTTCCACCCTGCCTGCAGATGCGTAACCGAAAATGGTTCCGGACCCGATAACCAGCATGGCGACAGTATCGGTGGCGGCAGCGCTTTGCGCCGGAAGGCCCAGTATATACATGAAGAGCGGTATTCCCAGCACTCCGGCGCCCAGGCCCAAAAAACCGGTGGCGGCGCCCAGCAAAAGACCGGCCAGCGAAATCCGCACCAGGGTAATATGTTTCATACCGGCCTCGCCGGGGATGGCCAGCGGGAATCTCCAGTTAAGGCCGAATGGCGGGAAAGGGGCGTCATCGTAGTAATCGTTCCGGTTGAAATAATGCCACTGACGGAATATAACCACCGCAGCCGACAGCAGCAGGGCTATGTAACAAAGGTAAATAACAGTGTTTCCCGTACCGGTGCCCATTAACAGCAGATTAAGCTTAACCCCGAGAAAAACGCCGGGCAGCCCGATAATCCCGCTGACAATACCCACCCTGCGAAAGGCCAGCGGATCCGGGCCGACAGTAAATATGGAAAGGGAGGTTCGGCCAAAGCTTTGCCCCACATTGGCGCCTGCAGATATGGGCAGAGGCAGGCCGAAAATGCTCAGGACGGGCACAACAAGCAAGTTTGCCAGCGTTCCGAAAACGCCTCCCAGGATTCCGACCATTAGTCCGATGGTGAATATGGTTGTAAGGTTTATACTAATATCCGCCAGGGGTAAATAGGACACAGGGGTCACCCCCATACAAAAAATTTTCCTGTGCCGCCAACGCGGACTTCCCTTCCTCCTGGATGCGGTGCAGGTTTACTTTAAAATTCAGTTATTTAAATATAAAGCTAATTAACAGAGGGTTGGGGGCCGTTAAAAAGAACACCCGGGTTTGGCTGTGAAAAGCGGCCCCCGACACCGGGAATAGTTATCTATAGCACATTTTAATATTTAATATTTCACATGTTATCCGATAATATATCTGGCAAACCAGTACATGCAAAAGGTCATGTATACGGCGCCAAAGAGCTCCATGGCCTTAATTGTTCCGAGGTTGCTTTCGGCCCCCCCGGCCACGCTTACCTGTGCCTTATACATTTCTGCCAGGAAGAATGGCTCTTGAAGGTTTTTTTCTAAAAATTTTCTGATCATTTTTAACAACCTCCTTCCATTCATGAATTCTTTACCGGCGCGGACTTCCCTTTCTCCTGTTAACACCTCCCCGAGAGTATTTTTTTGTAAAGTGGAGAGTATATTCTAGTGAATGTGAAAACAAGAGCGTATGACGCTGAAAAAAATACCTGGTTGAAGCTGACAAGGCACGGTTTTCAAGGATGGATGACAAATAATAGATTTGTTTTGTATATAATATCACAAGCTCCGGTCTGGATTCAATATGTCTGGAAAAAATTTTTAAAATCCGGGAAAAAGTGTAGTGGCAAATAATTGCCTGGATTTCGGAATTTGTATTGCCACTTTTTGTAATTATTTACGGGAGCATCCGGCGGAACATTAAGTGGGATTTACGTCTACAATTCGTGAGTTAACTTAACAAACAGGCAATAATCATGATATATACTTTGGGTGGTTGTATAAAAGCATACAGTTGTATAATTTCAAACAAAAATATAATGTCACATGGCCGGTGTGTGCAGGCACAGAGTATGTAAAAGATATCACAATCCCCCTGAAGGTCAGGCAGGGCAAAGAAAAATAGCTTTAAGAAAAAAATTAATTTTATTGTTAGAAATGATATGCTGTGGCACGAAATGTGCTTAATTTAATAGCAAACATAAAATAAGGGGGAAAAGGCGATGGGATTACCTGTCAAACCAATAAAACCCATTGCGGAATATATTAGTGAAGAAAAAACTGTAAAGGATATTATGAAGCCCCTGGAAACATTTTCTTCGGTATCGGCCGACACCAGCCTGCGAAACGCCGTTTATATCCTGAAAAATTCTGTGTCGGCCCAAAGTTTGAATCCGGGCACAAACTATTTACTGGTGTTTGAGAACAAATCCCTGATCGGTTTTGTGAGTGTTCCCGAACTTTTTGCCTCGGTACAGCCGCCAAACCTCCGCGACGACTGGTACCGGGGGTGGAATGTCACCAACTGGGTTGAGCCCGTATTTATGAAGGGACTGTTTACCAGACTGTGCTCGGAGGTGGCTGAAAAACCGGTTCGTAATATAGTGGAGCCGATTACCACTACTCTCAGTGCAGAAAGCACTTTGGAAGAGGCAGTTTTCAAATTTTACAGGGAAAAAAGGGATATGATAC
Organism: Bacillota bacterium; assembly: GCA_049323615.1. Taxonomy (GTDB): domain Bacteria; phylum Bacillota; class Desulfotomaculia; order Desulfotomaculales; family Desulfocucumaceae; genus JBMOPD01. The sequence continues at coordinate 4,308 of JBMOPD010000090.1, read as the reverse complement.
CCGTTATGGAGAATGACAGGCTGGTGGGAATTATCAGGGCCTGCGACCTTTTCGACGAGATGGTCAATTTAATTTCCTGATCCTGATTTACCGGCAAAAAAACATTTCTAAAGCACCTTGGGGTGCTTTTTTCTTAAATCAGAACCCCTGGCCCCGGTTTTAAATAACATAAAATGACATATTTAGCAAGTAAAAACATGGAAGGATATTTTGAGGAGTTGTGGAATAAAGAAGCAGGGGCTTTTAATAAAAAAGGCAGGGGGTATGATGATGGAAGTGGTCCCCAATATTTTTTTAGTAAAGCTGCCGCTTCCATTTAGACTGGATCATGTGAACTGTTATCTTCTGAAGGGTAAAAACGGGTGGTCCATCATCGATGCCGGCCTGAATTATCCACCTTCAACCGGTATATGGGAAAAGACTTTTAAAGACCTGGGTCTGAAATACAGCGATATAGAAGGGATTTATTTAACTCACCTGCACCCCGATCATTACGGGGCTTCCGGATGGCTGCAGGTATTGACCGGGGCGCCTGTATACATGAACCGGACCGAAAGCATCAATGTCGAGCAGATTTGGAAGAAGGGACGCACCATTGTACCCGTGGTGGGTGAGTTGTTCAAGGAAAATGGCATGCCCCCAAGCCTTATTTCTGATGTGTTGGACTCTATGGTTGAAATATGGAAAGCTATCCAGCCCCATCCAACCATCTCCCTCCTCCCGGAGGGGGAGAAGATTGAGTTGAGCGGTAGATTGTTTGAAGTCATACATACCCCGGGACATTCCGACGGCCACATCAGCTTTTTTAATGAGGATGAAGGAATACTGATTTCCGGGGACCACCTGCTTCCCAAAATATCCTCAAACGTCAGCCTGTGGCCCACTTCACATCCCAATCCCCTTGAGCTCTTTATGAATTCCCTGGAAAAAACAGGCGAAATGCCGGTAAAACTGGTACTCCCCGCCCACGGGCCGTATTTTACAAACTGTTCCGGGAGAGTGGACGAGTTGCTGGCGCATCACCGGGAAAGGCTGGCCCGGATAGAAGAAATGACCGGAAATGGAGCCAGTGCATACCAGATATGCGTCAAGCTATTCGGTACCGACCTGACTCTCCACGAGATCCGCTTCGCGTTGATGGAAACCCTGGCGCATCTGGCCTACCTGGAGAGCAGGTCAAAGGTTGCTTCCCGCCAGGAAGGCGGAATTGTTATGTACAGGAAAGTTGCATGATTTTCAAATAAGGTGAGAAAAATCAAAAATCGCCGGCAGGCGACTTTTTTAAATGCCCGTGACGGGCTTTATTTTTGTTTGTGAGCTGTTTAATTAACGCCAGTTTTCAAGGGTCATGAACACCATTGAGTTCTTGGATTTATGATACTCATTTTTCTGCTCTTTGCTGGTTTTGACAACGGCCAGTTTGAAGGGGTCCATTCCTGAAGCGATGAGGTTTTTTCTTCTTTCCGTTACCGCTTTCCGGGAACCTACCAAAAGCAGGCAGTTGCAGGATTTTTCAATCAGCTTGTATGAATACTTCAGACAATCGAAATCAATTATTTCTGCCATACTTCCCAGCCCCCTTGTGAAAGATATTATATTTAAAATTATACTAACATCTTGTGATTATATGTGCAAACTCCCAATAAGGTCGTTTAGGGACAAAAATGAAAAATATCACATGCCTTTGTTTGATTACTATTCCCGGACCCTATGGATCATGTATTTTCGTTCACAATCATAAAAACACCGGTAGAATATAGCCATGGTTTTCATGGCCGGTATTTGGTAAAATAAAGCCGGGGAAGCAGTTATGCAGAGTTTTATAGCTTGAGAGAATTAATGGTTGTGATCAGAATATAACCTCAGATGATATAACAGGAGGAATAAAGCACATTTTGTCGAATATTTATGGCATTGTTCTGAATTTTTTGGCACGATATCGTTGGCTGATACCGGTGTGTTAATGGACGACTGGAGTGTTTTAATGTGGATGCGATTTTAATCAGGGATGCCGCCCTGAGGTGGCTGCCCTTCAATCTAATGGCCTTTACCCTGTTTTTTATCCCCGGCCTGCCCGGCTGGATGGCGGGTTTGGTGATGCTGGCAACCGGCGGAATAACGACATTTTATTTAATTAGATACTTGCAAAAAGGCGGAAAGATGTGCGCCCTGGAGGATCACCCCCTTGATCCCACCCTGCGCATCGCCAATGAAACGCTCCCCTACCTGCGGCGGGGTTTAAATGAAGACACCGCCGCCAAGACCGTGGAAATTATTAAATCCATCGCCGATGTGGCGGCCGTGGCCATAACCGACCGGGAAAAAGTGTTGGCCTATATAGGCGCCGGATCGGACCACCACAAGCCGGGTTTTCCCATTTTGACCGACGCCACTAAAACGGTAATCAGCACCGGTGAGCTGATGGTGGTAAAAAACCGTTATGGCTTAATCTGCCCGGTGGAAAACTGCCCGCTGGAATCCGCCGTGATCGCCCCGCTTAGGTGCAAGGGCGAGATTGCCGGGACGGTCAAGCTTTATCAGGTAAAGCAGGGTGACGTGCACCCCGCCGACGTAAAACTTGCCGAGGGTGTGGCCCAGATACTGGGGCTGCAGATGGAACTGGCGGAACTGGACAGGCAGGCCCAGCTTGTTACCAAGGCTGAGCTGGACGCGCTGCAGGCCCAGATAAACCCGCACTTTCTTTTCAATACGCTGAATACCATCATTATGTTCAGCCGGACCAACCCCGAGACTGCCCGCAGGCTCCTGATACGGCTGGCTTCATTCTTCAGGTACGCCTTGAAGAGGCACGGCCATTTTAATTCCATCAAGGAAGAAAATGAGTATTTAAATACCTATTTGATACTTGAAAAGGCTCGCTTTCGTGATAAACTAAAAATTATTCGCGATATTGATAAAAGCTTATTTGATTACCAGGTGCCGGTTCTCACCATCCAGCCCCTGGTGGAAAACGCCATTAAACACGGGATATTGCCCAAGCAGGGGCAGGGCACCGTCTGGATCAGGGCTTTCCTGGAGGAGGAAGAGGAAATAATATTTGAAATAAAGGACAACGGGGTGGGCATACCGCCCGAAAAGTTCCCCAAGATACTGAAATTAGGTTACGGTTCAGGCAACGGGGTAGGTCTGTCCAACGTTCATGAAAGGTTAAAGGGTCTGTTCGGAGAGGAATACGGACTGCGGATTGAGAGTGAACCGGGCGAAGGAACTTCAGTTTTCTTCAGGATTCCACTGATATGTAAACCAACTAACGGGGAGGTAAATTAGATGAAGCTCAAGGCGCTGATAGTTGACGATGAATATCCGGCCCGGCAGGAGTTGCGTTTTGCGTTGAGCAGCTTTGATAATATTGAAATCGTGGGGGAGGCCACCAATGCCCAGGAAGCCCTGGCGCTGATTAAAGCCCTGGACTACCAGGTGCTGTTCCTGGACATTTCAATGCCCGGCATGTCGGGGCTTGAACTGGGAGCCGCCATCCAGGAACTTCCCAGGCAGCCTCACGTTATTTTTATTACCGCCTATGATGAGTACGCCGTCCAGGCCTTTGAGGTAAACGCCGTGGATTACCTGCTCAAGCCGGTGGAACCCAGCAGGCTCAAGAAGGCCATAGACAAGGTGGTAAAAGTCACCCAGGAGGTTTCCGCACCCGAATCACCGGCAGCTTATCCGGAGCCCCAGGAGGCCGAGGCGCGCCCCGCCCCTCCACAGCAGGGACAAATAAAAATTGACCGGATACCGGCGGAAAAGCAGGGGAAAACTGTTCTGGTGGCCGAGTCCGATATATTTTACGCCTTTACCGAACAGGATTACATTTATATAAAGACATTTTCAGATAAGCTGTTTACCAGGTTTACCCTCAAGGAACTGGAAGCCAGGCTCAACCCCTCGATCTTCTTCAGGACACACCGCTGCTATCTGGTGAACCTGCACAAGGTCAAGGAGATTGTCCCCTTCTTTAACGGCACGTACAACCTGGTGGTGGAGGACAAGGAAAACAGCGAGGTGCCGGTCAGCCGGGCCCAGGCCAAAAAGCTGAGAAAGATACTGGGGTTTTAGCATAATAGCTTTATGGCGCATTGGAGAAGACATCGCACTCGCGAACTCGACCTGCGACTGAACAGTCTCTATAGCTCTTTGCCGACGGAAAGCCGACCGCCCTTGAACGCCGCGTCCATGCGGCTCTCGGGCTTTTGGCCGCATCCGGCGTCCAAATCGTCATCCGTTCCGGCTCATTCGCAAGAGACTGTAACAGTCTCCGGTAATATCGCTCGATTGATGCCTTCTCCC
>JBMOPD010000089.1:0-25399 GCA_049323615.1 Bacillota bacterium | reverse complement strand
TATTATACCATAATCACGTGTATTCCGCTACATAAATATGGCAAATAATTATAAAAAAATTCCCAGGTATCCTTATGACACAAGGGATTTTGGGGTTTCTCTATTTAACTATGCTGTCAAACTAACGAGGATTACCTGGATTAGAAACACTGCCCCGGCACAAATTGCCTGTCAATTCTGTGTTGACCGGGGCTTTCCTTTTATGTATAATAGATAGTGCACCGTTCCTCGATAGCTCAACGGTAGAGCAACCGGCTGTTAACCGGTAGGTTGTAGGTTCGAATCCTACTCGAGGAGCCATACCCGGGCCCATAGCTCAACGGTAGAGCATCCGGCTCATAACCGGCTGGTTCCAGGTTCGAATCCTGGTGGGCCCACCATGGCCCCTTGGTCAAGCGGTCTAAGACACCGCCCTTTCACGGCGGTAACACGGGTTCGAATCCCGTAGGGGTCACCATACATAACGGGCGATTAGCTCAGCTGGGAGAGCACATGCCTTACAAGCATGGGGTCGGCGGTTCAAACCCGTCATCGCCCACCAGCAGTATCAAGACCTCCGGAAGGACAGAGGTCTTTTTTATTTTTAGAAAAGCCGGGCCCGGATCCGGCCTGATAAGCGGAACTCTCCTTAACCGGGGAGTTTTTTGTTTGTTCAACGGTGGTTTGGAAAACTTTTTTATATTGGTTTCCTTTCAGGAGCATTCACTTTTTGACCTTCCGTGCCGATCGGAACAGTCCGGAAGATTTCAAAATAAAATATTCTATATCTATACCCCAGGGTTTTGTTTCTATCATTCTTGTTATGCCATGATTTTCACTCCGAGGAGGTTTATTCGGCAATGGATAACTTGACACAGGGTCCCACACTTGAAAACGATGAATTTCCAGGCTTGTTAAGGGCGGATGGCAGCCTCACTGTAGTTGTCCGGGACGTGAAAACAAAGTACTTAATCCCGGAATTTAAATTTATAGTAAATGAAGACAATGTGGGAGACCCCCAGGTTGATATCCCTGCGGGCGCCCGGGACCCGAGCCTGTTCCCGTCACTGAAGCCGGGCGCCAGCCACAGCCCGGTGGTGGCCACAGGAGAAGCTTCCCCCGCATCGGCCCCGGTGGTATCCCTGCCGGAGGGTAAATATCTGGTTTCGGTACTGGCTCCAGGTTATAAGATGGGGGGAAACTGGGTAACCATGACTGCCGGTGCCGATATAACGGTTGAGGTTGAATTGCACCCCCACCCCTTACCGCTCTCCAAAATCAGAGTGCATGTATTTCACGATAATAATCCGGTTAACGGTGAGGACGATTTTCCCCTTGAGGCCGGGCTGGCAGGCTTTCTGATCATTATTGATGATGTCGTGGGCGAGGTAACCGTTGACTATTTCGGAAACCCGCTGGGCACCCAATACGAACGTGACATGTCCGGCGGCCTTATTCTGGACCCGTTCGGCAACCCGATCCCCATACCGGGGACCGGAGGCAAAATCTTTACCGACGCTGACGGGAATGCCCTGATTGACAACATACCCCCCGGCAAATACGAGGTTCAGGCCATCCCCCCGGACGGGACCGACTGGATCCAGACCACCACCATCGAGGGAACACATATTATAGATGCCTGGGTTGAGGAGGGCAATGACGGTTACAGTCCCCGGGAGGGCTTTAAAGTTCCGCTGGTATGGATAGGATTTGTCCGGCCAATGGAATTCGGCCCGCCCGTTCCCTGGCAGACCGGGATAATTAAGGGCAGAGTTCGCACCATTATTGAATTTACACCACCGTTCAGGCCGCTGACACTGGGAGAACCGGTGGACCGTCCCTGGATTGCGCTCAGCGATATCGGAGCCAATGACCAGCAGGTGTATACAGGCCGGGGCGATGAAAACGGTGATTTTATCATTAAAAATGTTCCCCCGGGAATTTACCAGATGGCCGTTTGGGATGAGCCCCTGGACTACATTATCTCCTTCCGCACAGTACTGGTCGGGCCGGGAGAAAACGTCGATATGGGCGACATAGGTGTCCCCAGGTGGTACGGATATATAAAAGGTACTGTGTTCAATGACATTAACGGCAATGGAATCCTTGAACAGGGTGAAATGGGAATTCCCAACGTGGAGGTAAATACCCGGTTCAAGGACGGCAGCATACAATACAGCACAGTGACTGATATGCACGGAAATTACGAGCTGAGTGAGGTCTTTGAACTGGAGCGCTTTGCCGTGGCCGGGGTTGGCTTCACCCGCTTTGCGCGTACCGGGGCAACAGCCGCGCCGGATTATGGTATTCCTGCGCCTGATCCAACCGGCTGCACGGACTCAAAAGGCAATTACGTCAGGTGCTCCGAAACTTATCCCGGCGCCCTGACACTGGCCGCGCTGACCTGGGCGGCCAAAACCAACCGCATTGACTGGGGCAAAAGGCCGTATAACAGGGGGGAAAACGGCGGTATTTCAGGTATAGTCTATTATGCCACCATGCGCAACGAGACTGACCCCAGGTATGCGGTGGCAGAGGATTACGAACCCGGAATACCCGGTGTAACAATTAATTTATACTCAACAACGGCGGATCCGGTTGACGGTGTGATTGTTCAGGGGGACCTGATAAATACCGTAACCACTGACGCATGGGAGCACCCGTCGGGCTGCACCGATCCCGGCGGTGTTCCGGTGAGCTGTACGGAGGTTCCGAACATTTCAAACCAGATCAGGCCCGGAGTTTTTGACGGCGGGTATGCCTTTGAACCCCTTCCCCCAGGCACATATATTGTTGAAGTGGCGCCTCCGGCGGGTTATCAGGCGCTGGACAAAGACGGGTCAATCAATACCGGCCAGGGGGATGTATATACCGGGACGCCTCTTCCACGTTCGGGCAGTTCACCACAAGATCCAAAAAAATACGATCAAAAGTTTAAGCGCATGCCTCCTCCTCCGTACTATCCCCTCCCGGCCCCAATAGATCTTGATCCACACAAAAAAGTAGTTAAGGTTGTCGAGGGCCTGAATGCGTCCGCCGACTTTTTCCTCTATACCGATGTCCCCATACCCGGCCGGATAGTGGGTTTTTTGCTGGATGATGTCAACCTTGAAACCGACCCTGCTTTTATATACTACGGTGAAAAGAGAGGTATCCCCGACACCCCGGTTGGAATCCGGGATTTTACCGGCAGGCTGATTAAAACGGTGCATTCCGACATCAACGGCATTTTTGAGGTGCTGCTGCCCTCGACATATACCCGTAACGTGCCCACTCCTTCGGGTGTGGCGCCCGGAATGTATCAGGTTGTCGGCAATGATCCCGGAGATCCGGATAACCCAAATCCACATTATAACCCGAACTACCAGACATTGAAACTGGTCTTTGATGTATGGCCCGGCAAAACCACTTACGCCGATGTGGCACTGTTTCCCATCACGGCTTTTGTGGGGACTCCCGGAGCCCAGTTCTCCCAGCCCCCGCAGTGCAATGTTCAGCCCGACACTCCCCAAATATTCAGCGTAAGCCGGGTAGAAGCGGATCTACTGGCTCCCGGCGACGCTGACAGAACTTTTGCCATTGAAGGTACGGGATTTGGCGGCACCCCGCATAAGGTTACCTTGAACGGCTCGGAAATTGATATTGTCAGCTGGAGCAACGATACAATCAGTGCCCGTATTCCCTATGATTTTGGTGTGGTGGGCCCGGCCCAGCTGCTGGTGGCCAATGCCGCCGGAAAAACAAGCCCCGCCGGTGTTACCTTCCACTTGCGCAAAATTAATGAATACTGGCCCGGCATTAAGACGGTTAAAAAAGATGGCACCGGAGACTACATCACAATTCAGGAAGCCATAGACAGTGAACCCGACGGAACAGTTATTGTGGTGATGCCTGATATTTATTACGAAAGCCCGATCCTGTATAAAAACGTAAAACTCCAGGGCGTCGGGGCCGGCGGTGTAAGGCCGGGCGGGCCTGCGGTGCAGGGATCGGTAATTGATGGGCGTTTCTTCCTTTCATATATAAACCAGTGGCTTGATAAACTGGGCGGCATTGATTTTGACGGGCCCGAATTAATACCCGCGGACCAGGTCAAGGAAATAACCCGGGGGCAGGTATTGACCGTGGTTGCCCGGTCAGGGGCTTTCAGCGGCACATTCAGGCCCCAGGTGGACGGCTTTAAAATTACCGGCGCGCGTGGCGAAGACGGCGGCGGAGTATACATCAATGCCCACTGCAGCCACCTTGTTATCAGCAACAACATCATCCAGAGCAATGGCGGCGGCTTCGGCGGCGGCATCACCGTCGGCAAGGCCTATGCCGGTGATAATTATAATGACAATATACACATCCACCACAACCGCATACTGAACAACGGCGGGATCAGCCTGGCCGGAGGCATCGGCATATTTAACGGGGCCGACAACTACAATATCGAGTACAACGAAATATGCGGAAATTATTCGGCTGAGTACGGCGGGGGCATATCCCACTTCGGCTGTAGCCCCGGCGGTAAAATTCACCACAATCAAATACTCTTCAACGCCTCCTTCGATGAGGGCGCCGGGGTGTTTGTCGGCGGTGAGCAGCCGGTTCCCCCGGCAACGCTGAGCGGGGGCTCCGGGGAAGTGGACATATACAACAACTTTATCCGGGGGAATGTCGCCAACGACGACGGCGGCGGCATCCGGCTGCTGCAGCCCCTGGATTACCGTATAAATATTTACAACAATATGATTGTCAACAATGTTTCCACCGACCTGGGCGGCGGGATCGCCCTGGATGACGCGTCCAATGTGGTCGTAGTTAACAACACCATCGCCAAAAACATTACCACTGCCACTGCCGAGGACAGTGACGGCCTTCCCCACGGCGCCGGGCTGGCCAGTGAACCCCACAGCGCGGCATTCCAGGCCTACCTGCCTCCAGGGTCGGCCAATTACAGCAACCCGGTTCTGTTTAACAATTTCTTCTGGGATAACCGGGCCGGAACCTATGACCAGGCATTAAACGGCGGAAAGGGTGGTATAAGCGGTATTGGAGCCTCCGGGGACCCTCAGCCGGTCAGGGTTATTGACCTGGAAGTCTTCGGTACTGCCGCGCTGCTTAATCCGCAATACTGCATTCTGTCGCAGCAGTATGCCGGGGGCAGTGATAACATCTACCTTGACCCGGTTTCGGGAGATCCCGGGTTCGTAAGCGAATATGACACCCAGCTGACCGCGGTGGCCTTTAACATGGAACCTGATTTCAAATCCGTCAAAATAGTTACCGTGGACCCCGAACCGGTACCCGCTGATTACCACATTACCAGCGCATCTCCGGCTGTAGACCGGGGCGCCGGGCAAGTTTCAGGGATACCGGCGCCTGCCACCGATTACGACGGTGATGCCCGGCCGCCGGGAGCCTGCGACATAGGTGCGGATGAGCATAAGTTCATTCCTTAAACCCGGAAAGGAGCATTTTAAAATGGCCATTGTTAATAAACGCTTTGGCGCCACTGACGGGTGGGTCAACATGCCGGACGGCACCAGCCACTATATATTTGGTTTTGTTGATATTACCGGTATCCCGGAAAATCAAATCTTTGAGCAACGCGGCCGGGCCACCCTGCTGGCGCCCTTGCTGGAGGTGTATGAGGGGGACGAGGTGCATCTGACCCTGACCAACCTGGGCCTGCCTGGCAGGCCTGATCTTGATGACACCCACACCATACACTGGCATGGCTTTCCAAATCAGATACCGATCTGGGATGGAGTGCCCGAAGCCTCCATCTCGGTTCCGGTGGGCAGGGACTTTACTTTTTTCTACAAACCGCTGGGTCCCGGCACTTATATGTACCACTGTCACTTTGAGCCGGTAGAACATATCCAGATGGGGATGGTGGGTCCCTTAACCGTTCGCCCCCACTTGGAAAAGAGCCTGGGCAAAAAATTTGCCTACAACGACCCGGCTACCGAATTCGACCGCGAAGCTTTAATCTTTTTAACGGAACTGGATAGGGAACCCCATTTTCTGGTGGCCAATGTTCAGGAATTTGACTGGACGGAATTTAACCCGGAGTATTGGTTAATCAGCGGAAGGAGTTACCCCGACACGGTGAAGCCGGCAAATGACCCTTCCCTCCCCGCGCAGCCCTACTCGGCGCTTATCGAAGCGTACGAAGGAGAGAAAGTGCTCCTGCGCATGGTGAATCTCGGTTATCAGCAGCACTGCCTGCAGATACTGGGGATACCTTTAAAAATTATCGGCCGGGACGCCAAATTACTGCGCGGATACCACGGCGAGGACATCAGCTACTGGAAAAATGCCCTCTACATCGGGGCCGGGCAAACGGTTGACGCCATTTTCACAGCCCCGGGACAGGGCATATATCCCCTTTATAACCGCAACCACCATAAAAATACCGTGGCCGGAACATCATTCGGCGGTATGGTTACCGAAATAAAGGTGCTTTCCGTATTTTAACGTTTATAGTTTCATCTACACGGCCCGGAATGAAAAAAAGCCAAAGGAGAGAGCGCCAGTGCAAGTTATAGAACTTTGGGCAAAAGACGGCTATTTAAGCACCCCCGACGGAAACAGCATATATTTCTGGGGGTTTTCAAAAACTGCAGGCGGACCCGCCCAGTTACCCGGCCCACACATGGTTGTAAAGCAGGGCCGGCCTGTCACTGTCAACCTTACAAATACACTAACCGAACCGGTTTCCATTTCATTTCCCGGTCAGGCCGGGGTTTTGGCAGGGGGGCAGCCGGTTCAACCTCAATACAGCGCCGGCCAATTAATTTCCTTCGTAAACCACGCTCTCCCCGGAGGGACGGTTTCTTACACCTTTACGCCAACCCACCCCGGAACTTTTATTTATGAAAGCGGGACCTACCCGCATAAACAGGTGCCCATGGGGCTGTACGGGGGTCTGGTGGTGCGGCCCGGCGACTACGATCCCCTCACCAGTAAAACAGCATATGGTGCGGGAACGGATACTGAGTTTGACCGTGAATACCTTTTGATCACCGGAGAGATTGACCCGGACCTGCACCGGGCGGTGGAGGAAGGCAAACCATACCTTATAAGTAAATTTAAACCCCGCTACTGGGTTTTAAACGGGCGCTGCGCGCCGGACACCATGTTCATGGACAACGTGGATTACCTTCCTCACCAGCCGTACGGTTCCATGATTATGGCCCGGCCCGGTGAAAAAGTATTAATCCGGTATATCGGCGCCGGGATTGAAAACCACCCCCTTCACCCGCACGGAAACCATACCCGGGTAGTGGCATTGGACGGGAGGCTGCTGAGAAATGGAACCGTAGATCTATCCCAGCAGCGTTTTACCGTCCTGGTCCGGGCGGGCCAGACCTATGACCAGATTTACCTGTGGCAAGGGCTGGGTTATACCCCCGAAAATCCCATTCCCACCTTACTGCCCAACCTTCGGAATATGGGTATCGGCGACGCAGGGTGGACCATGTGGAGCGGCAGCCCCTATCTCGGCGTGAAGGGAGACATACCGGAAGGCGTGGTATCCTTTAACGAGTTCGGCGAATATTATTTCATGCTGCACTCTCACGAAGAAGTTCAGATTACCAACTGGGGCGAGTTCCCGGGAGGAATGATGACCATGATTGCCATTTACCCCTCACTTAGCCCCGGTGTCGGGGTATTGTGAAGTTATTTAACAAGGAAGGGGGTATGAAAGATGGCATTAAAAACTAAGAACCTGTGGGCCAAAGCCGGCCTGTTGTCATTTCCCGGCAAGACCATTCCCTTTTGGGGTTTTTCCAGTTCAGCCAGGGGTACGCCTAAATTACCCGGACCAATAATAGAAGCCACTGTTGGAGACAAGATAAGAATAAGGTTGCGTAATGATATCGGGGAGCCTGTGTCTATAATTTTCCCCGGCCAGGACGGAATCAGGGCAAAGTTTTCGGACGAATGGACCTTCAGGCCAGTCCAACCCCGGTATTCCGGGGGTATAATAATATCACTGACCGATTATCTTGATGCCGGTACAACTAAATATATAGAATATGCTTTCAGAGTTACAAAGCCCGGCATTTATCTTTACGAGAGCGGAACCAACCCTGAAAAACAGATCCAGATGGGTCTCTATGGAATTATACTGGTGAGGCCCTTTGGTTACAACTTGCCGTTTCACCCTAATTACATGACAGCCTATGGGGCCGGTACCGGTTCAAATTACGATGTGGAAAAAGTACTGGTGCTGGGGGAAATAGACAGTGTCATGCATAATGATGTAATCCCGGCTGTTTATTATGATATGCTTAAATATAAACCGGACTGTTGGCTGATCAACGGCCGTTCCTTCCCGGACACGCTCGGCAGTGATAACAATTCCAGTCAGCCATCCGGGTCCGGCATAAGCTGCCGGGTGGGGCAAAGGGTGTTGTTAAGGGTAATTAACGCCGGGTACCAGAACCATACCTTTTATCTGGGAGGACTCATGGGGAGAGTCGTGGCAGGGGACAGCTTCCCCTTGATGACTCCAGAAGTTGACGCTACCTATGAAAAAACAGGGGTTACCCTGGGATCCGGACAGAGTTTTGATATTGTATTTACTCCCGCTGCCTCCGGAGAATTCTACCTCTACGACCGGGAATACAATCACCTGGTGAACAATGAACAGTTTCCGGGCGGTATGATGACCAGGATGCAGGTTTCTCCCTGACTTTTGCTGCGTTCCCCGTCTTTGAGCTTTTTTGCCTATAATCTGACTCCCCTGACTTTCGTAAAAAAGCCACCGTGCCGGGATATGACCGGAGCGGTGGCTTTTTTACAACTATCCGGCGGCTTCTTAATAAAGAAGCCTTGAATTTTGAAGGTAGTCGCAGACGAAATCGCTGCCTCTGAAAATGTTAAATTTAATCTCTATATAGTCGGGCATGGAAGTAATATTGTTTACCAGGATTCTCATCATGAAATTCCTGATCTTAACATCGGGTTCGGACAGGTTTTTTCCGTATACCCTGCCCATCACCCCGGCGCACTGGGCGAAGGCCTGGTTTGACCGGGGCGACATGGCCTGGGCCAGTATAATTACTTCGGCGTAGTTTCTCTGCATGTAGGAGCCTACATTTCCGGCCATTACCTTCATGCCGTCTTCCCTAAAAAGCCCCAGGCTTTCTGCCAGCGTGCCCGTGCCGCACCAGAAGTCAACCCACCGGTTTTCCCGGGAGATTGATTTGGGGCTGGATTTTCCGGTTTTTACCGTTATGTTTTGGTTTTCCCGGGTGATTTCCAGCACTGCCGTTCCGGCGGTGATTCTATTGTACGCGGATTGAAGTCCCGTTTTGGAATATGACAATACTTTACGGAAGTCTACGTGAATTTCCGATTGGTATTCAACTGAGGGCAAATTATCTAACGCACTCAGCATCGGGCCGATCAGGTTATGCACATCTTCCCCGTAGGGGGAAGGCCGGGACAGTGTTATATCCCTGCTTTTACCCAGTGCAAACATGGATTTCAGGCGCAGGACAAGAAAGATTACGGCTGCCAGGACAATCAGGAATAGTGGTAAAAAAAGCATTCTGGCCATGTTATAAGCTGCTCTCCTGTCTCTTTTAAGCTTCTCACTCGGTTCTCAAGTCAGGCCGGACAAGCACCCTTACATTATCCGGCAGGGTCGGCAAAACCACCTCCAGAGGGTCGCTTATATAGTCCCTCTTTTCAGCATCCCGAAAAAACCCCTGCAGCTGAAATTTTTTGCCGTAATGATACAGGTAGGAAAAGTTGGCTTCCAGGTCATAATAACCGGTGCATACCTGTCCTTCCCTCAGCCTGGCGGGAAGCAGCGGTACCGAAGTATTGCCGGTCATACCGGGCACAATTATTCTTTTCCCGTCCGGCGTTATAATGCCAAAAACCGTCACTGTAACAGGTTTTTTGCCGTTATTGACCACTGTGACGGCCAGTGTATTTTTGCCCATTCCTGTTTCTTCGCCGGTCAGCATTGTCACTTTAAGGTTAATCCGGCTCTGGTCCAAAAAATAATAGAGGGTAAAGGTAGAGATGATGGCGGCATATATGGCGATTATTTCAAAAATCCATTCATTGGGGTCGAAGGGCATCTCTACAACCTCCGGATGTTGCTGACATGGGTTCATAATAACTGTAGTAATAAATTTTATTCGCTCCGGTCAACTGGATACCTTTCGGTAATTATCAAATTTTTGAAGCTGGTTTAATTTGCCTGGGCGGTATTATGCCGGGGATCAGCCGAAACGCAGGGTAATGCCCATTTTTCCATCAAATATTTCAATCCGGGATGGTTCAAACTGTCTCATCCCTTCCGGTATCGGCAGGTAGAACCCTGAATTTCCGGCTACCTCCCGCAAAACTTCCCCGGTTACAGGAATGCCGTCCAGGCTCAGCAATTTAAGGTCGATCCTGACCGCCCCGGAAGCCTCCGAGGGCACCAGCAGCCCTTGCAGCGTGAAGGTGGACGATGAGTTTTTATCCTTTCCGGTCAGTATGAACAGATCTTCTTTCAATTGCACCGAAAGGCCCTGCAGGTCCTGGTCTCCGGTTCCCTGGAGGGCCCTGTTCAGGGTTGTTTCAGACAGCTCAACCAAAATTCCGCCAGTATTAAATGAAACTCTGTCCGGCTCCAACTCCTGCCAGGAAAATTTGGCCAGGGCGCCGGTCAGGAACTCCACCAGGTTTATGGAATCGAGCAATTTTCGCTCCAGTGAGGCCACCTTGAGGGCCAGTTCCCGGGAACTCCTTTTTATTCCGGCCAGAAATTCTTTACGCTGTTCCGCCAGTTGAGCGATATTGTCAATCTGCCCGGCCAGCGATTTGCTCTGACTGTTTAACTGATTCTCCGCTTCCCTTAAGGCTTCTTCCCTTTGCCGCGCGGCTGTACAGGAGTCTACCGCCTGCAGGTAGTCCTTTGACTGCCGGCCCAGGATTATGGCCACCATCAGCGACCTGTTCACCAGGTCTCCAAGGCTTCCGGCGCCGAAAACAACATCGACCAGGCTCCAGTAGCCATAGCGGTAATGAAAATTAACCCAGTAACCCATTTTTTTCAGGCCGCTTTTTTTTGCTTCAAGGGCCCTTTCATATTCAAAAGCGGCATTATTTTTCCTGATCCGGGTGTTCTCCAGTTCTTTTTTAATTAATTCGCTTTCCTCCCGGGCCTTCTTTTCTTTTAAATCAAGTACCACCAGTTCCTGGGCCAGCCTGCTGGCCTCTTCGTCAAGGGCAGAGATGGCCTGCCGGTGTTTTTGCCTTTCCAGTCCGGGGTCCTCGTAGGCAAAAGAAGGATAAACATTGATGGAAATATATACTATAATTAAAGCTGGAATAATTAAAAGGGTACGCATAAATTTTAGCAAAACGCTACATCCTTTCCTGGTTTTGCGGTAAGGTTTGTAGTATTTGTAGTATAAGTTTACTCCACCTTTTTCAACATTTAAATACTTTATTTTTTAACATGTTCAGAGGTGACGGCTCATGCCTCAGGGGTATATGGTGGAAGGGCCTGTAAGTGGAAATTCCCTGGCTGCCCTCAGCATGCACAGACAGCTGACCAACTTCCGCCCTCCCGAAAAACAGAAAAAGGCCCTGGTTAAAATTGCCGGCCTTGATATGGGGAGGGTATACGTGGCCAGGGTGGGCGAAGAAATAGTGGGATATGTTACCTTTCACAGGCCGGATGAATTGAGCCGCTGGTACAGGCACCCCGCTGTCATTGAGCTGGGGGGGGTCGAGGTGGCCCGTGACTGGCGGTGCCGGAAGGTGGGGTCAAGCCTTTTAAAGTACATATTCATGGACGATTACTGGGAGGACTATATAGTTATAAGCACCGAGTACTTCCGGCACTGGGACACCGAAGGCAACCGGCTGGGTATCTGGGAATACAGGGCCATGCTGGACAAGTTTTTCGGCCAGGCCGGCTTTATGCCCATGCCCACCAATGACCCGGACATCCTGGAGCACCCGGCCAATATACTGATGGCCCGGGTGGGGTACAGGGTGGGGCTGGAGGCAATGATGGTTTTTGACGACCTGGCGGCGGGCAGGATATAAGTATATTTTGGTGCGATGCGGTAATTCTTAGGGATACCGGATAACATTTAAAAGTAGTTAAGGAGGGCCCGTTTTTTGGAACTGTCTTCCCGGCTGGCTGCCATAGCCAATTTAATTCCCCCGGGCGCCAGGGTTGCCGATATAGGCACGGATCACGCCATGCTGCCGGTAAACCTTGTAAAAACGGGCAGGTCGCCCAGGGTCATAGCCACCGAAATGAATGAAAAGCCCTACCGGACTGCCTGCCGGCAGGCCATGTCGGTGGAAGCCGGCGGGCGGGTGGAAGTGAGGAAAGGAGACGGGCTGGAAGCAATCCGCCCCGGCGAGGTAGACGTAATAGTCATAGCCGGCATGGGGGCCAATAATATTCTGGGCATATTGAACCGGTCGCGGGGGGTGCTGGCCGGGATAAGCCGCCTGGTGCTTCAGCCGATGTCCAATCCGGGCGCCCTCAGGCGGTGGCTTGCGCAAAACGGGTGGCGTCTGGCGGACGAGGAACTGGTGAAGGAAGACGGAAAATTTTATGTAATCATCGCGGCCGAACCGGGGGAGGACCACTGGCAGGATCAATTCCTGCTGGAAATCGGCCCCAAACTGGTTGATAAATGCAGCCCGGTGCTGATTGAATACCTGGAAAAAATAAAAGGCGACTACCAGCGGGTCCTGAACGGCCTGGCCGGGAGCAGGTCCGAACAGGCAATGGAGAAGGCCATCGAGATAACATCCAGGCTGAACAGGCTGAGGGAGGTGATTTGCCGGTGCAGGCAAGGTGCGGGACATTCTTTGAAATGATTGAGGAACTTTCTCCGGCCGACCTGGCCGAAGAGTGGGATAACAGCGGCCTGCAGGCGGGTGACCCGGAGAGACCGGTGAGCAGGGTTTTGCTGGCCCTGGACATGGACGAGGCCGTGCTTGCAGAGGCGCAGGCAAAGGGGGCCGACCTGGTGATCACCCATCATCCTCTTTTAATTAAAGGGATTAAACAGATCAGGGAGGACCAGCCGCCAGGACGGCTGCTGGCCCGGATAATCAGGGCCGGAATAACCGTTTATGCCGCCCACACAAACCTGGACAACGCCGGCCGGGGCGTCAGCGCGGTCCTGGCCGAAAAACTGGGCCTTGCCGGTATCACGGTGCTGAGGCCAGGCAATGAAAGGTTTTTAAAGCTGGTTGTGTTTGTTCCGGCTGACCACGCCGACGCCGTGCGGGAAGCGCTTGCCGGGGCGGGGGCCGGGTGGATCGGCAACTACAGCGAGTGCACTTTTATGCTCGGGGGAACCGGCACTTTCAGGCCCCTGGAAGGCAGCAGCCCCTTCATCGGCAGGCAGGGAGAGCTGGAAAAGGTGGATGAGGTGAGGCTGGAAACAATACTTCCGGCAAGGCTGGCGGGACATGTGGTGAGGGCCATGCTGTCGGCCCACCCTTATGAGGAAGTGGCTTATGATCTTTATCCCCTGGAAAACAGGTCTGCCAATTCCGGGAGCGGCAGGATGGGCAGGCTGAATGAGCCGCTCCCCTTCGGTGAGTTTGCCCGGCAGGTAAAGGAAGCGCTGCAGCTTCCCGCAGTTCGCCGGGGAGGGCCGGCGGACAGGAAAATACAGAAGGTGGCGGTATGCGGGGGGTCCGGAACCGATTTCTGGCCCCTGGCCCTGGCCGGCGGGGCCGATGTGCTTGTTACCGGGGATATCGGCTACCACGGGGCCAGGGATATGCTGGCGGCGGGAATGTGCTTTATAGACGCGGGGCATTACGGCACCGAAAAGGTTGTGTTGCCGGCGCTGGCCGGTTATCTGGGAGAACGCTGCCGGGAAAGGGGCCTGGATGTGGAAATCCTTGTTTCAGCGGTAGACGGGGATCCGTTTACTTATGCTTAAAAGATTTGGATCCGGGGTCGGGGATTGGGGATTAGGGCCGGGGGTTGGTTTTATGGGCAATGTAAGAATCAGGGTGCTGGTATTGGACGTGGAGAAGGAACTGACAGAGGGAACGGAAATAGAGAGCCCCGCCGGGATTTCCTTCGCTGAGTTTCTGGACCTTGCCTGCCGGAAGTATCCCCGGTTCGGGGCCCAGTTCTGTCCGGAGGGAAAACTGGCCCCGTACGCCAGGGTGTTTTTAAACGGAAAGGCTTTGACCGACACCAGGGCTGATATTTCTCCCGGCAGTGAGGTGGTCTTTTTCCCGGCCATCCACGGCGGGTGAAGTTACCGCAGGAAGAATAATAACAGGTAGACCGTGCTGATGATGATGGACATGATCATCATGGGGAAGGCCACCTTTGTGAACTTAATAAAGGTGATTAATATCCCTCTCTTTTCCGCCATCCCGGCCACCACCACATTGGCCGAGGCCCCGATGAGAGTGCCGTTGCCGCCCAGGCAGGCCCCCAGGGAGAGGGACCACCACAGGGGATTCAGGTCCGTGATTCCGCCCAGCCGCCCCATGTCCTGGATCAGCGGGATCATGGTGGCCACAAAGGGGATGTTGTCCACAAAGGCCGAAGCGATTGCCGACAGCCAGAGTATCAGGAGGCCGGTGGGAACCATGGCGCCTCCGGTAAGCTCCAGTGACTTCCTGGCTATGGCCTCAATAATGCCCACCTGTTCCAGGGCCCCCACGATTATGAACAGCCCCACGAAGAAGAATATCACCGGCCATTCCACCGCCGCCAGGGCGTGTTCCGGTTCGTCCCGGGTCATCAGGAGCAGCAGGGTGGCGCCGGACAGGGCCACGGTGGCAGACTCCAGGTGAAGGTACTGGTGCAGGAAGAATCCCAGGATGGTTATCCCGATAGCGATCAGGCACTTCTTCAACAGACGGCGGTCCTTTATCTGCTCGTTGGGGTCCATCATTACTATATTCTTTTTCAGTTGCGGTTCCGCCACCATCTGTTTGCCGTAGAGAAACTTGAGCCAGATCATGGTGGCGATGAGTATCACGATAATTACAGGTGTCAAAGCGATAACAAAGTCCATGAAGCCCAGCCCGGTGGCGCTGCCGATCATTATGTTGGGCGGGTCGCCGATGAGGGTTGCCGTCCCCCCGATGTTGGAGGCCACCACCTCGGCGATAAGGAAGGGTATTACATTTAGTTTTAACTCATTGGCTATGGCGAAGGTGACCGGAACTATGAGCAGTACGGTAGTCACGTTGTCCAGGAAGGCTGACAGCACAGCCGTGATAACGGACAGGGAAATCATGATGGCTATGGGCTCCCCTTTGGAAAGCCTGGCCGCCACCACGGCCATATACTCGAACACCCCGGTGTGGCGGGTGATGCCCACGATGATCATCATGCCCACCAGCAGCCCGATGGTGTTGAAGTCGATAGCCTCAACCGCCTGATCCTGGCTGATTATCCCCGCCAGTATGACAATTGCCGCCCCGGCCAGGGCCACCACGGTGCGGTGAATTTTTTCCGCTATGATCATGGCGTAGGTGAGGAGGAATACACCTCCCGTGAATATTACCTGGGTTTGCGCCGACATTTGTTTATCCTCCTCAGTAGACTATTTAGCCAACGGAGTCATGCCGATCAGGGGCCAGAAGGTGAAGGCGAAAATGGTCATAACCACAAGCATCAGAATTGTTGCCGGGATACCGGCCGCAAAGAACTCCCCGGTGGTGAACTGCCGCGACTCGTAGGCCATGGCGTTGGGCGCCGCCCCGATCAGGAGGAGGAAGGGCATTCCCGCAGCAGCCGTGGCCATATAGAGTATAAGTTGAGGGTTAACCCCCAGGTACTGGGCGATAACCAGCGCCACCGGCAGGGTAATGGCAATGGCGGCCACGTTCATGATGAAGTTGGTCATTATGCTCACCAGAATGGCTACCCCCAGGGCGAAGAACAGCCAGGGAGCTCCCTGCAGGAGCGAGAGCCACTTGATGGCCATCCACTGGGCCGCGCCGGTCTGCCAGAGGGCAAAGCCGATGCTCATGGCGCCGCTGAAGAGGAGGATTATGTTCCAGGGGATCTTTTTCTCCAGGTCCTGTATGTCCAGTATTCCGGTGGCAAAGAACAGCAGTCCGGCCAGCAGCAGCGGGATGGACCGGTCAATGCCCTTCAGGGCCGGCACCGCTGCCTGCAGAACAAGCATTGCCAGGCCGCCGGCCACCACCAGCACCACGAATATTTCCTCCTTGGTCATGGGACCCAGCTGCCTGTAGAGGTCCGCCGCCCTCTCCTTGAGCCCGGGAATGGACTTCTTTTCGGGTTTAAATATGATCAGGAGCATCAGCCATAACAATATTACCATTGCCCAGCCCAGGGGCGCAAGATGGAAAGAGAAATCGAGGAAGGATATGTCCACGCCGGTAAATTCCTTAAAAAATCCTACTGCCGCGGGGTTGCGGGCCCCGCCCAGGAGCGTGCAGATGCTGCCGGCCCCGGCGGTATAGGCCATGCCGATGAACAGCGCCTTGCCGAACTTGGTTGGCCTGCTTATGCTCCCCTCACCCTCGTTGTACAGGGCCAGTATGGTCAGAAAGATGGGTATCACGGTGGCGGCCACCGCCGTGTGGGCCATGATGTGAGTGAGCAGGGCGGTGACTACAAAGCATCCCAGCAGGATTTTACTGGTGTTTTCCCCTACCACCAGCAGCATTTTATAGGCCAGCCGCTTGGTCAGCCCCACCTTGGTGAAGGTCAGGCCCACCAGCAGGGACCCGAAAATAAACAGCACCGTGGGGTCCATAAAGTCCCTCATGGCCTCCTTGGCCGGCCTGATCAGGAACAGGGGCTGCAAGATGCCGATGGCTATACTGGTGACGCCGATGGGTATAACCTCAAAGACCCACCATACACCGGCCAGGAGGAAAAGCCCGATGGCAGATTTTCCCGCCGCGGACAGGGCGAAACTTTTTCCGCCCGGGTCAACGGCCGGGCTGAACGGCGGCAGGAAATGGAATAATAGCAGCAGTCCAAGTCCCAGGAGCAGAAAAAAAACATTCTTTTTATCCAGCGTCACGGTTTACAACTCCTCTCTTAAATACCGGGCGGGACCTTTTTTGCTAAATGCGTGCCTGACCATTACCACGTCGAACATTTTCTTAAAGAATAAAGAAATGAAGTATGTACAGGCAAGGTCCCGGGCAGACAGAGGTCCTCCGGTAATTATATCGACTCTGCTGTTGACATAGGCAATGTGGTCTTTTAAACTGATAACCGCCAGCAGTGCACCGCTGATCTTTTCATCCTTCTGTTCAGACGCTGACCCGCACAGCAAAATTTTTTCCATGATCACATCAGGTCTTCCGGGCCAGTTGGTCAGTTGCTTGACCAAAAAAATTTCTTTTACAATATAACTTTTCTCCTTTTCCATCAATTCCAGCAGCTGGAAAGAGTTGTATAATCTTTCACATGCCGTGGCTAAAAAAAATCCCGGTTGCCGGTCTTTAATTATGAGGCCGAGAGTATTGGTTATTTCCTCCTCCCTTTGCTCATCTAGCACAATAAATTTCAGGGGAAAACCGGTGCTGTCCATTAGAAAACAGACCAGACAACCGGTTATGTTTTCCACCCAGCAGAATAAATCTGAAGAAATCCCGTATTCAAGAGCTTTTTTAGAAACTAATTCGAATAGTATGTTGTCATGCAGGTAATTATATTTTCTCTTTTGGTCCAGGAGAATTATTTCCTTTAAATCCTGGTCCTGGTAATGTTGTGACACGTTAAAGGCGTTCTCCAGGGCCAGCAGGTAGGATGTTTTAAGATACCTGCAAGAAGGAGGCGCTGATTCGGATATATCTCTGAAAACGGCGAGGGTTCTGTTCAGGTCGTCAAAAAGAGGCTTTATTCTGTCCGCCGGCAAGTGGTTAATGTTTGAGAGATTAACCACTTGCTTGTGCTTTATTTTGTCACCGTGTCTGTGGCTTTCCAAAAGTTTCAGGTATGTATATTCTCTCTCCTTGTATCTGGCATTAACCACTCTAAAAAACAAAAACATGACCTCCCTTCCCCGGTGGTATTTTGTCACCACCTTCCCTGATAACTTTGTCGGGTGACTTTTTTACCGGTAATACCAGGCCCACGGTGAAAAATTTTTCTGTCAAGCCCGGTTTTCTGGCACCGGGGAGGCGCCGTCTGTGCCTCTCCGGCCGCCGGAACAGTGCGGTACGTTTGTCACCATGGTCTTTGAGAAATATTATACTAACGCTTGTGAAAAATAACAATAAGTTTTTCACTACATTTTGTAAAAATAATTTTTTCAGCGGGGGTGTTATCCGGCACGCTTTTTGATGTGATCAATATCTCTATTGCGGCATGGAGGTCTGGATTCCGGATTCTGACCGGTTCTACCAGCCGGTGAGCTTATTTCTCCTCCTGGGGGGTGAATTTGCACTCCCTTTTCGGCACAAATCCTATTGTATCCTTGACAATTTTTATCCTGGTGTCCATGTCCCCTTTTACTATAGTATAAGGGACATTCATTATATCCAGGAAATTTTTAATCTTCTGGTCCACCTGGGCGGCCATTTCCTCGTTCTGGTAGATCACCCCGTCCGGATGAAGGGCAAATTCCCTGGGCACATAAAACAGCTCATAGCCTGAAATATCTTTCATGGCCCACTCGTAAAGCTTCATCAGGGCGTATACCTGCTGGGGATTCTTGAAATCACACAGCATCAGGCCGTAAACATAGCTCAGTATGGTGGCGTTATCGCAGAAGATGATGTCACAGTATGACAGTTCTTCTTCCTGCTGCTTCTGGCCTTCATAAAGGAGGAACTGTTCAAAAATAGTCTCGGGGGGGCCGTAGCGGATAATATATGTGCGGGCAAAGTCCGGGCAGATGGAGGAAATATACCCGGCCATGCTGTAATCAACATCCAGTTGCTTGATTAAAGTGGTTTTACCTGTTCCGGGTCCCCCTAAAAAAGCGCATTTCTTGGCCCGGGTGCTTTTGCATTCCATCTGTAGACGGCACCTCCTTTTGGCAGCTGGTTCATAACATTTCCTGAGAAATTCGATAATATTTCACAAAAACCTTCACCATATGACCAAGTTTTTATAGCAGTACAGCCTTCTTGAATTCATCGATCCCGATCCTGTCTATCCTTTGGGTGTATCCGGCATCAGTTTATCCCCCTTCATATGTCTTAAATAATTAAAATCAGTTCTTCGTTAACAGTTGTTATCCTTTTTTCAGCAGGGCTTTTATTCAATAAATAGAAAAGTTCTTAACTGCAGGGCCGGGTGTGTTGCATCCCGGCCCTTAAATATTTAAGCAGGCCGGTGGGGCCGGCTTAAGAAAAAACTGCCAAAAAAATGTTGGTTTTTGGATCGAAATTACTATTATTATGGTCTTATTCATGTTATTATGTCTATATATAGTATGTCCGATATAATGTAAGCGGGGTGTGATAGAGATGCTTACCGGCGCTGAAGTTAAATCCGACAGGGCTTTGGACAGGTCCGGCGACAATCTGGAAATCTGGTCCTGCGGCTGTACAATGATTGGCAGTGTAGCCAAGATAAACGTGCGCTGTCTTTCCTGTGGCAACGTCTTCAAAAAAATCGGGGGGAAAAATAAAATGCCGGGCCACAAGAAGGCAAAAATTGAAAATATAAAGATGGAACTGGTCAGCAACACCCAGGCGCTGTTTCCGGCGGTGGAGGAGGCGGCTTCCTGCCAGCGCTGCAATGATAGCGGGGAAATAAAGGTTTTTACCCAGGAATGGGATAGAATAAAGAGCCACTTAGCCCCCTGCCCGGTGTGCTATTCCCAGGAATGGCTGGACTGGTCGGCGGGCAAGAGAATAGTGGGGGAAAGGTAGCTCCTTTTGAAAAAGATTTGCAGAATAAGCCGGTTAACCCGATTGAGACTGATTAACAGCCAGCCGGTGGGGAGCCGGTTATTTTTTTGACGGTCTGAGACAGGATTTTAGCATTTTTTGTCAAAAACATTTTTGCCATATTTTTTTAAGCTGGTGATATTATTGAACATTTCTCAAACCGGGACCTCAAACCCCTTCAGTCTTATGGAAAATCTTCTCAACATCGGGATTGCCCTGTCTGCCGAAAAAGACCACAACCGGCTGCTGGAGATGATCCTTACCGAAGCCCGCAGAATCACCAATGCCGATGCCGGCACCCTGTACCTGTGCGAGCAGGACAGGCTGGTCTTTAAAATACTGCAAAACAGGACCATGAACACCTATCAGGGCGGCCAAGGTGAGACCATCAACATCCCGCCGGTCAAGCTGGTTAAGGAAAATGTCTCGGCTTACGTGGCCCTGACCCGGAAGTCGGTAAATATTACGGATGTCTACAACGCTGAGGGCTTTGATTTTTCCGGGCCCCGCCAGTATGACAAAATCACCGGCTACCGGACCAGATCCATGCTGGTGGTGCCCATGGAAAACCACGAATCGGAGATCATCGGGGTGCTGCAGCTGATAAACTCCATGGACGCCGGCAACAGGACGGTGGTGCCCTTTGCCCCCCACTACCAGAAAGTGATCGAATCCCTGGCCTCCCAGGCCGCCATAGCCATCACCAACGCCAAGCTGGTAAACGACATCGAGCAGCTCTTCCATTCCTTCGTCCAGATGATTACCACCGCCATTGATGCCCGCACGCCATACAACGCAAACCACTCCAGGAGGGTGGCCTTGCTGGCCGGCCAGCTGGCCCGGGCCGTCAACCAATCCGGCCTGGAGATATGGCAAGATAAAAAATTTAGTGATGAAAGGCTGCAGCAGCTGGTAATGGCCGGGTGGCTGCACGACATAGGAAAGGTGGCCACGCCCCTTGAGGTGATGAACAAGGCCACCCGGCTGGAAAGCAGGCTTGACCTGGTACTGCAGAGATTTGATTACGCCTATCAGGCCAGGACGGCCGAACTCTACCGGAAAAAGTCGCGTCTTTTGGAGAATGGGGCCTTCTCTGAATTGGCAGAGGCGGAGGCCGGTTACCGGGAGCAGTTGGAGGATATTCTCAGGGCCCGGGAACTGGTGGTGAAATGCAACAATCCGGCCACATTTATCGATGACGAACTGGCCGGCCGGCTGGCCGAAATTGCTTCTATTAAATACCGGGACATAGACGGCCGGGAACAGCCTTTATTAACCCCGGAGGAATTAAAGGCACTGACCGTCAGGAAGGGAACCCTTACCGACGACGAGCGCCGGGTGATGGAGGAGCACGTGGCCATCACGGCCAGGATGCTTGAAAAGATACCCTTCATCAGGAAATATGCCCTGGTGCCTGTTTTTTCCGCCATGCACCACGAATATCTGGACGGCAAGGGTTACCCGGCGGGTCTGGCCGGTGACCGGATACCGCTGGAGGCCAGGATACTGGCCCTGGTGGATGTGTACGACGCCCTCACCGCCGCCGACCGCCCTTACAAGAAGGCCGTACCGGTGGAAGAAGCCCTGCGCATTCTGGAGTTTATGGTCAAGGACGGCAAGCTGGATGCGGACCTGTTCGATCTGTTCAAAAACAGCAGGGTATGGGAGAAAATTGAGGACGGGATGGATAAACGGTAGAGGAATACAAGAGACAATGGAAGCTTTCATATTTGCTTCATTTTTGAGGAAAGCTATTGGAAACGGTTTTGACTGAACTAAAACATGACTGGGGGCATGGAATGGATGAACGACCTGAAAACGCTGGGCGCCAGGGTGCGTGAGGCAAGGGCCGTGCGTGGCAGGAGGAGCGGCAGGGAGTTCACTCAGAAGATGCTGGCCGCAAAAATAGGGGAGACCGTCAAGTGGGTGAAAAAACTGGAAAGGGGAGAGTTTTACCCCGACTGGGACTCACTTGCCCTGCTGGCGGACACCTGCGGGGTCGATACGTCCTTTCTGCTGGGGGAGGAACTGGATCGAAGCAGGTACGAGGAGGCCATCAGGGGTGGGCAGGTGGCCAAAACCATGGACATGGAGGAACTGCGGGGGTATTGATTTATAATCCCTTGACAGGACCGACCGGGCCACCGGGTACGTGATGGATCTTCACAACTTTTCCCGGAACGATTTAAATACCCGCTATGGACAAACAGGCAAAAGGGGCTGTTGATGGAGTATCAACAGCCCCTGTAATATAATTAAGGAAAGGCATATAAGTCACGCCATGTGCTCCAGTTCCAAAAGGTATCCTTCCAGGTATTCCAGGCAGTTCCACAGATAAATTACTTCCATGGGTGGAAACTTGTATTTAGGCTTGTCGGGAGGGCTGGTGATAACTTCCTTCAGCTCGCTGATAAACTCCTTGGGGAGGTACCTGGAAATTTTCATATAATGGGCGTGGTCGGCGTCTGTTCTGCTGTTTAAGATGCAGTATGCTTTCATGGCCTCGATGATGTCGCCGTAGACCTTGCGGATCCACTCCCCGGCTTCCACATAGCCTTTGGACTGCATGCAGAGCTTTGCTGTGTCCACCGCTATCAGGAGGAGTATCTTGATAAACGGAAAACTTTGCAGATCTTTTAGCCTGTCCAGGTCCTTCAGGTATTTTAAAAATATATCCCGGTACCTGTTGTAAAGATCCAGCATTTTGCCGGTGGTTTCCCTCAGCTGTCGGGCTGAAATGTCCTTCATGTGGATGAGGTCGATGGTATCGTTAATCAAGGACAGGTCTTCCGGTTTAATCTGTATGTTCTGGGTGTCCAGTTCCCTTTCAACGTGTTCCAGCTGTTTTCTCATTTGCCCGGCGGTGAGATATCTCAGGGTGCTGTCCATTATTTCCGGGATGGAAATACTGATGCTGGAACCTACTTTTTCTTCGTCCAGCCTGTTTACCAACAGGTAGGCAATGTTTCCCGAATCAGCGTTCCTTATTACCCCTCCCGTCCTTTTGTACTCTCCGGAAAACAATCTCTGGCGTATTTGCGGGGGTACACTGAATATCGTTTTACTCAGGCTGATCAAAGTAACACCCTCCCAAATGATTTTGGATCCTGGCCGAGATTGAAAATTATTTCATAATTATTGCCTTGTCCTAATATAACTTTACATGAGTTTTTGAACACATACAATAAAAACCTGATTGAAGGGATCAGGGAACCGGACAACGAATTTGACAGTTGGAGATGTTTATTTATGATAATAGGTCTTACCGGAAATATCGGCAGCGGAAAAAGCACTGTTTCAGGCCGCCTTGCGGAGCTGGGGGCGGAAGTCATCGATACCGACCGGGTGGCCAGGTATGTGGTGGCCCCCGGGACCCCGGGGCTGGAAAGGATAGTCAGGGAGTTCGGCGCCGGGATAATTGACGAAAAAGGTGAACTGGACCGGGCCAGGATGGCTGCCATCGTCTTTGCAAACCCGGAGGCGCGTGTCAGGCTTGAAGCCATTGTCCACCCGGAGGTCAAAAGGGTGGTGGCCGAACGGATTTCGGATTACCGGGAGGGCCGTGGAAGCGCCCCGGTTCTGGTGGTGGAGGTGCCTCTCCTGATTGAATCCGGCATGCACCGGATGATGGATGAAATCTGGGTGGTTACAGTGGACCGCAATGCCCAGGTGAAAAGGGTCATGGCCAGGAGCGGACTGTCGGAAGAGGAAGTCGTAAAGCGCATAAACGCCCAGATGCCCCAGGAGGAGAAGTGCAAATACGCCGACAGGGTAATAGACAACAGCGGTGCCGTTGTTCAAACAATCCGGCAGGTTGACGCCATCTGGCGCGAAATAACGGCCAATGCCACGGAGTGATTTTTTTGCCCTCTAAACGCAGAAGAAGCTTTAAAGCCGGTAGGATCATAATAGTATTACTGCTAATCCTTCTTTTTATTAATGCCGGAAATATCGGCCGTTTTCTCCTCCCCATTTCCTACCGCCAGGTAATTTTCAAAGAGGCGGCGGGCGCGGGACTGGACGGCTACCTGTTGGCGGCTATCGTTAAAACCGAAAGCAATTTCAATCCCCGGGCGGTTTCGCCCAAGGGGGCCCGGGGCCTGATGCAGATTATGCCGGAAACAGGCAAGTGGGTGGCCGGCAAAAGGGGCCTGGAGGGCTACGACCCGGATTTGCTGTTCAATCCGGAGTATAACATAAAAATAGGCGCGTGGTATATTTCCGAACTGTACAGAGAATATAACGGTGATACTGTCCTGATGCTGGCGGCCTATAACGCCGGCCGGGGTAACGTCAACAAGTGGCTGGGGCAGAATTGGACCGGGGAACAGAGCAGCATAGACCGGATTCCATTCCCGGAAACGCGTCAGTTTATCCGCAAGGTTCTTTTTTACCAGCAAGCCTACAAGTATCTTTATGTTTCAACATTCGACCATAAAAAATAACTACTGGGTAAAGAGGTGTTGGGGTTGGAAAATCTTATAAGGGGAGCATTCTTCGGGGCAGCCGTAGGTGATGCCCTGGGCGGACCGGTGGAAATGCTTACTGCTGCCGAGATCAGGGATAAATATGGAATGCTGAGAGAAATGGTGGGGGGAGGCTGGCTGAATCTGGAACCGGGTGAGTGGACCGACGATACCAGCATGATCCTTGATGTGGCCAGGGGAATCTTAGCCAACCCCGCGTACCCGCTGGAGGAAATCGGGCACAATTTTATCCGCTGGTACCGGTCCGGGCCAAAGGATATCGGCAAGACCACCAAAGAGTCCCTTAATAATTACATGAAAACAGGCAACTGGAAAGAAGCGTCCCGTATGACCGCCCTGACCCTCAACAAGATGGACAGCAACGGCGGGCTGATGCGCACCCTGCCGGTGACCCTGGGGTACTGGAACGACATGCAGAAGATAGCCAAATGGTCGGCCGAGATCTGCATGATGACCCACTACAGCCACGACGGCGCCACCTGCTGCATCTTTTACAATATTTTGGCCCGCCTGGCTGCCGGCGGCGGCTCCAGGCGGCAGATGGTCAGCCGGACTCTTGATCTTACTGACAGCTTCTGCAGGGAAATGAATATTGTTCCCTCCAAGTTTTTCTGGCATATAATAAGGTTCATTCAGGATGGATCACCGGCCGCCACCCCCCGGGGGAACGCTTTGGATACACTGGCGGCATCGGTGCAGGCCTTCCTTTGGACCGACAGTTTTGAGGATGCGCTGCTGGATGTGGTGAACAGGGGGGAGGACACCGACACGGCGGGCTGTATTACCGGCGGTCTGGCGGGTATCTATTACGGCTACGGTAATATCCCCGGCCGCTGGCTGGCTGCGCTGAAGAAGCCGGAAGAAATTGAACAGGTGGCAGGTGAATTTGCCTCTTACTGGAGGCAGAAGGGAATATCCAATTAGTTTGAAAGGGGGATCAAATGATTTCCTGCGTCAGAACTGACGCATAACATAAAATTCCTTTGATGAGCTTGAGGGTAAGAAGAAACCCGAAAAAACTTTTTCGCAATCCCCTGCTGGACAAACTAAAAGCGCTATGAGAGAATAGTGTGGGAACCTGT